>JBHGBE010000038.1:0-47677 GCA_041946855.1 Phycisphaerae bacterium | reverse complement strand
CTCGTCTGGCCGAAGTTGTTGAACCAGATGATGTAGTCGCTCATGTCGGTGATGCCGTCTCGGTTGGCGTCGCCGGGATAGGAGATGTTGGACAGCGTTACCCAGCCGGCGCCCATAGTGCCGCCGACGGCGATATCGGCAAAACCAGTGTTGTTGAAAGTCACGTCATGGCCGTATTGGCCCGTCAGGTCGTTCTGAGTCGTGATGATCGTTATCACGGCCCCCAGGTAGTTCTTCTTGGCTGTGATGGTCACGTTGAGGTCGCCGTTGGCCAGGCCGCCCAGGACGCCTGCGCCCGTGGTGCCGCTGAGCGCAAGCTGGTCGAAGCTGCTGCCCGCGACGCCCTGGCCGTTCTTCACGCGGACGTAGAGCGTGGCGTAGCCATTAGTGCCGGCTAAGTTGAGGTTGCCCACCACGCTCATCTGCGCGCAGGTAGTATCATTGCCGGGCTTGAGGCTGCCTCCGTCGATGGTCAACGTCCTGGGGTTCGCAAGGGGAGCGCCGCTGTTGGTCGTGCCGGCCAGTTGCCAGCTCAAGTCGTCGTTGTCCGCGATGAACCGGCCGAACCCCTGGTACGTGTGGCCGACGACGGTCGTGTCGGCCGTGATCGCGATCTGCGTCCCCGGATTCATGTAGATCGTGCCCAGGCTCGCCGGGACGTGGCTGCCGTCCCTGATCCTGACCTCGCCGTCCTGGATGAGGATGTTGCCGCTGAACGTGCTTGCGGCCGCGCCTGATTCGCTGGTGAACTCCGTGACCGAGAAGCAGTCCAGGCCCGTCCGCATCAGCGTGCCCGCTCCCTTCAGGCCGTAGACGTACTGTGTGCTGGTCGGGTTGGCGTTGTAGTTTGCCCAGTCCTCGACGCGGTACATAAGAGTCGCCTGGCCCGTGGGCACATTGATCACCGAGCCGCTGCGAAGGCTCCGCCCGCGGTAATCACCATAGCCGCGTAGTGTAGCGCCGTCGTCGAGCTGGACCTCGCTGACGATATTGGCGTTTATGCCGTAGAGGACGGCCCCGCCAAAGACCTCTGTGACGCCGGCGCCCAGGTTGTTGACGTTGCCGGTGGCCGTGACGTCCCAGTTGGTGCCGTTCAACTGAAGCGTGCCCGCCTTGACCAGGACGCCTCCGGTCGTCCAGTTCCTCAGGGCGTTGAAGGTAACCGTGGCCTGGCTGTTGTCCAGGATGAACTGGCCAGGGCCTGTCGCGACGCCGTTGACGTTCACGCCGCTTGTGGGGCTCTTATACTCAATGCTGCCGTCGAACCAGGAGATGAAGTTCATGCTCGTGGTGTTCGTGGAGGACTGGAAGAGCAGCGGCCCGGACAGCGTGAGTTTGGCCGTGCCGCTCTTGGCGATACCCTTGGCGATGACGGTTGCCGTGGACCTCAACTCGAAGTCCACGTCATTGGTCAGGAAGATGCAGTTGCCGTTGCCGGCGTTGACTTTGGTAGCCAGGATGCCGTTGGAGATCCCGCCTCCGGCGTTTGACGTGCCCGTGATGATGATGCCCCCGCCCATATTCGGCGTCGCATAGCTCGTGCCACTGGTGTTATTGTACCCGCCGATGCACAGGACGTTCCCGCCAAGGTCAAGGCCCATGTTGTTTGTGAGCTTGAGGGAGTTCACCGTCCGGCTGGATATCAGGGACTGCGCCGTGGTCAACTCGAAGTTCGACACGGCCACTTGCCTGGCATCCGGCAGGACGACATTGATGTCATCCTTCCTGGCGGTGCCGTCGTAGCGGTACACGGTCGTGCCAACGAGCGTCAGGAATTCGCTGCCCACCATGGTGCCATCCGCGGCGACGTAAGCGCCGGCCCTTCCGCACTCAAGTACCTTCGCGCCTGCGATCGTCCCACTGCCAACAAATGAGGCGTCGCCGGATCCGCTGAAGAAGTAGCTCTTGGCGCTGGCGGCGTAGTTGGCCAGGTCCGCGGGCGTGCCCAGTTCCTCGTAGTTGCCGGCGCTGTCTTGGGCATATGCGGTGATCATGCTGCTGTTCTGCTGGCCGGCGGAATAGATCGCTCCGCTGAACGCGACGTAGGTATTGGCCGCGGCGGTGGTGGAGCCGTGCCTGATCGTGAAGGCGGCGTTGCGGTAGCCGGTCTTGTCCAACGCGCCGGCGAAGGATTCTCCCGACACGGTCCCTGAGTTGCCCAGCACGGTCAGGTTGCCGAACCTGTAGTAACCGAGCGTTGCCGCGAGCCGATTGGCGCCGGGAAGCATGACTCCGGTCTCATCCAGGATGATTGTGCCGTCCGCCGCGCCGGCCGCGTTGAGCGCGGCGCAAGACAGTTGGCCGCCGTCCCTGATGGTCAGCGTGCCGCCGGACATCTGGAGGTTCACGTAGGACAGCGTGACCGGGCCCAGGAACAGGCTGTCGCCGCCGGCCATATCGACCCCCAGGCTGACCTGCTTAATGGAGGTGAGGGTCGTCCCGGCCGCCAGCGACATCGGGCCGCGCACGAGGAAGTTGCCGCCGCCGGCGATGTCGACCGCGCCTTGCTGTATGTCCAGCGAGTGCATGAACTGCTGCTGCGCGGTATTGACGGTTGAGAACCGCAAGAGGCCGGAGCCCGTCTTGACGACGTCCAGGGATTGCTGGTTGAACCTCGCGGTCAGGTTGAGCAGCGAACCATCGCCCACGTCGAGCGTCGCGCTGGCGGCAGTGAACGCCAGAACGGGGTCGATCTGGTAGTTGTGGCTCGTCAGCGGGTTGACGATGACATTGCCGTTGAGCGTCAGCGTCCTGTTGAGTGTGGTGGCGAGGGTGAAGTCGTTGGCGGCGTTGAACGTCAACGTGCCCACGGTGGCGGCCACGTTGAGGTTGGCCGTGGAGCCCGCCTGGGCGAATTCCACGTCCGAGCCGGCGGACGGGACAAGCCCGTCGTCCCAGTTGCCCCCGTCATTCCAGTCGGTGGTGCCCAGCGTGCTGCCGGCCGTCCAGATGCCGGCCCCGGACGCCTGCGCGCAGACAAACACCGACACAGAAGCCAGAACAAGAATGCGAGTCGCCATCTCCATCTCCTTTTTTGACAAGACATGCGCACTGAGCCAGGCTTGGCGCCTGACAGATGCCTGTTACCGACGAGTATGGCCGGCGGCGCCTGCGCAACGAAATGACTGACGCAGACTCCGCCTTAGCTAGCTAATCTACCATGACTTACGCGCAAGTCAAGGAGTCTCCCCCGGTTTGGGCGTCACTGTCGCCATACGCCCCAGGCCGGTCATGCCGGCGCGCGGCTAAGGTATCGCTAAGAACGGCGCCTCGCGGGGGATTCGCGATCGCCAGTCGCCGATCCACGGCCAGATCGTCCGGGCGGCAAGGTCGACGTCCGCGGTGATCGTCTGGCCGTCCCGCTCGGCGACGGAAAGCGGCTTGCCCGTGCGGTCGTAGATGGCCGTCTGGAAGTCGTAGCCCGCCGCGACGAGGTAGACCTGGTTCTCTATCGCGCGGGCGCGGGCCAGCGGCTCGCTGCCGCCCCAGATCGGCATGAGGATGACCTCCGCGCCCGCCGAGGCCAACTGAGCCGCCACCTCCGGGTAGCTCAGGTCCCAGCAGATCATCAGCCCGACCCGGCCGAATTCGGTCTCGAAGACCGGGAACCCCCTGCCGGCCGTAAGGCCGCCGGCGATCTCCTCCTCCGGCAGGCACGCCTTGCGGTACTTGCCGACGAGTTTGCCGTCGCGCCCGAGCAGCACGCACGTGTTGTAGATGGCCTTGCCCTCGCGCTCGTAGATGCCGGCCGCGATGTAGAGCTTGTGCCGCGCCGCCAAGTCGCCAAGGGCCTTGGTGGTCGGGCCGGGGATGGTCTCGGCCACGTCCGTGAACGTCTGGCCGGTGCCGACGATGGTGATGCCCTCGCCCAGGCAGATTATGTCCGGCTTGAGCTTGGCCGCCTCGGCGATGTCATTGGCGAAGATCTCCAGATTCTTCGCGGGAGAGCCGGTGTCCTTAGGGCGGCGGTTGAGCGCGGCCAGGCGGACCTTACGCGGCTTGGGCGCATTCGTCTCCTTCAGCTCGACGCCGCGCCATAGCACCTCGGCCTTCGGCTCCCAGCGGAGGTGCAGTTCGACCTGAGCGGCCACCGCCGTCGCGGGCGCCTCGTAGACGCCGCCGACCTCGCGCCAGCCGTCGGCGCCGGCCTTTGGCGACGTCGCCGGCCATTCGCCGCGCTCGATCTGCTTGCCGGCCGCGTCCAGCCAGAACAGCCGCGCCAGCACACCGCGGGAGGCAAACGCCACATCCTTCGCCAGGTAGCTCGCCTGGAAGCGATAGAACTTGCCGGGCTTGACGGCCTTGTCCAGGAACGTATTCCTCCAGCAGCCGCTTGCCGCGTCGTTGCCCGCCCCGGCGATGCCGAGGCACGTCTTGCCGTCCCGCTGGGCAGTGAAAAACCGCGGCGAGATCTCGTCTCGCACCGCTACGCCGGCCCAGCCGTCTGAGGCAGGGCTTGTGGTCGTCGATTCCGAGCCGCTGATGTTCATAGTCGCCATGACCGCCAATCCTAGCATGATCGCGTTTCGCATGGGAGTTCCTCTGTCGCTGTTATAATCGTTTCCTTGACGCCCTCCATGCGCAAACTTGAACTGCTCTGCCCCGCCGGGGACTTCGAGTCGATGAAGGCGGCCGTAGCAAACGGGGCCGACGCCGTCTACTTCGGCCTGCCCGCGTTCAACGCCCGCGCGCGGGCCGCGAACTTCGCGCTCGACGAACTTCCCCGCGCGGTCGCCTACCTCCACGGCCGCAACGTCAGGGCCTACGTCGCGCTGAATACGCTGACCTTCGCCGACGAGCTACCGGAGGCGTCGCGATACGTGGCGGCCGTAGCCGACGCCGGCGCGGATGCTGTAATCGTGCAGGACATCGGCCTGGCGCGGCTGGTCCATCGAATGTGCCCGACGCTTGCGATCCACGCATCGACGCAGATGACGCTGACCGAGCCGCGCGGCATCGGGCTGGTCGAGGGCCTCGGAGTCCGACGCGTGATACTGGCCCGCGAACTGGCCGTCGAGGACATCACGGCAATCGCCCGCGCCTGCCCGGTCGAGCTGGAGGTCTTCGTGCATGGCGCGATGTGCATCTCGTTCAGCGGGCAGTGCCTGGCGAGCGAAACGTTCTGGAAGCGCAGCGGCAATCGCGGGCTTTGCGGCCAGGCCTGCCGCCTTCCTTACAGGCTGGTCGTCGACGGCGCGCTCG
The DNA here is from genome assembly GCA_041946855.1 of Phycisphaerae bacterium. Classification (GTDB taxonomy): domain Bacteria; phylum Planctomycetota; class Phycisphaerae; order SM23-33; family SM23-33; genus JBHGBE01. Next base: position 42,475 of record JBHGBE010000038.1, on the reverse strand, counting down.
TCTCCGGCGCGGAATCTGGCAGGCGGAAGTTCCCGCTCAGCCCGCGCGACCTGCGGGCCGATGACCTCGTCGCGGAGCTGGCTGATGCGGGCGTGACTGGTCTGAAGATCGAGGGGCGGCTCAAGGGCGCGACGTACGCGGCGGCGACCGCACAGGTCTACCGCGCCGCCATCGACGCGGCGGCCGTACGCGCCGACGATGGGAGCGGCGGCGCTGCCTACGTGGCCACCGAAGAGCAGGAAGAGAATCTCGCGATGAGCTTTTCGCGCGGCTTCTCTCACGGCTTCCTCAGGGGGGTCGACCACCAGCGGCTCGTCGAGGGCCTCTGGCCCGCCAGCCGGGGCGTGCGCATCGGCACGGTGGTCGCCATCTCGCCGCGAGGCGTGGTCGTCAAGCCGGATGAGTGCGTGTCGGACGCACCAGGAACGTGGCATGGGCATCCTGCCCATGCGTCGCCGGGGCATCTTGCCCCGGCCCCACCGGAAACGGCACGAGGGCAAGATGCCCTCGCGACGCACGGGCGAGACGCCCGTGCCACTACTGTAGCCCCGGGCGACGGAGTGGTCTTCCAGACGGGCCAAGAGGACAAGGAGGATCCCGGCGGGCGCGTGTTCTCAGTGGCCTCGCGCGGGGACAATCTGGAGCTTACGTTCTCCAATGATCTGGACCTGTCGGCCGTGACCGCGGGAAGCATCGTGTGGAAGACGGATGACCCGCCCATCCGCCGCCGGCTGGAGTCGAGCTTCGCCCGCGACATCGTTGCGCATCCCGCGCCCCTGGCCGTCACTGTGCTGGCCATCGCCGGCCGGCCGCTGTGCATGGACTTCCACGACGACCGCGGGAATTCCGTCGCGGTAGAATCGGCCGAGCCGCTGGCGCCCGCGACGAAACACCCGCTGACGGTGGGACTCCTCCGCGATCAGCTTGGCAGGCTCGGCGGCACTCCCTTCCGGCTGGAGGCCGTCGCGCTTGCCGGCCCCGACGGTCCGGCCGCCAGCGTCGCGGTCATGGCCCCCAAGAGCGTACTGAACGACCTCCGCCGCCGGGCGGTCCGGCAGTTGATCGAGCTTCGCGAGTCCCGCGCCCGCCACGCCATCGCATGTGCTGATGCGCTGGCCGGCATCCGCGCCGAAGTCCTCGGCGGCAGCCTCGCACACCCACCAGTCGTCAATCGCCAATCGCCAATCGGAGATCAGCTTCGCCTTCACATCCTGGTCCGCACGCTCGACCAACTCCGCGCCATCGCCGATTGTCCCTCACGGCCGACGACTGTCTTCTGCGAGTTCAGGGATGACACCGAGTACGCCAGGGCCGCCGAACTCGCCGCACGCCAATCACTCCAGCTCGGCCTCGTCACGCCGCGGATCATCACCCCCCGCGATGAGTCGCTTCTGGCCCGCATAGCGGAACGGTGTGGTGAAGGCTCGCCGTGTGGCGCTGTCCTGGTCCGCAACCTCGCCTCTCTGAGCTACCTCCGCGAGCACGTGCCCGGCGTAACGCTTGTCGGCGATGCATCCCTCAACGTCGCCAACGAAATCACCGCCGCCACGCTCATCGACTGGGGCCTGTCGCGCCTCACCCCCGCCTTCGAACTGGACGAGCGCCGCCTGGAGGACATGATCGACAGGACCTACCCCGCCGTCTTCGAGATCGTTCTCCACCAGCACGTCCCGATGTTCCACACCGCACACTGCCTCTTTGCCGCGAACCTTTCAGATGGAAACGATTGGCCCAATTGCGAGCATTGCGGCCGGCCCTGCCGCCGACACAGCCTTGCCCTCCGCGACCGCAACCGCGTTGACCATCCGGTCGCGGTCGATCCGGCCGGGCGCAACACCGTCTACCACGCGCAGCCGCGCTCGGCGATGGACTCGGCCGGCAAGCTCCTTCGCATGGGCGTGCGGGATTTCAGGATCGAGCTGCTCGACGAGTCGCCGCGGCAAATGCTGAACTTGATCTCGGTCTTCGATGTCGGACGCCCGATCCGGCGCCGTCGAACTGTGCATTGAACATTGCGCACTGTATATTGAGTATTGAATATTGAGATCCTTTGCCGCCGGGCATGTTCACACTTGGGCTGGGACTGCAATACCCAATATTCAAAATTCAATTACCAATGCTCAATGCAAGTCTTTGTACGCAATGGCCTTCGGCTCCTCCCACAGCCGCAGAAGCACCGCCTTGCCAAGCTGGAGCATGTCGATCGCGCCGGCGGCGTTGATCTTGTCGGCCGTGTCGCGCGGCGTGTGCATGTCGCCCTGGGCCCCGCTGAAGAAGTGCAGCACAGGCACCCTGGCTGCGTAGAAGCTGGCGTGGTCGCTGGGGCCAGCGCCGCTGGAGCCCGTGGTGATCTTTAGCGGCGACAGCGGCGTCAGCTCCGCCAGTATCGTCCGCCATTGGTCGCCGCTGTCGGCGCCGAAGATGAACGCCGCGGAGCCCCGCACGCGCCCGATCATGTCGAAGTTCAGCATCGCGACGACCTGCTCGCGCTTGATGCCCATGTCCGCCAGGTGGCCGACGAGGTACTGCGAGCCCAGAAGGCCGCGCTCCTCGCCGCTGAACGTGACGAAGACGATGGTTCGCCTGTTGGCCGGCGCGCGGGATGGGTCGGCCGCCAGGTCCGCCATCCATTGGGCCATCGTCAGCACGCCGGCCGTGCCGGAGGCGTTGTCGTCCGCGCCGTGGTAGATGGAAGGAGGAACGGCAGGGTGGAAAGAGGAGAGACGGGAAGACGACAGGACGGGAGGACTGGAGGAAGAAGCCGCGAACTTCATGCTTGTCCTCCCCTCCTCCTGTCCTCCTGTCTTCCTCTCCTCCCCTCCTACAGCCGCGGCACAGGTCGCGGGACCGCCGGCTGGGGACAAGCGCTGACCGGGCGATATTCCAATGTGGTCGTAATGCCCGCCTACGACGATCACCTGCGAGGCCAGCTCGCCCGCTCCCGGCAGCACGGCCGCCACGTTGTACAGCTTGCCGCGAACCGGTTCGACCGACGCCTTGCCGCGAACTGTGATGGCCTTGAGCTCCACGCACCTGCTGTCGCCCCGGTCGGCGCAGGCGGACATGAGGTCGATCTCCTTGGCGGCGTCCAGGCCCCCGGCCGTCAGCAGTTGCTCGAAGAACTCCTCGCTGATGTGCAGCATAGGGATGGGGCACTTGAAGCCGTAGCCGGTCGATTGCGTGGACATCAGCGGGCCGCGCTTGCCCGGCGGGTCCACTATCAAGAGCGCGACCGCCCCGCGCCGGGCGGCGGCGTTGGCCTTGTTGACCAGGCCCGCCGACTGGCTCCACGCGCCGGGGCTCTTCTCCCACTTGGACTGCCCATCCTCCATCGGCTCGTAGCGCAGCGCTACGGCCACCTTGCCCTTCAGGCCGTCCTTGGGCAGGTCGTGGAAGCTGTCGTACTTGCGACCGATGTCGGTGATGGCGTAGCCGACGAACACGGCCGGCGCGCTGAAAGCGCCGTTGGCCGATATGCCCATCGTGTTGAATGCCACGCCCCCGGCGGAGTCGTTGATGACCTTGCCCCTGGAGTCGAGGATCGCCAGAGCCTGCTGCCTGGCGGTCACGCCGATGGTCGCGTCGAACGGCTCCGTGTACGAGCCCCTGAACGCCCCGGCCAGACCGGCCGCCTTGAAGTGCTCCGCGATGTAGTCGCGGGCCTTGTCGATGCCCTTCGTGCCCGGCCCGCGGCCCTCCATGTCATCGGCCGCCAGGTCCGTTACGAGCCTCAGGTACGCAGCCGCCTCGGCCGATGGCGTGCTGGTGGCCGCCTTCGCCGCCGCCGGGCGCGTCGCAAGGATCACGCCCGCCGGCCGGGAGGCGTCCATCGCTCGCGGCGCGGATGGCAGGCTTGCCGCGCCCGCCCTGTCGCCCGCATCCGCCCGTGCCCGGCCCGGCGCCGCCGCGACTAACAAACAAAGAGCCGCGCCGACCATTACTAGCGCAGCCTTGCCCAAGGCGGGAATCCTCATGCCGTAGACTCCTGAACTACTGCGAACATCATACCCCCGTCCAAACGCTCCCCGCGCGGGGAAATTGCCTGGCTGTCCCCCCTCTCCCCCTCTTCCCATCCTCCCGTCCTCACTTCTCCGGCCGTGGTCCATAGTGCGCCATCGCCCTGCCCCTATTCCTGAAGCAGCTTCGCGCATGGAAAGAAGCTCTCCACGTCGTCGCGAAGGCGCAGGTCGGCGGGGAACCAGCCGACTCCCGGACTGTGGCCGTAATCCCACATGATGAGGCGGTCGCGGAGTATATGCAGGCGGATCCGCTCCTCGAAGCCGCCCCGCAAGGGTCGGATGTCGCGGTAGCCACGGCCGAACTCGCGCACCAGGTCCGCGCCGCCCGGCTGGTGCAGGAAGCATGTCGCCTGCCGCGCGAGATCGCTCTCGCCGTCGCCGAAGTAGCACTCCATCAGGTCGAAGAGCCCGCTGATCCGCCAATCATTGCCGTCACGCGAGGCAACCATGTTCCCCAGTTTGTAGTCGTTCTGCGTGAAGGTGGCCTGGAAGCCGGGAGGGTACATTGTCCAGACACCCTCCAGTATCGTTCGCGCCCACGCGGCGTCAGGCGCTGTGACTGCCGGCGCCTTCTCGCACGAGCAGGCGAGACAACGGGCCATGTCGTCCGCGATCCTGGCCGCCAGACCGCCGGGGCTCGGCACAATCGTATCGCTTGACAGAGAGTAGTCGCCGGCGCACGGCCAGGTCAGTTCCTGCAACCGGCCGAGAGTCTGCCCCGTCGCTCGCGCGATCGCCAGCTTGTCGGCCTGCGACTGCCCGGCCGTCGCCGCCGGCTCGCCTTCGAGCCGCGGCATGAGGACGTATGGCCACCCGAAGATCGCACGGTCATCGTCCAACAGGTACGGCCAGGGCGCCGGCACCGCGCCCAGTTCGTGCAATCGCCGTGCGAACCAGCGTTCCTTGGGAAACTGCCAGTCAGCGTGCGGGCATCCCCGCAGCACGAACCGGCCCCGCGAGCTGGTCACAAATACGTTCTGTCCGAACAGACCCTCCTGCACCGGCTCGGCGCCCGTGAACTGGCCCAGGTCCCACCGGTCCAGCGCGCGCTGAAACTGCTCGCGCTGGCTCACCCCCAGCCGCTCTGAACATTTGATGCCTTCCGCCGCGCGGGCCATGCTCGGCATGGTATCCACCTTGGTTGACAACCACCAAGGATGTCTTCAGTCCGTAATCCCGTCCAGCCATCCACAAGTCGGACGCGAGCAGGACCGTCGGCTCAGGGCTTGCTATCCGCCGGCTTCTCCGGCCGTGGTCCGTAGTGTGGCAGCTCGTCGCCAAGTTCATACGCCCCGAGGTCCGGGGCCTTGCCCTTGAAGCCGTCATCCAGGCCGGGGATCGCCTCGCCCGCGTCGACGGCCGCCGAGCCTTCCTTGAGCCGCAGGTCGATCGTGGCCGGGTCGAACTGCTTGTTGACGTCGGTCGGGCGTTCGGCCCCGTTGGCGAACGCGGTTGCCGCATCGACCAGCGTCATGTGCCTTTCGACCGGGCTCTTGGCCTTCGCTTCGTCGAATGTCGCGTAGCGGACCCGGTTCCACTTCATGAAGATGTCCCACGGGCCGCCGCCGAAGCCGTCGTAGTCGAAGTCGCAGTCGATCATCGCAGCGTCGAAGTCGAACGCGCGCTTGCCCCCGCCGATGAACAGGTTATTGCGGTAGACGCAGTTGTAGACCGGCGAGCCCGTGTAGAGGATGCACGGATCATCCTTCTTGACGATGGTGTTGTGCATGATAAGCGCGCCCGAGGGGGCCCAGTCGATCTTGTATCCCGGCCCGCCGTTGTGGTGCAGCTTGAACGGCTCGACCAGGACGTTGTACAGCGCGTTGCGGAACACGTACACCGGCCCGCCGAAGACCGGCTGTTCGCTTATGCCCTGGTGGACGTTGACCAGGCGGTTGTTGAAGCAGCGGTTGTTCCGCTCGGAGAAGTCCATCTCGACCCCGTCGTCCATGCACTCGCTGATCTCGTTGTTGTGTATGTCGATCGCGCAGCAGTACCGCGACGGGAACGTGTCGACGCCGTCCTTGAACTGTCTGATGCGGTTGTAGCAGATGACGTGCCCGATGCCGGTGAGCTGCATGCCGCGCCACTCTTCGGTGGCCGCGCCACGGTTGTCCCTGCCCCAGAGGAGCGAGCCCTCCAGCGTGTTGTCGGCGATGAAGTAGCCGCGGCTGGGCTCCTTGTCGCCGCGGTAGTAGTTGTAGATGCCGCACTGGACTTGCCTGATGTCGCACCGCCGTATGACGATGTCGGAGGAGTCCAGCATCAGCACGCCCATGTGGAAGCCCTTGATGGTGAGCTTCTCGAACCACACATCCGACACGTGCGTGGTCTCAATGCCGGTCTTGGCCTTGCCGCCGCCGTCGATGACCGCCTCGCCGTCGCCCGCCCCGCGCCAGATGACGGGCCTGCCGGGCCTGCCGGAGCGGACCGCGTGGAACGTGCCCTCGTACACGCCCTTGTGGACCAGGAATATGTCGCCCGGCTGGGCGTCCGTCTGGGCGTAGTCCAGCCCCTGATACGGATCCTTCTCCGTGCCGCTGCCGCCACCCTTGCCGGGGACAACGTGAAGAACCCGCGGCTTCTCGGGCTCCTTCGGCTCGCCGATGGTGCGGCCCTTGAGTTCCTTCTCGACGGCCGTGCCATCCGCCTTCACAAGCTTGAGCCTGATCTCGTACTGGGTGTCTGGAGTCAGGCCGAAGATGCTCCCCGCGAAAAGCCACGCATCATCGGGCGGGATCAGCTCCGCGTCGTGCGTCAACTGCCAGGTGGCCCCGTGCTGCACGCGAAAGAGCGGCATGCCTGCCTTCCACTTCTCGGCCCCCGCCTGCCGGTATGAGACCTCGACGCGGGCCTTCTTTTCCGGATCGCCCGCGATGACCCAGTAGACGCCAAGGCAGTGCAGCGTCGGCGCCTCCAGCACCGGCTCGCCAGGGGAGACGTTGGGCTGCGTCACCGGCCAGGGGTTGGCCGGCAGACTTGCGGGATACGAAGCGGCCGGCCGGCGCTGGGCCGGCGATACCGTGGCCGTGACGCCGACAAGCGCGCAGATCGCCAGGAGACCGAGTTTCCTCATCGCTCACCTCTTGCGGGAAAAGCAGTTGGATCAATGATAGGCACAGAAGTAGAACACGCCCGCGGCGTGGAGTTCCTTAGCCGGCGAGGGAAATACGTCACTGCTTCAGGGGCCGCGGTCCGTAGTGCGGCGGCTGGCTGCCGAGTTCGATGCCGCCTAAGTCCGGGGCCTTGCCCGCGAAGCCGTCGTTGAGGCCAGGCAGGACCTCGCCCGCGTCGATCGCGGCGGATCCGGGCTTCAGGCGGAGGTCCTGCGCGGTGTTCTCGAACTGTGTCTTGTCATCCGCCGGCGGAAGCAGGCCCGAGGCGAAGACCGATGCGCTGTCCATCGCCACCGCGTGGCGCTCCGCCGGCGAGCGGGCCTTGACATCGGCGAGGGTCTTGTACTGGACGCCGTTCCAGTTCAGGAAGTTGTCGTATGGCGTCTTGCGGCCGGCGGCCGGAGCGGTCGCGCCGCGCCTGCCCGCGTCGATTGCGGGCGAGGAGGGATGGCGGCCGAGCATGCCCGCGAAGCCGTCGTAGTCAAAGTCGCAATCGGCCATCTGGCACGTGAACTCGCAGGCGTAGTTTGCCTCGGTGCCGACGTAGAGGTTGTTCCGCGAGACGCAGTTGAACACTGGGGCCGACGACCACACGACCGACGGCATGCCCTTCTTGACGATGGTGTTGTGGAAGATGATCGCCCCCGACGGCGCCCAGTTGACCTCGGACTTCGGCGTGCCGTTGTGGTGGAGCTTGAACGGCTCAAGCCCCACGTTGTAGAGCGTGTTGCGGAAGATGTACGTCGGCCCGCCGAAGATCGGCTGCTCCGACACGCCCTGGAAGACGTTGGTGTAGCGGTTCTCGAAGTTGCGGCAGTTGCGCTCGGTGAAGTCCATCTCGCTGCCGTCGTCTGTACACTCGGAGATGTCGTTATTGTGTATGTCGATGGCCGCGCAGACCTTCGAGCGGTAGCAGTCGATGCCGTCGGCGAAGTTGTGGACGCGGTTGTAGCAGACCACGTGGCCGCGGCCCGTCAGGTACATGCCGCCGGGGTTCTCGATGCCCTTGGTCCGCGGCCATTTGCACGGGCCTTCGATGACGTTGTCGGACACGAAGAAGTTGCTCACCTGCCCCGTCTGGTTGCCGTTGAAGCAGATGCCGTACATGCTCGGGGTGATGTGGTTGCGCCGGATGACGATGTGGTGCGAGTCGTTGGCGGAGATGCCGACGTGGACGCCGCGGATGGTCAGCCCCTCGAACCAGACATCGTGGACCAGCCACGCCTGAACGCCCAGGCGCAGCTTGTCCTGCCCGTCGATGACGGCCTCGCCGTCGCCGGCCGCCTGCCAGATGATCGGGTGCTCACGCTCGCCGCTCTGAACCATGTGCAGCGCCTCGTTGTAGACGCCCTTGTGGACGAGGATCAGGTCGCCCGGCTTGCACGCCTCCTCGGCGGCCGCGAGGCCCCTGAACGGATCTGCCTCCGTGCCCGTCCCGCCCGGCTTCTGGCCCGCCGGCAATGGCACGACGTGGAGCGTCCGCAGCGGCTTGGGCGCGACCGGCTCGCCGATGGTCCTGGCCTTGAGGACTCGCTCCGCTCCGCCGCCGTCGGGGTCCGTGAGCTTCAGCCGGATCTCGTACTCGGTCGCCGGCTGAAGCATCAGGATGCTGCCGGCCAGGAGCCAGCAGTCCCCGGGCGGGTTGAGCTCAGGCTCGTGCAGCCTCTGGCCGGGGCCGGCCAGGAATTGCTGCCATGTGTGTCCCTTGCCCACGCGAAACAGGTCCGCCCCGCGCCGCCAATCCGCCGCGCCCGCCTGGCGGTAGCTGACCTCGACGCGGGCGTTGCCATTCTGGTCGCCGCGTACGATCCAGTAGACGCCCAGGCTGCGGAGCGTCGGCTCCTCCAGCACCGGCTCGCCCATGGGCTGCGAGGCGGTTGGTCCGGCGCAGCCGGATGAAACGGCCATGACGATGGCAACAAGAGGGGGAATGAACTTCGGCATTGATGCTCCTTGCCTTGCGCAGGCGTCGGGAATCAGGCCTTGGGCAGATCGGGGAACGCCTCGGCCACGCCGGCGAACGTGATCTTGCCCGCCTTCATGTTGATGGCCGATGCGTGGCCGGCGTCCACCTTCGCGAACGCCTCCGCGCCCAGCCGCGCCAGCTCGCGGGCGTAGGGCAGCGTCGCGTTGCACAGCGCCTGGCTGCTGGTCCGGCCGACCGCGCCGGGCATGTTGGCCACGCAGTAGTGGACCACGCCGTCGACCATGTACGTCGGGTCGCGGTGCGTGGTGGGCCGGCTCGTGTCGATGCAGCCGCCCTGGTCGATGGACACATCGACGATGACCGCGCCGGCCTTCATCTTGCCCACCAGCTCGCGCGTCACTAGGTTGGGGGCTCGCCCGCCGGGGATGAGAACCGCGCCGATGATGAGGTCGGCCTGCAACGCGTACTTGGCCACCGCGTGCGGGTCGCAGTAGATCGTCGTGACGTTGGCGGGCATGACCTCGTCAAGGTAGCGCAGGCGGTCGAGGCTGACGTCCATGATGACCACGTTGGCCCCCAGGCCGGCCGCCACGCGGGCCGCGTTGGAGCCCACCACGCCGCCGCCCAGCACCAGCACGTTGGCCGGCTCCACGCCCGCCACGCCGCCAAGCAGTATGCCCCTGCCCATCATCGGGCGTTCCAAGTACTTCGCGCCTTCCTGAATTGACATCTTGCCTGCCACTTCGCTCATCGGCGTCAGGAGCGGCAGCCGCCCGGCCTTGTCCACCAGCGTCTCGTACGCGACGGCCGTGATGCCCGCCTTCAGGCAGCCGGCCGTCAACTCGCGGGCGGCCGCGAAGTGGAAGTACGTGAACACCGTCTGCCCCTTGCGGAGCATGGCGATCTCGCCGGGCTGCGGCTCCTTGACTTTCACGATCAAGTCGGCGCGGGAGAATATCTCCGTCTCGCTGTCGGTCATGTTCGCGCCGGCCGCGTTGTAGGCGGCGTCGGGATAGCCGCTGCCCAGCCCCGCCCCCTGCTGCACCAGCACCGTATGCCCGTCCCGCGTCAGCAGCTCCGCCCCCACGGGCAGCAGCCCCACGCGATACTCATCCGACTTGATCTCTCGCGGCACTCCAATGATCACGATCGCTCCTCTTCCTTCTTCCAGTAATGTCGCGGCCGTGCCGGCGATGCCGTCAGCGCACGGCCGCGTCAGGTTCGCAATAAGGATACGGAGGAGCGGCGCTTATGCAAGGCCAATCGGCGAACGCTGGAATCGGTGCGTCGGGGAAGATAACATGCGCCCACTAGAGGAGAAACACAGTGAGCCGGATAGTCTGGTCCGTATTCACCAAGCTCTGGAAGACCATGCCGCTGGAGAAGCTCGGCCGCTTCCTTCGCGGCCTGGGGTTCGACGCGGTTGAGCTGCCCGTCCGGCCGGGCTTTCAGGTCCAGCCAGCAAGCGTCGCAAAGGACCTGCCAGCGGCCGCCAAGGTGCTGGCCGACTGCGGCCTGGCCATTGCCTCCATCTCAGGGCCGTGCGACGAGCCGACCTTCGCTGCCTGCCAGGCCTGCGGCGTGAAGATCAACCGCCTGTGCGAGTTTACCGGCGGGCAGAAGTATCTGGAGGCGGAGGCGAAGATCATCGCCAGGTACAAGGCGCTCGTGCCGCTGCTGGACAAGTACGGCGTGAGGATCGGTCTACAGAACCACTGCGACGGCTACGTCGCCAACTCGACGCAGATGCTGCGAATCTGCGAGAAGTTCGCGCCCGCTCAGGTCGGGGCCGTCTGGGACGCCGCCCACAACGCCATCAACGGCGAAGTGCCCGAGCAGGCCATCGACATCCTCTGGTCGCACCTGTGCATGGTGAACCTCAAGAACGCCGTCTGGCGGCGCACCAACGGCCCGGAGGCGGCCATCGCCAAGTATGAGATCCTCTGGACCTCCGGCCGACAGGGCCTTGCCCCCTGGCCCAAGGTCGCCGAGGAGCTCAATAAGCGCAACTTCAGCGGCATCATCTGCCTGACGGCCGAGTACACGGATGAGTCTTCCGTGAACAGGCTCATAGCGGATGACATTGCGTTTGCCAAGGGACTGTTCGCCTCGTAAGATTTCCTGGGTCGATGCGGCACATTAGGCCGATGCGGTTGCTACAGGACATGCTTGGGACAGAACCATGACTGAGACCTGTCTAGGACAAGGGATCTACGCATTCCCGGAAGACGCCTGATGTCCAAGTCATGGCCGCCCTCTCATCGGAAACGCCCAAGCCGGTCCTTCTGACGGCGGACCTGAACATCTATACCCGGAACCCAGTTGAGCGCAAGGCATTGGCGGGCAGCGGACTGACCGTCGTCTTCTTCAGGAGGGGGTTCCACAAGCTCGATTTTCATACACAGGCGGTCAAGATACTCACGATCTGGCCTGAGATAACAAGGGAAACGGCGCGATGTGCGCAGCCCACGGCGTTTGAGGTGACGCCCGCCGCACGAAAGGTCCAGCGAATCGGCCTGACTGCCAACCTTTGAGCCTCGACGAGCAACCGACAGACACGGCGCCCCCGAAGGACCGCCGCGTTTGACTTGAATCCGATCTTAGCTGTCGTCGTCTTACTTGCGATTCGCACTTCGCGATTCGCGATGGCCTAGTCCGTTATCCCGATCTTGAACTCATCCGAGTTGGCCTTGAGTTCCGGCGCATACATCGCCGAGGCCTTCGTCGGAAGCGCCGAGAACTTGCCGGGTATCTCGGCCCGCATCCTGTAGGCCACGCTGCTCTTGCCGCGGGCGAGCTGGCGGACGAAGAAGCTCACGCGCTCATCGCGCAGCTCCATGTAGGCGCCCAGGTCGTTGCCGTTGTAGCCGCTGCGGACCTCGACCGGCTCGAAGCCCGCCGCCTTCATGTCCTCGAACATGACGTACTCGTAATCGTTCTTCGAGTCGATCTCCATCTCGATCTCGACCAGGTCGCCCGACTTGAGGACGTCGCCGCTGGCCAGCTCGACGCGCTTGTACTTCTCGATCTTCTTGCCGACGACCTGGCCTCGCGAGCCGGCCGCCATCTCCTTCGCGTCGAGCTCCACCAGCTTGTAGAACTTGCGATTGACCTTGATCTCCAGGCCGGCCTTCGTGATCGGGTCCTCAAGCGTGAAGTTGGTCAGGTACGCGTTGAAGTACAGGGGGCCGGTGCCCTTCTTCCTGAACTCCACCGTGTGCTTGCCGTCCTTCACATCCGCGCCGGCGATGACCAGCTTGTTGTCGAAGGAGAACAGGTTGTCCTTGGTTATCTCGACCGTCTTGATGCTCTTGCCGTCAACCAGGAGCTCCACGGTCATGTTGGGCTTGTCCTCGCCGCTGGCCTTCAGGAAGTCGGCCATGGCCTCTATCGCGACGGCCGTGTCGCGGGTCGAGTTCCAGTACGTCGCGTGCTTGCGGTTGTTCAGCAGGTACTTGACCAGGCGCGAGGCCTTGTCGCCGAGGGACTTGATCTCGGCCGTGCGCTTCTCGTCCCTGTCAGCGTCGTCCAGCTTGGCCAGTTGGGCGAGCTTGGCCGAGATCAGCTTGAGGTAGTACGAGTCGGCCTCGATCTCGCTGCCGTACCAGCACCACCACCAGTTGTTCTCGGGCAGCTTCAGGAACGCCGTCTGGTTCTCATCATCCTGCACCAGGAACTGCTCAACGTTCGTGATGAGCATGTCGCGCTCCTCTGTTTCGCCCACGCGGTGCAGCGCCAGGCCGAACATCGCCTTGGCGTAGACCGCCAGGTTGTTGCGGTCGCGGTACAGGAAGTCGCGCATCTCCTTGTTGTCGAGATTGGCCTTGTCCTGGTCCACCAGCACCATGTAGACGAGGGCGTCGATGTTGTCGGCCTTGTCCTTGTGGCGCGGATCATCCTTGGGCAGCTTGAGTCGACGGACCTCCTCGGCCTGGTAGTTCTTGAGCCACTCGACGCCGCGTTCGAGCATGCCCGGCACCAGGGCCACGTCGTTGGCCTTGGCGATCTGTAGCCCGTGGACCACGACGGCCGTCGTGTGCGGCCAGGAGTGCTCGCCCCAACCGCTGAACCAGCCCCACCCGCCGTCGGAGCACTGCATGTTCAGCAGGCGGTTGATGTTGGCCTTGACCATCTCGCGAAGCGTGTCCTCGTCGAAGACGGCCTCCTTGACCTTGGCCGTTGCGCGGGACATGTACCCGCCGCGGTACTTCCAGTCCTCGGCGCGGGTCTTGTCGTCGCCGATCTCCTGGGTGTTGAGGTTGGTCCGTTTCTTCTGGATGTCCTTCAGGTCCAGGCCCATGCCCAGCAGCACCTTCTGCGTGATAACGGTGGGCAGGAACCGGTTGAGCGTCTGCTCCGTGCAGCCGTAGGGGTAGTCCTCCATGTACGGCAGCGCATCGACCATCGCCATCGCCAGCGTCGGCGAGTAGCGTACCTCAAGCCGGCTCTGCTCAGGCAGCCGCTCCTTGGGGACGTTGATCGTGATGCTGCCTTCGGTCTTGTCCGGCCGGATGACGCCCGAGAAGCTCTCCGTCTTGAGCATCCCGTGGATGAAGACAGGGAAGCTCATCTGCATGGCGTCGGATTCCTCGTTGGTCAGGGCCTTCATGCGGACAAGGGCCATGCCGGGCCCGGCGACCTTGATCGTCCAGTCCACGCGCTTCTCGCCGTTTGGCTCGACCTCGATGGACTGCTCGCTGACCAGGTACTCCTTGGCCGGCCCTGTGGCGGCATTGTTGGTCTCTTTGCCCTTGCCGAAGGCGTACTTCTTGCCGCCGACGACCACCGTGCCGTCGAAGCAGCCGTTGTCCTCAAGCTCCAGAACCGCCTTGACCTTCTTCTTGTCCTTCAGGTAGTTGTGGACGTTGGCGGACAGGACCACCTCATCCTTCTGCACGAAGAACCGCGGCGCCTGGAGGCGGATGATCAGGTTCTTGGTCGTGACGGACTCGGCCGTGCCCTCGCCGCATTTTGCGCCCAGGCCCATCGCCCAGACGCGGGTCTTCCACGTCGTCAGGTTCTCGGGCATGGTGACATCGACGGTGGCCAGGCCTCTCTCATCAGTCGACAGAAGCCCCGCCCATAGAGCGGTGTCAGCGAAGTTGCTGCGTACCGACGGCTCGACGCCTGCCTCGCCGCCGGGACCGGCCTCTTCCGCGTTCTTCTTCAGGTCATCACTGAGCCCTGCGAGCACGGCCCTGTCTTCATTGGCGCCCTGCGGTTTGGCCGACGGGGCTGCGGGCTGCGCTGCATCCTTGAGCTTCGCCTGCTCCTGCTTGTCGCCGCGGCCATACCCCTTGCCCCCGCCCTCGCCGCCGGGGCCGCCCGACCGGTCCTCCCCCTCGCTCACTTCATCAGCCACGCTGTACCCGAACACGCCCAGGTACGCCATGGCGATCTCCTTGGACCTGGTGATGTTCCAGCCGGTCTTGTCCAGGCTGCTCTCGGTTGTCGGGTAGTGGTGCCGCCGCCAATCCCAGAAGAACTTCTTGATGTCCGGGATGTTCGAGCCGCCGGAGATGTACTCGACCGCCTTGTCGTAGATGCTCACCACGATGGAGCCTTTGTACGGCTCGCCCGTCGGGTCGGTCAGCTTCACCGTGACCTTGCCCTTCTCGCCGGGCTTGTACTTGTCGCTGGAGGGCTTGACATCCACGTTCAGCACCCGCTGCTCCGGCGGCACGACGATCTCCCGGCTCTCGGTGAACACCTTGCCGGCCGTCACCGTCAGCGCCTCGATGAAGAAATTGGGCATGTCCTTCTTGAGGACCTCGACGGTCTCCACGACGCTCTTGCCCTTGAGGCGCATGACCTTGGGCGCGAGATACACGCCGTTGGCCGCGCGCGGGAACAGGAGCACGGTCGAGTCGGGCTGGTTGGTGTTTATCATCAGCTCGATCTTCTCGCCGGGCTTGTATTCCTTCTTGTCGGCGGTGAGTTCGATGTCGTTGAAGCGGAAGTCCTTGCCGTCGAACCCCTCGCCTCGGATGACGAAGACGTAGCCGCCCTCGATGGTGTGCTTCTTGCTGTCCGTGAGCTTGTAGCTCAGGCGGAATTGGCCGGCCGCCGATGCGTCGATCTTCTGGCTGGCCTTGCCTTCGTCATTCGTGTCCAGGGCCCACTTCTGCACCTCGGTCTCGACCGGCTTGAGGCGATCGCCCTTCTCCTTCTCATAGCTGATCTTGAAGAGCTTCAGTTCGCCCTTGCCCTTGACCGGCTTGCCGTCGAGCGTGCGGGCGGCGAACGCGGCCTCGATCGCCTGGCCCACGCGGTAATGCCCGCACTGCGTCCATGCGTAGACCTTGAACGGCTTGCGGGCCACCAGCACGTTGCCCGTGCCGACGATGGTCCGCCTGCTGGCGTCCGTGACCTCGGCCGTGATCTCATACTTGTGGTCCGTGTCGCCGTAGATCTCCTTGGCGATGGCCGTGTCGATCTCGATCTTCACCACGCCGTCCTTGCCGACGGGGACCTCGGCCTCGGACACCACTTCCGGCCGTTCGCGCGGGTGCCAGTTCCACCACCAGTCGGGCAGCGGCCGCTTGCAGCCCCACTCGCGCCAGCCCGGATACCAGGGGTAGTCGCACCCGAACCACCAGTAGCCCGGCCCGTAGAGCCAGTCCCAGTACATCACCGGGTACCAGCCGCTGGAGTAGCTCGACCGCAGGACCTTGTACTTGACCTTGGCCTCGGTAACCGGCGCGCCGAAGTAGTACTTGGACGTGATCTTCGCCTCGACCTTCTCGCCGAGCATCACCGGCTCCGTCGGGGCGTCGACCTTCACCTCGAACTCAGGCTTCTTGTACTCCTCGACGCGGAAGTTCAGGCCGCCGTAGTAGGTGGTATCCCCTCGAATAACGGAGATGTTGTACAGGCCCAGAGCGGCGTCCTTGGCCAGCGCAAACTCGCCGTCGGCGCCGCCGTACTCATCGAGCGTGACCTCCCTGTCCGGCTGGACCTTCTCGTTCTTGGGATTCATCACCCGGACGGTGTACTTTTCCCCGGCGTAGGTGCTCTTGTCCTCGGCGTCGTACCTGGCCTGGTTCATCCAGAACTTGTACTTCACCACGTGGCCCGGCCTGTACACCGGCCGGTCGGTGATGAGGAACGTCTTGCGCTGGTTGTACTCGCTGTCGTACGTGCGGTTGTACCAGCCGCCCGTGAAGCCCAGGTACGCCAGCCGGCCATCCTCCGTCGTCGCGATGGCGACCCACGAATAGCTGCCCTTCTGCCTTTCGCCCTTGATGAATATCTGCCCGTCCTTGTCGGTGAACTCGGCGAAGTCGTCGGTGTGAACGATGTAGCTCGATGCGCCGGTCTTGTCGTCGTGTTTCCACTCCTGCCAGTAGCCGAAGAACTCGACGTTCGCCTTGGCGATCGGCTCGCCAGTGACCGCATCGGCCACGAAGTAGTACGGCCCCTTCTCCAGGGGCTTCTTCACGATGGCCGTGTCGGCCACCCACAGCACGATGCGGCTCGTATTCCCATCGGCCATCTTCGCCACCAGCAGGTACGCGCCGGCCTTCTGGAGCGGAGTGGCGACCGTGATCCGCTTGTCGAAGTGGTTGGGCCGGGGCTTGAGCTCCAGGTCCCAGTTGGCGACGCTCTCGCCCAGGTACTTGGTCAGGTTCTTCTCGACCAGGCGGTAGCCGATGTTGGAGATGTTGATCGTCTCCCAGTCGAGCTGCTTGGGGTTGCTCTTGAGATACTTCTTCACATCATCAAGCAGCAGCTTGGCGTCAATCCGGAACGCCTCGAAGCTGACCTTCGTCCCGTTGCGGAAGCGGAAGTCGACTTCAGGCCCCTTGCCCGCCGGCTGCGTGCCCATCGACTCGAACTGCCCCCAGTTATCGACGATCTGGCTCAGGGCCTGCTCGCGGTACTTCTTCTGATCCCCGCTGGAGAGTTTGATGGCCTTGCGCCACCACTCGGCCGCGGTTGGATACTGCCGGCGGTTCTCGTAGATGTGCGCGAGCTGGTCCATCGCGTCGACGCGCCTGTAGTCGGCCGTCTCCGAGGCCAGGCCCTCGAACAGCTTGATGTAGTTGAACTCATCGGGCAGCTTGAACCGCTTGATCCCGGTGGCGAGCTTCGCGATCGTCTCATCATCCTTCAGCAGGTGGAGCTCGTATGTGCCCGACTCGTTCTTCTTGGTGTCGTCCTCGCTCTCCGAGCGGCGGAAGTACCAGCCGTATTCCGCCATCGTCTGCACGCCGAACTGATTGAGGCAGAACTCCGCCAGGGCCCACTTGGCCGGGCCGACGCCGGAGGGGCTCGCCTCCATCGCCTGAAGGAGGCACCATCGCCACCGCTCGCCGTCGGTCTTGGCGTCCTTCCAGCTCTTGGGCGTGTAGTGGTAGACCGGATTGCCCTTCTCATCGACGGGCGCGCCCTTGGCCCCGTATGAGCCGTAGTAGTACCCGTCCTCGTAGTCCGGCAGCGTCGTCAGGTCCGTCAGGTACTGGAGCCGCCAGGCCTCGTAGTAGCTCCGCCCGCCAAGGAGCATGTCCGCGAACTGGATGTAGAAGTTGGCGACCTCGGCCTTCGCGTTGTCCTTCGCGGCCGAGTCCATCGCCTGCTGCATGAGCTGGAGCGAGCGGATGCGGTCGCGCTCGAACGAGTTGACGTACTTGGCCGCCCCGCGGTGGTAGCCGCGGTAGAACTTGCCCGCCACGATGTGGCCGGAGTGCTCGTCGTTGCGATAGCTCCACGCGGCCGTCTGGAGCAAACGCCAGTTGTCGGCATGCGCCTTGATGACGCCCTCGCGGAAGTCGTCCAGCTCGTCCAGCCGGCCAAGTTGACGGAGGCACTTAAGGCCGTCGTTCAGGTCGTCGCTGACCTGCTTTGGGGCGTCGGCCGGATCGAGCGCCAGCGCCGAAAGCACGCCGTAGGCGTCCTTCCAGTTGCCGTCCTTCATCAGCTTCTGGCCCCGCGCCCGCAGGGCCTTCTCGTCGCCCTTGGTCGTGGGCGACGCGGCCGGTTCCTGCCCCGTCACCTTCACCACCAGCAGCGCCACAACCAGCACGGGAATCACGCTGAACAGCCGGATAGTCGTCATGCGAGTTCCTTCCGTTTGTCGATATCGGCCGCACCGGGCCGCGCAGACCAGTATGTCTCTGGTCGTTTGACGCGGCAAGGGCGGAAAAGTTGCACGAAGTGTGAGGGAGTTTCCCCCGTCGTTCATATCTCCCATGCCTCCCATGACTCCTATGGGAATCGTGTGAAGCATGGGAGTAATGAAACAACCGGGGACAGTCCCAAGCTGCGGGACAGTCCCCGTCTGGCAATCTGCAATCTGCGATCTGCAATCTACAGTTTCTTCGCCGCCCTGTGCCGCAGCGCCGCGTCGATGAACTCCTGTATGTCCCCGTCCAGCACCTTGTCCGTCTGGGAGCTCTTAAGCTCCGTCCGCTCATCGCGCACGAGCTGGTAGGGGTACAGGACGTACGAGCGGATCTGGTAGCCGAACGCGATCTCGCCCTTGTTGCCGTACAGCGACGCCAGCTCCTTGTCGCGCTTGGCCTGCTCGGCCGTGTAGAGCTTGGCCGCCAGCATCCTGCGGGCCTCGGCGCGGTTCTTGTGCTGGCTCCGCTCGTTCTGGCACTGCACCACGATCCCCGTCGCCAGGTGCGTCAGCCGGATCGCGCTGGCCGTCTTGTTCACGTGCTGCCCGCCCGCGCCCGATGCGCAGAACGTGTCCTCGCGGACCTCGTTGGCCCAGTCCACGTCGATCTCGATGTCGTCCAGCACCGGCAGCACATCCACCGACGCGAAGCTCGTCTGCCGCTTGCCCTGCGCGTTGAACGGGCTTATCCGCACCAGGCGATGCACGCCGCGCTCGCACGAAAGATACCCGTAGGCCAGAGGCCCGCTGACGTGCAGCGTCACCGAGCGGATGCCCGCCTCCTCGCCCTCCACGCGGTCCACCTCCGCCACGGAGTATCCCGTCCGCTCGAAGTACCGCAGGTACATCCGCAGGAGCATCTGGGCCCAGTCGCACGCCTCCGTGCCGCCGGCACCGGCGTGGATGGAAAAATAACAGTCGCCCGCGTCGTGCGGGCCGGACAGCAGCGTCCGAAGCTCCAGGCGGTCCAAGTCGCCGGCGAGCTTCTTGACCTCGACGGCCGCCTCGCCCAGCGCCTCGTCGCTGCCTTCCTCCGTGGCCAGCTCGTGGAGGACAGACACATCCTCCATCCGCCTGGCCAGGTCCGAGAACGGGGCCACGACCCCTTTGAGCGACTTGAGTTCCGTCACGACCTTCCTGGCCGCCTCGGCGTTGTACCAGAAGCCCTCGGCCGCCATCTGCTTCTCCAGCGCGGCCAGGCGCTGGCGCTTGCCCGCCAGGTCAAAGAGACTCCCGGAACGAGTTCAGCCTTGCCCGCAACGCGTCTATCGTCTGTTTGAGGCCTTCAGGTTCGGTCATCAGAATATCCTGTAATTTCGTTGACAGCCCGCGAAACCCCGGCTATTATAAAATACGGCTCGGACTGTGCAAAGGCGATAATATATTCCCGTGTAAGCCGTAACCGCCCTCGTCCTGCCGCACTGGCCCTGCCAACCGTAAACAAGGCGACAAAGACCAGGCCGCGAGAAATTGTTCCAGCAGGCTCTTGCAATCCGCGCCGGGGCCGTATAGGTTCCCGGCCAGGCGCTCAAGGCCTGCGAGGCGATTGAGGCCACGAGGCGCTCAAGCGCCGCTGATTCAGGATGTCCATCTTGGCCGTTCTCTGTGGACAGTTAAGCCCGCGCAGCACCCCGGCCCGCACAGCCAATGCCCCGCGCTGCGCCGATCACGAATCGGCCGCGCTGTCCGCGCCTCTGTCAATCCGCAATCCGCAATCCGCAATCCGCAGTCAAGCATGTTCCCCGGCCGGATGGTCCGGCCGGTCCACTCAGGCAGCCCGCCGCACCCGCGCTTCGGAAGGCCTAATCGATAACTCTTCCCCACGTGTGCTGCGGGCATCAACGTCTTTTTGGGAAGGAGGTCGCTCATGCGACGAACCAAAGAGTTTCGAGTAGGGCACGGTTTCACGCTGATCGAGTTGTTGGTGGTGATTGCCATCATAGCATTGCTGGTCTCAATCCTTGTTCCCACGCTCGGAAGGGCGCGGGAAATGGCCAGGCGAACGGTCTGCACGACCAACCTGTCGGCCGTCATCAAGGCCTGCGCCTTGTACTCCGCGCTGACAAGCGACGCCCAGCCCTGGCCGTTGCTGGTCCAGTACGGCGATCCGGTCGCCGCATTCGGCGCACAGCAGACGGACCTGACAACCGCGGCGCAGTGGACCGGCCTGGGCACCAACGCCATGCAGAACATCTGGCTCCTGGTCTACCAGAACATGGTCGGAACGGGCTCCTTCCACTGCCCAAGCGACGGCAGTTGGATGCAGGTCACCTTCGGCACGAACCTGAAGTATGGGTGGACCGACTACAAGCAGTTCTCCTACGGCATGCACTGGCCCTATGACGCCGCCTCCAGCGGCGGGACAGCCAATGCCGCGAAGCTCAGCGACTCCAACGGCCAGTCCGGCCTGGTCGTCTTCGCGGACAGGATTCCCAAGACGACAAGCGGAACAGCGGCTTGGAGCAAGGTCACCACGAGCGCCCCGCCGTCCAACCACAGCGCGGATGGCGAGTCCTACGCCCGGCGCGACACGAGCTGCGGCTTCTACCAGAACACGACGAACTCCCTGGCGGGTTATGCCGGCGATGACATCTACGTCAACTCCAGCGGCGCCGTAGGCAGCGCGTCCGCTCTGCCGGTAGACACATCCTCCGCCAGCGGCAACACGGACACTGTCATCGTTCCGCCAAAGACAGCGCCGTAGCCAAATCCTCCACAGACGAAAAGAAGGGGCGGCTAGGACCGGCCGCCCCTTCTCGTTTGCGCTGCTCCTGCGCCTACCGCCGCACCCGCCCCCGCCTGCGGATGGCGAAAAAAACCCCCGTGCATATTACCGCAAGGGCCGATGGCTCAGGCAGTCCTACCGAGTAACCTTCTCCCTGCCAGTCGCCATAGTGATCGAACCAAGTATCGCAGTCCGTCATGTCTACGATACTGTCCCCGTTGAAGCCCGCCTGCGACCATGTCGTGTTCGTCTTGCCGAAGTTCCTGAACCAGATGTTGTGGTCAGCCATGTCGATCACCACGTTCAGGTTGGCATCCGCCCCGCTCAGGTCGGCATCCGCCCCGCTCAGGTCGGCATCCGCCTCGTTCAGGTCGGCATCCGCCCCGTTCAGGTCAGCATCCGCCATCAGCAGTCGGTATCGCCGGCCTCCGTACCAGGCGCGCCGGCAAGACGAGGCCCGAAGGGCCGGCAGTTCAGGACCCGAGGGCTGGCAGTTCAGGGCCGCTGATTGAGCCCCGAAGGGGCGGTAGTCCTATAGCCGGGGCCGGAGCGAAGCGCAGGCCCCGGAACCAGGCCCCTCAGGCAGACGAGCTCCGAAGGGGCGGCAGTGTTCAGGCCACCGAAGGCCGGCAATGAGCCAGCGTAGAGGAATCGCCGCGCATGAAGTTACTGCCGGACCTTCGGGCCTCGATTACGGCTTCACAACGTCCTTGTAGCGATACACGGGCGTGGGCGGGGATGGGCGGAAGCTCTCGATGGTCCTGATCGCGGCGTGGACCGCGCCGGCCCCGACGCAGCGAAGGCAGCCGGTCAGCGTGCTTTGGAGGTCGGCGGGCGCGATCCGCACGCGGGCGTTGACGACTAGCTGCGCGGCGCGGGCCGCGGCGGTGCACGCCCCGCGGACGGCCGGCACGCCCTGCGAGTCGGTGATGTTGGCCATGAGCGTGCATCCGGGCGCGGTCAGCAGCAGCTTGGCGTGGGCCACCTCGGCCCCCTGCCGCCGGAACTCCTCCTGGAGCACAGTCAGCAGCGACACGCAATACGCCTTCCAGTCGATCTGGCCGTCCGCGCGGAGGTCGGCCGTCGCGTTGAGCCAGCCAAGCTCGGCCTCGCCCTGGGCGTAGAGCTTGTAGTCGACCGGCACGATCCGCGTCCCGGAGTGCGAGTCGGTCATCACGTAGTCCAGCCACGGGTCCACGCCTTCGCCCCCGGCCGCCGACATCGTGAAGACCCGCCGGAAGGGGAAGTGCCGCTCTATCAGGCCGCGAAGCTCCACCATCTCCGCCGGCGTCAGCAGGTCGGCCTTGTTGAGCACGATGGCGTCGGCCTCCTCCAGTTGCTTACGGAAAATGTACACTACGCTGTCGGGAAGGCCGGATGTGGCGGAGACCGGAGGAGGGGAAGACGGGAGGAGGGGAGGACGGGAGGATGGGCGGGCCGTCCTCCCCTCCTCCCCTCCTCCCTTCCTCCCCTCTTCTTCCTCACCGGCGAGACTCGCTCGCAACCGAGCGGGGTCCGTCATCACACTGAACGGCGCGACGGTGTACTCATCCGGGTGCAGGGCCTTGAGCGGGTTGATGACCGTCGCCGAGAGGTCCGTGCAGCTCCCCACCGGCTCGCCGATGATGACATCCGGCTTGATCTTGTCCCGCAGCTTGTTCGACACATCCAGCAGGTCGTTGATGCGGCAGCAGAAGCACCCGCCGGCCACCTCCTGCGTCTCGAAGCCGCCGCCGGTGAGGATGCCCGTATCGACCAGGTCCTTCGCCTGGTCGTTGGTGACCAGCCCGACCCTCTTGCCCGCCCGCACGAGCCGCCCGGCCGCCTGGGCCAAGAGCGTCGTCTTGCCCGCGCCTAGAAAGCCGCCGACGAAGATCATGCGAAGGGCCATCAGGAATGTCCTTTCTCAAGTGTACGCCCGGGGTCGGACTGCTGCCGCATGGCCGGATGCAGGACCAGTTCATACCCCGCCGCGCCGACGATAGCGCCCAGGATGGGCGCAAGTATGTACACGGTGAAGAACCCGCCGCGCGGCCCGGGGATGGCCGCGTTGCCCCAGCCGATAAGCCATGAGAATAGCCGTGGGCCGAAGTCGCGGGCCGGGTTCAATCCCGCCTGAGTCAGCGGGGCGATGATCGAGATGATGATCGCCACTGCCAGGCCGATCATCACCGGCGCGAAGCCGCCGCCCGGGCGGGCGGGGTTGTGGCGGTCGGTCACGGCGAAGATGAGCATCGCCAGCAGCGCCGTCCCGACGCCCTCTGCCAGCATCGCGCCGGCGAGCGAGACATCCTCGACGGACGTGAACGCCCCGCCGACCATGGCGGGGTTGGGGAAGTACTCGCCAAAGACCATCGCTGCCCGCTCGCAGCCCGGTCCGCCGCGCGTCAGGCCGTGCCGGGCCATGAAGTCCGCCAGCGCCCCTCCGTAAAGGCCGTACAGCAGGGCGGCCGCCAGGAACGCGCCCGCCAGTTGCGCCGCGACGTACGGCGCGATCCGCGACGGCGGGAACTTGCGGAACGCCGCGAAGGCCAGCGTGACGGCCGGATTCAGGTGCGCGCCGCTTATCGCCCCGGTGCCGTAGATCGCGAGCGTCACGCCGACGCCCCACACCACCGCCACCTGCCAGAGGCCCTGATGCGCCCCGCAGATCGCGGCCGCATAGACCGCGCCCGTCCCGAACAGGACCAGGATGAACGTCCCGGCCATTTCCGCCAGACATTGCCGCCACAGGCCCTTCACGCCTACGAACGCTCCTTTTCGAGCCGGCATCCAGAAGCCGGCTAGCGAGGTATCGCCTTACCTGGATCCGCAACCGCAGCCCTTGGCCTTTCCGCTCGCGCTGAGTTTCGTCAGGCCATGTCCGGCAGTCGCGCCGCGCAGGAGCCTGACCATCTGCCCCACCTGCTGGTGGTACTCCTCCAGCGTGGCGATCCACCGGGCCAGGCACTTGCGCCCGTCCCGCGTAAGGTCGAACAGGCGCTTGGCCGGCCCGGTGTCGGACAGGTCCCAGGCGCTTCGCACGAGGCCGCGGTCCTCCATCGCCTTGAGGAACCGGTAGACGCCGGTGGCGTCGGGCTTGCGGCCGTGGAACATCGGCATCCTGCCCAGGCACTGGACGATGCGGTAGCCGTGCAGCGGCTCGCCCGCCAGCACCGTCAGCACGGCCGGCTGGATGAACTTGTCGAGGTGCCGCCCGGCGCAAGGGCAGTCGTCAAGGTCCGATACTGGATGGCTTCTTCTAGTAGACATGGTCTAATAGTCTAGCCGCGAAGAGACTGTTGGCAAGACAGAATCAAGAATATCGAACAGGAAATATGCCGGTCATGGGTAGAACATCCCGAAGACGATTCCGCACGCGGCGGCCGTCGCCACCACGAGCGACACGTACACGAGCGTCTTCCTCACGCCGACCAGCGCCCCCAGGACCATCAGGCTCGGAAGCGAGACGGCCGGCCCCGCCAGCAGCATCGCCAGCGCCGGACCGCGCCCCATGCCCGAGTTGATGAGGCCCTGGACTATCGGCACCTCCGTCAGCGTCGCGGAGTACATCAGCGCCCCGGCCACGGCCGCCGCCAGGTTCGCCAGGGGCGAGTTTCCGCCGACCGCCGCCGATATCCAGCCCGAAGGGATGATCCCCTCGCCGCCCTGCGAGCCGAGCAGGAAACCCGACGCCAGCACGCCTATCAGCAGCGGCGGCAGGATTTGCCCGGCGAACTGCCAGCTTGCCAGCGCCCATTCCTTGATCTCCTCGCGGCGGTACCAGACCGCCAGCATGACGGCCGTCACACCCGCCGCCAACGCCGCAAGGATGTACCGCACGCGGAATATGGCCTCGTTGGTCGGCGAAAGCGGGCGGAAGTCCTCCAGCAGGTCCGCCGAGGCGGTCGTCTGGTTGCCGGCCGCGTCGCGAACGGTGACCGTGTTGCCGGTGCGCGAGACCACCGTGCCCCGCACCGTCGTATAGGTCTTGCCGTCGGGGCAGCACCGCAGCACGCCCGAGTAGCCCGACTCGGTCCAGTTCAGGAAGACCAGGCCCAGCGCCATCGCCACGAACACGCCGCCGGTCTGCCAGAGCGGGCGCGACGGGCCTTGATCCGGCATGGCCGGCACGGCCGCGATCCGCTGCCGCTCCTGGCGCCGGAATATCAGGTGCATCAGCAGCCCTATCACGATGCTGAAACCGACCGCGCCGACGGCCCGGCTCATCCCCATCGGCGCTCCCAGCGCCCGCGCGGTCAGCACAACGGCCAGCACGTTGATCGCCGGCCCGGCGTACAGGAACGCGACGGCCGGCCCGATCCCCGCTCCCATGCGGTATATCCCCGCGAACAGCGGCAGCACGCTGCACGAGCAGGCCGACAGCACCGCCCCCGACACGCTCGCCACGGCGTAGGCCCTGGGCTTGCTCGCGGAGGGGCCGAGGTGCGTCATCACCGAGGCCTTGTTGACGAAGACCGATATCGCCCCCGCCAGCAGCATGGCCGGCACGAGGCCGTACAGGACGTTTCCGCGGGCGTAGTCCCTGGCAAGCCGCAGCGCCTCCCCCACCGCGCTGTCGAACCGCGGGCTGCCGACGGGCATGAAGAAGCACGCCGCGAACACGCCCGCGATCAGCGCCAGCCTCGTGAGTTCCCGTCTCCAGGTCATCTCGAAAACCCGACGCTATTGTAACAAACGGCCATCCCCTGCCTTGCGCGGAAACTTCCGCGCTCCTGCCGCCAAGGGCTACAAGGAGATCGCCCGCACGAGGCTCATCAAGCCCACCACGCCCGGCGGCGGCACTCGCAACTGAAGGCCGTCAACCAGGCTCTCGGTGGAGCCGCTTGGGAATTGAACATTGACTATTGAATATTGAGGGTTGAACGTTGCGGGAAGAAGAAGCAATATTCGATAATCAATACTCAGTTTCCACTGTTCAAGGAACCCCGCGCCACGGGGACATGTTCTTGAGAATACATGACCGGCATTGAACTCAGCCAGGCCGACCGTGCGAGGATCAACGAACTGTTCGAGCAGGGCCTGTACGTCCAGGCGCATCAGCTCGGCCAGTCCATCGGTCCCTTGCGCCAGTGGTCCGGGCCGGACGGCCAGTTGCTGGCCGGGCGCGTGGCGATGCACTGCGGCGCGGGCCGGCTGGCGGCGGCCATCCACATCCGCGCCTGGCGCAAGTTCCGGACCCACCCCGGCCTGACGTACTACTATGTCCGCGGCCTGATGGAGACTCTCGGCCTGCTGGCGGCATGGGAGTTCATGCGCGACAAGCCCGCGCTGGCCGGGGCCGACAACGAAATGGCCTCACAGTGGCTTTCCCTCCGCGCGCACGTCGCGGGCCAGTTCCGCGACTTCGACGCGGCCGACACGCTCATCCAGGAGGCACTCAAGCTAGGCGGCGACGACCCCTGGGTGCGCGTCGAGCAGGCGTGGCTCCTTGAGCAGGAGGACCGGTACGAGGAGGCCCTCGCCGCCGCCAGGGAATCGATGAAGCTCCGCCCGTGGTATCGCCCCGCCGTGCAGGCGTCCGGGCACATCCTCCAGTTGCTCGGGCGCGAGGACGAGGCGATGGCCCTGATGGCCGAGGGCGGCTCGCGCCTGGAGAGCTTCGCCGTCTGGGCGCAGCTCGCCGCGCTCCAGATCGAGCTCAAGCTCTACGACGCGGCGACCGTCTCCCTCGACCGCATGGAGGCGCTTTCGCCGATGATGGACCGCGCCCTTGCCGCCTGGCTCAACGCCCAGCGGTCGGAGATCGCCTATTTCCGCGGCGACTACCCGACGGCCGCCATGCTCGCGCGGGCCGTGCCCAAGAGCAAGTTCTTCGCCGCAATCGCCGAGCGCCTGAGCTCGCCGCCTCTGGGCGCCAAGCGCGTCCTGCTCGACGTGGACTTTGTCCGCCAGCACCACTCCACCTGCGCCCCGGCCACGCTGACCGCCCTGAGCCGCTTCTGGTCCATGCCGGCCGAGCACCTGGAGGTCGCCGAGAAGATCTGCTACGACGGCACCCCTTACCACTCCATCCGCTCGTGGGCCGAGCAGAACGGCTTTGCCGCGCGCGAGTTCGCCATCACCGAGGAGAGCACCAGGGCCCTGCTGGATCGCGGCGTGCCGTTCGCCATCGCCACGGTCGAGCCGCTGAACGCCCACCTCCAGGCCCTGGTCGGCTACGACGGACTCCGCGGCACGCTGCTGATCCGCGACCCGTATATCCGCTCGCTGGGCGAGAGCATGACGCGCGAGATGCTGGATCACTGGCGTTCGACCGGCCCCTGGGGCATGGCGATCGTCCCGCGCGATGCCTCGCACCGCCTGGACGGCCTGGACCTGAAGGACTCGGCCCTCTACGACCTGCACTACGAGCTTCAGAAGGGCCTCCTTCAGCACGACCGCCCCGCCGCGGCCGCAATTCGCCAGCGGATGCGCGAGACTGCGCCGGAGCACCGCCTGACGTACCAGGCCGACCTGGCGATGGCCTCCTATGACTCGGACCAGGCCGCCAACCTGGCGGCCATCAACAAGCTCCTCGAGCTCTTCCCCGGCGACCGCATCTGGCAGCACGCCAAGCTGCTCTCGCTGGGCGACCTGTCGGCCCGCGCACAGCGGCTGGAGCTGCTCGCGGCCATGTGCGAGGGCGGCAACGGCAAGCGAGATCCATCGCACCCGGGCACGCCCACGCAGTTCCATCCGGCGTTCTACCTGCGGTATGCGCAGGAGCTTTCCGAGGACGCCCGCAGCCACGCCCAGGCGGTCCGCCTGCTCCGCAAGGCGCTTGGGATGATGCCCTCGATGGCCGGCGCATACTACGTGCTGGCCGACATCTACTGGCAGCACCGCAGGTTCGACGAGGCGTGCGAACTCTACCGGTTCGCCACCTGCCTCGAGGACAAGAACGAATCGTTCGCCCGGAGCTACTTCGTCACCTCGCGGCACTTCAAGAAGGTCCCGCAGGCCATCGAGTTCCTCACGCGGCGGTTCAAGCGGTTCGGGGCCAAGTCCAGCCAGCCCGCCAGGACGCTGCTGTGGGCCTACCTCCAGCTCGACCAGACGACGCAGGCGCAGCAGGTGCTGGAGGAGGCCCTCAAGCTCCGGCCGGACGACGGGCCGCTGATGCTGTTCGCGGCCGAGACCTTCGCCCAGCTTGCAAAGGCGCCGCGGGCCGCCGAACTCCTTGAGCAGGCCAGGGACAAGACTCCGCGCACCGACTGGCTCCGCACGGCCGCAATGCTCGCCGACATGGAGGGCGAACTGGCAAAGTCGCTGGGCCTGTGGCAGCAGGTGGCCCAGGCCGAGCCGATGGCCATCGACGCGCTCCGCGCCGTCGCCCGCCTGCTGGCCGAGACGCAGGGGCCGCCGGCCGCGCTGGAGTTCCTCCGCAAGCGGGCGGCGCAGTTCCCGTACAACTTCCCCATCCACCAGTTGTGGATCGAATGGCTCAGGGATGAGGATCCGGCGCGGAGCGTCGAGATCATCGAGCACCTCATCGCCGTGGACCCGGTCAACGCCTGGACGAGGCGAGAGATGGCGCTGACGCTCGCCCGCATGGGCCGCCACGAGGAGGCGATGACGCACGCGGAGGCTGCACTGAACGCCGAGCCGTCCAACCCGTACAGTTTCTGCGTCCGCGGCAAGGTCTTCATCACGGCCGGCAAGACGGACCAGGCCCGGCAGGACTATCGGCGGGCCATCGCCCTGTCGGTGGACACGGCCGTGGCAATCTCGGAGCTGGTCGGCCTGAGCCGCACCGCCGACGAGCGCAAGGAGGCCCTCGACTACGTCCACAAGGAACTGGTGCGCCAGGTGATCTTCGGCGACGGGCTGCTGGCCTGGCGCGACATGGCCCGGCGCGTCATGGACCGCGACGAACTGCTGAAGTCGCTCCGCGCGGCGCACGAGGCCCGGCCGGACCTGTGGCACGCCTGGGCGGCGGTCATCCGCCAGCTTACCGACAACAACAGGCTCGACGAGGCCCTCAAGGTCGCCCGCCAGGCCGTCGAGCGGTTCCCGCTGCTGCCGGTCCTGTGGCTGGACCTGGCCCGCGTCTGCCGGCTCAAGCAGGACGCAGGCGGCGAGATCGCCGCGCTGGAGCACGCGACGCAGATCAACCCCGAGTACTCGCCGGCCGTCCGGCAGCTTGCCGACGCCTACGAGCGCGGGGGCAAGCTGGACAAGGCCCGCGAAATCCTCGTCAGGGGCGTCGCGCGAATGCCCCTGGACGCCCCCGCGCACGGGTGCCTCGCGGCCGTCCTCTGGAAGCTCGACCATCGCGAGGAGGCCATCGCCGAGATGCAGCAGGCCATCCGCCGCGACGCCGAGTCCGACTGGGCCTGGGACACGCTTGTCTCCTGGGGCGACAAGACGGACCAGCCGGAACTGGCGACCAGACTGGCCCGCGAGCTTATCTCCCGCAAGCCCGGCCTGACCGCGTCGTGGATGGCGCTGGCCCGGCACGCGCGGAACGTCAGCATCGACGAGCGCCTCAAGGCCATCGACAAGGCGATCTCGCTTAGCCCGCACTCCGTGGACGCCTACGAGTTCCGCGCCAGCCTGCTCTCATCGGCCGGGCGGTACGACGAGGCCGTCGCGTCGTGCCGGCCCGCCGGCTTCGGCGACCACGTGCCCGTGACGCTCCGCGGACGCGAGGCGTGCATCGAGGCCGACCGCGGCAACCTGCCGGGGGCCATTGAGAAGATGAAGGCCGTCCTCCAGGAAGACCCGACCTACACCTGGGGCCTGAGCCGCCTGGCCGACTGGTACGAGCTGACCAAGGCCTATCAGGACTACCTCCAGACCGCCATCCAGCTCCTCCGCAACGAGCCCAACGACGCGGTGGCCCTTGGATACGTCGGCCACGCGCGGCTGCTGTGCGACGACAAGGCCGGCGCGAAGATCGCCCTGTCGCGGGCGCTGTCGCTGGACCCGGCGTACACGTTCGCGGGCGTCAACCTGTTCAACATCCAGATGGAGGCCAACGAGACCGCCGACGCGGCCGCAACGCTGTCGCGGATCGAGCAGCACCTGCCGCCCGACCAGCACCAGGCCTACCGAGTGCGCCTGGCCATCGCCAACCGCGACACGACCGCCGGGACGACCGCCTTCCGCAAGCTGTGCCTGACCAGGACCGAGACACCGACCTGGCTTCGCAGGGCCTCCGACGCGCTGCTCGAAAGCGGCGGGGCGTGGCTGGTCAAGCAGGTGCTCGACGAGACCGTGCTGCTGCCTGAGTCGGGGCGGTATGTCCCGGCGCTCTGGATCGAGCGGTCAATGGGGCCGGCCGCGCCGCTGGCCCAGATTGCCGGCGTCGTGGACCGCCTGGCGCCCGACGCCGAGAAGGGGCCGGAGGCCGTCGCCGCGTTCATCGGCGAGCTTGGCGAGCGGCGGATGGCCGGCCCGCTGCGGAAGTACCTCAAGCGGTACCGCGAGATCTGCCGCGCCGACGAGCACGCCTGGAACACCACCGTCCGGGCGCTGGTCAACGCGGACCTCAACCGCGAGGCCCTGGACTGGTACGGCAACTGGAAAACTCGCCAGAACCCGCAGCCGTGGGTGATGCTCAGCGTGTGCCTGGCGATGAGGTACACCGGCCGCGAGGCCGAGGGCGCGCAGGTCAACCAGATGGCGATAGGGCTCCCGGAAGACCTCTCCACGCCGCTGCACCACGTCTGGCTCGCGCTGGACGCCGCGCTTGCGGCCCGCCACCAGACCGCGACGGAGCATCTCAGGAAGGCCCAGTTCGACTCGCTGACGATGTACTACAAGTTCCTCTACCTGCTGTCGGAGGCGGCCGTCGTCATGGCCAGGACGACCCCCGCCAAGACTGCCGCCGATTTCAGCATCGCCAAGGCTAAGATCCTTTCGGCCGCAAGGACATACCAGGCCTACCGCAAGGACAAGTGCGCCCTTCGCGCGTTCCGCCAGACGGTGAAGCTTGTCGCCAAGGCGCGGGGCGGGTTCGGCGCGGCCGTCTGGGCGTTCCTCCAGCAGTTCTGACGAGACATTGTCAGGAGAATGACGACATGACCAAGCTCACAGCCTTACTGATGGCGGCGGCCCTGACTGCCGCGATTGCCGGCGCGATCACCTCCGGCCCCGCGCCCGCCACATCGCCAACCACGCAGGCCTCGCGCCCGGCCAAGGAGAAGCTCGTGTTCGAGGACAACTTCAAGGATATGGCCAACTGGGTCGCCGAAGGCCCGCACACCGTCGAGGTCAAGGACGGCAAGCTGTACGTCAAGACCGTCCAGGACGACCGCAACGTCGGCCAGTACGTCTGGTGCCGCCGCGAGCTGCCGGATGACTTCCGCGTCGAGTTCGACGTCACCCCCCTGTCCAGGAGCGGGTTCTTCCTGGTCTTCTTCTGCGTCCAGGGCGTCAAGGGCGAGGACATTCTCGGCAAGGACCTCTTCGAGGGCTACATGAGTTGGAAGTCGTGGAAGCCCTACTACGACTGGGACAAGTACACCAGCGCCGCCAACCGCAAGGCGCATCACCAGTCCCGCATCCGCTGCTACCACGCGTCGTACCGGCGCAACGAGCAGGCCAACTGCAACCTCCGCAAGAACCCGGGGCTCAACCTGGTCAAGTCCAGCAACATCGACGCACTGCTGCCGCAGGACAAGCCCGCGCACGTGGTGCTGACCAAGGCCGGCCCGCGGATCACGCTGGTGGTCAACGACAAGCCCTTCATGGACTGGACCGACCCCGACGCGCCGTACAAGGGCGGACGATTCGGCTTCCGCAACGTCTACGACAGCGAGGCCAACTACGCCAACTTCAGGATGTTCGACCTCGGCGCCCAGACGCCAGCCACGGGCCAGACGAGGTAGAATGGACCGCGGGCCTCGCCGAGTCACCTCTTGCCGATACAGTAAAGGTGCTCCTCCGCGCGGTAGAACATCCGCGTACCCTCAAAGACAGGGCAGCTCACGGTACACTCTGGGCGCCATCCCTCGAGCGCTTGGTTGATGCCCGTTCCCTCGTGCCGGCCGGGCAGAATGCACTCGATGCGGTTGGCGGCGACGACCTCAAACTTCCGGCCTGCCTTGATGATGATGGTGCTTCCGCCGTTGCCGGTGAGGTAGACGTAGTCGCCTGCCAGCGTCGGGCTGGCGCACACGCCCGAGCCGTGTGGATAGGGGTAGGCGTGGGTGATTGTATTGAGGCCCAGCCGCGCGGTGTAGACGGACTTCAGCGTGGTGGCGTCGATGACGTAGAGGACGGCGTTGGTGGTGATGGTGTAAATCAGGCCGTCGTGGACCAGCGAGTTGGCAACGAACTTGTTGATGCCCGGGGCCGCGAGAGACATGTCAGCCCCCGCGCCGCGGTCCGTGACCCGCTTGGGCGTAAGCCGCGTCTGGTTGGTGATCACATCCGGCACGGTGTATATGTAGACGATGGTGTTGGAGGTCTTGTGGGGGTCGCCCGTAAGCGTGTCAAAGGAGTCGTAGAGAGTGTCGCCAACGCGGGTCATCCGGCACCAGGGCACGAAGCCCAGCCCGGGCTTATAGATACCTTGGGTAGGCCAGGCGATGGTATCCGTGCCCTCGCCCGTGGAACCCGCCTCGAATTCCTTCAGGCGCAGGCCGTACCAGTCCCTGCCGGGCAGCGGATAGGCGATCTTCCACTTGAGCTTGCCCGTGGCCTTGTCGAGGCCCATCATGCTTCTCATGCTGATGATCAACTCGTCGCCCGCGAGCATCGGGGAGATCTTCATCCCGTGCATGTCGGCGCCGGCGCCCTCGCCGCTGCGCGAGCCTTCGTTCTCGAGCGTCATCCACTTGCGGTTGCCGTCCAGGTCGTGGCAGACGGCCGCGCCGCAGGCGTACCATGTGTAGATGAACTTCCCGTCGGAACAGGATGTCAGCCCTGCACGGCCGGCCTCCTGACGGTGGGCGACCGAGTTGTATCGCCTGGGATCGACCTTGGCCATCAGCTTATCCAGGTCGGCCACCAGCGCGTTCATCTCCTTCTTCTCGCCCGCCGCGCCTGTATAGGCCGCAGCCAGCTCCTTCAGACGCTTGGCCTTGGGATCGATCTGGCCGAACAGGTCGGCGTGGTCGGCTCGCTCCTGAGCCGTGGCGAATTCAGAAAACCCGTTGTAGCTGATCCACAGCCGCTTGCCGTCGTTCTTGTTGTAGCAGACCAGGAACTCCGGATCGGAGTTGACGAACACGCGGTCGCCGACGGCGAGCGGCTGGGCGCAACTGAAGTGAATCCCCGCCTGCGGGACTTGCACAGACCATAGGATGCCTCTAGTGTCGTACTTCTCGGAAGTTCCTCCGCCCCAGAAGACCAGGCGGACGGCCGCCGCGCCCTCCATAACCCAGTCCCAGCCGTCCTGCGCGGGTGAGCCGGCCATCTTGACCAGCAGTCTGTTCCAGCCCGCGTTGAGCGTGATGGTGTCGTTGTGGTGCGCGGTCCGGCCGTCGTGCGTGTAGATCACCTTGCCGTTGAGCCATATCTTGCACCGCAGCGCGAGCAGGCGGATGTTCAGTGTTGCGCCCGCGGGAGAGTGAACGTAGGCGTGGGCATAGACAACCTTGCCCGTAAGGCCGGTGAAGTGGCGAGTGGCGTCGAGCAGTTCGCCCTCGGAAGCAACCTTCTTCCAGACAAGCTCGCCCACCTTGTCGCCGACGGCCGGCTGGAGATCGGCCTCGCCCGGAATGAACTCCTTGTCCAGCGGCTTGGCGGCGTCGTCCTTGGCCTCAAACGGCCCGATGATAGCCCATTCAGGTATGTGGCCCAGGTCCATCGGCTGCGCGCCCTTGGCGGCGCCGGCTCTTGGCTTGTCGGCCTGGGCAGTCAAGCCTTTCATCGTGGCGGAGATGCGCTGCCAGTGGATGGGCGGATCGGCGCCGCGGAAGATGCCCGTCCCCTCGCCCCGCCAGGACCATGCGTTGGTCCTATCGGGCTGGGAATCAGCCGAGGCAGCCTGGGCGGAGACGATGGTCGAGAAGGCGGCGATGGCCACGGCAACGGCGGCAACGCGGGCGGCCAAAACTGTCATCTGTCGTCTCCACGCGCTATCGCCCCCGTTCAGAACTTCTTCCCGAGCTTTGCCATCGCCTTCTGGAGCAAACGGATGTTCTGCGCCATCCCGCGCGGGTGGTCCCTGGTGTAGATGCCGATGCAGACGGCGTCGCCGTCGCGGAGGTTCCGGGCGACGTGGTCCATCGCGGCCGCCGGGGCGTTGCGCCCGGCCGCCATCACCTTGTAGTGGATCGCTGGCTTGGGCAGCGTCTGGATCAGCTCGCACATGATGCGGCGGTCTTCCTCCAGGAACCACTCCTTCATGCCCGAGACGTGCGCGGCCCGCTTGTCGCGGTGGGCCGAGTTGTAGTAAGAGCACATGTAGTAGTCCACGTCGATGTTCCGCACGGCCCACTGGAAGACCTTGGGGTTGTGCCCGGCGATGCCGGCCGCCAGGCCCGCCTCGCGGATCATCCTGATGGCCGGGGCGATCTCCTTCGTCTTGCGGTTGGCGACGCACCAATCCATGACGCCGCCGTGGATGTGTACGCCCTTGGCCCCGCCGACGATGGCGTTCTGCACGCCGCGCTCGATGGTGCCAAGCTCCGGGCAGGTCTGGGCCAGCCACGCCATCGTGCCGCCCTCCTCCCAGTACTCCATCAGGTAGCGCATCACGTGGTGATCCGCGCGGCTCAGGTGCGCCGTGATCCCGAGCTCTTGGGCGTCGAAAAGGGCCTTCTTGATCCGCGCGACGGTGTACCAGTGCTTCATCTCAACGTCGCGCGGGCTGCCCTGGTGCGAGAACCCGCTGAACGGGTTGCCGCCGATGATCATCCTGCTGACGCTGACCTTGCCAAGCTTCACAGTCGATAAGTGCACGGGTGTTCTCCAATCAGGGGCTTCGCCTTTATGCTAACACCAGAGCGCGGCGTTACCAAGGGCCTTCTGATGGACCGCACGCCCATCTCCTTCCGCGCCCAAGCGGGCTCCAATGCGCCGCCGAGGTCGCACCCGAGGGCTACTGCACCGTTGACTTTCCTACTTTCGCCAGTAAGAACTGAATGAGCGCCGTCAGTATTGGCGCAGAGGATGATCCATGAGAGTGACAGGGAAAGGCCAGGTAACGATCCCCAAGGAGATTCGCAGGAAGGTTGGCTTGTTGCCTAACACCGATGTCGAGTTTCGCGTCGACGGCAGGAACGTGATTATGAGGAAGGCTTCTGGCCGGCGGCGAGGCGACCGGCTGATCGCGGCCCTTCGCGGCAAGGGCACGGTTAAAATGACGACCGATGAGATAATGGCGCTTACTCGCGGCGACTGATGCCAGACTACATGGTCGATTCGAACGTTCTGCTGGACGTGATGACAGAGGATCCGGTGTGGTTCGTTTGGTCCAGCCGGGCGCTGCGCGAATGTGCTCAGAATGGCAATCTCATCATCAACCCGATCGTCTGCGCTGAGGTCTGCGTCAGGTTCGAGCGCATTGAGGAACTGGACGCCGTATTGGCCCAAGCCCATCTGGAGTGCCGGCCGATCCCTTTGGCGGCGGCTTTCCTTGCGGGAAAGACTTTCGTTGCATACAAGAAACAGGGCGGGACAAGGGGCACCACGCTGCCGGACTCCTTCATCGGTGCTCATGCCAGCGTGGAGGGGTTGACCCTCATTACGCGGGACGTCAGACGCTACAGGACCTACTTCCCCCGCCTCAGCCTCATAGCGCCCGCCGCGGAAGCGCCTGGCGAGACGTAGCAGGCGCCCCGAGCCCGTAACTCAATCGACCCCCTCCGCATACACCTTCGGCGCAAGCTCCACGCCGTACCGCTGGCACTTGGCCAGGATTCGCGGCGCAGCGCCGGCGCATCGCCAATGCCCGGGCGCGTCGCCCCCGTGCTGGTACTCAAAGATGTCCTGGAGCAGCACCCGGTTGTCGGCCGCCCCCGCCACCTCAGAAATCCGCGTGATCTTCCGCGAGCCGTCCGGCAGCATGTCGTGCTGCACTATCAGGTCGATTGCCGACGCTATCTGCCTGTGTATCGCCCATAGCGGCAGCAGGAGCCCGCGCGACAGCAGCATTATCTCCAAGCGCGAGACAGTGTCCTCCGGCGAGCTGGCGTGGATGACCACGAGGCACCCGTGATGGCCGCTGGTGATGGCCTGGATCATGTCCGTCGCCTCGTCGCCGCGGACCTCGCCGACGACGATCCGCGTCGGCCGCATCCGCAGGCTGTTGCGGACCAGCTCCGCGAGCGTTATCTCCCCGCGCCCCTCGAGGTTGGGCTTGC
This sequence comes from Phycisphaerae bacterium, assembly GCA_041946855.1. Lineage (GTDB taxonomy): Bacteria > Planctomycetota > Phycisphaerae > SM23-33 > SM23-33 > JBHGBE01. Next base: position 6,322 of record JBHGBE010000038.1, on the reverse strand, counting down.
GGCACTCCAGCCGCACGACGTTGGCCTGATGGAGGTTGAGCTCCGCGGTGTCCTCGATGGTGATGATCCGCTCCGTCTCCGGAATGAATCGCGCGAAGATGCCAAGCGTCGTCGTCTTGCCCGTGCCGGCCGCGCCCGAGAAGACGATGTTCGCCCTGGCCCTGACGGCCGCGACGAGCAGTTGGCCCATGCGGCCGGTCAGCGTGCCGCGGCGGATCATGTCGTCCACGTTCTTGACGTGCCTTGTGAACTTGCGGAGCGTCAGCACCGGGCCGTTCAGCGCCAGCGGCGGGATGATCACGTTGCCGCGCGACCCATCCGGCAGGCGGAAGTCCATGTACGGCGTGGCGGATGAGATGTCGCGGCCCATCGGCGACAGCAGCGCACGGATGAGCACCATCAGCTCCGCCTCGTCGCGGAATCGCACGCCGGCCGGCTGCATCAAGCCCCCGCGCTCCACGAACACCTGCGCCGGGCCGTTGACCATGATCTCCGTCACCTCCGGGTCCAGCAGCAGCGCCCGTATCAGCTGGACGGCCGGATGCTCCATGAAGGAATGTGCGTTTCTTTCCATAGTCTGGCCTCTCCGCCCTTCGTCGCCGCCGGCTAGTCCCTCGCCCCCTTCTTGAGAACGACCAGTTCGACCCATCTTCCCTTGGAGTAGTTCAGGCCTCTCCTGGACCCGATCTCGCGAAGCCCCAGCGGGCCGGTGATCCCCTCTATCTGCTCAATCTCCGCCCGCGACGCCACGAGCACGCCGGGCTTGGGGTCCTGCAACCACTGGACGAACGCCATGAACCCGGTGTTCATCTTGAGGCTTATCGGCAACCTTTCGAGGTCGATCTCGCCGCGCAGTCTGGACCAGTCAACTATGATGCTCGGAAGGCAGTCGGGCAAGGGCAGGCGCAGGATCGGCCGCCTCGCGTAGAAGACCAGCGAAGGCTCCTGGTAGTTCAGCGCTATGAAGCCTTCGCCCGCCGGCACGTTCGCCCGGACAATCCGCCCGATCTCCGGCGCGGGCTTGTACTTCTCGAACACCGGGGCTAACAGCAAGGCGACGGAGATGAATATCGCCGCCAGCCCGCCTGTCAGCACGGCCGCGCACCGGCCGTATCGCCCGCGCGCGTGCTCGCGCAGGCCGACTATGCCCATCACCAGTGATATCGCCCCGATCACCGCCCCGACCGGGGCGAGGTCCTTCACCGCCGGCAGCCACGGCTGGACCGCCGCCATGGCCTTGGGCGACAAGAGCCACCTCGCGAGGGGCGGGAAGAGCGTCGGGAAGAGCAGCCCGAAGGCCGCCAGAAAGAACGCCACGGGCGCAAAGAACCACCGCCCGCTCCGCAGCCACTTGCGGTCGCGCTCGTTTAGCTGGCCGAGCTTCTCGGCCCGCATCACCCCCGCCGCCGCCAGCGCCAGCGCAGGAATGCAGAAGATGATGTAGTGCGGCAGCTTCGTCGCCACCAGGCTCACCAGCACGAACACCGGCACGAACCACCCGATCAGGAAGACCTTCCCCCGCAACCCACCGAGCCGTCCGCCAAGCGCCGCCGAGATCGCCCCCGGTATGAACAGCGTCCACGGGAAGAACCCTATGAAGATGATCACCAGGTAAAGCGGCAGCAGCGCGAAGTACATCGCCCCGCCGCCGCCGTGGTGCTCCATCGGGCTGGTCGCGCGGCCCAGGATGTGCTTGCCAAGGTGCGTCCTGACGAAAAGGCCCCCCGTCGCCTGGTCGGCCGGCACGAACCACGCCAGGAAGATCAGCCCGCCCAGCACGGCCGCCAGCACGCAGGCCAGCAGGAACTTCATCCCCACCTTCGCCGGCCGGCCCGACAGACGGTTCTGAATCACGATCCCCACAGCCGCCACCAGCGGCAGCACGCCGAACGCGCTCTTGCTGAGCATCGCCCCGCCGAAGCACGCCGCCATCGCCAGCAAATGCCAGAGCCTGAGGGGCCCCCAAACGTGGTATTCCGCGTTTGGGGACCCCAACTCGCCGTCGGCCACCGCCTTGGCCGCCAGCAGCATCACGCCCATGCTGAACGCCATCAGCACCGGGTCGCACAGGGCCGCTGTCCCCAGCATCGCCGGCAGCAGCGACAGGCCGTACATCGCCATCGCCATGATGCCCGCCTGGTGATCAAAGAGCCTCCGCCCAATCCCGTAAATCAGCATGCACACGACGGCCGTTGACAGCAGCCCGAAGACCCGGCAGGCAAGCTCCGTCGGCCCGAAGATGCGGATCGGGACCGACATCAGCCAGTAGAGCATCGGCGGCTTGTCCGCCATGACGTGATTGAAGCCAGTGTCACCCGGCGGACGGTTGTACGTGGCGTACAGGTAGTTGCCCGACTCGACCATCTCGACGGCGTAGCGGGCGTAAAGGCCCTCGTCGCGGTCCCAGATCGTGGATGAGCCTGACAGCATGAGGTACAGCAGCATGATGGCCGCCGCCACGCCCGCCGCCTGCCAGGTTGAAGATCCGCGGTTTTCGATTGGCCGTTCCCGATTTATGCTCGTCGACCGGTGATTATAGGATAGACTGTGGATGCCTTGAAACCGGAAATCGAAAATCAGGCGGCTGAATCCCCTTCACCCGCACGCCCGCACAAGACGCGGCGCAGGCTGACTGCGCTGGCCGCGGTGGTCGTGCTCGCCGCCGGCGGGTGCCTTGGGTACAGGAACTTCTACCTGTTCTACGACAACTTCCACACGGTCGTGCCGGGCCAGGTCTACCGCTGCGACAGGCCCAATCCCTCCCGCCTGGCCGAGTGGTCGAGGACCTACGGCATCAAGACCTCGCTGAACCTGGAGGGCGGCGACGAGGCCGACAAGTGGTACCTCGACAACGCCCGCGCCAAGCGCGAGCTCGGCATCATGGCCGTCGACATCAAGCTCGCCACCAACCGCCTGCCGACGGCCGACGAGCTTCACCACATCATCCGGACCATCGAGACCGCCCCTCGCCCTCTGCTCATCAACTGCCGGGCCGGCTCGGAGAGGACCGGCATGGCCAGCGTCATCGCGGCGATGGCCGTCGGCGGACAGGACTACAAGACCGCCCGCGGCCAGCTCTCCGCGAAGTACCTGCACTTCTACCACGGCAGCACGCGAGCCGAGGGCGTCGCGGACCAGTACGAGGAATACTGCCGCGCCAACAACCTTGATACCGGCGGTTGGCCCCAGTTCCGCCGGTGGGCAATGGACGTGTACAAGCCCTGACTCCCTCAAATTCTCTCGTAATAAGCGTTGACTTGCCCCCCCGGCGCGGTATACTCCGTCAAAATTCGCAGAGTCAGTTCTCGCAGCAACTCGTAGAGCCTTTTCGTAGCCGTTGGAGGACGTAGTTGGAGTTCCGGGTGCCGGGACGTGCGTCCCCCTATCACCATCTCAAGAGGAGAGATGTCATGAAGAAGCTTATGCTGATTGCATTGGCTGTTTCGGGCTTGGTCTGCGCCCAGGCGTCGGCCGACGCCGTCTGGACGGGGGCATCCGGCACGGATGACCTGTGGAGCAACGCGAACAACTGGCTTGACCTGAGCGTTCCGGCGGCGGGCGACAACATCGTCTTCTCATCCGCCGGCAGCACCAGCGTCACCGCCACGCTGGACTCCGCTCGCACGATCGGGAGCCTGACGTTCAACGTCGATTCGGACTTCCAGATCACGTACAACACCGCGAACCTCCTGGTGCTGAACGGAAATCTCACCGTCAACGCGCCGGGCGCCCACACTTACACGATCGGCATGTTGACTCAGACCAGCAACAAGAGTTTCGTCAAGATAGGCACCAACACCGTCTGGACGATAGGGGACGGCCATACCGTTAAGACGACGGTCACGGACGGCAACGTCAACAGCCAGACCTACCTGGGAACCTACGACCTTCAGAAGGCGGGCGCGGGAACCCTCTACATCAACACGTGCCCATCCGGGGATTACACGGGTCTGGCCGTCCGCGCCCTGACGCTGACCGATGGCACGCTCGACTTGGGACTGGCCACACGGAAGTTCGTCGTCATTAACCGCCTGCTCGGGTCCGGCACTATCACCAGCCCTGCCGGCTGGGGCAACGGGTATTACTATCGCTTCGAGCTCCGCCAGATTCAGGATGATTCATTCTACGGCAACATTACCGGCGGCTCCACCCTGGTCATCCGCGGCACGCAGACATTCACGCTGGCCGGGACGACGGGGCAATTCAGCTCGACTGGCGGCGTCTACCTGGAAAGAGGTACGGTCCAGCTTGACGACTCGGTCGTGAACAACCCGGACAGGTACAACGACAACGCCTACTTCTACGGCTCCGAAGGGCTCGCGGCACTCCGCCTGATCGGCAACGACAGCACGCTTACGACGGAGACGATAAGGGGCGTTCGCCATCCGGCATACAACAACGACAGCTACCGGGCCAGCGGCCTGCTCACAGTCGATGTCCGCCACGGCTCCGGCGCCGACGCGGAACTGTACCTGGGCGATTCGAACATGCTCGCCACCGACATCGGCATGGTCATGTTCACCGGCAACGACCTGGGCTCGACCAACACCCTTGCCCCGGCCAGCCGCGTCAAGCTCGTCTCGGGCGTGCCGACCGGCATGACACAGGGCGCATGGGGCAACGCCGTGGTCAAGAACGGCGTCGATGAGGTCGACTTCGCCGCCTACGACGCCGCGCGCGGAATGGTCCCCCTTGGCAACTACCCGGACCGCGTGACGCTCATTGACAGCGGCACTATCGGCTCCCACGTCCTTGTCAGCGGCCAGACCGCGCAGACCCTCACGATCAGTCCCATTATCGCCTCCCTGAAGATAGCTGATGACAGCAACATCAACCTCGGCGGCAACATGCTTACCATCGCCAAGGACTGCATCATCAAGACGGGCACTGCCAGTTCCATTACGAACGGCACGATAAACAACACAACCGGGGCTGGGACCAACGGCACGGTCGTTATCTACAACGAGGGCGACTTGACAATCAGCGCCGACCTCCAAACGACCTACGGCGTCACCAAGGCCGGCGCGGGCAAGCTGACCCTCTCCGGCGCGATATCTTCAGCCTCGAACAACAGGGCCCTCAACTGGCTGGAGGGCGACCTCACGTACGCCAGCCCGAGCAATGCCACCATGATGTACGGGCCCGGGCAGAGAGGCGGCCAGCTCATCATGAACGGAAACAGCACGCTGACATTCGACGCAACCCCGCCTTCCGGTATCAGTGCCAGCAGCGCCGCCTTCTACCAGCCTCAGTTCACCGGCGGCACGATCATCAACAGCGGGACGGTCGCACTGGTCAACGGCACCACCAGATTGGGCTCAGGTCCCGTCCAGGTCAACAGCGGCGGCGCCCTGCAGCTCGGCGCGAGCGCCTACTACAACGGCGGGCAGATCAACATGAACGGCGGCACGCTGCGGATGGAGAACCAGGGATACAATCCCACGCAGAGCTACGTGAACGGCACCGTCATCGATTTTGCCGACGGAACGACCTCGACGGTGAGCGTCGGCAGCGTTGCGAACGTCAACTGGTGGTACACCATGCCAACCCTCACGGGCAGCGGCACGCTGCTCAAACTGGGCAACGAGGGCGTCGTCAATCGCCAGTTGACCTTCATCACGGAGACCGGCGCCAGCACCTTCTCCGGTGACATCGTGATCGCAGAGGGCGGAATACGCACCTACAACGCCAGCAGTTGGCCGGCCAACATAAACAGCGTTACTATCATGCCGGGCACGAACCTGGCCTTCGGCGCCAACACCACCGTCGCCGATGACAGGTTCCTGGGCGGTGGAACCCTGGCTATGCGGAGTGACTGGAACCCAACTCTGGCGGGCAACCGCACTATGACGGCCGCCAACGTCCAGTTCGTCCCCAGCGGCACGCTCGCCTCGCAGGCCGGCATCCTGACATTCAAGGGCGGCCTGACGCTGACGACCACGGACAGGAACTCGGCGACCGTCTATAACACGTTCGCCTTTGACGTGCTTCACGGAACGGGCATCTCCGCCCAGCCCGTCGCCGGCACCGACTATGACGCCATGTTCATCAGCACCCTCACCAACCTCGGCAACGCCGATCTCAGCGTCAGCATCGCGGCAAAGAAGAACTTCCTCGGCAACGTTCTGACCCTGGTCCTCACCGGCAGCACCAACCTGGCCGGCGCGGCCCTGCACAGCGTCACCTTCAACAACACCGGCTTCGCGGATATCACGGTGGACGGCACGACCACTGCCGGCGGCAACCAGGGCTGGGTCACAATATCCAACATCTCCTACCCCGGCGACGCCAACCGCGACGGCATCACCGACATGAGCGACTA
>JBHGBE010000037.1:0-48114 GCA_041946855.1 Phycisphaerae bacterium | reverse complement strand
CCCACGCCGCCGGACTTCCGGTCGTTTCGGCCCAGAAGGGGAGGGTGACGATGACCGTGCGCGACCAGAAGATCCTGGTGATCGTCCTGGCGGCGGCAATCGGCCTGTTCATACTCTACGTGGCCGTGGACACCTTGTGGTTCTCGCGCGTCAAGGCCCTGGACGACGAGGCGGCCGGCCTGGACAAGGAAATCAGGCAGGTCACCGCCGCCAACAAGATGGCCGCCGAGCACATCCGCCGGCTGGAGGGCTACTCCTCGCGGATGATCCAGGCCAACGAGAGCCAGGCCAGCGGGATGCTCGCCTCAACGGTCAGCAGGCTGCTGGCCGACAGCCACATGGACGGGCAACTACAGGCCGCCCAGCCGGACTCCAAGTCGGTCGGCGGCAACTACAAGGAGATCGGCCAGACCATCCACATCCAGGGCAAGCTGGAGCACGTCATCGACTTCCTGTACCTGCTGGACGCCCAGCCGTTCCTGCACCGGACGGACAACCTGACAGTCAACAGGAACCTGTCATCCGGATCCGCCGACGTGACCTTCCACTATTCAGTGCTGATTCCCGACTACAAGAAGAAGCCGATCATCGGCCAGCCGACGACGGACTTGGCCGCGCCGGAGAACCTGAACACGCCGCAGCGCCGCCAGTACGACGTGATCGCCTCGCGCGACCTCCAGCGGCCGTACGTCAAGAGGATCGTCGAGGCGGTTGTGACTCCGCCCCCCACGCCCTTCCCGACGCGCGGCCCGGCCCCGACGCCGCCGCCACCGCGCCAGCAGGAGTTCAACGTGTGCGGTCTGTCGACATGGCCCGGCGGCGAGCAGGACATCGTGCTCCGCAGCACGCGGGACAACGAGGTCCGGCACTTCAAGCCGGGCGACAAGCTGCCCAACGGCGCGGAAGCCGTCATGATCGACTACCGGCCCATGCCCGCGCCCGATTCTCGCCCCGATGCGCCGAAACCCAACTCGTCCAGCCGGCTGATCATGAAGATCGGCCAGGAGTTCTGGTCGGTGGAGATAGAGCGGAACCTGTCGGACAAGCGGCCGATGAACGCCGAGCAACTGCCGCCGCCGTTGAGGCCCGTGCCGGCCACTTCGCCGGTTGAGGTGGCGGGCAAGGCCGGCCCGGCCGGCAAGTGATGAGCCATGGATCGCCATAAGCATGATCGAGTCAAGGAGGCAGCACACATGCCAGTCACATGGAAACTGACCGCGATGGTCGCCATCGGGTTTGTGACGGCGTCATTGGCGCTGGGACAGGCGGCCGCGCCGTCGTTGGCGCCTTCCACGGCCGCGGCAAGCGCGCCCGCGAGCAAGCCGGCCGCTCCGCCCGCCTCCGCGAGCGATGCGGTCCCGACTCCCGCGCCCGTGGCCGTCGCGCCGGCGCCTACTTCCGCCCCGGCCTCAGCCCCTGCCTCCAAGCCCGCGCGGACCATCAAGCTCGAATACGCCAACGCGCCCTACAACGATGTTGTCCGCAGCTTCATCCAGAGCGCCGTCAAGAAGCCGGTCATCGGCGACTTCAACATCGACGGCAACCTGACGTTCAAGGACGCTGAGCCGTATACGTACGATGAAGCCTTCAAGATGATGAACCTGCTGCTGTCGATGCGCGGGTGGGCGATGGTCGAGCACGAGCGGTACGTGCAGGTCGTGCAGAGCAAGAGCGTCCTGCCGCCCATCGTCGAGGGCGAGGGCGCGGCGTCCAAGTACGGGCCCGGCGACGTCGTGCAGATGGTCGTGCCGGTGAAGTACATCTCCGCCGACGACGCCGCCAAGGCCGTCGTCCGCAACGTCTCCCAGAACGGCTGGATCATGCCGCTGCCACGCGGCAAGGGCATCGTCATCACCGACCGCATGGAAAATATCGACTACATCCGCTCCATGCTGGCCATCCTGGACAAGGAGAACCTCGCCGAGCAGCAGCTCAGGCCGCGCGCGCTCAAGCAGGCCTCGGCCGACTCGGTCGCCACCACCATAAACAACCTCTTCGGCCCCAACCGTCCGCGGAAGATGGTCTGGGACCTGCGGCAGAACCGGTTCGTGCCGGATGCGTCCGACAGCGGCGATTTTGTGACGGCCGTGCCCGACGCCCGCACCAATACCGTTTTCCTCGTCGGCGCCAGCGACAAGCTGGCGATGGCCGAGAAGATCGTCGAGCAGATCGACCTGCCCACCGGCCCCGAGGGCGGCGACATCAAGATCATCCCGGTCAAGAACGCCCGCGCCGAGGAGATGGCCAACACGATCAGGCAGATACTGCCTCCGCAGCAGCAGTTCTTCCCCGGCGGGCAGCCTTCGCGGGGGGGCGGCAGGCAGTTCCAGCCGACCCGCGTCGTGGCCGACAACGCCACCAACAGCATCATCGTCTCCGGCCCAAAGGAGCAGATGGACGCGGTCGAGAAGCTCATCGCCGACATGGACAAGGAGACCAAGCCCGCCGGCGGGGCGAAGATCATCCGCCTGGCGTTCGCCGACGCCCAGCAGATCGCGCCGATAGTCGAGCGGATCGGGCGCGGCACGCAGGACCCGCGAAGGCAGGGGGCCGGCCTTGCGGTCAGCGCCGACAGCCGCACCAACACGCTGATTGTTTCGGGCAGCGCCGGCGACGTTGAGACAGCGGCCAAGCTCGTCGAGGAACTGGACCGAGAGGATACACAGAAGCCGGCCCTGGAGATCCGGTTCATCCAGCTCAAGGCCGGCGACGCCCGGCAGGTGGCCGATTCGCTCCGGAGGCTCTTCGAGCAGCAGCAACAGCAGCGCGGTTTCGGCCCGCGAGGCGGCGGCAGCGCACAGTCCTCCGGCGCGCGATTTGAGGCCGAGCCGACGACCAACAGCCTCATGATCGCCGCGGGGCCGGCCGACTGGCCCATTATCGAGAAGCTCCTGAAGAACATCGAGGAGGCAGTCGGGCCGACCACGGTCGCCACGACCAAGATCGTCCCGATCAAGAACGCGAAGGCAAGCGACCTGGCCGCCACACTCCGCGGGGTATACAGGCAGCAGGGCCAGCAGGGCGGACAGTTCGGGCGCAACCGGTTCGGACAGCCCGACCAGCAACCGAGCACCTTGCCGCCGGTGATCATCACCGCATCAGACCGCACCAACGTGCTGGTGATCTCCGCCAGCGAGACCGACCACAAGGCGCTGGAGGCGCTGATCGCGCAGCTCGACGTGCCGCTGGCCGAAGGCCCGGTGACGTTCGACCCGGTGATCATCGTTCGGCTGAAGTCCGCCGACGCCGCCAAGCTCGCCGACACGCTGCGCAACTCCCTGCCGCGCGGGCCGCAGGAGGTCTCCATCCAGCCCGACCCGACCAACAGCATGCTCCTCATCCGCGGACCCGAGGCCCAGCGGAAGATGATCGAGAAGCTCATCGCCGACCTCGACGAGGAGACCAAGGCAAGCGCTCGCGCGATGCAGGTCGTCAAGCTCAAGGGAGCATCCGCATCCGCCCTGTCGTCGATGCTGACGCAGCTTTACCAGAACGCCGCCGTCGCCCAGCCGCAGGGACGGTTCAACCGCTGGCAGCAGCCGCAGGCCCAGGACCGCGCGGCCGACTCGGTCGTCATCGTCCCGGCGCCCGATGACAAGACGCTGGTCATCGACGCGCCGGAGGCGAAGATGAAGGCGATCATCAGCCTGGCCGAATCGCTGGACGCGGAATACGTGCCCACCAGGCTGGAGGTCAGGATATTCCAGCTCAAGGGCGCCAACGCGGGCGACGTGGCCCCGCAGCTTTCGCGCCTGTTCGCGCAGCGTTACCAGCCGCAGCCCGGCGTTCGCACTGCGCCGGATGAGCCGGCGCCGCGTTTCGAGGCCGACACGGCCTCCAACCGCATCCTGGCCGCCGCCACGATGAAGCAGTTCGAGACCGTCGAGAAGCTCATCCACGAGATCGACATCGACGTTCAGCCAGGAGGCGGCACGCAGATCGTAAAGCTCAAGAACGCCGACGCACAGGCCCTCGCGGGCGTGCTGGGCGCCATGAGCCAGAGGTCATCCCGCGGCGGGCGCAACGCCCAGCCGCTGATCGCCACGGCCGACGTGCGGACCAACAGCCTCGTGCTCTCCGGCATGGCCGGCGACATCAACGACGCCAAGGCGCTCATTGAGAAGCTCGACGTGCCGACGGACACGCCGGCCGACAAGATCGAGATCATCACACTCGAGAACACCGACGCGTCGCGCCTGCTCAGTACGCTCCAGGGGATGCTGCCCCCGCCGCAGCGCGGCCAGGCGCAGGACATCTACATCTCCGCCGAGGCGATGACCAACTCCATCTTGCTCCGCGCCCCCGAGGCCCAGCGCAAGATGGTCAAGGACATGATCGCCAGCCTCGACAAGAAGATCATCGAGGAAGGCGCGCGGTCGATGCAGATCAAGAAGCTCAAGAGCGCGTCGGCCTCCGCGCTGGCGCAGATGCTCGCCCAGTTCTACCAGACCGCCGCGCCGGTGCAGAGGAGCCGGTTCGGCCCGCCGCAGCCGGCCGCCCCTGCCGCCGACGCCATCGTAATCACCGCCGCCCCCGACGATCGCACGCTGCTGGTCGAGGCCCCCAAGCGGAAGATCGACGACGTGCTGGCCCTGATCGACGACCTGGACGGCGAGGCCGTGATCACCCGCGCGGTGAAGATATACGACCTGGCCAACGCCAACGCCAACGACCTGGTCGGGACGCTGCGCAACATGTTTGCCGAGGATGCGCGCCGGCCGGGCGTGTCGCAGGCGACCGTCGAGCCGGCCCCGCGGATCGAGGCCGATTCGGCCAACAACCGCCTGCTCGTGGCCGGGACCGCCAAGCAGATTGTCGCCATCGAGGGCCTCATCAAGGACCTCGACAAGGCCGCCCCCAACGCCACCGGCGGCGCGCAGATCGTCAAGCTCAGGAACGCCGACGCCGGCACGCTGGCCGCCCTCGTCCAGAACGCCGGCGCTCGCCGCGGGCCGCGCGGCGAACTGCTGCCCGGCCTGACTGTCAGCGCCGAAACGCGGACCAACAGCCTGCTCGTCGCGGGCAACGCCGGCGACGTTGCCAACGCCCTCAAGCTCATCGAGAAGATGGACGTCAAGAGCGACGAGAGCGAGATCCAGATCGTCCACATAAAGACCGTCGACGCCGCGCGCCTGGCCCAGACGCTCCAGGCGATGGTCCCGCCGCCGCAGGGCAACAAGCCGCAGGAAGTCTTCATCACCGCTGACCCGACGAACACGGCGCTGCTGATCCGCGCGCCCCAATCGCAGCGCAAGACCATCGAGCAGTTGATCGCCCAGATCGACGCAGGCGATGTCGTCCGCGAGACGCGCCTGGTGAGGCTCAAGGGCGCATCGGCCGCCGCGCTGGCGGGCATGATGCAGCAGCTCTATCAGAGCGCCGCCCCCGTCCAGGGCAGGCGCCCCGGCCCGGCGCAGCAGCAGGCCCCCGACGCGATCATCATCACCGCCGCACCCGACGACCGCACGCTGGTCATCGACGCGCCGCGCAAGCGGATGGACGAGATCGCCAAGATGGCCGCCGACCTGGACCTGGAGATCTCGCCGACGGCCGTGCAGCTTCGCACGTACCAGCTAACCACCGCCGTTGCGAGCGAGATGGCCGCTTCACTGTCGCGCCTGTTCGCAGAGAAGCAGCGCATGGCCGGCCAGACCGTCTCCGTGATGGAGATACCGCCCCGCTTCGAGGCCGACAGCGCCACCAACCAGCTCATTGTCGCCGCCAACGCCAAGCAGTTCGAGACCATTGAGAAGCTCATCAAGGAGCTCAACGACCAGACGAAGATCGCCACGCAGACCAGGACCATGCGCCTGAAGTTCGCGCGGGCGTCAGACGTGGTGGGAGTGCTCCAGTCGATGCTCGCCGAGGCCGACCGGCCCGGCCAGCGGGCCGCCGCGCAGACGGCCGTCACCCGCGTGGCTGCGATGGCCGACGGCAATGCGGTGATCGTGCAGGGCATGGCCGACAAGATCGCCCTTGCCGAGCAGATCATCAAGGAGCTTGACCGCGACGATCTCAGCAGCGCATCGGTCATCCAGATCGTCCAGCTCAAGAACGCCCAGGCCGCGACGCTAGCCGACGCGGTGAACAAGACGCTGGCCGGCCAGGCCGGCAGCCCGCTCAAGCGCGCCACGGAGGCCATCGACCAGGTGACTGTGACGGCCGAGCCGAACTCCAACAGCGTGCTCGTCCGCGGCCCGAAGGACCGGATCCAGGACGTCCTGAAGATGATCCGCGACCTGGACAACGAGGGCGTCAACGGTACTGCCGCCGTGCGGACGTACACGCTGAAGAACTCCGATGCGGCCGAGGCCGCGACGACCATCGAGAGGTTCTTCCGCGAGATCATCTCCCAGGGCCGCAGGCAGGGCGATGTCACGCCGTTCAGCGTGGCCGCCGACACGCGGACAAACACGCTTATCGTCTCGACCAGCGTGGCGCACTTCAACGTGCTCGAGGCGCTCCTGAAGAAGATCGACGAGGGCGAGTCCGCGCCCCGGCCGGAGCCGCAGTACTTCTGGCTGACAAACGCCGACCCGACGGACGTGGCCGCCAAGCTGAACAAGATGTACGACGGCCTCAAGGGCACCGACAAGCCGCTCATCGAGGCCGACACGTTCATGAACGCCATCTCCGTCGTCGCCAAGGAGCAGTACCTCAAGGAGATCGAGGCGAACATCGGCAAGCTCGACGTGAAGGGCTACAACATACGCGTCAAGGTCATCCCGCTGGCGCAGGTGAAGGCCGAGAAGATGGCCGAGGCCCTCAAGGGCGTTTACGAGCGGATGTCCGGCAGCGCGGTGGAGATCAGCAACAAGGTCCCGCCGCGCGGCAAGGACTTCGAGGACACGCTGCCGTTCCCGTCAGTGCCGACGGCCACCACGGAGCCCGGCGTGCCTGATCTGACTGGCGGTTCCACCAGCCGCCCGACGAGCCAGCCCACGACCATCGCCGCCGAGGATGAGCGCCCGCGCGTCGTCGTCGCCGTCGATACCACCGCCAACGCCCTCATCGTCTCCGGCACCAAGCAGGATCTCGAGAACATCCAGTCGCTCGTGGACCAGCTTTCGACCAACTTTGACAAGGAGGTCGATCTCAAGACCTTCGTCATCAAGAACGCCGACGTGCAGGTGGTGGCCAGGACGCTCAACGACCTGTTCAACCCCAAGCCGACGGTCGTCCCGGGCCAGCAGCGCCAGCCGCGGACGCCGCGCGGCGGAGGCATGCCGCCCGACCAGCAGCCAATCGTGGCGCCGCAGGTGGTCCCGACCGGTCCGCCGGTCATCACGGTCGTCGCCCACATACCGACCAAGACGCTCTTCGTCCGCGCGAAGCCGATGGACTTCGACATCGTCGAGGCGGTCATCAAGCAGCTCGACCTGCCGTCGATAGTGAAGACCGAGATCAAGGTCTTCCCGCTCAAGGGCACCGACGCGGCGGAGGTCGCCACGAACCTGCGCGACCTGTTCCAGCCGTCGTCGCAGACCGGCGCCGCGCGGCAGCGCGGCCAGGCCGGACCGGGCGCCATTCCCCAGGACCTCCGCATGGAGATGATCCAGCGGATGATGGAGATGCAGGGCGTCCCGACAGTGGCTTCCTCGGAGATGACGAGCATGGTCAGCATCTCCTCCAACCGCATCACCAACAGCGTGGTCGTCTCCGCCCCGACGGAGATGATGCCGCTGATCGGGAAGGTCATCGACGAGCTCGACCAGTCGCCTGGCATAAAGGCCAAGACGGCCGTCGTGAGGATGTACCCGCTCAAGCAGGCATCCGTCGCCCCGACGGTGGCGGCGCTCCAGCAGCTATTCAGCCAGCAGCAGGCGGCGCGCATGCCCGGCGGCACGCGCGGGCAGCAGGCCGCCGAGACGCCGATCATCATCACCGGCGACGAGGCCGGGCGCCTGGTGCTGGTCTCCGCGCCGGAGGACAGGCACGAGCTGATCGCCAAGACCATCAAGGAGATGGACGACGCGCAGACGGCCGCCCCCATGACCGTGAAGGTCTACCACGTCCAGTTCGCGGATGTGAACATTCTGGCAGGCGCGCTGATGACGGCGATCGGCGACTCGGCGGGGACGGCGGGCCCAGGCCCGCGCCGAACGCCGGGCGGCGGCGGGACCGGCATGGTCCGCATCAGCGCCGACGCGAGCACGTCGTCGCTCGTCGTGCGGGCCGGCAAGGAGGACCACGACCGCATCGAGAAGATTCTCAAGGACGTGGACAAGGCCCCCGGCTCGCAGTACGAGCCGCAGACGATCCCGCTGACCAATGCGGATGCGGCCAACGTGGCGGCCATCCTCAACCGCATGTTCGCCGGCAACCAGCCCGCCGCCGGCGGCCCGCGCAGGACCGGCCTACAGGCGGCGGTGCAGCAGATTCAGATAGAGGGCGACAAGGACTCGCGCCTGCTGATCGTCCGCGCGGACGATGAGACGTTTAAGAAGATCCGCCAGGTCGTCGCGCAGCTTGACGCCGCGCCGCCGGCCGGCGCCGCCGCGCCGACGGTCATCCCGCTCAAGCACGCCGAGGCGGTATCGGTGGCGGCCGTGCTCCAGCAGGCCTTCCCCGCCCAGGCGGCGCGTGGCGGAACTCGCGGCCAGACGCCAGGCGCGGATGACGCCGTCACCATCGTCGGCGCGCCGTTCTCCAACAGCCTCATCGTCACCGCCAGCGCCAAGAAGCTCAAGCAGGTGATGGAACTCGTCGACAAGATCGACACGGATGACACCACGACCCTGGGCTTCCGCACCGAGATTGTTACTCTCAAGAACGCCAAGGCGGCCGACTTGGCCGCGGCGCTGTCCAAGACCGGCGCCGGCCAGGCGGCCCGCGGCGGCACGCGCGCCCCGGCGGCGGGCGGGCAGCAGTCGCTCACCGTCGCCTCCGTCGACGCCAGCAATTCGCTGATCATCAGCGGGCCGGGCGTCGAGGTCGAGAAGACCGTCAAGATCGCGATGGACCTGGACAACAAGGCCATCCCGGGTCTTGTCTCCACGAAGCTCTTCGCGCTGAAGAACGCCCAGGCCGCCACGGTGGCCCCGGCGATCCAGCAGGCCTTCGCCGTGCCCAAGACCGGCCGGCCCGCGACGCCGGAGGACATCGTCATCGCGGTGGCCGAGTCGAACGCCAACGCCGTCCTGGTCACCGCGAGCGCCTCCAACATGACCAAGATCGAGGCCCTCATCAAGGAGATGGAGGAGGGCGACATCGGCGGGGTCAAGACCGAGATCATCCTCCTCAAGAACGCCAAGGCCAATGACGTGGCCGCGGCCCTGTCGAAGGTGATCCAGACCGTTCCCCGCGGCGCTCAGCGCGGCGGCAATCAGCAGGGCGTGTCGATCTCGGCCGAGCCGACAGCGAACGCCATGATCGTCAGCGGTCCGGCCCAGGACCTGGAGAAGATCAAGAAGGTCATCGACGAGATCGAGAAGGCCACCATCGGGCCGGCCCAGGACACCAAGGTCATCGCCCTCAAGAACGCCCAGGCCCAGCAGGTGGCCGCCGCTCTCCAGCAGGCCTTTACGCCCAAGGGCAAGACGACCCTCGGCCCGGAGGACCAGGTGACCGTCGCGGCGGACCCAAGCTCCAGCACGATTGTCGTGACCGCCAGCGCCGCCAATATGAGGAAGATCGAGGACCTGGTCAAGCAGATGGATTCCAGCAGCGCTGGCGCCAAGACCGAGGTGCTGGCCCTCAAGAACGCCAAGGCGGTCGACCTGGCCAACGCGCTGAAGACCGTGGCGGCCTCGATTCCCCAGGGACCCAAGGCGGGCGGCCAGGGACAGCTTGCCGTCAGCGGCGACGCGAACTCCAATTCACTGATCATCGCTGGGCAGGCGGCGGATGTCGAAAAGCTCCTGGCGATGGCCAGGCAGCTTGACGAGGCCGGCGGCGCCGGACAGCCCAACGTCCACCTTATCCAGCTCCGCAACGGCGTCGCCAGCCAGGTGGCGGCCACCGTGAAGGACCTGTACCGGCAGGTGACGGCCGGCAAACCCTCAAGCGAATCGATGGGCGTGACGGCCGACGACCGCGCCAACGTGCTGGTCGTGGCCGCCAGCGACGACACGTTCAAAAAGATCAGCGAGTGGGTCGACCAGGTCGAGCAGATGGCCCCGGCGCGTGGGAGCCTCCGCATCATCTCGCTGAACTATGCAGACCCGAACGAGGTCAACAACGCGATCCAGCAGCAGTTCAACGGCGTCACGGGCGGCGTGCAGACCAGTCCACGGCCGGGTACAGGCACGGTAACCCCGGGCGGCGGCACGCGCACCGGCCCCGGCGCTGGCGGCGCTCGCCCGCCGAGCGGCGGCACGGCCCCGCCTCGCAGGCCCGCCCCCGGCCCATCGGGCTCCACGGGCGCGCCAACAACCGAGGCGGTCGTGCCGGGCGAACTGGCCGACGTTCCCGATGCTTCGCCAAAGAACGATCCCGTCTACACCGTGACGGACCCGGCGGCCGCCGCGGACGTCCCCGCAACAGAGCCCGCCCCGGCCAGCCAGCCCGCCACCAAGCCATCCGGCGGCCCGTCGGGCGGCAAGATCGAGACGACGGTCCTGCCGTCGCAGCGGTCCATCCTGGTCAACGCCAACGACGAGGACTTCGACGAGATCATGAAGCTCGTCAAGGCGATGGAGGAGGCCGCCAAGCGGGAGATCAAGGTCTTCACCCTCAAGAACGCCCCCAACGCCAAGGTCGCAGCGGCCCTCGACCAGATGTACCGGCAGCTCAACGCCGGAAGGCAGGTCTCTCCGACGGACCAGGTGACCGTCACCGTCCTCCAGGGGACCAACGCCGTGGTCGTCGCCGCCACCAGGGACAAGATGGCCGAGGTCTCCCGCCTGATCGAGCTGATCGACGTGGAGGGCAACAAGCTGGAGTTCCGCCTGTTCGCACTTGAGACGGCCACGCCCACGAAGATACTGCCCACGCTGAAGCTGTTGATCGCTCAGATCAAGGCCAACAAGCCAGACGAGGTAATCAACGTCGAGGCCGACGACCGCACCAAGACCGTCATCGTCTCGGCCCGCGGCGAGGTGTTCAGCCAGGTCGAGGCGCTCATCAAGGGCCTGGACAAGGCCCCGCCCGCCAGCGTCTCGACCACGCAGGTACTGGTCATCCCGCTCAAGCACGCCGACGCCGCCCGCTTGGCGGCCGTGATGATGGAGATGCTGCGGCCCGACGCCACCGGGCAGGCCACGCCCGAGGCCCGCGCCCTCCAGGAGCAGGTGCGCCTCCTCAACATCCGCCAAGGCCTGGTCGAGAAGCTGCCCGACCTGGACCTGACCAAGCCCATCAAGATCACCCCCGACGCCCCGACCGGCGCGGTCCAGGCCTCCAACTCGCTGATCATCTCCTCGACCGAGGAGAACCTGAAGACACTGCGCGCCCTGGTCGAGATACTCGACGTCGTGCCCATCGCCGAGAGCGCGATGGTTCGCCTGGTCCACCTTCAGAATTCCGACGCAGCCAGCGTCCTGACCGTGCTGAAGGACATCTTCACCCAGGGCCAGACGCTCGCCGGCAAGAGGGGCTCCAGCACCGGCGGCAAGGCCGAGCCGGAATCCACCAGCGGCAAGGGCCTTGTCAACCCGCTGAACGTCTCCGCCGACCTCCGGACCAACACGCTCATTCTCAGCGGCATGGCCGAGACGCTCGCCCTCGCGGAGCTGATCGTGAAGGACCTCGACCGCGTCGAGGGCAAGATCATTACGGAAATCCGCCTGTTCAAGCTCAAGAACGCCGACGCCGCCAAGATCATGCCGATGCTGACGGCCGTGTTCGCGGAGACCCCCCCGGTCGTCGGCACCGAGGGCCTCAAGACCCAGGTGACGCGACTCAGGACCGTGCTGGAGAAGGAGCGAGGCAACGGGAACACCACCGAACTGCCCAAGTCCCGCGCCCCCCTGAGCATCCAGGCTGACCCGTCCACCAACATCCTCATCGTCGCCGCCCGGAGCGACCTCATGCCGCTCATCGCGGACGTCGTCGAGGGCATGGACGTGCCCGGCGCGGGCTCCCTCAACGCCGTGCGGTTCTACCCCCTGGAGAACGCCGACGCGACGCGCCTCCAAACCGTCATCACCTCGCTCTACACCGGCCCCAACGCGCAGCTCATCCGCCAGGAGGACAAGCCCACCGTCGCGGTCGACACGCGGACCAACGCCCTTGTCATCACGGCCAGCGAGAAGACGTTCCTCATCGTCGAGGCGATCCTCAAGAAACTCGACGCCAAGACGCCCATCGACCTGCGCGACATAAAGCTCGTGCCTCTTAAGAACGCCGAGTCGGACACGCTGGCGGCCACGCTCCAGAAGATGATGGACGCCCGCGTGCAGCGGCTGACTGCGCTGGCCCCCAAGGACGCCGAGGCCCTCAAGGTCATCATCGTCTCCGACCCGCGGTCCAACGCGCTCATCGTCGGCGGCTCGCCCGAGGGCTTCGATCTTGTCAAGTCCCTCACCGAGCAGCTCGACGGCGCAAGCCCCGCGCTCATCGGACAGATACAGATCTTCCCGCTGGCCAACGGGACGGCCACCACCATCGCACCGACGCTGACCAACATGTTCAACCAGCGATACCAGGCGGCCGTCACCAAGGACGTGCAGAGGCAGAAGCCCGTCATCATGGCCGACCCGCGGACCAACACGCTGCTCGTGGCCGCCAATGAGGATGACACCAAGGCCATCAAGGCCCTGCTGCTTAGGCTGGATGTGCAGATCACCGACCCGGCCGTGCAGATCGTGGTCATCCCGCTGAAGTACAACGACGCCGGCACGGTCAGCACGACACTGAAAACGATCTTCGCGTCGCACCAGAAGGCCATCACGCCCGCCGGGACGACGCCCGACCCGGCCGCCGCGGTTGACGTGACCTCCGAACCGCTGTCCAACGCCCTGGTCATCTCGGCCAGCAAGGACAACCTGGAGCTTATCAACGACCTGCTCAAGAAGATCGACATCGAGCCGCCGGTCGACTCCGGCATCGTCCGCGTATTCACGCTGGAGCGGGCCGACGCCAACGCGACCGCCACTCTCCTCCAGAACCTCATCAAGCAGGGACTCTACAAGCCCGGCCTCACTGCCGCCGTCAACAACGCGGCGGTTCAGGCCAGGGAGAAGGTCTCGATCGTCGCCGATGCGCGGACGAACATCATGATCATCTCGGCCAGCAAGGAGAACATGGCCGTCATCGAGCAGATGGTCGCCAAGCTCGACAGCGAGTCCGCGACGCTGTTGGGCGACATGAAGATATTCCCGCTCAAGAAGGCCGACGCCACCAAGCTGGGCCCCATGCTCCAGCAGTTCTTCACGCAGAAGCGGGCCGCCGAGCTGGCCGTAAACAATCAGCTCAAGTTGATGTCCGCCGTCGTGGTGGCGGACGGCAGGACCAACACGCTGCTGGTCACCGGCAGCAAGGACGATCTGGCCGCCGCCGACGCGATGATCTCGAAGCTCGACACGGACGAAGTGGCGCTGGTCACCGAGTTCAAGGTCTTCGCCCTCAAGAACGCGACGGCGGCGACCGTCCAGCCGCTGCTGGTGCAGTTGTTCAACCAGCGGCCGGTGCGGCAGGGCATGACCAGGGACCCGATCACGGTGATGGCCGAGGCCAAGAGCAACTCGCTCATCGTCGGCGCAACGGCCGAGGACATGAAGCTGGCCTCGGACCTAATCACCAAGCTGGACGTCAAGACCGACGGATTCGCGGTCCAGGTCTTCCCGCTCAAGAAGGCGGACGCGACGGCCGTGTCCAACGTGGTCAGGTCGCTGCTGTCGCAGGGCGCGGGCGGGGCGGCCGCCGCGCCGCCCGGCCAGACCGTCAGCGTGGACGAGCGGACCAACTCGATCATCGTCTCCGCGGGACAGGCCGACATCGACCGCGTCAAGGAGCTGATCGACAAGCTCGACCAGGAGACCACCACCAAGATCACCGAAATCCGCGTCTTCCAGTTGAACAACGCGGACGCCACGGAGCTGGCGGTGATACTGAACGAGCAGCTCACGACCAAGCCCAAGGCGCCGGTCGCGGTCAGCCCCAACCGCCAGCCGATCATCCAGTTCATCACGCAGAAGGAAGGCAAGGACCTGGTCTCCAGCGCCCTGATCGACGGCGTGCTCATCTCGGCCGACAGGCGGACGAACTCGCTTGTGGTCTCCACCTCGGTCGAGAACATGCCCATGATGGAGGCGCTGATCAAGGGCCTGGACAACATCGCGCCGCGCGGGGCCGAGATCCGCGTCTTCGCCCTGACCAACGCCGACGCCACGCAGATGGCCAACGTGCTGACACAGCTCTTCCGGCTGACCGGCGCCGCGGCGACGAACCCCAAGGCCGCCACATACACGCTGGTGACCAGCCAGCCCGCGAAGGACGCACCGTCGGCCACGCTGGGCAACGCGGAGCAGGCGGCCCTGACCGTCACCGTCGACACCCGGACCAACAGCCTGCTCGTGGGCGGGACCAAGCAGTACGTCGAGCTGGCCAGCAAGATCATACAGGAGCTCGACGCCTGCCCGATGCAGGAGCGCCAGACGGAGGTCTATCGCCTTCGCAACAGCCGCGCCAACGACGTTCAGACGGCCCTGCGCAGCTTCCTCGACCAGGAGCGCCAGCGGCTCACCACGGCCCTCGGCGCGAGCAATCTGGGCTCCATCAACCGCCTGCTGGAGCAGGAGGTGGCCGTCGTTGCAGTGCCGCACGAGGGCGACGCGGCCAGCGCGACCACGCTGCTGGTGTCCGCCAGCCCCAGGTACTTCGCGGCCGTTGAGCAGATCATCCGCGAGCTCGACCAGCCGCCGCCGCAGGTGCTCGTGCAGGTGCTGCTGGCCGAGGTGAGGCTGGACGACGAGCTGGACCTCGGCATGGACTGGATGTACCAGAAGACGATCAACGGCGTGAACGTCAAGGCCGGCACTAACTTCGGCATTGCCACCGAGATATCCAAGTTCAACGGGTTCTCCGTCTCCGTCACGGGCGGGGACCTGAGCTTCTTCCTGCGGGCGCTCCAGACCCAGGGCCGCGTCGAAGTCCTGTCGCGCCCGCAAATCCTGGCGATGGACAACCAGAAGGCGACCATCAACATCGGCCAGCGCATCCCGCTCATCGTGGACAGCCGCGTGACGGACACCGGCCAGACGATCAACACAATCCAGTACAACAACGTCGGCGTCATTCTGAACCTCACGCCCCGGATCAACCCCGACGGCCTGGTGCGCATGGACGTGAACCCGGAGATCAGCCAGCTCAGCAACTCGACCATCGAGATCTCCCCCGGCGTCAAGGCGTCGATCATCGACCAGAGGATCGCCCAGACGACGATCACCGTGCAGGACGGGCACACGGTCGTCCTTGGCGGGCTGATCATCACGAAGGACGACAACCAGGAGGACAAGGTGCCCGTTCTCGGTGACGTTCCTCTGTTGGGCCTTCTCTTCAAGAAGACCGTCAAGGTCAAGCAGCGGGCCGAGCTGCTCATTATTCTCACGCCGCACGTGATGCGCACCATGTCGCAAGGCGACGCGCAGACCCGCAGCCAGGTCGACCGGCTGAACATGCTGCACGGCGAGTCGATCGACGAGCTGGAGAGGCAGTTGTTCCCGGATCGCGATCTGCCCAGGAGCCCGGAATCAGGCGGCAAAGTCCGGTGGCCGGCGACGCAGCCTGCCCAGGATTCCAGTCCGGCCGTGGTGCCGCTGGACCTGCCGCCGGCGCATCCCAAGATCCGGCGCCAACCGGCGTCGTCGACGGGCGAAGGGCAATGAGGCAATGGCTGATGCCGGCGCTTATGGGCTTTGGCCTGCTCTGCGGGTGCGAGCCCCCTGTCGACAAGATGACCGCCACTCCGCCCCGGCCGGTCACCGGCGTCGAGCAGATGGCCATCCTGATCCAACCTCCCACGGCCGTCAGTTGGACCGACAGGGCCGCGCCGGATGGGATCATAGTGGGAGTCTATTTCTTCGCGCCGGGTCGGCCGTTGGCCACCCCCGTGGCCGGCGGCGTCGATGTGCTCCTGTTCGAGGGCGCCGCCCCGGCCGATCCTGAGAAGGACAAGCCCTTCTTCACCTGGTCGTTCACCCAGGAGCAACTCAAGAGCCTGCTGGCGCGCACGCCCTACGGCTGGGCCTACGCGATGCGGCTGGGCTGGGGCGACCGCGTGCCCACGAGCGACAAGATAACCGTCCTGGGGCGCTATAAGCCGCCGGGCGAACGGCCGATCTACTCCAAGCCTGTTACGATCCCGATGGCCGCGAAGTAGTCTGCCGGAAGGGCTTGAGGGCCTCGTAGAGTTTGATGCGTCCGGCAATCTCGCTGGCCAGGTCATTCTGGCCGGCCTCCAATGCGACCTCCCGCGCCTGCCGGGCGGTCTGGACGGCCAATGAGAACTGCGTCTGCTGGGCCTGGGCCGTCGCCAGGGCGTCCAAGGCCTTGGCCGCCTCCTTCCCCGCCGGTTTTCTCCACGCGCGGCAAGCCTGCTCCGCCAGTTGCCGCGCCTCGGGGCCGTTGCGTACCGTTTCGTCTTCGCAGGTCGCCAGGACCCATGCCAGCCCTGTCAGGCTCAGGGTGTCGCCGGGCTTGAGGGCCAGCGCGGTCCGAAAGTGCTCAGCGGCGCGCCGGCCGTCGCCGATGCGCTCATACGTGTCCGCCATTCCCCGGTGAATGGACGCGGCGGCGCTGACGCGGTCGGCCCCCCTGGCTTCTTCGGTGCGCCTGAGCGCCTCCTGATAGCGTCTCAGCGCCTCGCCGTGCCGCTGCATCTTCTTTAGCTGGCCGGCCAGCTCGTACAGAAAGCGGGCGTTGCGCGGGTCGATGTCAACCGCCTTCTGGAATGCCTTCAACGCCTCCTCGTCCCGTCCCATGTTCTCCAAAGCGGCGCCCAGGTTCATCCAGGCGGTCGTGAACTGGCCGTTTGCGGCCACCGCCATGCGGAATTGCCCGGCGGCCTCGTCGAACTTGCCCTCCGCCATCAGGAGGTTCCCCATGTTGTTGAGGGCCAGCCAGTACTCCGGGTCAATCGCAAGGGCCCTGGCCAGGGGCTTGCGGACCTGCTCGATCTGCTCCGGCGTTGGCTTCCTTCCCCCGCCCATGTATCTCTTGCCAAGCTCATTGCCGAGGTTGTTCAGGGCGCGGACGTTGTCGGGCATCTTGCTGACAACGTCCTGCCACACTGCGACCGCGTCGTGGTAGTCCTTATTCCGGAGGTACGTCCGCCAGCCCAGGGCGACGGCCAGGATTACGCACGCCGCCGCGAGCGCGGTCAGGCCTGCCCTGCGCCGCGTTGGGTCCGGGAGCCATTGTGCGGCCGCGGCATACGCGCCCACGACAGCCAGGACCACAACACCCGCCAGGGACAGATACATGCGATGCTCGAACGCGAGGTCCTTTATCGGCATGACGCTGGATGTCGGGGCCAGGATGACGAAGGCCCACGCGCCCAGGAAGCCCCACGCCGGCCTGCGAATGACGGCCCATACCATCGCCGCCAGCATCGACGCGATGACGGCCGCCGGGATGCCCAACGCCCAGGTTTCCGGGGCCTTTTCGTAGTCCAGGCACAATGGCGATGGCCAGACCGCCAGGCGGAAATAATGCGCCACGACGCCGATCTGGAGCGTGGCGTATCTCAAGGGCGTGTAGAAAGTCATGCCGAAGCCGGCCGTCGGCCCTGCCGATGCCGTCGCCACCAGCGCCGCCAGCACCAGCCAGCTCGCCGCCAGACCCGCGTACAGGCCGGGTGAGCGCCGCAGCGCTTGCCTGAACGTGTCGGCGAAGAAAGTCCGGTCGTACAACAGGATGAGCAGGGGCGCGGTCACCATGACCTGCTTGCAGCCCATGCCCAGGACGCAGGCAGCGATGGCCAGAACGTGCCAGACATAACGACGGGAGGAAGCCAGGACGGGAGGAGGGGAGGAAAGACGGGCCGCCCTAGTATCCGGGGTCCTCCCGTCTTCCCCTCCTCCCATCCTCCCTTCTCCGGACGTTGCGCCGAACCCCCGTATCGCGCAGTACAGCGTAAGCAGGTAGAACATGCCCATCATGGACTCGGCCCGCTGGATGATGTACGTGACCGATTCCGTCTGAAGCGGGTGCAGCGTCCACAGGAGGGCGGCCGCAAGCGCCAGCGCGTCCGCGTGTCGGGCCGGCGATGTCCCCGCCAGGCGCGGCGCGCACAGCGTCCGGCGAACGACGCCATACAGGGCCAGGCCGGCCAGAACGTGGATGACAAGGTTGACCACGTGGTAGCCGAAGGCGTCGGCCCCACCCAGCTCCCAGTTGGCCGCCAGCGTCAGGTCCACGACGGGGCGCATCGCGTGGGGTCGGGCGAAGATGATGGCCAACGGCCGGAAGGAATGGAGCGCCTCGTTCTCGGCGATGGCGGTCAGGTCGTCGAAGACGAACGGGCCGTGGAAGCTGTCGGAGTACGCCGCCAGCGCGGCAAGGGCGATGATGATCGGGGCGATGACGCGCAGCGCCCTCTCGCGCTGGCCGCTCGAAGCGTTGGTCGTCTGGGATAGTCCCTTGCGAGGTTTCAATGGAGGCCGGTTCAGTCCGCGATCTGCAATCTTCAGTCTACAATCTACAATCACCCGAGCGTCATGTTGTTGCGGTGGACGACCTCGTCACAGGGCTTCTGGCCCAGGGCCTTCGCGATCTGGGTGGTCTTGAGGCCCCTGATTGCGTCGATCTGCTCCGCCGAGTAGTTCACCAGCCCGCGGGCGATCTGCCGGCCGTAGGGATCGATGATCGCCACGGCCGCGCCACGCTTGAAGTGCCCGCTGACGGCCCGGATGCCCGACGGCAGCAGGCTCCTGCCCTGCTCGCGGAGGGCCCTGGCCGCCCCGTCGTCGACGACGATCCGCCCGGCCGTTCGGGACGCCTGGGCGATCCATCGCCGCCGGCTGGACATCCTCCGCTTGGCCGGCGCAAAGACCGTGCCCAGCTTCTCGCCAGCCAGCAGGCGCGGCAGGATGCCCGGCGTGCGGGCGTTGGCGATGACGGCCGCGGCGCCGGCCCCGGTGACCATCCCGGCGGCGGACATCTTCGAGGCCATGCCGCCGGAGCCCAGGCGGCTGCGCTCGCCCGTGGCGACCGAGAGCGCGGACTCGTCGACGCTTTCTATCATCTCAATCGCCCGGCCGTCCTTCATCACCCCGTCAACCACCGAGAGCAGCACCAGCAGGTCGGCCCCAAGCATGTTGGCGACAAGGGCGGCGATGATGTCGTTGTCGCCGAATTTCAGCTCATCCACGGCGACCACGTCGTTCTCGTTGATAATGGGCAGGACGCCCTTGCCGGCCAGGGCCGCCAGCGCGTTGCGGGCGCACAAATATCGCGCGCGGCTCTCGAACAGGTCGCGCGTCAGCAGAACCTGGGCCACCTTGATGTTGTGGCGGGCAAAGGCGTCGTGAAAGGTCCGCATTAGCTGGCCCTGCCCGACGGCCGCCGTCGCCTGTAGCATCGGCAGCGAGCGCGGGCGCTGGGCGAGGTCCAGCTCGGCCATGCCCGCGCCAACGGCCCCGCTGGCGACGAGCGTCACCGACGCGCCGCCGGCCATTATCGCGGCCGTCTGAGCCGCCAGGTCGCGCACCACCGCGTGGTCCAGCCGCCCGTCGGCGCCTGTGATCGCGTTGGTACCCACCTTGACGACGATCTTCGTCGCCTTGGCAAGGACCTCCTGCCTCAGGAGAGTGCTTGGCATTGTGGGCCTCTATGGCCAGATTGTAATGCGCCGCCCCGCCGGAACCAAGCCGCTGGACCGTGCATTCTCTTGAGGCCGGCGCCCGACGTGGGCGGCCGCCCCGAAGGCGCGGGCAACTTCGCGTGGTCCGCCCCAGTCTGCCGCCAGACGCTGCCGACCGAGGCAGTGTACGCGACAGGCCAGGCACCGAACCTGTTCAGCCACTCATTTTAGCAATGATGACATATATTAGCCATAGTTTAATCACTTTTAGACTATTTGCCTCATTTCTAAATGCGTTTATCATGCTGGCAAAGTCGTTCCCACCCCGCCTGAAAAGGCAAGAATGACGAAACAAATCAGGTATCGCAAGCGATCTGAAGCGGCAACACGATGATGTTGATGCACTGGCATTCACGTAGAACCGCAGAATAGGCTGTGCAGCACTTCCTGTGACATCATCACGGTTGAAGACAAGGGCTCGGATGGGAGAGGCCGTCTGACCTCGCAGTGGCGTTCACTGGCTGCTGGAGCCAGTATGGCAACGGGGCCTCATGTTCACCCTCGCGGCGTAGTGTCGCAGCAATCTGGCCAACTACCTGTTGTGCGGTGACCAAGGAGTCTACAATCCGTCAGTCGATGGCCGACAAAGCAATAGATGCCACTGCTCGGCGAGGATGTTCGAGCTACTGGTCGCCAAGTCGCAGGTAGAATCATATGGCCTTGCTGGAGAACTAATCCTTGACCACCGCAAGTCACGCTGACGGCCGGGGCGTGCCGGCCCGGCTCTTTGTCATCAATCAGGTGGCCGGGCCGCTCACGCTCCAGTTACTCCAGGACCTGTCAGCCGCCGGCGTCGAGTGCGAGCTGCTCACGGGCTTCCTGGACGCTGAAGAGGGCGGCAGCGTTCCTTTCAAGATCGTTCCCGGAAGGACCCTCGCCAAGGCCCCGGCGTGGAAGAGGCTTTGGACCTGGTTGCGGTTTACCGTCCAGGCGGCGGCGGCAGCCATCCGGCGACGCCGAGTTCCCATGCTCGTCGTCACCAACCCGCCGTGGACCATGCTGGTCATGCCGCTGCTCAAGGCGCTCCTGGGCTGCCGCTACGTCCTGCTGGTCTACGATATCTACCCGGACGTGCTTGAGCGGATGGGCTCCCTGCGCCGCGGGGGAGTGATCGCCGGAATCTGGCGGCGGATGAGCCGCCGATCTCTGCTGGCCGCCGAGGGAGTCATCACGATAGGGGAACGGATGGCGGGGACCCTCCAGGGGCACTTGCGCCCGCTCGACAGCCGGCCAGTAGAGGTGATGCCCAACTGGGCGGACACGGACATTATCCGTCCGCGTCCGAGATCGGAGAATGAGTTCGCCCTCCGGCATGGGTTGGCCGACAAGTTCGTCGTCATGTACAGCGGCTCGTTCGGGGCAACGCACGACACTCAGTCCATCCTTCGCGCCGCGGGCATGCTGACCGACCTGGAGGATGTGCGCATCGTGCTCATCGGCGGGGGCACCAGGCAGCGCGAGGTCGCCGGCCTGGTGGCCGAATCCGGCCTGCCGAACGTGATTCTGCTGCCTCTCCAGCCGCCGGGAACGCTCCCCCTCTCGCTGTCTTCGGCGCAGTGCGCGATCGTGTCACTCGACGAAGGATACGAAGGCGTCTCGGTGCCATCCAAGACATACTACGCGCTGGCGGCCGGAGCGGCGCTTCTAGCCGTCAGCCCGCCGGATACGGAGTTGACGGACCTGGTGGCCCGCCATGGGTGCGGCGTACACGTGCCCCCGCGAGACCCCGAGCAGTTGGCCCAAGGTATTCGCCGCTTCCACGACGACCCGGAAATGCTGGAGCGGTGCAGGGCGGCCGCGAGGGCTGCGGCGGAGAGCTGCTACTCCCGACGAAGGATCGTCCCGCGATACGTTGCCTATCTGGCGGCGCGCCTGACTGTTGCGCGTCGTATTGCCGAGACCTGAGCCAATCGGCAATCCGCTCAGCCAGAACGACCTCCAGCCGGCCCACCGGCGCCAGGGACGCCATCGCCACATCTATGTGCTTCTTCCAGTCCTACTGCTGCTCAAGGGCGGGGCGTCAGGATTCCAGCGAACCTGTGGCTTCGGCCGGATGTACTCATATTATCGACACGTGGCCATGGTTCTCTTGCCACAGGTTCGCGCGAACGGATGTTGGGCCGCGATTGTGTTCTGTGTCGGGATTTGTGTACTATCGCAACTGGCTGGCCGATAAACGAGCAGGCGCCGCGAAGGGCATCAGTGGACCGGCCCCGGCAGAGCATTGGTTAGGCGTCAGTGATTCACCGGTGGAATTGTACGGCCGGATGGCCTCGTGCGCCGGCCGGCGGAAACGATTCTGCCCAGGCGCCGCGGCGTACAGGACTGACCTGATGAGCGTTCAGACCTTGCTCGGAAGACTGCTGGGGGGGTTCAGCGATGCCCGCTCAAAGCACTTCCCCCAGGGCAGCATTCGACACTCCATGGCCTCCGGGGCGGTCTGGTCGGTGGTTGGTGCGGTCTTGTCGCGAGGGTGCGTGCTGGTCTCAAGCATCGTGATCGCCCGCTTGCTGGGCAAGCTGGTCTTCGGCCAGTGGGGCCTGGTCACGGTGACTGTCGGCATGTTCGCCAACGTGGCGGCCTTCGGTACCATGATGGTGATGACTCGTTACGTGGCGGCGCTTCGGAAGACCGATCCGGCACGGGCGTCGCGGACCATGTCGCTGGCCCTCCTAATAGGCCTGGGGAGCGACGTCGTCGTTTCATCGGCCGCACTTGCTCTTGCCGGGACCATCGCGACCGACCAATACGGCGCCCCGGAACTGCTGGCGCCGCTGATGGTATCCGCTGCGGTGGTGCTGTTTATGGTGGCCACGCAGATACTCCAGGCCACACTGATCGGATTTGAGGACTTCCGCTGCACCGCCCGCATTGAATGGGTCCAGGGCGCGGCCATGTTCGTCTGCGCCACGGGGCTTGCCTGGTCTTTCGGGCTGACCGGGACGATTGTGGGCATCGCCCTTTCCTGGGCGCTCGCATTCGGCTTGGGCCTGCGGGCGGTCATCCGGGCCTGCCGCCGGCATGGGATGCACTTGACCACCAAGGGCATCTGGCGCGAAGGGGCCTTCCTGTGGAAGAGCGCTGTGCCGGCAGTGCTGGCCGGCGGCGTGAGCGGCATGGCCCTGACATTCAGCCAGGGCATTGTGGCGCGTGGCGCCGGAGGAATCGCCAGCCTGGGCGGGTATAACGCGGCAATCCGGTGGCGGGACATTATCATGTTCCTGCCGACGGCCGTCAACCGCATCACGCTGCCGATACTGTCCAGGCTGGAGGGCGTTGGCGACCGGCGGAGGTTCCTGAAGGCGCTGCTGGCCAACGCCGGGCTTAACGGCGCGACCGCCCTGGCGGGGGCAATTCCGGTTGCATTCCTGAGTAAGTGGATCCTTGGGTTCTACGGCCCGGACTTCCCCGAGGACTGGGACATGCTGGCGATCCTGGTGGGCATGGGGGTCGTGCAGGCTATCAGCGAAGTAGTCTCGCAGGTCCTCATTTCCAAGGAGAGGGTCTGGTGGATGCTCACGATCGTGGCGATCTGGGGCATCATGTTGTGGGGGGGTACGTGGCTGATGGCGCCTCGCTTAGGCGTGCGGGGATACGTGTGGTCCTTGGCAATCGCGCACGTCTTCCATCTACTGTTTTACGCCCTGGCGGCAGTCGTCTTGATCAGGCGCAGCGCGGCCGCGCCGGCGTCGCCACTGGCAGCCGCAACGGGAGCAACCGATGGCCGATAGTGTTTCACAGCAGGAACCAGCAAAGCCCGACGCGGAACGTGGCGAACGTCCGTTCTTCAGCGTCATCACGCCAGTGTGGAACCGCGCCCACACCATCCGCCGGTGCATCGACAGCGTTCTGTCACAAGATTTCGATGATTACGAAATCATCGCGGTGGATGATGGGTCAGAGGATGATTCGCTGGATGTTCTTCGCGGCTACACCGACTCGCGAGTGAAAGTCGTGGCTTTGGAGGCCAATGGCGGACCATGCCTGGCCCGGCACGTCGGGACGCAGGCGGCCAGGGGAAAATGGTTCCTTTATCTTGACAGTGACTGGGTTTACGCCCCCGGCGCACTCGGCAAGTTCCACAAGGCAACTGGAATGGTCGGTCCGCGAGTCGGCTACATTGGCATGATGGCGACGACGGAAACGGGACAGATGTGCCCCAGCTCGCCTCTGCCGGAAGGGGAATTCGGATTCGAAGAATGGGCGGCATGGGCGGGTAGATCCGCAGTGTCTGACTTCCTGGTTTGCCACAGGCGCGAAATCTATGAAACTCTCCAGTGGCCCACGGACAGGAGGTTAGAAGGCCAGTTTGTCTTGCGCATGGCTTGGGCATGGCGTGGATTCATGGTGCATGAAGTCGTCGGGACAATGTTCACCAACGCTCCCAATCGGATCTGTTCGGACCGCTCGCCCAGGGCCATGCGCCGTGCCCTCCTGGCTGCCGAGGTTCAGAGCCAGATGTTTACCGAGATGATCGATGAATTCGGCGAACGGCTTCAGGAGCACGGTCTTTTATACTATCGGCACCTCTTGAGGCAGTGCGCCACACAGTGTTTTCTGGCCGGCCATCGGGCAGCAGGCATGCGTTACGCCGTGCGGCTCTTGCGGCATGCTCCGCTATCCCCCAAGCTCTGGGGTACTATTGTCCCTGGCCTAATGGGCCCGAAGGCCCTGCTGACATTCCGAAGATGGATGGGTAGATAGGCGATGAGATGGACTCCGGCGTAATGCAGCACAAGGTCATGTTAAAGGCCGTGTCGAGGCCCGGCCGATAGACGAGCAGGCGCCTACGTGGCGCCCCGGAGATGGTGCGCCGCCTGCGAGAGCCGCTGTGGTGTTCGTCTTGTAACGAGGTCATCGTATGTGTGGAATCGCGGGCATTGCCGTGAGGGACCCGGCGGATGTGTCGCCGGATGTCCTGGATGCCGCCGTGGATTCCATGTCGGCGCGCGGGCCTGACGACCAGGGAGTCGCCTTCGTGGTCGATAGGCAGTCCGGCGCGGCTATCGTCCTGGGACACCGGCGGCTGAGCATACTCGATGTCACTTCGGCCGGACACCAGCCAATGGTCTCCCGCGACGGGCGGATCACGATCATCTACAACGGCGAAGTGTACAACTTCATGGACATTCGCCGGGAACTGGAGGGTCTGGGCCATTCGTTTTCCACGCGCTGCGACACTGAAGTCATCATCGCGGCCTACCAGCAATGGGGGGAGGATTTCATCCATCGTTGCAACGGCATGTGGGCCATCGCGATTTTGGACGTCGCCAGGAGCAGGATCCTCCTGTACCGCGACCGGATCGGCGTCAAGCCCCTTTACTACGGAATGCAGGACGGCCGGTTCTACTTCGCCAGCGTGCTATCGGCCCTTGTCCAAGTGCCGGGTTTCAGACGCGACGTGGACGAGGATGCCCTTCTGGCGTACCTGTGGGCGGGATACGTGCCGGGGCCGTACGCCATGTTCAAAGGAATCCAGAAACTGCTCCCCGGCCACAAGGCCGTCCTGGACCTGCAAACCTGGGACTTGCGGACGGCGCCTTACTGGAGCGTCGTTGACGCGGCCTCCGTGGCGGAAGATGAACTGCCAAAGCGGCCAGCCGGCGCCTATGCGGAGGAACTGGAGGCGATTCTGAAGGAGGCCGTGCGTCTGAGGCTCGTCAGCGACGTGCCACTGGGGGCCTTCCTCAGCGGCGGGATCGACTCGTCGCTGGTGGTGAGCGTGATGCGGAAGGTCCACAACGCCCCGGTTCGGACGTTCAGCATCGGGTTCGAGGTTGAGCAGTTCAACGAAGCGCCTATGGCCAGATCCATCGCAGACGCCCTCCGGACCGAGCACACGCAGCAGATCGTAACGGCCGGCGATGTTCGGGCCGAGATCGACAACGTGCCGCTGTTTTTCGATGAGCCTTTCTCGGATTCATCCTGCCTGCCTGTGATGCTGCTGGCCCGGATGACGCGGCGGCACGTGACCGTGGCGCTGTCGGGCGACGGCGGGGACGAACTGTTCTACGGGGGCTACCGGCACTACGACCTGGCCAGGAGATGGAGGTTCGCATCCTGGATTCCGGCGTCGATGCGACGCATCGCCGGGAAGTGCCTCTTCGCCGTGCCCTCGTATTACCCTCGTCGTATCGCCCAGGCCATCCAGTGCGCCGACTTCGGGCAGTTTCATCAGCTCTTAACGTCAGTCTGGCAAGGCGCCGATTTTTCCAAGCTGGTTCGCGGGGATTTCCACTCGGTGTTGTCCAGGCTGCCTCATTCGAGCGCGGTTGGACGTCTTAAGCCTTCGCGGCGCTCGCTGGAGGTCCTGGCTTCCACACTGGACTTCCTTAGCGTCCTGCCGGATGACTTCCTCGTCAAAGTGGATCGGGCGACAATGGCCTCGAGCCTGGAGGCCCGAACTCCATTGCTCGACTACCGATTGGTCGAGTTCTCCCGCCGTGTGCCCGGCAGCATCCTTTTTCATGGTGGGGAGCATAAGCATCTCTTGAAGACGGTCCTTGGACGATATCTGCCAAGAGCGCTCTGGGACAGGCCAAAACAGGGATTCGGGGTGCCGTTGACCGTCTGGTTCCGGCACGAGCTTCACGAGAAGCTTAGGCAGGAGCTTCTGGACTCAGGCGGTCTGCCCCTGGATGTGTTCGACCGCAGGACCATTGAGGAGATAATCCGGGCGCACAAGTCGGGCGCGAAGGATCGCTATCGCCTGCTATGGGGCCTTATGAGCCTGAGCATGTGGTACAGGCGGTATGCGCGAGGGTGATCGAAGGATGGTCCGCAAAGAGAACACGATGCTCGTATATGCGTGTCTTCCCAGCTACCGCCTGCTGGAGGATCGATACCGGATGTTCGCGGAGATGTGCGGCGGCGGCGTCCGCGTGCGCATAGTCCTGTTGCACGGTGAACATCCTCCCATATCGAACTTCCCGCCCGGCTTGGAGCGATTCTGCCTGCCCGATCAAGTCAGGGGGCTTGCCAGGGCCAAGTACATGAGGAAACTGATCGTTCCCGCTCCGTGGCCCCAGCGGACCGTCATACATGACACCTTCCTCGGACAGATGTCGCTGATCATGCGCAACCGTTGGACAATCGGCCCTCATCGGGGCAACCTGATCAACGTGTTGTCGCTCTACTCGCCCACGCCCGGCTTTTTCCTCAAGGGCAAGTGGCTAACGGGGCCCAACCGCATCCGGCCCGCGGACATGTTCGCCTACGTCTTGACCGAGGGCCGCCACCTGGCGATGGAGTTCGCATCCTGCCACTTCGCGGATGGTATTGTCGGCAATACCGAGGAGATCGTAGCGGGCGTGCGCCGCTACTACGGTATCCCCGCCGACAGGACGCGTTTCATGCCCGCCGAGGTCGATCCGGATTTCTTCACCCCCGGCCCGGCCAGGCGGAAGGAACTAAACCTGCCCGCCGAGGACAAGATCATCCTCTATGTCGGCAACTTCCAGCGCCGCAAAGGGTTCGACCTGGCGATCAGCACCTTCGAGAACCTGGCCTCCAGAATTCCCGCAACCCGCCTTGTGGCCGTCGGACGAATGCCGGAGGAGCCGGGCGTCAAGTGGAGCGAGGACATTCTCCGGTCGTCGCCAGCGGCTTCCCGGATCGACGTTCGAGATCGCGTGGAGCGGGGTATTCTGCGGGACCTCTATCGCTCCGCTGATGTGCTGTTCCTTCCGTCTCGAAGCGAAGGCTCTCCCCGCGTGGTAAAGGAAGCCATGTCCTGCGGGCTGCCTGTGGTCAGCAGCGGAATACCAGGTCTACAGGCGGTTGATCCTGGGGAAGAGTGTGTGGTTCAGGTGCGGCGATTCGATCCTGTGTCGTTCAGCGACGCCCTGGCCAGACTGCTCTCCGATGACGCCGCCCGTGCGAAGAGGATCGAGGCGGGCAGGCGGCTCGTCGCGCGTGACTTGTCGACCAAGGTCGTTGCTCAACGGATGCTCCGATTCTACGACGAGCTGTTCGATAGTCGCCGTCGGCGGGCATCGGCGAAGACGCTTTCATGGCATCCGCAATGACACGGGAGATTAGCTATGCGGCCGGCGCAACGCATGATATCCTGTACTTCAGCGTCATCGGAGCGATGGCGACAAGGTGCGATCTATGGAATTTGAGGCGGAAACAGGCATATTGGCATCAAGCACGCCTGCGGGCGAGGCTATGGGCGAGGATCGGCTAGCAGCTAGGTTCCTTGTTCTTGGAGTTGACATCTTGATCGCCGGGGCAGGTGCAGTCATGACGTTCGCGGCGCCAAGGCAGCTTTCTCCGCTCTACCTGGGAATCTGCTCTGCCCTAGCAACGACAGTCGTGTTGGCGCAGGTCGTCTACAAGGCAACCGGCACACGCCCAGTAAACTGGCTCAGCGTGGAAGTTGTCGCCCTGGCGATGTTCTGGATCGTGCACTTCATCTACCCGCTATTCTGGGTCCTTGGTTGGGTCGAAAGCAGAGACGATATCTGGTTCGATACCAGTATTGTCTGCAAGGCCAATGGGATGGCAGTATGCGGACTTGGCGCATTCGCCGCTGGTTACAACTTCATTGCTGACAGATACCAGCAGGTGCGCTGGGAGAACCAATTGGACCCCGTATCCCTCAAGAAGTGGCAGTACGCCGGGACGGGTGTGTTTCTCCTCGGGGCCATGACGGCGTCGACTTTCTTGTTGTTGGTAGGTCCGCAGTTGTTTGAGGGTGGATACAGCGTCTCTTGGTGGGGATATGTGCCGAAGATCGTCTTCCTTTTGACAGTGAACTTCTTGACCTTGGGCTTCTGCCTCATGACACTTTCGGCTACGCAACTTACCGGCAAATGGAAGATCGGGATTGTTCCGAAGATCGCGTTGCTCATCATTCTCGCGTTCATGTTTGTGATGGGGTACAGGTCCCTGATGCTACGCCTGCTGGTTATTGTGGCGGCCGGGTATTCGGAGTTTGTAAAGAGAGTTTCATTCAAGGCTATGGCTTTGGTGGTCCTTCTTGCACTCTTCCTCATGGCAGTCGGCGGCGTGGCTCGTGAATCGCCCCGAAGGACGTTGTCGTCCTTCATTGATACCGCGATGGATCAGTCCAGCAAAATCACCATTAGCCGCGGCGTATTGGAGCTAGGAAGCAGTGTTAGGACGCTATACAAGGCAGTCGAAGTGGTGCCCGACCAGCATGACTACTTCATGGGTAAGCTGAAGGTGGAGGAGGTGGCCTCCGTCGTCCCGTTTGGCAATAAGCTCCTGGAAACTCTGGGTTTCCAGAGCGTTAACAGCGCCCAGTTCCTTACGTTGGCAATCTACGGCGACTTGCAGACCGGCGTCGGTTCCAGCGTGTTCGCGGACGTGTACCTGGACTTTGGGTTTGTGGGGATGATCCTCGGGATGATCTTGCTTGGGTGGTTCTGCAAGTACGTTCAGCAGCGCTCAAGGTCGAGCGGGGCCCTTACATGGTGCATCGCCTATACTAACTTGATCGCGATTATGCCACACATCGCGCGCGGCTCAGTCTTGACACTCGTGCGGGAGGTCCTTTGGCCGGTGGCCCTATTCCTCGTGATAAGCTTTCTTTTCGGAATCGCGCGAAGGGGTGTTGTTGCCGAAACGGAGGTCGCGAATGTGGAGGGGATTTCCTGAGGATCTTTGTCATGGACGGGACCAAGGCGCATTGAGGACAGCCATGGTATTCCTCATAGTGAGCCCCTGGCGAGGCCTCATGGGGCCGAACATGAACCTCCGGCTGTTGGCGCGCCGGATGCTGGCCCGTGGCCACACCGTCTGCATCGCTACGCCGTCGCGAGATGAGTTCATGGCCGTCCTCGAGGCAGACGGCGCGGCCGTGTGCCTCCTGGAGCGGTTCGAGTGGACGCCCCGCACCCTGAACCCCCTTACGCTCGCGAGGCACCTGTGGGCTGCCCGGGGCGTGACGCGGCGGCTGGCGGCCCTCGCCTCAAGCGTGAAGGCGAACATGATCTGCTTCAACGGCGTGAACTCGCTGACGGTCCCACGGGCCGGCAGGATTGCCGGCTGCCCCGTGGCGGCCATCATGCGAGGCGTTACGATGCCGCCTGGACTGGCCGGCAGGTTGTACTACGGCGTCCAGAAGCGGTGGGTGACGCGATATGTCGCCTTGACCAGGCTTGGCGCCGAATTGCTGGCCGGGGTGGGGGTCAGTCCGGGGGCAATCAGCGTGTGCCCCAACGGGGTGGACACGGACCGCTTTGCGCCGGGGCCGCGCGATGAGGCCCTCGCCGGTGAACTGGGGATTGCACAGGGCGGCCCGGTCATCGGGGTCATCAGCCACCTGACCCAACGAAAGGGCATTCATCACCTCATCGAGACAATGGGCCGGCTGGCCGGCCGCATGCCGGACCTGAAGTGCATTGTGGCCGGGACGGCCGATTCAGACGCGGATGAGCGGTATGTGCGGACCTTGCGCGGGCGGGTGGCGGAGTTGGGCCTTAAGGAGAGTATCCGTTTCATCGGGGCTCGCCTGGACGTCCCCCGACTGCTGAATCTGTTCGACCTGCTCGTGCATCCCTCGGAGACTGAGAACTGCCCCACGGCCGTCCTCGAAGCTCAGGCGGCCGGCCGGCCGGTGGTGGGCTTCCGCGTGGGTGGAATGCCGGAGGTGGTTTCCGATGGTCAGACGGGCCTGCTCATCAAGCCATTTGACCATCAGGCGATGAGCGATGCGATCCTGCGGCTTCTGTCAGATCGCGACCTGCTTGGCCGGATGGGACAGGCCGGCAGGCAGAAGGTCCTTCTGGAATACGATAGGAGGAACAACACCGCTTCTCTCGTCGGTTTACTGGAGCGGGTCGCGGGAGGCGCATGACAAGCGGGCGCGCCGGAGCTTGAGTCGTCGTTTCACTGGAGTCTCGCGTCATTCTGAACGATGAATGGACAGACGCCGTAGAAGGCAGTGGCCCCGGAGACGGGGACCATGGAGACGGGATTGGGAAGTAGCTGTTGGAATGCTGTGATGCCTATCGCCTCTGTCATCTTGGATGAGAGCCTTCGCTACCCGGCGGCTGGAGATGCGTTTTCGCCCGGCCAGCGGTATCCTGAGTACCGCTATGGCACGCTATCACGGCGGCCTAATCACGTCTACCAGGCGGTGCGGCAGGCGTTCGCGCAGGCCATGCTGGACAAGGATCGGCTGGGGAGCCCGCAGTGGAACCCCCTGGGCACCTGGATCAAGCCGGGACAGAAGGTCTTCGTCCTGTGCAACTTCGTGTACCATCGTCGCGCCAACGAGAGTTGCGAGGCCTTCCTGTCGAAGTGTACACACGCCTCGGTGATCCGCGCATTGATCGATTACGTTCTCTTGGCAGTGGGTGAATCAGGCAGCGTGCAGTTCGGAAATGCGCCGCTACAGTCGTGCCGGTGGGATGCGGTCCTGAGAGACACCGGCGCGGCCGAGGTCCTGGCATTCTACAAGGACGCGGGCGCGCCGGTACAGGCGCAGGACCTGCGGTTGTTCGTTGCGCCGCGGAACGCTTGGGGCCTGCTCACGGGCGTGGAGCGACGTTCCGAGAACCGCGGCCTGGCAATCGACCTCGCCGGAAGGAGCTTACTGGCCCCCCTAGACTCGGACTCGACAAGGTATCGCGTGCTTGACTACGATCCGGCGCGGACCGACGCCTGCCACGGTCGCGGCAAGCACATCTACGTCGTCAACAAGGCCGTCCTCGAAAGCGACGTTGTCGTCAGCGTCCCCAAGCTGAAAACGCACGAGAAGGTCGGGATCACCTGCACTATCAAGGGATGCGTTGGAGCGATCGGGCATAAGGACAGCCTAGCCCACCACCGCCAGGGACCTCCGTCCATGGGTGGCGACGAGTATCCTCGCGATCCGCTTGGGATCCTGCGGGCGCTGTCCCGTCTCCACGATCGGGTCTACGCGGCTAGTCCTGACAGCCGGGGCGGGAGGGCGCTGCGCGTGCTGGACCGAATCCTGCGCAAGGGCGCCGGCAAACTCGTTACCGGGACAGGGGGGGGGTGGTGGGGGAATGACACAGCCTGGCGCATGGCAGTAGACATCGCCCGCATCGTACGGCATGCGGATCGCCAGGGGCTCCTCCACGATCAGCCGCAACGCGTACACATTGCCATGGTCGACGGTGTGGTCGGCGGCGAGGGTACCGGTCCTCTGAAGCCGAGCCCGGTCAACACGGGCGCTGTTCTCTTCAGCGATAGCCTCGTTGCCGCGGACACGATATGCGCGATTCTCATGGGATACCCTCCCGAAGCGCTGCCGATGATACGTGAAGCACGCCGTCTGGAAAGCCTGCCGTTGGCGGCAGGCGACGAACTGTCGGGCCCAGCGGTTGTGAATGGCCAGACGTGGAGCTTGGAGCGGCTACGGGCCGCCGTCAAGCACAAGTACGCACCCCCTCCCGGATGGGCCGCTAGACTCTAGAGAAGAGGATCAGGGCCACATGTACATCATCCGCATGCTTCGCTCGGCCGCTATGAAGCGCGCAATCGACGGCCGGCGGCTCATGTACCAGCAGGCGCTGGATCCTGAAGATAGGCTGGCCTGGCAGCTCGCGGCGTTCAACCGGGAATGGGGCGTGATACGCCGAACCGTGCCGTTTTACAGGGAGCTTGCGGACGCGAAGAGGCTGGGGGAGGCGTTCGAGAGCTGGCCGCACGTGATTAGCGCTCTGCCCGTGTTGTCCCGAGGCATGGTCCAGGAGCATAAGAGCAGGCTTCACAGCGAGGCAAGGCCCGGCCAGTGGCAGCGGACAACGGGGGGATCATCCGCGAGCCCGGTTCAACTGCCCGCATGGAACAGCGAGATTGCGGCCACTTCGCCGGATACGTGGATGGCGCGTGGCTGGTACGGGGTCCGAGTCCATGACCGCATGTTTCTTCTTTGGGGGCAAAGCCACCTATTGGGGACAGGCTTCAGAGGGCGCATCCGTGGGTGGGACCGCAAGGTGCGGGATTCCCTTCTGGGCTACTGCCGGCATTCGGCCTATGACTTGAGCGAGGAGGGCCTGCGCAAAGGAGGCGAGCGGCTTATCCGGTTCAGGCCATCGTATATCCTGGGGTACAGCGTCGCCTTGGACCTGTTCGCGCGGGCCAACCTTGACAGGGCGGAGGCGTTCCGAGCACTGAGACTGAAGGCGGTCATCGGGGCGGCCGAGGGTTTCCCGCGCCCGGACAGCGCGGGGATGATCTCAGGCCTTTTCGGCGCCCCGCTGGGCATGGAGTATGGCTCCGTCGAGACGAACCTGATTGGCCATACGACCCCCAAAGGTCCCTACAACGTCTTCTGGCGGACGTACTTCGTTGAGGCAACCGACGATGGCCCCAATGGCGGACGGATCGTTCGCGTGACAAGCCTGTTCCCGAGGTGTACTCCTCTGGTCCGATATGAGCTGGGTGACGAGGTCGAGCTCTTAGAGGGCGACGACGGCAACGGAATCACGCGATTTGCGCGCGTGGGCGGCCGTTGCAACACGTTCCTGCTTCTTCAGGATGGGTCCCGTGTTCATTCTGAGGCCATCACACATTGCGTGCGAGCATGCCCCGAAATCCAGTCCTATCAGGCACAGCAGCAGGGATCCGCGATCACGATCTGCTATACGGCCCCCGCGCCGCTCCCGGCGGCGACCGCTGAAGCCATTCGCGGACGCCTGGCGAAGATACACCCGCTGCTGTCCGCGGCCAGGATCGAGCATGTTCGAATGCTCAAGCAGACCGTGTCTGGCAAGACACCCATGATCCTGAGGACATGAGGCCGGCACGGCAGAGCTTACCGCGTAGACGAGTGCAGGGCCACGGACAAGCGAATCACAGGACTCAAGTAGGTCCTCGGCGAACGACGATAGGAATAGTGCTGACAAGCAAGGAGCCAAGCTTAATGCCCAAGGAACTGATAGTTGCAGCCGGCGCCGGGGGCTTCATCGGCGGCCATCTCATCGCCTCTTTGCGGTCCAGGGGGTTCACGCGCCTCCGCGCCGTGGACATAAAGCCCCTTGGCGAGTGGTTCCAGCGATTCGACGACGTGGAGAACCTCTGCCTGGACCTCAGTGACAAGGCCAACTGCATGAAGGCCTGCGAAGGCGCGACGGAGGTGTACAACCTGGCGGCCGACATGGGCGGAATGGGCTTCATCGAGACGCACAAGTGCCTGTGTATGCTCTCGGTGCTGATCAGCACCCATATGCTGATGGCCGCGCGCGAACATAAGGTGAAGCGGTTCTTCTACTCATCATCCGCGTGCGTCTACAACGCCGACAAGCAGAAGGACGCCGACGTAGTCCCCCTGAAGGAGGAGGACGCTTATCCGGCCATGCCAGAAGATGGATATGGCTGGGAGAAGCTCTTCACGGAGCGGATGTGCCGTCACTTCCGCGAGGACTTCGGACTTCAGACTCGCGTGGCCAGGTTCCACAACGTCTACGGCCCGCACGGTACGTGGGAGGGTGGCCGCGAGAAAGCCCCGGCCGCGATCTGCCGCAAGGTCATCCAGGCAAAGCTCTCCGGCAAGCACCAGATCGATATCTGGGGAGATGGCACCCGGACACGCAGCTTCATGTATATCGACGACTGCCTTAGGGGCATCGACATGATCTTGCACAGTGAGGTTACTGAACCGCTCAACCTCGGATCCAGTGAGCTGGTTACCGTCAACGGGCTGGTGGACATAGTCGAGGAGATCGCCGGGGTGAAGCTCGATCGCCGCTACCAGCTCGACAAGCCCCAGGGAGTCAACGGGCGGAACAGTGACAACACGCGCATAAAGGCTCTGCTGCATTGGGAGCCGGGCATTCGCCTGAGGGATGGTCTGGCTAGGACGTATGCATGGATTTATGATGAGTATGTCGCCAAATACGGGAGGAAATGAGACGAGGCCCTCGGCGCCGGAACAGCGCGGTGAACAGGTGAAGGAGCTTGTCTTCATCTGCCTGCCGTACTGGCCTGACCCGCAGTCAACCAGCCAGCTTTTCGGGGACCTCTTTTCGCGGCTTGCGCGGTGCGGAGACTTCCGTATCAAGGTCCTCTGCGGCTTCCCGTCGCGACGGCCGGGTACCAATCCGGCCTTGCCCCGACGTCAGAGCGTCGACGGAGTAGAGATCGTCCGTTGCGGCTTCAACATAGACGGCAAGAAGAACCTTCTCTCGCGGTTCCTGGTGTACGCCTCATTTCTGGCCGGCGTGGGCATCCGTCTCCTGAGCGTCGGATGCCGAAGCGTGGTGATGGGTGTGACCAATCCGCCGTTCCTGGGGAACCTGCTCTGGCTGCGCTCGCTGTTAGGACGGTTCTCTTACCATTACTTCCTCCTGGATGTGTTTCCTGACGCCTTGGAGCGAATGGGACGGATTCGGCAGGGGGGGATCATCGGCCGCACTTGGCGCTTCTTCAACAAGCTCTGCTATCGGCGCGCGGAAAGAACGGTTGTCCTTGGCCGCGACATGGCAGCCATGCTCCGTCGCGATTACGGTCTGGACGCCGGAAGGATAGCGTATGTTCCGCATTGGAGCGTGATGGAGGTGGCGCGGCCAAGGCCATTCGACGGGAACCCCCTGGCGGCTGAGCTTGGCCTGAAGGACAAGTTCGTGGTCCAGTACTCCGGCAACATGGGCCTCTGGCACGACATGGACATTCTCGTCAAGGCGGCCCACGAGCTTCGCTCGCGTCCGGACATTCATTTCCTATTCATCGGTGGCGGCATGCGCAGGAGGGCGGCCGAGGAGCTTTCGCGATCGCTGGGGTTGACGAACATCACATGGCTGAACTTCGTGCCCAAAGAGCGGCTGCCAGAGAGCCTGTCGTGCTGCCATGCCTCCATCATTTCGCTTCGCGCGGGCCTGTCGGGAATGGCCGTTCCGTGCAAGCTCTATGGCATCCTCGCATCCGGGCGTGCTGTCATCGGCCATGTGCCCGCCGACTCGGAAGTCGGCCTGGCCGTAACCGAGGAGAACTGCGGCCTGGTAATCCCGCCTGGGGACCTGAACTCGCTTGTCGCGGGGATCCGCGAATTGGCTGCCGACCGAGTCCTGACGGAGGAAATGGGCCGCCGGGCCTTCGCGGCCTACCAGGCCAAGTACACGCTCGAGCAGGCGGTTAGGGCATTCGCGCGGCTTCTACGATAGGAGGACGGCCTTGGGCATGATGGCATTCGTCACAGGCGCGGGCGGATGTGTCGGCAGGCAGCTCGTGCAACGCCTGCTGGAGCAGGGCTGGCGCGTCACCGGCTTGTTGCTCCCGTCAGAGGCCGACAGCTTCCCGTTCAAGGACGACTTGCGCGTCCGCAGAGTG
Source organism: Phycisphaerae bacterium (assembly GCA_041946855.1). Lineage (GTDB taxonomy): Bacteria > Planctomycetota > Phycisphaerae > SM23-33 > SM23-33 > JBHGBE01. The sequence continues at coordinate 12,104 of JBHGBE010000037.1, read as the reverse complement.
ATCGGTGAGATCAACTCCCTTCCCGGCGATGCCATCGCCCCGGGCGACACCGTGTTTCACTTGGCCGCTCAGGTCCACACGGTTCCCAAGACCGAGGTGCAGCGGCAGAAGTTCTTCCAGGTCAACCGGGACGGCACGGCCCGGGTGGCGCAGGCGGCGAGCGGTTCCGGCGCGGCCGGGTTTGTCTTCGTCTCGACCGTCGCCGTCTACGGACATCGTCAGGAGCGCGAGCCGTGCCCGGAGGACGCCCCGGCCGAGCCCGAGACGCCGTATGGCCGGAGCAAGCTTGAAGGGGAGTCGAAGGTCCGCGAGATACTTGGCGGGCGAGTGCCATTCGTCATAGCAAGGCCCGTTGTCGTGTACGGTCCTGGGGACCGCGGCAATTTCGTGAAGCTGGTAGGCGCTGTCAGGAAAGGGAGGTTGCCCGCGATTGATGGCGGCCGCGCACGCAAGAAGATACTCTACGTCAAGAACCTAGCGGCGACCCTAGCGTTCCTGGGGGCAAACGCCGCCGAGTTCGATGGCCTTGTGGTCAACGTGGCCGACTCGGAGACGTTGACGCTCCGGGAGATCGCAACGGCCGTGGCTAGGACGCTGGGTGTGGACCTGCGCATCATCAACCTGCCCCTCTGGCTGATCAGGCCGATGGCGTTGCTGGGCGATCTGGCCGGATGGGCGCTTCGGAGAGAGATGCCGCTGAGCACCCGCCGCCTGAGGGTCGTGACGTCCGACACCCTCATCGACACATCGCGCCTCGAGGGCATCTTGAAGGACCGGTTAGCGCTCCGGCCGTTCGAGGAGTGCCTGAAGGACTACCTTGGACGAACCTTCTCATCCAGTGGGCGGGTCAATGAAAAGCGATAGCAGACGGCCTGCCGGCGTCATCCCGCGGGACCTTCGCCAGTCTTCGCGGGGTGTCGGGCGAATGTTCGGTGAACGAAGACGCTGTACGTCCCCATTAACGCCAGGTCCGCCGCCAGGACCAGAAGCCTCGACATGTCGTCCCCGTTGGTGTAGATGACCGCGCTGGCGCAGAACATGGCCATCAGAGCGGCCTGCAAGAGGGCGACCTTTGTGTGGCTCCAGCCCGAGCGGATGAGCAGTTGATAGTGGTGCTCGCGATGCGCCTGGAGGAAGTTCTCCCGGCGGATGATCCTTTTGATGAGCGTGAACGTGGCGTCGTAGATGAACACACCCAGCGGGAGGATGTACGCGACCCAGGGCAACTCGCTCCGGCATCCGCCCACGAGAGTCAGCATGGAAAGGCAGAAGCCCAGCGTCGTTGAGCCCACGTCGCCCATGAACATCCTGGCCTTGGGGAAATTGTGCGGCAGGAAGCCCAGGCACCCGCCCGCCATCGCGGCCGCGACGAGCACGCTGTTGTCGGCGCCGCCCCACATCAAGAGCACGCCGATCATCCCCGCCCCGAGAATTCCCTGAAAGGCGGCAATGCCGTTGATGCCGTCCATGAAGTTGAAGAAGTTGACGAACCCCACCGTGAACAGCACGGCCAGGATAGCGCCTGTCCATGCGTTCATGTTCATGGACAGATAGGGCAGGCCAAGGTCTTGAGGCTCCAGCCCAACCAACCCGATCACCGTGCCGGCCACGAGCAGGTGTACCACCAGGCGAATGAGGGAAGGCACGGTGAAGATGTCGTCTATGAGGCTGATGGCCGCGACCAGCGTGCCGAACGCGGCGGCCGCCAGCAGCGGCATGTTCGGCTTGCCGAACAGCGCCATGGCCACCATGGCGCCCGCTATGATGGCTATGCCGCCGGTGCGGGGGACCGGCATCGAATGGCTGGACCGCCGGCCCGGCTTGTCCATGATGCCCAGCGCCGCGCCCAGGCGACGAACCGGTCCGCCTAGGAGGAGCGAGATACCGGCGGCCACCAGGCAGGCGGCCGCCATGCGTTGAACCTGCGACATGTCTAGTAACGATTGGAGCACGCGGGAACCTTGATTGCCGGCGCGCATCCGCCGCGCCGCACATACTAGGGCTTGGCGACAGACGGAGGCCTGACTTCGCGAATGCCCTCTTTCAGCGCCTTTCGGACCTCCAGGGCCTGCTTCCTGGCCAGATTGGTGAAGAACGGCAGCGCGATGGTCCTGTCGGCGGCCCATTCGGCGCGGGGGAAGCTGAGTTTGGACGCTCCCATCATCTCGATGAAGTATGGCTGGAGATGAATGGGCATGAAGTACTTGTTGCAGCCGATACCGCACTTGATCAAGTGCGCCATCACGGCGTCGCGGTCGGCAGCCCTGAAACGGTCGGCCAGGCGCACGGCGTACACGAACCAGCTCGCCGACTTGGGGTCTGCCATCGGCGGCAGGTGAATCTCATCGATGTCGGCCAGCACCTCGTTGTAGATGGCCGCCACCTGGCGGCGCTTCTGGAGGATGTCCCCGAGCCTCCGCAACTGGGCCTCGCCCAGGGCTGCGGTTATCTCGCTCATGCGGTAGTTGTAGCCCAGCCGGTGGTGGACGAGCCATTTCTCGCCGTCGCGCCCCTGGTTCCGCAAGGATCGGCAGACATCCGCGATATGGTCGTCGTCGGTAACGACGATGCCGCCCTCGCCCGTGGTGATCTGCTTGTTGGGGTAGAAGCCGAACACGCCGCAGTCGCCGAAGCTGCCCGCGGGCCTGTCGCCCAGATACCCTCCAAGGGCCTCGCAGCAGTCCTCTATCATCTTCAGGCCGTGCTTGCGGGCGATCCGCTCGTACTGGTCGAAGTGGGCCACGTTGCCGAACACCTCGACGGGCAGGATCGCCTTCGTTCGCGGCGTTATCGCCGCCTCTATGGCCGAAGGGTCCATGTTGTAGCTTGCCAGATCAATGTCGACGAAGACCGGCTTGGCGCGCTCGAACAGGAGGCAGTTTGCAGTGGCGACGAACGAGAACGGCGTGGTGATGACCTCGTCGCCCTCCTGAATGTCCAGCGCGCGGACGCACAGGTGAAGTCCGCTGGTCCCGCTGTTGACCGCGATTCCGTGCCTTCGCCCTGCCAGGCCCGCCACGGCTGACTCGAAGGCCGGGATGCGCGGCCCGAGGCTCAGTCTCGTCGTGTGCAGCACGTCGACCACCGCGCGGACGTCCGCTTCAGCCACGTCGGGGCTGGACAGGGGTATGGCTTCCTTGCTCATGGCTTTTCCTTGTTCATCCGGCCGCCGCCAGCCGGCCCACGGGCCAATCAGGCGGCGGGGGCGTTCTTGAGGCCGGCCGCCGGGCTTGCGACGCCTTCGACGTCCGCGAGGGCCTCCGGCACGAGCGGACGAACATCCGCGTGCGGCTCCGGCTCGACGGGAGCGCCGTCTAGCGGGCGGTACTCCGGTACGAGGCGGCGGATCGCGGCGACCACCTTGTTCCTGTCGAGGCAGTTCGCCAGCGCGACGAACTCCTGCATGGCCGTCTGGATCACTTCCCAGTCGGTCGGGCGGCTTTTCCAGATCATGATCTTCGGATGTACCGTCGGCTCTATGTCCTCGCCCTCGGTCCGCAGCTCCTCAAAAAGCTTCTCGCCCGGCCGGACGCCGGTGAACTTGATCTCGATGTCCTCGTCGGGTCTGAACCCGCTGAGCGTGATCATCTGCCGCGCCAGGTCGACGATCTTGACCGGCTCGCCCATGTCCAGCAGGTAGATCTGGCCGCCGGCGCCGTTCGCGGCGGCTTGGAGCACAAGCTGGGCGGCCTCCGGGATGGTCATGAAATACCGCGTCATGTCCGGGTGTGTGACGCTCACCGGTCCGCCCGCCGCGATCTGCTTGCGGAAGGTCGGCACCACTGACCCCGCCGAACCCAGGACGTTGCCGAACCGCACGGCCTTGAACTGCGTCCTGCACCCGTCGCGGCCGTTGAGCGACTGCGTGTAGATCTCGGCGACGCGCTTGGATGCGCCCATCACCGAGGACGGGTTGACGGCCTTATCGGTGGAGATCATCACGAACTCTCCGACCCCGTGCTGGCAGGAGGCGTCGGCGACGTTGCGCGTGCCCAGGATGTTATTCTTCACGGCCTCGCAGGGATTGCACTCCATCAGGGGCACGTGCTTGTGGGCGGCGGCATGAATGACCACGTCGGGCCTTTGCGAGGCCCAGGTCTCGGCGACCCTTTGGCGGTCGTAGATGTCGCAGACGCACGGCACGAGGGGGATTTCGGGGTGCGTTGCCCGCAATTCGTTCTCAATCTCGAATAGCGGGTTCTCCGCCTGCTCGACCAGGATCAGCCTGGCGGGGCCGTAGGACGCGATCTGCCTGCACATTTCCGACCCGATGCTCCCTCCGGCCCCCGTGACGAGCACGCGCCGCCCGTTGAGGAAGCGGGCGACCGCCGCGCTGTCCATCTCGACCACCTTGCGGCCCAGCAGGTCGTTGATGTCCACCGGCTTGATCTGCGAGACGGAAACCCGACCGTCGATCAGGTCGCCCACTCCGGGCAGTGACTGGAACTTGAGCTTCGTTCCGCTGCACAGGTCGATCACTCGGCGAAGCTGCCTTTGCGTGGCCGAGGGCATGGCGATGATGATCTCCTCGACCTTCTCGTCCTTGCAGATCCTGCGGATATCGTCGGTGGTGCCGAGGACCGCCACCCCGTGCATGCTCAGGCGCTTCTTCCTCGGGTCGTCGTCGACCAGGCCGATCACGTGGTACCGCTCGACGCTCATGCGGTGGATCTCGCGTATGATCGCCTCGGCCGCGTTGCCCGCACCTACGACCAGGACTCGCCGCACGCCCTCGGGGGAGACCTGCCGGCGCTCCTGGCGCCAGATGCGGTAACCCAGGCGCGCAGCGGAGACGAGGAAGACCGTTGCAAAAAAGTCCAGGATCAGCACGCCGTTGGAGTAGTGCTCCTGGCCGAACAGGAAGCTCATGAAGGCCTGGCGCTCGAACCGCTGCGGCAGGTAACGGAACAAGAAGACCAGGGCAAATGTCACTAGGGCGAACAACCACGAAGCCCGAAGAATGTCCCACACGTCGCGGATGCTGGAGTACTGCCACCCGCCGCGAAGCAGCCTCGCCTGCCGGAATATGACGAGCTTGACGACGACGAAGAAGGGCAGCCATCGGAGGAAGGACTGCGTGACCCAGTCGGTGCCGCTCTGGCCGGGACTGCCGGCGTCATAGCGGACGAGGTAGGCCACGAGTAAGGCCGCCGCGAAAAGGATCGTGTGGACGATGACGTTTGCCAGACCGATGTGGCGTTCCACAACGGGCTGAAGCCGGCGCATGACTGCGCTTGTCCCGTGCGAGCGCGTCGAACTGTTCACTTCATCAGGCATCGGAAGCGCAGAACAAGCCTTGACTTCCATCGGCTTGAAATGCGGTCTGGATTAGCGGATACGGCATTGACCTTACGGACCACTCATCACTTTGGGGCTGGGGCGGAACTGGTCGCGGGTTGCGTGGCGGCGGGGCGCGTGTCCGGCCCCAGGTTGCCCGAGACCTTGCCCGTGGCTACCATGCCTCGCCAGAGACTGTCGATGGCCTCCGCAACCGTCTTGTCTGGGACGTCGGCGGCCGCCTGCATGGCCGCGGACAAAGCGCTCTGGGCGGCCTGGGGGTTCTTGTCGAACCATCGGTAATACGCCAGCAACATGGCGGCGTCCGCGTTGGCCGGCTCGTCCTTGACGATGCCCTCCAGCGCCAGCAGGTTGTCGGCGTACCTGGTCTTGTTGCCGTAGAATCCTCTGGGATCCAGCGGCAGCAGCGGCAGCTCGGGGAAGTACTTGATCGCCTCGCGCAGGTAATGTGCGGACGCGTGATTCGACTGCATGGCGAAGTAGGCGTGCGAGATGCTCAGCAGGCTGACCCAATCACGGCCGCCAATGTCGTTGGCCAGCCTGAATTCGCCCAGCGCATCGCTGAACCTGCCGTCCTTGAAGGCCGCCTCTCCGCGCTCCAAGAAGGTCTTGTAGGTGCTCGGCTCCGCGGGAACCAGGGACGTGATGGCCTGCTCCTGTTTCTTGAGATCGTCTCCGAAGTCCTCATGGATGGTCTTGAGGTAGCCTACGGCCGCCTTATCTAGTCCCTGGTTCTTGTAGAATGCCGAGAAGCCTCCGCCCATCGCCTCGGGATCGGTCAGGACACCCGGCGTGAGGGGCGTCTTGGTCGGGACGTCAGGCGTGAGGGTCATCGTCTTCATCAGGTCGGATGAGATCGGCGACGCGATCATCTTCGACAAAGCTGAGCCCGCCCCGAGAGGATTGTCCATCATCGGGGACCTGGCGATGCCGACGGCTCCCCCTCCCAGAGGTGTGCTGATTGCACTGCGGAGTATGTCCCCGCCGCCGCCGTAAGCAGTCCTTCCGCCCACGCCTCCCAGGCCGTAGCTGTAGTTCACGAAGTTGAGCGTGGCGGTAGTCTGGCCGATGGGTTTCATGTAGCCGGGAGTGGTGAGTCCGATCGTGCCTCGGCCTTGCGGCCATGCCTGGGGGGCAAGCACGCACAAGGCCGCCAGCGCGACGATCAGGATGGCCGTCCTTCCGAGCATTGTTCGTCCTCCCCTGTTTTCCATACCATTATTATACGGGCTGAGCCGGACGAATGTTAGTACCGAATAATCGGCTTTTCACGGCCTGGCGGACAGTGTATCATTCGGTCATGATCCGCTCAAGGCGTGCGACCGCGGGATTTGCATTCATTCTGGCGATGCAGATAACGCCGCTGGCGGCGCCGTCCTCGGCCCGGGCGCAGCAGGTCATCGAAGGTTTTGAGACGATCGAGTCTGTGCGGGCCGTCGATGGCAAGCTGACTGTTGTGCGGGGAGGCGAAGGCGTCACGGAAGGCGCCCAGGCCGCACAGATGCCCTCCGGGGCCGGCATCGCGATGACGCTCAGCGGTGCTGACCTCAGGAAATGGGCGTGGCTGAAGATCGACACGCTTACTTTGCAGCCATTGCCGCACGTGCTCAACCTGCGGTTCGCCGGGCCGCGCCTTCTGACGTCGATAGCGGTCTGCGCCCAGCCGGGCAAGGACACGGTGGCCCTTCCGCTTCCCGCATGGACCAGCGAGAATCCCGAAGCCTGGGGAGATGAGAAGATCGAACTTGCTCTGGCCAATGCCGGAGACGTGGGCATCATCCTTGACAACATCCGCTACGAGGAGGCCGACAAGGCCCCCGCCGGCGCGGCAATGGTCGACTTCGGGCCTCGCACCAGGGCGTCGTGGCCGGGGTTCGGGGCGGCCGGAGAGGTCAACAACCTTGTCGCCTGGGGGCATAACCAGGTCCTGTCGGAGGGGAACGCCAATGTCGACCCGCTCGTGCGGTCCTTCACGGGGCCGATATGGTACGGTAAGTGGCCGGATTCGTTTGACCTGACCGTGGATCCCGCGAGACCTTCCGTGGCGTGGCTGTGGGTCACTCACTACCGCCGCAACGGCACGGCCAACGAATACGGCCTGGTGTTCAAGGGCAAGCCTTTGCTGGGCAAGCGGTTCTCAGCCGCCCAGATGCTAGGGCCAGACGGCATCGGCGCGGGCAAGGATGGCGCGTGGACCCCCCAGTGGTTTGACGCGACATATGCGGGACACTTTTACGACATAGTGCAGGTCGAGCTTGATCCCGGCAAGAACAGATTCGACGTCGTCAACTGCCAGTTGGCGGCGCTGGTGGCCGCACCGAAACCGGCACAAAAGGCGATGGCCGACTATGTGGACAAGGTGATCCGTAAGGACATTTCACGATTCCGCCGGCAGTTCATCGTTGGAGCGAGGGTCGATGTCGCTTGTACGGTAGCGCCGACACCCGCTGAGACCAGGGCCGGCATCATGGCCTTCGCCCCGCCCTCCGACCAGGCGTTTGGGGCCACCTACAGGCCCGCGGACCTGGACCGTGCGGGGTCACTCCGCGCCAGCTTGCTCAACGGCGGGACGGCCGTGATCCCATTTGCGGTATCGCCGGTAGGCAACATCACCGGCCTGTCGATGTCCGTGGCAGTTCCGAAGGACCTCGCGGGCAGACCTGTCGCGCCGGCCGACGTCATTGAGACGTGGTTTATCAACCGCGTGCCAAGGATCTTGGATGCCCGCGTGCAGTTTCAGCCGTGGCTGCTGACACACACCGTCCGGTCCGCCGGAGCCAAGGAAGTGGTCCACGCGGCGGTGATCGTCCGAGTCTCGCCTGGGGCTGCCAGCGGGGTCTATCGTGGCTCGCTGTCCGTGCGTCACACGAGCGGGCAAGTTCAACTGCCGCTGGAGATCACAGTGCTGAACACCGGGGAGGACGATTCGGCCCAGGGGATCTTTGGAACTCTGACGGGCACGAACGCGGGCGGGCTCTATGCCGCGGCGGTTGATGCTATGACCCAGGCGCAGCAGGACGAGCTAAGCGCAAGGATTCGCCGGGAACTGCTGAAGACGGGGGTGGACACCATGCTGTTGCCCGGTCCCGGCTTCCAGGCGCCCGCGACGGTGACAGACGGCGGCTACGGTCAGTTCCTCAAGTCGGTGCCGGGCGAAATGCTGCACGGACCGGCGTTCTTCGAGGGCTACGCTTTCCTTCGGGACCTGGCTGGCAGTCAAGTTCTGCCCGGCACCCAGCGGTACCGGGAGACAATTGCCGCAATGGTCAGGAAGATGAGCGACGTTGCGGTGAGAAACAAGCTCCAGGGCTACTATTTGTACCTCTGGTGGGTCCTCAATCCGGCGGAACTGCCCAACTACTCCCGGCAGGCGGCTGAGATTGCGGCGGCGGGCGGCAAGCCCTGCGGCGCGGGGCACGTCTCTGTGCTGAGCGGCATTGCGCCGGATGTATTCAAGAACCAGTTGGCGCCGTTCTCTGCCACAGTGATAGTTCCTGACGGGAAGGACACGGCCGGCGTGATTGCCAAGGTCAAAGGCTTGGGGAAGGACCATCAGGCCTTCGTCTGGCAGTTGGGCGCCGATCGGTACGGCGTCGGCTTCTTCGCCGCGGCTTGCGGGGCCGATGGCGCTATTGTCGAAAAGGCTGAGATGGACTACGGTCCGTACATGGGCTTCCAAACCAGCACGGCCGGCCTGCTGGCCCCGGAGGACAGAGACCGGGCGCTGTCGCCGACGCTTGCAGCGCTGCTTCTACAGCAGGGCGAGGATGATTATCGGTTGTACCGGCGAGCCAGGGAACTGGCGATCAAGGCTAGGGCCGCGAAGGTGGACTCCACGGAACTCGAGAAGTTGCTGGCCGACATCCGGACGACCGCCAACGCGCAAGGGGCCTCGGACTACAACCCCAATCTCCTCCGGACTACTGCGATCGGCCCAGCCAAGATGGAGGAATGGCGGTCGGCGCTATTGGCCCGATGCACGGCCGTGATCTCCCAGATGAAAAAGAACTGATCCATGTCCGACCCCGTCGCCACATCCAGCCCCCAGGGATCTACCTGGAAGGGGTGGCGTCTCTTCCTGGTGTCATTCCTGGTTTCCGCAGTCATCTACGGCCTGACCACCCAGCGCGGCCCGGCGTGGCAGGACAGCGGCGTATTCCAGTGGCGGATCCACGACTTCGACCTGACCGGCCGGATGGGCCTTGCGCTGGCGCACCCGCTCTTGATCGTGATCGGCAAGGCGTTCAGTTGGTTTCCGTGGGGGCCGATTGCGTGGCGGATGAACATGGTATCGGCAGTGTTCGCCGCGCTCGCCGCGGCGAGCGTTGCGCTGCTCGTGCGGCGGCTGGCGCCGCGCCCAGCGGCCGCCGCGTGGATCGCCGGCGGGTTCTACGCGCTGGCTCACACCGTGTGGTGGCTCGCCACGATTGTGGAAAGCCAGGCTGTTCACGTCGCGCTCTTCACTGCGTGCCTGCACGCCTTGGTCTCGCTGGTGCGCCGGCCGCAACGCCTGATGGCCTTTCTCCTGGGTCTGCTGGCAGGTCTGGCCCTGATGGCTCACAATCTGGCACTGCTTGCGCTGCCTGCCTACGGGCTGACCGTCATCTACCTATGCGCGAAGCGCCGGCTGGGCTGGTCGGCCGTCGGCCTGCTCATCGTCGGATGGCTCATTGGCGCGGGCGGATTCCTGGCGATGGTCGTGCAGAAGGCAGGCGAGGTCGGCGTGACCGCCTCCGTCAACTCCGCGCTGTTCGGCGACTCCTGGCGAAGCGATGTGCTGGGCGGCTCCGGGCGGGCCGTCGTGATGGGCTGCGGATATATCATCTACAACCTGCCCAACCTGGCTCTGCCCCTGATGCTCATCGGACTGTGGTCGATGCGCAGGATGGCCGGAGGCCCGCTGGCCTGGGCGCTAGGCTACCTCGTGCTGGTGTACTTCGTGTTCGCCGTCCGCTACACGGTCCAGGACCAGTTCATGTTCTTCCTGCCGTTCTACGCGCTGGCGGCAGTCATCGCGGGCATTGGCCTCGGAAGGCTCTGCCAGGCGGGCATGCGGCGATGGCTGTTGTGGCTTGCGGCGGCCGGCGTGCTGCTGACACCGGTGATCTACAAGGCCGCGCCGCATGTGTGGCAGGACCTGCGACTGCCATTGCCCGGGCGAGAAGACCTGCCGTATCGCAGCGCGGCGCGCTACTGGCTGGTCCCCTGGAAGGAGACGGAGGACTCGGCCGGGCAGTTCGCCCGCGCCGCGATGAAGTCCGTACCGCCCGGCAGCATCATCATCGCCGATGGCACCGCCTACTATCCGCTGGAATGGGTGCAACGCGTCGAGCGGGCGCGAAGTGACGCGGTCATCTTGCTCGATGATGAAGCCACCCGGCAGAAGGTTCCTGAAGGGACCCCCAACGTCTTCACAGTCTCGAACCAGCCCGGGTACGTTCCGGGCTGGCTGGAGTGCGCCGCGGAGTTCAAGCCCTGGCCGGATGCGACCAGGCCGGACAGTCGGATACTCTATGAGATCTGGTGGCGCCCCTCCGCCTCCAGGCCTTGAGGCTCAGGTTGCTTCAGGGCCAGTCGCCTCCCTGCCGATAGTACACTAACCGGAACTGATTCCCTGTACTGACCGTAAGAGAAAGAGCGTCCCGCGCCGGGGATACGCACCGGCAAGACAGGACATTAACTTGGCCCAGGAAGGCACAGACTCGCCCTCACCCGTCCCGACGCGCACGGGCCTTGGTGCCGTCGTGGAGGCGATGCGCATCCCGCACTGGGTCAAGAACAGCTTCGTGGCCGCGCCGATCCTGTTCTCCGGACTGTTCAGGTCGCCGCAGGCATGGGCGCCGTGCCTGTCGGCCGTGCTGGCGTTCTGCCTGCTCAGCAGCGCCGTCTACCTGATAAACGACGTGGCCGACCGCCAAAGCGACCGCGCGCATCCCAGCAAGAAGAACCGCCCGGTGGCCTCCGGCCGTCTCAGCACAGCGGGCGCATTGTGCGCGGCGGGAATCCTGCTCGTGATCGGCATCGGGATCGCCGTCACCATTGAGGTCCTGACCAACGCCGGCTTCCTTCGGACGGGGGCCGCTTCGCAGCCCGAGATCGCGCCGCATCCTATGGGCGGCATGGAACTTGTCATCTGGACGCTGGCCTTCCTGGCGCTGAACCTCCTGTACTCGTTCTGGCTCAAGACGCGAGCCATAATTGACGTGATCGTCGTGGCGATGGGCTTCGTGCTCCGCGCGATGGCCGGCGCGGCCGCCATTAGCGTACCGACCAGCCCGTGGCTGGTGGTCTGCACCTTCACGTTGTGCCTGTTCATCGCGCTGACCAAGCGGCGGAGCGAACTGCTGGCCTTGCCCGATGGTCAGGCCAAGGCCACCCGCGGGGCCAACTGGGGATACGATCTGCCAAGCCTTGAGCTCATGCTGGCCGTCTCAACGGCCATGGCCATCCTGGCTTACTGCCTGTACTGTCTTGCCCCGTCCACCGTCGCCCGCATGGGCTCGGCGCACATCGTCTGGACGATCCCGCTGGTCGTCTACGGCATCTTCCGCTTCAACCGCAACACCCGGATCTGGAGCACCGCCGACCCTGTGGCCGTCCTCGTCCGCGACAGGATCATGTGGATCGTCGTGGCGCTCTACGCCGTGCTGGTGGTGCTCATCAGGCTCTACGGGCCGTTGCCGGCGATCAAGGCGGTCCTGCACGTCTAGCAGGGCTGCCCTGCCACACGGGGACTGTAGATTGGAGATTGGTAACATTTCACCCGTCTGCAACGGATTGTACGTATAGCGGCGGGAGGTGGCCAG
>JBHGBE010000036.1:0-48241 GCA_041946855.1 Phycisphaerae bacterium | reverse complement strand
GCCGCCTTGCGGCGGCCGGATCGATTTTCCTATCAGTTAGTTCAGGCCGGCCAGATGCCCGCTGGACAGCGCCCACTGGAGGTTGTAGCCGCCGCACGGGCCGTCGAGGTCGAGGGCCTCGCCCGCGAAATACAGGCCGCGTATGATCTTACTGGCCAGTGTCCTGGGATCGACCTCCTTGAGGGCGACGCCGCCGCGGGTGACCATCGCGTGGTCGAAGCCCTCTGTGGCTGTGATGGTGAGCGGCAGGCCGGTGACAAGGTTGGCCAGTGTATTCCGCGCCGCACGGCTGACCTCGGCGGCCGGCAGTTCCGCGTCAATGCCGGCCAGGCGGCACAGCACGCCCGCCACGGATGATGGCACATGAGCGGCCAGGTGCGAGCCGATAGCCCGCCAACCCTTGCCGTGGCCCCAGTCGTCCAGCCGCTGACGCCATTGCGCCCGGCCGGCGCCGGGACTGAGGTCGATGCGAATGGGCACTTCCTTCCGCTTCGCGAGCAGTTCCGCCACGTCGCCGGAGATGTCCAGCACGGCCGGACCGGACACGCCCGTGTGAGTGAACAGAATGTCGCCCTTCTTGCCGGCCTTGGGCTGCCCGGGCAGATCGATCCACACCCGCACGGCCGGGATGCTCACGCCCGCAATCTCGGCCGGCCACCGCTGGCGGGTCACCAGGCCGACCAGGGCCGGCACAAGTGGGGCTATCGTATGCCCGACGGCCGCCGCCATCGCGTACCCATCTCCCGTCGAGCCAAGCTCAGCGTAACTCTTGCCGCCGGTCGTGATGATCACGCGCGGCGCGAGGACCGGCCCGGCCGGCGTCTCCACGCCCTTGACCGCTCCGCCGTCCGTGATAAGCGCCGTGACCCGCGCGCCGGTGATAATCGTCACGCCCAACTCGCCACATCGCCGCACGAGGGCGTCGCGGACGTCCCTGGCGCGGTTGGAACGCGGATACACGTGGAAGCCGTCCTCGCAGAACGTCGGCACGCCAAGGCCATCGAAGAACGCCCGCAGGCCCTCACCATCCATCGCGGCCAGGGCCGGCTGGATGAACCGCCCGTGCCGTCCGAACGCGGCCATGAATTCATCCGCGGGCGCGGTGTTCGTGAGATTGCACCGGCCGCCCCCGGTTGCCAGGAGCTTCAGGCCCGGCTGGTCGTTCCGCTCGCAGACCGCCACCCGCGCGCCGTTCGACGCGGCGGCGATGGCCGCCATCAGCCCGGCCGGCCCGCCGCCGATGACGAGGACGTTGAGGTCTGTCTTTGGAGTTCCTTCCGCCATGATTGGTCCAGGCGCAGTTCTGGAGAATGGAACACGGATTACACTGATTCTACGGATTCAGGGGAGAACAATCGAATTCGGCTCTCCTCAATCCGTTCAATAAGTGTAATCCGTGTTCTAACTCCTTCAACCGCGCCCAGCCCCGGTCTGCCGGCCAGTCCTTCACAGTTCGAAGGCGCACGGCCCCGCATCGGTCGTGAAGTAGATGGCCTTGGCCGCCGCGCCGGGATAGGCCTTGGCGTAGGCGGCCGACCACTTCTTGATGATCGCGGCCGCCTTGTCCTTGGCGACCAGCGCCCACACGGCCCCGCCAAAGCCCGCGCCGAACGCGGACGCCGCCGCCGCGCCAGCCTCCCTGGCCAGCCGGGCCAGGCAAACAGTCTGCGGAATCTGATTGCACAGGAGCGCATCGGTCCCCTGCTGCGATAAATCCACCTGCCGCCCGAACTCGGCCAGGTCGCCCCGCGCCAGCGCATCGCCGGCCGCCGGGATGATCAGCTCGCTCTCCGTGTAGAAGTGCTCAAACCGCCGCAGCAGCTCCGCCGGCGTGAACTCCTTGTGGCACGCCGCCGCCAGTACCTCGCGCATCTTCGCGGCCGCGTCCTTCGACGACGCCAGCGCCGCGGCGATGTGCGGGTCCTTTCGCCCCGTCGCCTCGCGCCAGACTTCCGCCACCGCCACCCCCAGCAGCGACGCGCGGTTGTACTTCTCGCGGGCCGAGCCGGTCTTCTCCGCCACGACGCCGCTGGCCGCGATGGCGAACGTGTAGCCGGCCGGCACCGCGATGTTCCGCTCGAACCGCACGGGGCAGTAGGTGAACTGGTTGAGCGTGCCGGACTTGCACGTGAGGATCGCGGTGTGGTCCTCGCTGCCACCGAACGTGCCCACGCCCTTGTCGCCCACGAGGGTGCCGAACGTCTGGCCGTTCTCGCACGTGCCCAGGTAGCCGGCCAGGTCCTCGACCGTCTTGATGTTCGACTTGTACTCGCTCCGCGCCCGCAGGTCGTTGGCCGCGTCGAACGCCAGGAAGGACATCACGACCATCGCGCTGGAGCTGCTCATGCCCGCGGCCGGCGGCAGGTCGCTGGCGAATGCGATGTCGGCCCCGCGCAGCTTGCCGGGGAAGTTGCGGGCGATCCGCCGCGCGACCGTCATCGGATAGTTGGACCAGTGGCCCATCGACGGGGCGAGGTCCGGCTCGATGGCGAACTGCGCGGACTCGTTCATGGCGGCGTCGAACAGCCGCACTTCGCGGCCGTCGCGCGGCGCGACGACCACGCAGAAGCCCTTCTCGGCCGTCGCCAGGACGCTCCGCCCGCCGGCGTAATCGGTGTGCTTGCCCAGCACCTCGATCCGCCCCGGCACGAACAGCACTCGCACGGGCGACAGCGCCGCCACGCCCGCCTTGGCCAGCGCCGCGGCGCACTTGTCCAGCAAGGCGGCCTTGTCCGCCGCGGCCGGGGCGCTCAGGCCTCCTGCCGCAAGGCGCTTTGCGGTCGGATTTGCCTCCGTGAGTTCAGCCAGGCGAATCTCGCTCACAGGTTGATCTCCATGCCCTTCATCTTGGCCACGACGCCCTCGACATCCGACCGGCTGGACAGGTCCAGCACAGGCGCGTGGATGTTCGCCACGCGGTAGCGCCGGCCGAGCTTCTCCATCGAGTAAGTCACCGCGTCGGGGATCTCATACTCGTTGCGAGGCGAAGGCTTGATGTTGCGGCAGGCCTCGAAGATCGACCGGTCGAACCGCCAGCAGTTCATGCTGAGGTAGATCGGCTCGGGCATCGCCGCCAGGACCTCCGGCGCGGGCTTCTCAATGATCTTGACCATTTGCCCGTCGCCGTCGATCTGGATGACCGCGAACTTGGCGATGCGGTCGGCCGGGATGTTCGACCCCTTCAGCATCGACTGCTTCTCGAAGCCCGCCAGGCCCGGCCCGTCCAGGTCGCGCAGAGCAGCCAGCGATTCCGGCGGATAATAGTTGTCCGAATTGATCACCAGGAACGGATCGCCGCCCGCGAACTCCTCCGCGGCCAGAACCGCGTTGGCCGTGCCCAGCGGCTTTTCCTGGACGGCGAAGCTGATGCGAATCCTGCTGGTCTTGAGGTTGCCGAAGTAATCGCGGGTCTCGACGTGCTCCGGGCCGATTATCAGGCAGATCTCCTTGTAGCCCGCATCCGCCAGCGCGGCCAGCACGTAGTCAAGGAACGTGCCCCCCGCGACGGGGATAAGCAGCTTGAGGCCCTTGTCGGCCGCCCTGCTCTGCTCGGCGCTGAGGCGGGCGTGGTCGTCGGCCTTGCGCATCCGGGTTCCCAGGCCGCGGGCCATGATGACGGCCTTGTCCATCCGTGTGCTCATCAGGTTTTCTCCACTGGTTCAATCTGCGAGGCGGCGTGGGCGCTTTGCGTCAGCGGCCAGCGGACGAACGCCTCAAGTGCGTGATACTCCGGCAGGCCGAGGTCGTCGTATATGCCGGCCGTCGCCATGTTGCGCTCCTCGGCCCGCTGCCAGAACTCCCGGCTGTCGTACGCGCCGGGGAACATCGCGCGGTCCTTCTGGCTCTGGTGCCGGAAGATCGCGTATCGCTTGCGCTTCAGCTCGTCGGGCGCCAGCGGCACGGCCATGTCGATGGCCTCCGGCGGCCACTCCTGCCACGCCCCGCGGTACAGCCACACCTCCGGGCGCGTGTTGCCGAGCTTCTCGTAGCGGTCGCCCGCCGCGAAGCACGCGTCGTAGCACAACCGGTGCGTGCCGTGCGGATCGGACATGTCGCCGGCCACAAAGACCATGCCCGGCTTGAGCTGGAGCAATATCCTCAGCACCGGTTCTATATCGGCATCCGAAATCGAGAGCTTCTGGACTTTGCCGGTGTTGTAGAAGGGCATGTCCAGGAAATGGCAGCGGTCCTCGGGGATGCCGCAATACGCGGCCGCCGCGACTGCCTCCGTCCGCCGGATGAGCGCCTTGATCGCCTGCACCTCCGGCGTGTCGATGTCGCCGGGCTTCTTGTTCCGCAGGAACTTGTCGATGTGCTTCTCGATGGCGGCCGTCTGCTTTGGCGTCAGCCCGAAGATGCGGTTGAACTCGCGGACGAAGTCGGCGAACCTCGCAGCGTCGTGGTCGAACACGCTCAGGTAGCCGCTGACCATGTACGCCACGTGGACCTCGTGCCCCTGCTGCACCAGCCGCGCCATCGTGCCGCCCATGCAGATCACGTCGTCGTCGGGGTGCGGGCTGAGAATGAGCGTCCGCTTCTTCTTGACCTTGCCGCCGGGCCAGCCGGTGATCGTCCCCATCATCCGCTTGAAGACGCGGATGTTCACGTCGTAGGAGCCGCCCGAGGCGTGCAGCAGTTCCGCCAGGCCGTTTTCGGCGTAGTCCTCGTCGGTCAGTTTCAGAATGGGCTTGCCGATCTTGCGCGACAGCCATATCACGGCCTGACGCTGAAGCAGCTCATCCCACTGGCAATGGCCCAATAGCCATGGCGTGGCGATGCGGGTCAGATCGGCGGCGGCCGCCGTGTCCAGGTAGAACGTGGCATTGGCATGCTCCTGTAGGAAGCTGGCGGCGACGCCCGGCGATACCTCGCCCTCGACCGCCCTGCGCACTATCGGCGCCTTGTGCTCGCCGAACGCCAGCAGCGCCACCTGCCTCGCCGCCAGGATGGTCCCCACGCCCATCGTGACGGCCATCCGGGGAACATTCTCCTCGCCGAAGAAGTCGCCGGCCGCGTCCTTGCGCGTCACAAGGTCCAGGTGAACGCGGCGGGTGCGGCTGTCGCGAGCGGAGCCGGGCTCGTTGAAGCCGATGTGCCCGCTGCGGCCGATGCCCAGTATCTGGAAGTCGATCCCGCCGGCGGCCGCTATCGCCTGCTCGTAGGAGCGGCACTGGGCCTCCACGTCCTTCTCCGCCGACTCGCCGGAAGGGATATGGATGTTCTCCGGCCGGATATTCACGTGGTCGAGGAAGTTCTCCTTCATCCACACGTGATAGGACTGGAAGGCCTTGTGCGAGATCGGCCAGTACTCGTCGAGGTTGAACGTGACGACGTTGGCCAGATCGAGCTTCTCCTGCCTGTGCATGCGGATCAGCTCGCGGTAGACGTTGATGGGCGTGTGGCCCGTGGCCAGGCCCAGGACGGCCGTCTTCCCCTCCGCGGCCTTGGCGCGGATGACCTGCGCGATCGCCCGCGCAACCGCTATCGACGCCGACTTCGAGTCGCTGTATATCCTAACCGGCACATGTTCGCTGCTCATCGCGGCAAGCTTCTTTCCAACAAGGGGCGTTTCAGGCGCCGGCAATCACGCCGCCGGCGCGCCAAGAGCCCCGTATGATATGCAGTTCGCGTCTGGCCCGCAATGCCGAAAACCGCGGAGCGGGCGGCTATCTCCCGAAAGAGCCGCCGCCCGCCTGATCCACACATCGATGATTACTTCGCCAGTTCGACGGTATAGCTCTTTGCCACGGTCCCCGGCCCACAGCGGATCGTCCAAGTGTCCCGGGCCGTCGTGCAGATGTGCTCATCCGTCTTGAGCGTGCCGCGCTTGTCGGCCGGCCCGGTTGTCGGCGAAGGGCTGGCGGCCGGCGCGTTGGCCGGGCCGCCCTCTTCCCACGTGTACGTCACCTTCACCGGCCGGAAGCCGCCGGAAGGCTCCTTGTAGTCGACGTCGATCCGCAGGTCGAATATCTCCGTTGCGCACGACTGCGTGCCGTCGAACTTGACCTGCACGTTCCGCTCGCCCGCCGGAACGTCGGCGAAGGTCAAGTACCCGCTCTTGGCCGGATGGGCCAAATCGAGCTTGCACATCTCCTTCCACGTCTTGCCCTTGTCGAACGAGGCCGACACCACGTACCCATCGGCGGAGTTCCTCGCCCGCCAGTGGACGCTCAGGCGGATGCGCGTGATGTCGCCGGGCGTGGTCACCGGCACGATGGCCGCGCCGTGATTGGGCGGGTCGGCGACGGCCTTCGTGAGGTCGTCCATTTCCGGCGCCTTTTCGTCGGCCTCGGCCGTGGTCCCGATCCTGAACCTGTCCATCGCCGCGCCCTCCAGCATCGGGTGGAAGTCGCGAATCCGCATGGTGTCCTTGGCGGAGTCGTCCATGTTGCCCTGCACGGTGATCGTGCCTTCCTGCGGCCCGGCCGTGAAGGTGATCTTGTTGTCGCCCTCGGTAATGATGGGCAGCGGCGCCTGCGAGTGCTGGATGTCGTGCGTCAGCTTGAGGGCATCCAGGCCGCTGCCGGCGCCATTGAACTCGAACTTGATGCGGTAGTCGTACTTGTTGAAGACGTGCGCCTTCAGGTCCGTCTTCTGCTGGCCGCTCTTGTCGAACTTCGCGAGTTCCTTCCAATCGAGGCCGTTGTTGAGGCTGATTGCGGCCGCGATCTCGCCGCCCTCGCCCACCACAGGCGCACAGGTCATTTCGCCGTTGAGATAGAGGTAGCTGCACGGCATGCGGATGATGAGAGTCGCGGGCTTGCTCGGCTCGGCGAGCCGGACCCGGCCGCCTTCGACCTTCAGGTTCTCGCACGCAATCGCATCGCTCGCGAGCCTGGAGTCGGCCATCGCGTCATACTCCAGCGTTCCGTTCCCGATCCGCCCGGGCGACAGGTCGCCGAACTCCTTCTGTTGGCCCAGCGCGGACATATCGCCAAGCAGGAACTTCTCGAACTGCTTCTTGTTGCCGCGATCAAGCCCCGTCGCGACCTGCGTGGCGTACCAGCGCCGCGTGAGCTTCTCGCCCTCGCGAAGCTGCACGTTCACCTGGTAGCCCATGATCGCGCCGTAGTCGAACACGTTGACCGTGCCCTTGGTGTCCGGCGGCACGACGTACTTCCACCCCTTGCCGCCCACCTTGTAGTTGTACTCGACGATGTTGGACCACCAGCCGTGCCAGCCTGCGCGGTTGATCCCGTTCTTGTCGTAGAACTTGCACGTCGCGAACAGCGGAGGCCCGTTCTTCCACCCGTCGTCCTTCGCGAAGTTCTTCAGATCGTTCTCGGTCTTGATCTCCGGGTGCTGCCTGCGCCAGGCGACGATGTCCGCCTTCATGTCGTCCACGCCGGCGATCTGCCCGTCGGGCTTGGTCAGGTAGAACATCAGCGACGCGTCCAGCAGGTGCCACGCGCCGTCGTACCATACCTCCGGGACGCTGTGGGCGACGATGATCCTGCCGCGGGCCGGCATGCCGATGGCCCGCGCCAGACCCTCGATGTTGCTGGCCGCGCAGCAGCACATGCCGTAGCCGTACACGTTGAATGTCTTGAACGGCTCGTGTACGCAGGAGGTGAGCCCCTCGCCGGGCGGGCTCTCCTGGTGGCGGTACTTGACGACCGTCTTCCATATGGCGATGGCCTTCTCCTGGTCGCTCATCCCATCCTTGATGTAGCACTTCTTCCACGCCTCAGCGCTGGACACGTCGTCGGGGTTCTTGTCCGACAGGACCTTGACGTTGCTGACGATGGCCGCGTCTTCCGCACGGGCCGCGGCCGGCAGCGCCATCATCGCAACGCAAACAGCCGCGAATCCAGCCAACCCAATCGCCCGGAATGATCCTCGCGCCTGAGCAATCATCTGAAGCTCTCCTGATAGATGGACGCTGCCGCCTGGCCGGCCTCCGTTGAGCCGTGCCCAGAGGGACTGAACAACCGTCAAGCGAAATCCGCCGGCCAGTCGCGGCTACAGGGCGGAATTCCTGCTATCGCTCGCGCCGGCTAGCCCGTGGACTTCTTCCGCTTGGCGCGGGGCTTGCGAGCGGGCTTCGGCGGCTCTTCCGCGGCCGGCTCGGGAGCAGATGCCGGTTCGGGGGCCGAGGGCGGCGGGAGCGATTCATCCGCCGGCGCCGCGGCATCCTCTGCGGGCTTCGCCTCGCCCTCAGGCGCGCCCAGCGCCGAGAACGCCTCGCCCATCGCCTCCATGCCCTTGGACATGACCTCGCCCAGGCCCTTTGCCATCTGGTTCATCAGCTCGCAGATGTCAAGGCCGCCCATGAGGCGTTTGATGCTCTCGCCCATGTCGACCTTCCAGGCCCCGCCCACGCGGCGCAGCACCATCGGCAGTTCCTTCAGCGACGGAACCGCTGGGGCTTGAGTCGGCGAGCCCTCCGCCTGAGCGGGCGCTCCCTCGGTCGGGGCGGCCTGACTCTTGGCCTCCGGGGGGCCGTTGATCTTCGCCTGCACGATGACAAACTCGCCCTCGGCCTGCGGCTGGCCGAGCTCGAAGGAAACCGTCGAGTTGTGCATCTCCTTGAAGTCCAGGTTCTCGCCGTCGCCCAGGACTAGCAGCGACCTGGCCGTCGCCTCATCGCCGCGCTGGGCGGCCTGGAGGAGCTGCTCGGCCGCGTTCCTGGCCGCGGCGATGTCGGCAGGCGTCAGGTTGGATTTCCCTTCACTCACGATGCCGTACCTTAGTGGCCATTTGTCAAGGTGAGGTTCTTCCCTCCCTTTGCCGGCTCGAAGACGTGGACCTTGCGCATGTCCAGGTGCAGCGTGATCGTCTGGCCCGGCTTGAGGTCGCGCTGGGCGTCCACGCGGGCGACCACGTGCGGGTGCCTGGGCGTCGTGGCGAACAGGTCCATCTTCTCGCCAAGCGGCTCGACCACCGAGAGCGTCACCTGGAGCTGGTTGTCCTGCCCGCCGAACCGGCCGATGGGGCTGGTGCCCATGGCCTCCGGCCGGACGCCGAGCCACACATCCTTGCCCGCGTGGTCCGCCACCGCCTTGCCCTTGTCCTCCGGCAGGCGGATGCGCGCGCTGCCCTCGTCGAAGAAGACTCCCCCGCCGTCTCCCACCAGCCTGCCCTGTAAGAAGTTCATGGGCGGCGTGCCGACGAACCCGGCCACGAACTGGTTGCTCGGGGTGTCGTAGACCTCCAGCGGACTGCCGCACTGCTGCACGACGCCGTCCTTCATCACCACGATCCGGTCGCCCAGCGTCATGGCCTCTTCCTGGTCGTGCGTGACGTAGATGGTTGTGGTCTTGAGCTGGTGGTGGAGCTTCTTGAGCTCGGCGCGGGTTTCGACGCGGAGCTTGGCGTCGAGGTTCGACAGCGGCTCGTCGAACAGGAACGCCTTGGGCTTTCGGACTATGGCCCGCCCCACCGCCACGCGCTGCCGCTGACCGCCGGACAGGGCCTTGGGCTTGCGGTCGAGCAGCGCCTGGATGCCCAGTATCTTGGCCGCCTCCTGCACGCGCTGGTCGATCTCCTTGCGCGGGTACTTGCGGAGCTTCAGCGCGAAGGCCATGTTCTTGTACACCGTCATGTGCGGGTACAGCGCGTAGTTCTGGAAGACCATCGCGATGTCGCGGTCCTTGGGCGGCACGTCGTTGACGACGCGCTCGCCGATGCGGATCGTGCCGTTGGTGATCTCCTCCAGGCCCGCGACCATCCGCAGCGTGGTGGTCTTGCCGCACCCACTGGGGCCGACGAGGACGATGAACTCCTGGTCGGCGATGGTCAGCGTCATGTCCTTGACGGCCTGCACGCCGCCGGGGAACTCCTTGGTCACGTTCTCAAGGACTACTTCAGCCATATCGCTCTCCTTCGCGTCTCTCGCGCCTCTTCCCGCACTGCCCCCCTGCTGGAAGATCCCTAGCCACAGAGACGGGAGGACAGGAGGAAGAAAAGAGGGGAAAAAGGGCCACCGACCGGGCAGGCCCTTCCTCCCTTCCTCGTGTCTTCCTGTCCTCCCGTCTGAGGTTTCATGCCGTCTTGTCCTGCTTCCGGGTCTTGGCCTCCAGCTTCCGCAGGTGCGACGGGTCCTTCCACAGGCGGAAGTCGATCTGCGCCGGCGGCGGGAACTCGTGCCATATCCGCTCGTAGAGCGCGTGGTTGATCGGCACGCCTTCGGCCTTGGATATACGTTTTGCGTGCATGTAGAACCACAGCTCCGTCAGGCTCAATTCGCCCTCGCGGACGTCCGTCAGCTCGATGGTGCCCAGGATCTTCTCCACCGAATCCACGTCGCCCATGTCCAGCATCGCCTTGGCGCGGAAGACCTGGATGCGCGGCCTGGAGGAGACGGCCGGCGGCAGCCGACCGACCAGGTCCAGCACCTCCTGCGGGCGCTCGGCCTCCAACAGGGCGTTGCACGACTCGGACGCCAGTTGCCACAGGTTGGGCTCCATCGCGACGGCCTTGAGGTACTGGTCGGCGCAGTCGCCGTGCTTGCGGTGGTCGCGGGCCAGCACACCAAGGCAGCGGTGCGCCCACGCCGACGGCTCCATCGCCAGCGATTTCTCCCAGCACGACTTGGCCTGCGCCCATTCCTCGTGATGGTAGTGCATCACGCCCAGATGATACCACGACAGCCAGTGATTGCCTCGCCCCGCCTTGACGGCCGTCTCGAGCATCGCCATCCACTCCGGGTGCGTCATGAACGAGCCGGGCTCCTCCGTCGGCTTGCGGTAAGGCAGTTCGCCCGTCTCCAGCAGCGCCGCCCACGGCTGGGCCTCCTCGGTGATGCCCTGCTCGTCGAACACCAGGCCCCCTGGCGCCAGCGGGCGCTGGCCGGCCTTCTGGCGGCGCTTGACCTCCAGCGGGCCCCACGGGCTGCCGCGCTGGATGATCTCGGCGGGAGCGCGGTTGGCCATCGCCTCCGTCGCCACCAGCTCGTTCTCCATCCACGCGTAGCTCAGCGCCGCGTCGAGCCGCCTGGAGACCTCGGTGAATGCGACGGTGTAGTTCTTGTCGTGGACCAGCTTGGGATCGGCCTGCATCAGGCCGTAGGCCTCCAGCCAGCACCACTGCGTGTCGGCGGGCATGTCGACGTACTCGGCCTGGTTGCGGGCCAGACCCGCCTGCACCTCCATGTACGCGCTATCGGGCCCGCACAGGAAGTTCTGCCATCGCCTCCCGCCCGGCTCCTGCGACCAACTGAACTTCTTCCTCCCGCGGAGCCGCGCGGTGGAGGCGTGGATCAGCCCCGCGCCGTCGCCCTCCAGCCCGGCCAACCACGAACGCCGGTCCTCCGGTATCGCGAAGTACCCATCGGATGCGCGGTTGACGGCATAGGACTGGTCCGGCCCGCCGTCGCGGTTGATCTTGGCCTTGTGCAGCTTGTGGTCGTTGTGCTCGCGGACGTAGACCATGTCCGTCGGGCAGATGATCCGCAGGTCCTTGGTCTCCTTCAGTGCGATGTTCGACCACCAGTACATCGGGATCTCGAAGTCGTGCGGGTTGATGATGCGGACGCGGACCAGGAGGAACGCCGACCCATCCGGCAGGTACGCGTCGATCTGGTACGGCACGCCGCGGAGGCGGTCGTACTCGTACAGCCGCAGCACAGGCCCATGGTCGCCCTCGACTCGGGCCGCCCACACGGGCGTGCAGGTGTAAACCGAGTGGCCCATCACGGCGCAGTTCCACTCCACGCCGCCGGCGATCCACGCGTTGCGGATGCCAAGGTTCGCCGGCTGGAAGATCGGATTGGAGAACAGCAGCTCCCGCCCGGTCGGCTTGTGTATCAGCGACCAGAGCCGCCCGCCCCGCTCCAGAAGGAAGCTCGCCTTGAGCGTCTGGTTCTCCAGCACGGCCATCCGGTAGCCGTAGGGCTTGCGGATGCGGTCGTACCCATCCAGCAGGCGGTGCGGCAGCGCCCCGCGCGGGTACTTGTAGACGCGGCGGTCGCGCTCCTCCTTGCTCCGCCTGGCGTGCGCGGTAAGGCTTTCCGTCGATTCGTTAATCAGCGCGTGCAGCGGCGGCAGAGGGTTCTGCGGGCCCAGGCTCGCCGATGGGATCTCCAAAGTCTCGAACTTCAGTTCACTCATCTGTGTCCTTCGTGCTCCATTGTCCTGTACACTCACTTGTACACTGCACATTGCTTATTGGATATTGAATATTGAATATCGTTTTGCTCCAGCGGGACCGGGAATATTCAATAATCAATATTCAGTATTCAATGCTCAAGTTCCGCATTCGCTACTTTTCCGTCGGCACCACGATCCCCCTGATGATGATGTTCTGGCACAGCGCGAACACCAGCAGCGTCGGGAGGGCCGCGATGACCAGCGACGCGTACACCACCGCCTGGTGCGACTGGCTCTGAAGCTGGAATATCCACACCATCAGCGTCCACATCGCCTGGTCCGGAATGATGATCAGCGCCATCATGAACGCGCTGTACGCCCCGGTGAACGCGCCCAGCGCGATCACCGCCAGGATCGGCTTGGACAGGTTCATGCTGATCGACCAGAACTTCGTCCACTCGCCGGCCCCGTCGATGTCCGCCGCCTCGAACAGCTCGCGAGGCAGGCTGTCGAAAAAGCCCTTCAAGAGGAAGATCGAGAACCCATCCGCCATGCCCGGCAAGACCAGCGCCGAGAAGGTGTTGAGAAGGCTGACATCGGGCTTGCCCATTACCAGCGGCACGCCCCAGTAGCCGGCCACCACCCCCGCCATCAGCGACACCAGCATGCGGAGCAGCTCGTTGAGCCGCGGGGCCAGCTTGCCCATCAGCCAGAGCACCACTATGAACACGGCCGTCCCCCCCACCAACGGCCAGAGCGGGAACCGCCGCATCAGCAGGAAGGCGGGGATCATCGTCACCTCGCCGGGGAACGCCATAGTCGCCATGCAGAACAAGAGTATCTTGTACGTGCTGCGGAGCTTGTAACGGGACAGCGCGTACGCGGCCAGCGGATTGACCAGCAGCGCCGTCGCGATCGCCAGCACGACGTAGATCACCGTGTTCATCAGGCCACGGCCGTGCAGGGCGATGTATTCCCAGACGTGCAGGTAGTTGCGCCTGGTCATCTCCCAGCGGATGTCCGACTTGTTGGCCGTCATGTCGCGGTAGTCGGCCGCCTCGATGGGAATGCGGACCGGGCCGTCCAGGACCTCGCCGCGGTATGCACGCCCCAACCCCACAAGGTAGTCCTGGAACGCCTGTCGCGGGCCGTAGACCGCGATCTTCTCGGCCGGGCAGGCCTTGCGGTCGCGCAGGAACTTGTCCCAGTCAACCTGCTCGATCCGCGTGGCGGGCATCGTCGCAGGGAACGGCACTTCGTCGAACGACTTGAAGCTGGATGAGTAGTTCTTGTTCAGGTCCTCGATCTTCTCGTAGCAGGCCGGCGAGTTGAGGAACGCGCGGAACGAGCCGGCCAGGTCCGCGTCCATCCGCAGGTACGTGACTTGTATCTGCTCGCGGACGAACTCCTGCCAGTCTTCGCGGGCCACCGCGAGGTAGGGCGCATCCACAAAGGCCGCGTACTTCGTCTTCCACGCGGCGTTGAGCCGGCCCACGTCGTTGCCGTAGCGCTGCGCGAGGAACGCTCGGAATACCTGCGGCTGATAGGTCAGCCACTGCTCGCGCAGGACGTCAATGAAAGGCACGACCTCGTAGGCGTCGCGGTACATCTCCTCGGCCGTGTTGTCGAAGTTCACATCCTCGAAGGCCTCGAACTCGGCCTGGTCGTGCGTGATCAGTATCGCGTCGTGATCGGACAGCTTCCGGTCCCCCGCCTTGCCGTCCTTGATGAGCTTCTGAAGCTCGACGGCCTTGGCGTGGAGGTCCCTGGCCTTCGCGTTGACGGCCGCGATGTCCCCCTTGCCATCCCGGTCGCGGTATGTTCTGCGGAGGTAGTCCTGATAGGCCTTGACGTTCCTGGCGGCCGGTTTGAGCGAGTGTTCGGTGTCGCCGAAGGTGATATCCTCAAAGCTCTTGAACCGCGTCTCGCACTTCTCGTTGAGGGCCTTGATGTCGCCCTTGAACTGGCCCTTGAGGAACTCGCGGAAACCCGGCAGGTTCCTGGCATTGGGCTTGACCGCATCGGCCTTGACGAACTTGGCCGCCGACGCCGGCGGGTGCTCAGAAGGACGGGAGGGCGAGAGAACGGGAGGACTGGAGGACTGGCCGGTTGTGGTCTTTCCTCCCATCCTCCCTTCCTCCACTCCTCCCGTCTTCTTTTCCTCCCCTCCTCCCATCTCAGTTGAGGCGCCTGGGGCCGTCGTTGTGCGGACCTGCGCGGAGACGAACTCCTCCCAGTCCCGGTCGGCGGCCGGCGTGCCGGGGATACGGCCGTCGAGGTACGCATCCTCGTAGGACTTGTAGCTCGTGGCGTGGAGGAGGTTGAACTCCTTGATGTCCGAGGTGTACTTGGGCTGGAGGTAGTTGCGCCAGTAAGAGCCGTCGAGGTTGGCGATGATGCGGTCGCACACCGGCCGTCCGGCCGCGAACTCGTGGAACGCCTTGCGATGCTCATCCGTCATCGGGAACCGCACGGCGCTGTCCGGCGGCGGCTTGACCGCGTGCCAGCTCTTGACCGGTATGCCGTAGGCGTCGCGGTAGGCGTTGATGTCGCCGTTGAACTGGCTGTACATCTTCTCCCGCCACAGCCGCCCGTTGATCGGGTAGAGCCGCCCGACGGCCGTATGCCCGAGGCTCCACCACCGGCAATCCTTGCGCCACTCCAGGTACTCGGCCAGGTACGGCGCATCCCCTCCCGGCGGCTTGACCTGCCGCCAGCTACCTATCGGGCGGTCCCACGCGACCTCGCACCCCTGCACGCTGTCGTTGTACTTCGACTCGACGTACTTCTGGTAGAGTATCCCATCCTCCGCCCAGAACCGCGGATACGGCGTGATGTAGACCGAGTCCGCCTCGCTGCTGAACGAGCCCGAGATCATCAGCAGGAAGGGGTAGATCATCGTCAGCGCGCCCACCGTCAGGACCAGGAAGATCGTGAAGTAGACCATCCTGATCTTGAAGCTGCGGGCGCCGATCTTGCTGATTATTGGCATGTCGAACTCGCACACGGCAAACGGCAATAGTCAATATTCAGTATGCAATGCACAATTCCCAAGTGCAGCAGCCCGGACTGCGCCGGAATGCCCGTGTACTTGAGCATTGAACACTGAACATTGATTATTGGAAATTGTCTTCTCATCCTGCCGTCCTGAACTCCATCCTGCTTAGCTGCTGGAGGCGGTAGACCGTG
This sequence comes from Phycisphaerae bacterium, assembly GCA_041946855.1. Taxonomy (GTDB): domain Bacteria; phylum Planctomycetota; class Phycisphaerae; order SM23-33; family SM23-33; genus JBHGBE01. Next base: position 33,023 of record JBHGBE010000036.1, on the reverse strand, counting down.
AAGCCGATCAGCAGGGAGCCGAGTATCCAGGCCATGGCGGTGGCCGAGCCGAACCGCAGATATCCGTAGGCCTGCCAGAAGATGTGCAGGCCGATCACCTCCGTCTCGCCGTAGGGAGTATGCGGCCCGCCGCCCGTCATCGCAAGCATGAACTGCGCGCCGGACTTCATCGCGCCGATCATCGCGCCGATGAAGTTGATGAGGATCAGCGCCTTGATGCTCGGCAGTGCCACGTTGGTCATCTTGCCCCAGATGCCCGCCCCGTCGATGTCGGCCGCCTCGTAGATGTCGTCCGGCACGGTCTTGAGCGCCGCCAGGTATATCAGGCAGCCCGGGCCCATGCCCGCCCAGATCGACGGCAGCAGGCAGAACAGCAGCGCGAAGTGCTTGTTGCTGAGCCAATCAACGTGCATCTCCTCAATCGGCCCGCTCATCGCCCACGAGAAGGCCCAGTTGATGAACGAGATGACGTAGTTGCAGAGCTGGTTGATCATCCCGTACTGCCCGTAGAACTGCTTCCACAGGAACATCACAATCACGCCCGTCAGCACGGCCGGCAGGTAGTAGATCGTCCTGTAGACGATCTTGCCCTTTGGCACCTCGGTCAGCAGGAAGGCCAGTACGATGGGCGCGCCGAACCCGAAGATCATGTACAGCAGCGTGTACTTCAGCGACACCCACATCGCGTACCAGAATGATTCGTCGAAGAGGACGTTCGCGAAGTTCTCCATGCCCACCCACTCGGAGAAGCCGCGGACGTTGTAGTCCTGGAACGCGATCGCCGTGCCGCGGGCGAGCGGGTAGTACGCCCACAGGGCGATAGACCCCAGTGCCGGCGCCATCAGTATGTACGCCCACTTGAACTTGCCGAACTGCCAGGCGCTCCGGTCTTTGCCGGTGATCGGCCCCTGCACCTGCGAGAAGACCTTGAAGACCCTGTAGAAGACCCATCCGAAGGTCAGCAGTATGGCCGCCGCGACGACGATCGCCACGGCGTTGCGGAAGCTCATCTCGTTATCGAACGTGTGGATAACGAGCTGCTTGCCGCCGATGGTCGGCCCGAAGGGGTAAGGCTCGTCCGAGAACCGGTTGAGCATCTTCTGGTTGCCGCGGATGACGGCGGCCTTGAGTATCTCGCGGATGCGGTCCTTCGCGGCCTGTTTGCCGGCGGCGCCGCGGTCGATGGCCGCCTTAACCGCCGAGTCGGACCGCAGTTGGTCGATGGCCTCGCTGACGTAGTTGTAGACGAGCTGGCAGTTCTTGCCGTAGGGCTCGGGCACGCCGTCGCGGAGGGCCGCCTGGTACGCCTCCTCCCAGCCGGACGGGACCTGGCGGGCGTACTCGGGAAAGCCGGCCGCCACGAGCATCGGCGGGCGGATGAACTGGGCCTGCCCGTTCTCCACGAACACGGTCGCGCGGATCCGCTTGGCGTCGGGGCCGTCGGCGAAGCTGATGTACTCCCACGCGGCGTCGCGCCTGGCCCTGTCTTCGGGCCGGTCGAGGCCCGCGTATATGCCAAACATCCCGGCGTTGAACTCGCTGCCGCGGATGCCCGTGGGCCCCAGCGGGACGGGGCCGAAGCCCCACTGCGCCGGGTTGTTCTGCGCGAAGAACTTCTGGTAGATGTAGTCGAACTTCATCGCGCACTTGACCTCGCCGCCGGTGGATGAGGCCCCGAGGTACACGATGCCCCGCTGCTTGCCGGAGGCGTTTGTGTACTCCTCCAGGAACATCCGCGCGACGAAGTAGTAGGCCTCGACGGCCTCCTCGCTGTCGAAGACGCATCGCCACTGGCCTTGCGCGTCCTGCTCGACGACGCGCCCGCCCAGCGAGTACAGCACGCTAAGCGTCGGCCACGAGATCGCCCCCAACTCCATCTGGACGCCGTATCGGTCCTCCTTGGGATTGGTCAGCAGCCTGCCCCACTCGAGCATCTCCTCCAGGTCCCTCGGCGGGCGGTCGGGCAGGCCGGCATCGGCGAAGAGGTCCTTGCGGTAGAAGAACGTCATTATCACCGGGTTGTAGGGATACGCCCAGATGTGGTAGTGGCCGGGCGCCTGCGCCAGGCCGCGCGCCGCGAGGTACGGGCAGGTCTGGCCTTCCTTCTGCGAGTACGGGCACCTGCGGCGGATGACCTCCCAGCACAGGCGCGGCACGCGGATGTCGAGTTGCACGGACTTCTGCGCGGTGACGATGGCCGCCACTCTCTCGCGAAGCGACGAGTTTGGCGCTGGCAATGAGGTGTTGGGAGTTGGGAGCAGGGAGTAGGGAGTAGGGAGTGGGGAGTCGGGATCTGGCCGTGAGTCTGCTCCACTGCCTACTCCCCACTCCCTACCCCCTACTGTCTTCGTGTTTCCAGCCGAACCGCCGTGCAGGAGAATTTCGACGCGCTTGGCCAGCTCCGCCGCGTACCGGCGGCCGTCGCCGCGCCATCGCCCCAGTTCCGGGTACGCTGACTCGACCTCCGCGGCCAGGTGCCTGTCGAGCTGGCCGCCGTAGGCCTCGATCTGCCCGCGCAGCGCGGCCAGGTCCGGATAGAACTTCTCGACGGCGTCCTGCCGCCGCCGGAGGATCTCGCGGAGGCGGCCGTAGTACTCGTTGACCTCGCGCCCATCCTTGACGTACTGCCGGAGCAGATGGCCGTCCTGGATGTTCTCGCCCAGGTCGCGCTCGATGTACTCCTCGAGCGGGTAGAGGAACTTGTTGCTGACGTAGGTGTCGCTCTGGCGGAAGTTGACGTACATCACGTCGGGGGCGATGTTGCCCGCGATCTGCATCAGCGGGCGGATGTCCATCGTGCTGGAGCCGGGGATTTCCAGGCCGGTCGTGGCCACCGGCACGATCTGGGGGAACTTCCTCTGGAACGTGTCGAGGATCTCCAGATCGGCCAGGCTGTTCACGTCGCCGCCGGGGAACTCCTGGACGCCCTCGGCGCGGAGGATGACCTTGTCGGAGGATGGGGACTCGCCTAGCGACGGCGATGGAGCGAGAAGGAGGATGTAAGATGCAAAACGTAGAAGGCAGAATGTGAAAGCGCCAGCCTTAACCATCATCCGTATGTTACTTGGACCTTCTGCCTTTTACATTCTGCATTTTGCCTTCGGCTCCCTTCATTCCGCGCTTGTCGCGTCGACAGGCGGGGGCGTGTAGCCCTTGTCGCCGCCGCGCGCCTTCCATTCCCGGTAGAGCCGCCACAGGAAGTAGAACGCGAAAATCTGGAAGAATATCACCCAGATCGGGTAGAAGCGGTAATGGAAGTTCTCGCCATAGGACTTGATCCAATCCGTGTGCGACAGCCAGTCGAACAGGGGGCCGACCGACAAGGACCCGAATATCTGGGCCAGCGAACGAAGCATGGCGTTGGCGGAGCAGAACTGCCCGTACCGCTCGCGCGGCAGCAGGCGCATGTACATCGGGATCTCAGCCGCGCCGTGCAACTGGGAGAACGGCATGAGCGTGAATGAAAACAGGGCCATGATCGCCAGGGCGGTGTTAGGCGCGAAGTCCCCCCACCCGAACAAGGGCCAGATGAGGAATATCAGTTGCAGGAAGTTCTGCCCGAACGTGATGAACGTCGTCAGCATGAACACGCGCACCGGGTTCCACCTGTCCGAGAGCCACCCGGCCGGATACTGCATCAGCAGCGAGACGAACCCGGAGATCGCGCCAAGCTTGCCCAGATCGTCCAGCGAGATGTGAATCGAGTCGCGGTTTCGAAGCCCGCCGAAGTAGCCCGCCTGCCAGGACACGAAGAAGAACGTGCTCTGTAGGAAGAAGAACCAGTAGAACTTGTGGGTGAAGCACTCCTTTGCGAACGTGATGCCCTGGTTGGACAGGTCGACGAAGAACCCGGACACCTTCGACGCAAACGGTTTACGAAGCCAGGCCGGCCCGGACGACGGGACAAGCCGGCGGCCGACCCAGGGAACCAGTCCGAGGACCAGGAACTCCAGCCCCATCCCGACCACGCATAGGGACCCGAACGCAATGACAATGCCCAGCGCGATGGCGACCGGCACTGCCAGCAGCGCCGCCTTGACGCTCAGCTTGTGCCAGGAAAGCCGCCTAAGGGCATGGCCCCTGGCGTGGATGAACCCGGACACCGACGCCCAGACCTCGCCCCAGCTCGTGTTCCTGACCACAAGCGGCGGAGGAGGCGGATACCGGCCCTCGCGGACCATATAGCACATCAGCAGGTACCCAAGGGCATAGAAGACGCCCGCCGCTATGAAAAGTATCCGGAAGTGCGTCAGGGCGTGAGGGAATATGAAACCGCTGTAGATGACCCCCGCCAGGTTGCCGACGATGCGGAAGAACGACAGGAACTGCGCCATCACCCGGCTGGGGACAACGTCATTGAAAAGGTACCAGTAGAGCGTCCCCACGAAGATGTTGGACAGATCGTACAACACGAAAAGCACCCCGAACACGAACAGCGCCACGCCCACTCGACTGAAATTCATGCCCAGAAGCTTGACGCTCTCCGCGCCGCCGGTGATGAAGTCGGTGATTGACTCGTAGCAACCGATCAGGACCAGGAACAGCCCGACGAACGGGGTCGACCATCTCAGGAACGGGATGCGCCGCCCCCACTTGCTGCGGAAGCGGTCGCTGGCGAAGCTAACGCCCGGGGCGAACAGGAACGCCACGGTCAAGGCGAGCGTCTTGTTCAGGACGATGTTCAGCGTGTCGCTGGCCTTCATGTCCTTGAGCTTGAAGGACAGGATGTCGGGCATGTGCGTGTCGGAGAGGCTGTAGACGAAGTCTCCCCACAGCAGCCAGACGAACATCAGGGCCAGGCCGAACAACGTGTAGTGCAGCGTCCCCACCTTGCGGACGTGCGGGGCCAGCAGCGGCAGCGGCGCCGGCAGCGACTGGAGGCGGCCCATCGCCCACGACAGCGCGGCCACAAGCCCCGCGGGTATCACGAACAAACCGCCGCACGCGATGACTATCCCTGGGATCGCGACGATGTTGTACATGAAGCCGAACGGCTTGGTGAAGAACGGCTCCAGCGGGAAATGGCTGTCAAGCACCCGCAGGCCCAGGCTCAACGGGTTGCTGCCCAACACCCGGACAAAGGCGATCCAGGCCGTCAACGCCACGGCCGCGCTGCCGGCCGCGCAGCCCACCATCGCCCACGGGCGGCGCAGGGTCAGCAGGAGGATCGCGAAGACCATGCACAAGGCCGCTGCCGCTATCACGGGCACGGAGGCCCCGTAGGTCTGGACCTCGGTCCAGGCCTCATTCATCGGCGGAAAAATGAACGCGAAGCCCAGGAACAACACCGCCAGCGCCGCCAGCACCGCCGTCGCCAGGCCGTAGTACATTACGATCTTCGCCTCGGGCGTCGGCTTCGCTATCGGCGCCTCGGCCGACCATTCATCCACTGCCGCGTGTGCGGTTGCGCTCATCCGTGCTCCATGTTCCGGTTCTGCGCTCCAAGTGACGCCCTATCCCACTTGAGTATTGAACATTGAACATTGCGTATTGAATATTCCCTTCCTCCATCCAGGCAACGGGAATTTTCAATATTCAGTAGGCAATGCTCAATTCTCAAGTGTTTCTCCTATGTCTCCGGCGGCGTGTAGCCCTTCTCGCCGCCGCGGGCCTTCCACTCGCGGTACATCAGCCACGTGAACATCACCGCCGGAATCTGGAACGCTATGATCCACACCGGGTAGAAGCGGTAGCGGAAGTCCCCCATGTGCATCGACTTGTCGAGGAACTCCATGAACCCGCCGGCGGCCACGCTGCCGAATATCATGGCGAACTCCCGCATCAGGGCGTTGGCGGAGCAGAACTGCCCGTACTTCTCCTTGGGCAGCAGTTGCATGTACATGGGATAGGACGCCGCCCCGTTCAGGATGTTGAACGGCATCAGCGTGAGCGACAGGATGATGAGGAAGCCAAGGCAGAAGCCCGTCGAGAACTCCCCGAAGAGGAATATGCACTGCGCCGCCGTGCCCAGAACGCCGATGCACGACGTGTAGAAGAACGTGCGGACCGGGCTGAACTTGTCCGAGAGCCAGCCGGCTGGATACTGAAGGATCAGCGAGACGAAGCCTGTATAGACGCCCAGCCTGCCCAGCTCCGTCAGGTTGAGGTGGAGCGAGTTCACGTTGCGCAAGGTCGCGAACATGCCGATCTGCCATGACAGCCACGTACACGTGCTGGTCAGGAAGAAGTACCAGTAGAACCGGTGCGTGAAGCACTCCTTGCAGAACGTCACGACCTGGGCGACGAACTTCGCGCTGGCCCTCGACACGGGGGCCACGGCCCGCCTGTCAACCGCCTGGAAGGCCGGCCTGGCCCAGATGCGCCGCAAGAGGTCACCCGCGGACTTGTAACTCATTCGCTCGACGACGGACCCCAAGGTCCGGACCACCTGGACGATGAACCAGACAGCGACGTAGACCATGAAACCGGGTGTCAGAACGACGCCTATAAGCCCCTTCATGGGGATCGAGGCCGCCTGCCAGTCCCGCCCATACTTGCCCAGCAATTCGCCGAGCGAGAACCTGATGTCCTTCCACTTGGTGCTCTGGATCGCCAGGGGCGCCGGCGGAGGATACCTTCCCTCCTTCACCATGAAGCACATCAGCATGAAGCCCACGGCGTACCCGATGCCCGCTATCGTGAATATCAGCTTGAAGTGGGTAAGGGCGTAGGGGAAGACCAGGCCATTGTAGAGAATGCCGGCAAGCGTGCCGGCTATGCGGAAGAACGAAAAGAACTGCGACATGACCTTGCTGGGCACGACGTCGTTGAATAGGTAGTAATAGACCGTGCCGACGAAAAGGTTGGAGTAGTCGAACAGGACGAAGATTATCCCGAAGACGATCAGTGTCATCACGGTGCGGTCGATCGTCATTCCCAGGAACGTCGCCGTGTCGGCGTTGCCCATGAAGAGATTGGTCAGGCTGTCGTAGTGCCCGATCATCACTAGGAACAGGCCCACGAATGGAGTGGTCCACGTCATGAACGGGATTCGCCGCCCGTTGGGGCCGCGATGGCGGTCGCTCCACACGCTGACGACCGGGGCGAAGAAGATGTCTATCGCGTAGGCCGTCGTCTTGTTGAGGATCGTGTTGACGGTGTCCCCGGCGCCGAGGTTGTTGAGCTTGAGCGGGAGGATGCCGGGGATGGCGCCATCCAGCAGCGTGTAGATGAAATCACCCCAAATGACCCACACGAACACCATGAACATTCCGAAGAAGGTGTAGCGGAGAGTGCCGACTTTCCAGACCCTCGGTGCAAGTTGCGGGATTGGCAGGGGCAGGCCCCTGACAATCGCCAAGGCCTTGGGCAGCGCCGCCAGCATCACCAATGGAACGCCAAACAGGCACACGCCCGAAACGGGCACGCTCACCACAGTCAGGAAATCATTGAGGGAATCCCTGGGCACGGTGAAGAACCCGCGCATCGGCCAGTGGTGGGAAAGGACCATCCCGGCCACGTCCAGCGGCATGTGGCCAAGGAACTCCGTGAACGAAAACCAGCAGGCCGCCGCCAGGGCCGCGGCGCTCAGGGCGCAGGCGACCATCGCCCACGCCTTGCGCACTCCAAGCAACACCATCGAGAAGACCAGGCAGATCCCCGCAGCCGACAGGACTGCAGCGGCCGTCGAGTAGGCCTGGGCCTCCGACCACTGGTCGTCCATCGGCGAGAAGACGATGGCGAACCCCAGGAACAGCAGCGCCAGGACCACCAGCCCGCCTCCTCCAAGGCCGTATGCCTTGGTGATCCAGGCGCCAGGCACCGGCCTGGACAGCGAGACTGCGGGCCCAGAATCATCTGCCGCCGCGGCCGTGCTCGTCATAACTTCTCCACAACAATCCTCGCGTCTGTCGCGGGCAAAAAGTGGACTGGTTAATCGGTTGATCGGTGAATCAGTCGCCCTGACATCCGATCAGCCAATCAACCGATTCGCCGAAATCACATGGGGCACCTAGCCGGAGTCTGGCTTGGTTGCAGCCGCTGAGGTCGCCGGGCGGCTCGATGTCTCCGGCCCGCTGGACCGGCTGCTGGCCGACTGGCTCGTCGCGGCCTGGCTGGTGGCCGGTGAGCTGGCCGGCGCGGATGTCTGCTTGGCGGCCGGCTGGGTGCTGGCCCGCCACGCATCGCCCAGCCCGATGGCGAAGGCCCTGTTCTGCGGCTCCTCCAGGAGCTTGTCGAACTCCTTGTGCGGCATGCTCCTGACAACATCGTCCGTGGTGATGCACATGCGCAGGTAGCGGTGCCCACGGGCGACCTCCGCGACCATCAGCGTCCTGTCATTGCCGAACTTCTGGAAGACATCCGGTGCCGGGGCGGTCGTGGGCTGCGTGGCCTGGCGCGTGGCCGGGCGCGGGCCGACAAGCTCCGTAGTCCGCGGACGAGGCGCCGGAGTCGGCGTCACGGGCGCGGTCTCGGCCATCAGCGTGCCGCCTGAGCCGGAGGCGGCCGTCGCCGGCCTGCTGCACGTAGTCGGCTGGGTGCTTGCCGATGGGGAGCGGTAGTAGTACGGCCCGCCGCTGCCCCATGCGCAGCGGCTTGGCACGGGCAAGCGCAGGTTCTCCAGGGTCTTCAGATCAGCGGGGTATTGGCCGGTGAGCTGCCCGTAGGCGTAGATGGAGTTGGCGAGCGTCTGGAGGTCCGCCATGCACGCGCGGTCCTGGAGATATCCGACGCCCCAGTACGTCAGCACCGGCTGGCCGGCGATGCCCACGACCATGCCGATGATCATCACCACCGTGCCGGCGAGGGCCCTGCGCGTCTTGGCCGCCATGTAGCCCCAGAAGACCGCCATCGCCCCGAAGATCACGCCGAGCGCCGGCACGAACGCCAGCACCGCGTACGTCCACGCCAGCGTGATGATCTTCTGCTTGATCCTCCGCGGCTCATCCGGGTCCACCGGCCATTCCGCCCCGCACGAGGGGCAGTGCGTGAATATCTCCCACGAGCCTTTCTTCAGCGTGTCCCGGCAGATGGGACAGGTGACTGTCGGCATCGATATTCCTTTCGACCAGGGCTACCCATGGCAAGGGCCTGTCGGCCAAGTTTCAAAAGAAAAGGCATAGTGCAAAATGCGGAAGGCAGAATGCAGAAGTCCAGAGCACGAGCTCCCAGGCTTCGCTCTTACACTGTGCCTCTTGCCTTCTGCCTTCTGCACTATGCCTTCCGCTTTCTGCGCGGGAAGATCAGTTTCCAATCGCCTTGTTCAGGGCGATTATGTGTCCCGCAATCGTCCTGCGAAACTCATCATACTGCGGCCCGGTGAGATGGGCGCTGTTCTTGTCCTCGATCGTGACGGCCTTGAGCGTTTCCTTCATGTACGCCTCGGCCGCATCCGCTTCGGCCGCCGCCTTCCTGGCCTCGCGGGCCTTCTTTATCAACCGCTCGCACGTCAGCAGGTAGCGGTAGTCGTTCACGCCCTGGGCGGTCCGCTCCCAGCCGACCGTGTCGTTGATGCCGTTCTTCGACGGATACACGCACGACCACGACGCCTCGTCGTCGCTGAAGTCGAAGTACGGCATCGAGTTCACATAAAAGTACCCGTTGCGGAGGAAGCCCTTCAGGCCGGCGCGTGCCGCCACGAACGCCCACCGCCCGATGTCGTGCCGCACGCGGCTGCCCGAGTAGTCCCAAAGCTGCTTGCCCGCCTTCTTGACCAAGTCCAGCGAGAGCTTGTCAGTGTGGCCGATGGAGACCGGCATCGTCTGGTAGTACACGTCGCGCCCCTGGCCCGTCGAGTAGTAGCCGGAAAACAGCGTGTCGGGGCAGGCCTTCGTGCGAGTCTTGATGAGTTCCGCGCACGGCTCGACGTTGCCGTACTCCGGCCGTGGCTCGTCCAGGAAGTAGTACACGCGCTTGGGCCAGCCCTTGGCCTTGGCGTGCTGCTCCAGGTCGCCGTAGACGATCCTGAGCAGTTCGGCGTACGAGACGCCGTACTGCGACTTCGCGGCCGCCTCGCACTTGGCGACGCAGTCCTTGGAGTGGTCCTGCGGAATGCCCGACACGTCGAGGCCCTGGTAGCTGTCGCCGGGCATGGTCAGCCCGTACTTGACAGCGAGGGCCATCCACCGGTCCATGTCGGTGTAGTCGATGTGGGCCTTGCCGTCCTTGACGCCCTTGAGCCGCGCGCCGGGGCCGCCGGTGATCGCGTTCATGCCGTGCTCGGCCTGGTCCTTCATCACGATCTCGGCCACCTCCCACCAGCGGTTCTTCAGGTCCGGGTGGAAAGTCGTGAACGTCCCGGCCGTCGAGCCGGTGACCGAGATGGTTATGTCGTCGATCTTGTCGAGCTTGAAGGGAAGGACGGTCAACTCGATAGGGATTGCCGCCAACTCAATCTTGTCCGCGGCCACCCCCTGTGGCGTCACCAGCACCTGCACCGCGCCGTCGTACTTGCCGGGCTTGGCGTCGCCTGGGACGTCAATGGTCAACCATATCGCCCGCGTAGAACTCTTGTTGAATTTGAGTTGCCCGCCTTGCACGAGCATATATGGCAAGAGATTGCCCATGCGGGTGCTGCCCTCCCGCTTGAGGAAGTTCCGCACTTGCCGCATCGACACCCACTGATTGCCGCCGATAGACGCCGCAACCGAGACTGAAAGGGCCTTCATGTCGGCCAGCGGAAAGATGCCTACCTGCGCCGCCACGCGCTCGCCCTGCGCCGCCTCGACGACGATCTTCTTGGGGGCATCCTTCGGCGGCCGGGCCGTCACGGCGATGTCATCCTCAGTGTTGGCGACCCAGGCGATGAAGCCTCGGGCCTTGTCGGCATCGGTCGGCTTGACCTCCTCGCCCGCTGCCTTAGGCACGTTGACGACCATCTCGGCGTTGAACTTGGCCTTGCGCCGAGCGTTGAGCGTCTCCATGAACTTCGCGCCCTCATCCTTCTTCGCCTCCGGGTAGACCACCAGGAAGCAGATTCCCCGCCCCATTCCCTGATCCGACTGCGGCTCGATCTTCAGCACGCCGTCGGTCACCTCGGCCGTGAAGCGGTGAATCTTCTGATAGCTGGCGATGAACTTCTCCCACAGGTCCTGGCCCGGCAGGTCCTCATCGTCCTCGTGGGCGTAGTAGAACTTGTCCAGAAACTCCTTGCCCGTGAGCTTCTCGTCGATCACGGTCTTGCCGTTGATCGCGAGTTTGCGCCACGTGTAGCTCGGCAGCGTGTGCCACAGGCCGAACATGTCCCAGCACAGGTTGACCTCGTACGATCCGTTTGGCAGGTTCAGGCGAAACTCCTTGCCGCTGACGCAGTCGCCGGTCAGGGCGTCGGGCGTGTAGGCGATGGTCGCCAGGTCCGGCCCGGCCCAGCCGTAGCCGCGATCCGCGTTGTAGACGGCCTTGTCCGTGCAGCCCTCGAAGCCGGGGAACACCGGCGCGCCAACCGGCCCGAAGTCAAATGCCCTCAGCCCCTCCACCTTGGGGAGGCCCGCGCCTTCGAGCCTCAGGTTGTCGAAGAACAGCGTCACCGGCTTGCCCACCGGCGATATCCAGAAGTTGACCAGCTTGAGCGTCTCCAGGTCCACGCGGTCGCGGGCGTCAAAGTTGCGGGCGTTGGACTTGGTCAGGCCGGTCAGGTTGATCTCGATGGTGCTCTTGCCCGGCGGCACCACGAGGTTGTCGTTGTTGTATCGCGTGCCGTAGCTGGTGCTCTTGGCGTCGTCGATCCGCGCCCCGCAGTGTACCGGCGCATCCTGCGGGTTGAAGACGTCGACCTTCAGCAGGACGTAGTCCCTGAACTTGCGGAGCGTCGCGCCGTCCTCGATGGCCAGGCCCATGTACCCCTGGCCGTCGGACTCGACCTTCAGCGAGTGCGTGCCATCCGTCGCTTGCTCCGCGACGGCCTTCCCCTCGCTCTTGACCGGCTCGCCTTCCTTCTCCCAGCTCGCGATGACGAGCGGCCCCACCTCATCCGCCGCCAACGCCCGCGCCGATGCGAAGAACACTGTCACAAGAGCACAGAGGATCGCAGTCACCAGAGCTTTCATCTTCGGTTCTCCTTCGCCCATCAGGTTCGCCACGTCCGCGCCACCCCCACTCCTCCCCTCTCGCCCTCCTCCCGTCCTCCCCTCCTCCCGTCCTCCCCTCTTCACTTCCCCGGTGCCGTGGCCGACGACGACGCCGGTTGCGTCGCGGGCGTGCTCCCCTGGAAATGAGCCAGCGCCGCCTTCGCCGCCTTGGCCATCTCAGGCGACTCATCCTTCGCCGCCAGCATCGCCAGCAGCTTGACCGCATCCGCCGTCCCTATCCGCTCCAGGACCTGCACGCTCCGAAGCTCCTGGCTGGCGTTGGGCCGGTCGACCTTCGCGATGATCGACTCCAGCGCGTTCCGCACCTGCGCCGACGCGGTCTTGGCCATCGTCTCCTTCAGACGCGGCCACAGCGCCGGCGCCTCCCGCGCCAACTTGTCCAGCGCATTCTTCCGCACCGGATACTTGTCGTTGTCCAGGTCGGCCACCAGCTTCTCGTACGTCGCCTGATCAAGGTCCGACACCGGGCAGAGCTTCCTCTCTATGAGCTCGACCGCCTTGTCCTGACCATCCACCATCTGCCACACCAGCCGCAGCGCGGCGTTGTTGTCCGCCGCCAGTTGCGACCAGGTTGCGCTCACGTCAACCTTCCCCGCCGGCCGCCCGGCTATCGTCTCCTGTGCCCACACATACGCCACGCCGCCCTCATCCGCCGACACCATGCTCTTGCCATCCGCCGAGAACGCGATGGCCGACACGCGCGACTTGTGCCCCTTCACATCGCGGACCTTCTGCCCCGTGGCCATGTCCCACAGCGCCAGCGAATTGTCCACCCCCACCGCCAGCAGCCGCCCGCCCGGCATCGAGAACGCCGCCACCGGCCGGCAATCCTTCGGGGCCTTGGGCAGCACTGTGTACTGGTTCACCATCCGCCGCCCGGCCTTCTCCGCGATGGTGAACATCAGCCCCTGCTGGTAGTTGATCTTGCTCTCGATCCACCACAGCGCGCCGTAGTACTCGCCGAAGCTGTCCTCAACCACCTCACCCTCGCGGCGGGTGCAGCCGGCCGGAAGCATGTAGCGCGGCACCGTCAGGTCCTCCGGCTTCTCCTCGCGGAGGACGCCCCCGCCGTCCACCGCCCAGTACGTCACCTGCTTGTCCGTCATCGCGGCGATCTCATTGTCGCCCGAGTGGAACCCCTCCAGCTTCGCCCCGGCCGCCTTGACGGCCGTCAGCGACTTGCCGCTCGACGTATCCCAAACAAACACGCCCTCCGCATTGCTTGCGGCCACCAGCCGGCCGTCGCCGCTGAAGAGCACCTTGCTGATCGGCCCGCCCGCCTGCCCGCCGGGCAACGCGAAGACGCGAATCTCCTTGCCGACCGGGCCGCACTGCACTCCACCCGCGGCGGTTCCCGAACTGGCCGTGATGGTTCCCGAACTGGTCGGACCGGCACCTGACCCCCTCGCCGCGGTCCCAGTGCCGGACGCGGCGGCCTCGACGGGGCAAGCCCATAGCCGCACCGCGCCATCCTCATCGCCCGTGACGACCAACCGGCCGTCGGCCGTGATCGCCACCGAGTTGATCCTCGTCGGCCCGGTGCCGCCCATCACGGGCCCGAGCATCGCCGTCGCCCCATCCGGCAGCTCCACCTCTGCCACAGCCATCGAGGGCTGAGTTGCGGGCGCCGCTGGCTGCCCATACGCCTGCCACGCCGCCGCGAGAACCACGGCCGCCGGAATGAACGCTACTGCCACCGCACGAAAATGCCGCATCATGACGCCTCTCCGAAGACAGCCGGTATTCTATCCGGCCGGCGGCCCCTTGTCCCGATGGAATTTCGCCCCGCATGCACCCGCTTACCGGTCCGACTCGTCTGACCTGTCCGACACTTCCGACTTGTCCGACCCAGCGCCGTACCGGCCAGCTCTCGCCTCCACCCGCTTGCGGTACAGGTTCTTCGTGAAACCGCCTTCCCACATGAACTTGAAGCTGCGCAGCTTCCGATAGCCGCCGTGTGGCAAGACTGGAGTGCCTTCAATGTTCATGAGCTCCCTCGCCGGCATCGAAGGCATGCCCAACGCCGGCAGGTCTCCGGCCTGCCGCTGCCGGCGTGTCAGAGACTCGCCGGGAGTGGTGGAAAGCCGGGGACACGGCGGTCGCACGAAGTCGCGCCCGCCCGCGAGGCTCGTCGCCGCTGTCCTGGCCTTGGCCGCGCTGGCCGTCGACGTCGCGCTCTGGATCCCTTCTCCGCCTTAAGGAACCAGGGGTAGTCGAAATCGCAGTCCAGCACTTCCTCCCATCGCCAGACGTACCTGCCCCGGTCTTCGCGGTTGAAGGCCGCGACGCGTCGGTCGTGGCCGGCGCGGGTGTTCAGCGGCGCGCTGCCTGGCGCGAGAACTTCCCAGAACGAGAAGTCCGGCGCCCCGGCCGGGCGGTACAAGTACCGGCCCGGTATCCCCTCGCCCTCATCCGTCGGTTGCCAGGCGGGCTTCTTCTTCGACCGCTTGGACAGAGATCGTTGTCGATGCCTCATTTGCTCTTCCCATGCAGGAACCACTGCAAGAGCAGGCCGGCCGCGGCGGCGCGGAGGGATTGCGTGCCCGTGCGCGAGCCGGCCAAAGCGTCAAGACGCGAGCGCGCGTCGGCAAGCCGCCTCTCGATCGCCCTTTGCCAACCTGCGCAGTCGGCCTCGCCGACCGGCAAGTCTATCGTGCCCCGGATTTCCAGATTCGCCAGCAGCGCCACGAGCGCGGCCTGGGCGGGATTAGCGTAGGTCTCGTGGTGGACGGTCTTGCCCTGCGCGAAGTCCACGCCGGCCGGGGAGAACATGTGGCCCTTGCCCAACGCCTTGGCCTTGCCATCGGGAATGCTAACTGGCTGGCGCTCGCCCTTCAGCGTCTTGAGCCAGTCGGCCAGCGGCCGGCCTTTCTCAGCGTCGACCAGCGAGTCCCAGATGCTCGCGGCAATGTCCTCGGGCGTCAGCCGGCGATGAGCGCTGGCTCGCTGCACCTGTTTCTGCACCTCGACAATGCGGACCTGCCGGTAGTGCCGCGCGGTTTCCAGCAGTAGTTCATCCAGTATCCGCGCCCGGTCCTTCGGGTCGGCCACGCCGATCATCTCCAGAACAGCATCGTCCAGGGCGCGGCGGTCCGGCTGGCGCAGCTCGTCGCTCAGGCCCACCGGGCGCTGGGCAAGCTGCTTGACGTGCTCGACCGTGTGGCACTGCATGAAATCGGCCTCGACCAGCGGTTGCGTCGGGCGGGCCTGCATTCGGCCGAAGGCGTCAAGGATGCGCCGCGAAAGAGCCTCCGACACGCCGCGAACGTCCGGCACTTCCATCAGGTTCACATCGAGGACCTCTGTGTCCAGACTTCCTTCGGTCCCAGTGTAACGGCCGTAGAAGGTCTTGAAGAACGCAACGAATGTGCTGTTCAACACGGCGGTAAGCACTTCGTCTTCCGACCTTGTGAGGGCACTCGCATTGAGATAGAACATCCGATGGTTGCACACAAGCAAGTCGGGGTTGGCTGGAATGAAATGCCTATACTGAGAGGCCATTGGCCAGAACGCGGTCCCGGTCTCTGTCCTGGTGAGATCATACCACGGCTCGCGACCGGCACAGGTGGACCGTTCCGGGACAGGCACAGCCTTGGACTTCTTTGAGGCGAACGTCTGCTTCGCGCCCCAGCGGATGTACTTTGCGACGTACGTTCCGGCCAAGTCTCTGAATCCCTTGTTGACCCAAAGGACGACGCGGTCCGTGTCGGCGGCGCGGACCACCGGGCGGTCAACCTGCATGAGGCTGTGGACTTCGGGGCGAAGGTACTCGGCCTCGATTGGGTGCAGCGTGTTGTCGCCGGCGCGGACGATGCGGACCTTGCCGCTCTCGACCTCGGCGAGTTTGGCCGGGGCGAGCAGGCCGACGTTGTTCCAAGGCAGTCCCTTGCGGACCTCGGCCAGCACTTCTTCCGTAACATCCCGTGGCATGAAGAAGGCGTCGCACCCGCTCTTGATGCCGAAGCGGATTTCGGCGATCTCGCCCAGCTTGACGAAGCGCCGGCCGTGGTCGCGCATGATGCGGAAGTAGATGTCGGGCGCCCGCAGGAACCGCCCCCACTTGCCGGCGACATAATGGTCCGCATGGCCGTTCCACTCCTTGACGGCCTCCTCCTGGGCCTCTGATTCGTCGTCTTCCTCATCTTCGCCAGCCGTCTCGGTCGGGGCCGCACCGGTCCTGGCAAGGAGTCTGCCCGCCTCGACGCCTTCTTTCCACAACTGGCTTTGAGGCACGGCGATGATCCGCAGGTTGTCGTCCTCGAATCCTTCGGATGTCTCTATGAGCCTGCGCAGTCGCTCGGTCGCGTCTTGCCTGGCGCCCTCGTCTTCGGCCGTACGCTCGCCCAGGATTTCGCCAAGCGGCTTTTGCAGGCGGACGAATCGCACCCGGTTGGCGTCCCGGGCGGCCTTGTCGGAGCATCGTTGGAGGATCGTCGCGGCCGTCTTGATCCGGGCATCGGCGAACCACGGCTCATCCACGCTCTCAAGGACGGCGATGAGCTTGAAGTTCTGGAGTATCCACCCTTGGAGGGCAAAGCCGTACTCCACGTCGAGCCAGCTTGAGGACGTGAGGAATCCGAAGTAGCCGCCCTCCTTGAGGAACCGCGCGGCAATCGGCCAGAAGTAGCAGTGCAGGTCTGCCCGGCCGGAAAGCTCCAGACCCGGCCACATTCGCGCCAGAAGTTCCTGAAAGAACTCCTTGGTGTTCTTCTTGCGGGACTCAAAGGCATCCCTGGACTCATCGCGCCCCTTCTTCAGTTGCGACCGCCTGTCAATAAGTTCCTGCCGGACGTAAGGGGGATTGCCGACGACGGCATCGAGCTCGGCCAGCGCCACGGGGCGCGGCTGCCGGTCTTCGGCACTGCGCGGGCCTGGGATCCAGCAGAACTTATCTGGAGTTTCGGCGACCTCAAAGAAATTCCCGCGACGGATGAGGGGGAAGTTCTCTTCATCCGCGATCTGGCGGGCGGCCAGGTTCAGCGTCGCCAGGTGCGCGGGGAACAGCGCGATGTCGCATCCGTAGATTTCGCGCAGGAGCTCCTGGTGGGCCTTGGGACCGTCCTGGCGCCGCCTGCCGCCTGATGCCTGGCCGCTGAGCCACGCCTTGCGGTGGTAGGCGCGGACCAGGAACGAGCCGGACCCGCAGGCCGGATCGAGCACAACATCGCCGGCGCGGCGGATGCAGAATGCGTTGATGACGTCGACGATGTCCTGATGCGTGAAGAACTGGCCGAATCTCTGGCGCTCCTCCGGAGAGATGAGCTTCTGGAAGATCCCGCCCAGGATGTCGGAAGGAACCTTGCGAAAGTCGTACTCGTCAAGGCTGACAAAGAAGCCCTTCCAGCCCTGGCACGCCATTGGATCGGCAAAGATGAGTGACCCGGCCCAATCGTCGATGTCGGGGTAGAAGACGGGCTCGTAGTCGCCGGTGGCCTTGACCGCGGCCTCGAAGAAGAGGCGGAAGTGCTTGTAGATGAGGCTTGGCCCGAGCTTTGCGGACGGCATGGCGAGCGGTTTGAGCGATTCATGGAACCTGGCCTGCACGGCCTTGTAGAAGATCGCCCGGTTGCTGAAGACGTAGCACAGCGTGCGGGCGGCGCGGTCCAGGGCCTCCCGCCAGTTCTCCGGGTCGGATGGGTCGAATGTCCACTGCATCTCGCC
The DNA here is from genome assembly GCA_041946855.1 of Phycisphaerae bacterium. GTDB lineage: Bacteria > Planctomycetota > Phycisphaerae > SM23-33 > SM23-33 > JBHGBE01. The sequence goes on along the minus strand of JBHGBE010000036.1, from coordinate 15,336 downwards.
GGCCATCCAGCCCTGCAAGCGGGCGGCGAACGCCTTGTCCTGCGCGCTCTGCATGGCCAGGTAGTCGCGCGTGCCGATGAGCGGCCAATCGAGGTGGCTTTCCAGCGACCGCAGGAACAGCACGTCGGGCGCCATGCCCCAGTCCAAGAGCGCCCCGGAAACGATCTGGGCGAACTCGGCGAAGAACTTGGGCAGGAACTTGTCTCGGATCTCAGCCTGCACTTCCGGGCGTCTGCAATCGCCAGAGCTGGTCAGCCGCAATCCAAGGTCGTACTCCTTGACGCGCCGGTCGATCATCGGCCGGTCCCACCGGCTGCGGTCGAACAGTACGAAGGTGTTGACGTTCCACGTGAAGAAGTACTTGGCCTGAATGTTGTCGGCCTTGTTGAACGCATCCTGCATCAGGGGCGGGTCGTAGGGGCTGCGGCCTTCGGCCGTGCCGGGCATCTTCACCTCGCCCGAGAGGATCGGGCTGCGGTGCTCGCGGTCGAGGATGCGGAGGTCCTGGCGCTTGTTGGTCCCCCGGCCGTACTGCTCGATGTGCGCCCCGCGGAAAGGCCAGTCGGGATGCCGGGCGAAGAGGGCGTCGGCCCAGGACTTCACCTCGGCACAGAAGGCGACCTCGTTCTCCCGATCCCTATGCGTCATCGACCTTCCTGGTCTACGAAAAGGTGTCGCCACTCCGTGCTGCGGCGGGCATCCTCCCGCCGCAGCGACTGCGATGTCGGGGATTATGCCGCGATGCTCAACCGATAGCAAGAGTCTGATCGTAGCGGGCCCTGCTTGCGGGGAGGTACTCGGTGCCAATGACGGGCACCGCCTTGCCCGCCGCCAGGGGGTGCCGATGAATCGGACGTGACCATGCCGCCCGCACGGATCGACGCCCTGGCCCGCTGCACAGACGCCGGCCGGCCAAGCTCCATCGCCACGCGATACTGACGCTCACGGCCGGCACGGATTCTCAACTCCCCAATCCCTACTCCGGCTCCGGCCTTCACGGTCCGCTACGCCGGCCGTGCGGCTCGTAATGTGCCCGTAAATTGCGCAAACTGGATAATCCAGGCAAAGGTAAAAGGCGTAGACGAGAGAATGTGCGAAGAATACGCAGCATGGGCAATGTGTTAATCTAAGAAATTTAGCCGTTTCGCCCTTGTGATGGAACATCAGTAGTTACAATATGTTATGTGCAATTTACGGATCGCCTAAGACCGCCCCGCGCCAAGAAGGGTCGTTTTGCAGAACAAACCCATTTTTCACAAATCCCCGCCCACCCACCGTCTGGTCCGGGCGTCTGTGGTATGATCGCCCGCCATGTCCACAACTTCGCGGTTGCTGATGGAGATGTACCAGGCGATGCGCGAGCGGTTCGGCCATCAGAAATGGTGGCCCGGCGACACGCCGCTGGAGATCTGCGTCGGCGCGGTCCTGACGCAGAACACGAACTGGACCAACGTCGAAAAGGCCATCGCCAACCTGAAGTCCGCTGGCATGTTGAGCGTTCGGGCCTTGCATGAAGCCCCGCCAGCCAGGCTCGCGGAGCTGATCCGCCCGGCCGGCTACTACAACGTGAAGGCCAAACGGCTCAAGAACCTTATTGCCCGCGTGTATGAGACTTACGTCGACAATCTCGGCGGCCAGGGCGGTGACGGGAAGGGATTTCTCGACCGTCCCGCATCCACGCTCCGCGAGGAGCTGCTGGCCGTCAACGGCATCGGTCGCGAGACGGCCGACAGCATCATCCTCTACGCGGCCGGCAAGCCGACGTTCGTCGTGGACGCGTACACGTTCCGCATCCTTCTGCGCCACCGCCTGATATCTCCGGAGGATGACTACGAGGCGATCAAGGAGTTGATGGAATCCAGTCTGCCCCGCGAGGTCGGCCTGTGGAACGACTACCATGCGCAGCTCGTCGCGGCCGGAAAGACATATTGCCGCCCCACCGCGCAGTGCGAGGGCTGTCCGCTGGAGCGGTTTCCGCACGACCGGTTCGCAGGCGTCTGACGGCCGTCGCCAGCGCCTCAAGCGGGTCGGCGCTATCCATGCGGAAAACCAGGCCGATCACGGCAAGTCTCGCCCTGCGGTTTGGGAAGATCGATTGCATGCCAACTCCTCTTGCGCCCGCCTTGCCTCGAAGTACTGCCGCCTCATCCGGGCGCGGCCGGCGCCGTCCAACTCGTGCAGCGCCACCACGCGGTCGCGCCCGTTGGCCTTGGCCGACAGCAGCGCCCGGTCGGCCAGGTAGGCCATGATCCGCTCATCGGTGATCTCGGCGTCGGCCGGATAGGTGGCCGTGCCGATGGAGATCGTCACGTTGATCGTCATCCCGTAAACGGCGAACCGCCGCAGGGCCACCTCGCGCCGGATGCGCTGGGCCAGCACGGCGCATCGCCGCAGGTCGGCCTTGGGCAGGATCACGCTGAACTCCTCCCCGCCGGTGCGGGCGACCACATCCGATTCGCGCACCGACCGCTTCAGGATGACCGCGAGTTCCTTGAGCACGTAATCGCCGCTGGGATGGCCGTGGTTATCGTTGACAAGCTTGAAATGGTCCACGTCGATCATCAGCAGGCTCAGCGGCTGGTTGTATCGCCGGGCCATCTTCAGCTCGTGGGCGAGGATGTCCCAGAAGGAGCGGGCGTTCTGGAGCCGAGTCAGCGGGTCGGTGGCGCATAGCTCCTGGAGGCTGGCGTTGTCCTTCTTGAGCTTGGCCAGGAGGCCGCGCTCGCGGTCCAGCGCGGTCTGAAGGGCCGAGCGCGACGCGGAGAGCTGCTCGTGCAGCTCGCGCACTCGGATCAGCGACTGGACGCGGGCGATCATCTCATCCATCGAGGTCTCGGAGGTGACCACGTCGTCGGCCCCCTGCCGCAGGTACTCGCATCGCCCTCGCTCGCCCAGGCGATCGGCCTGCACCAACACAGGCAGGTAGGTGTACGGATCGGCCTCGCGAAAGATGTTGGGCACGTCGGGGCCGGGCAGGTCGTTCAGCGGCGGCAGCAGCAGGACCAGGTCGGGGCTGCGCATGCGGATGACGGTCAGCGCCTCCATGACGTCCTCAACGTGAATAGTGACGTAACCGGCCAGCGTCAGCTCCCCGCACCGGTGAGACGACCTTGCCGGGTCCCCCGATGCGATCAGGATGGTCGCACCCCCTTCCGACGCTGCGTATCTGCCGTTCATGCCTCGGCCTTTCTTAGCAGGCGTGGCGCATAGGCAGCCCTGTCGCTGGCGGCAAGGCGGCCGCAATAAGCCAAGGGAAACTTAGGATACGCCCAGGCTGGCGGGCAAACGTCCCGTCAGGGATGACCGCGGCGAGATGCCCTTGCCGTATAGCGCGTCTTGCGGATATGGCGGCGGCAAGTATAATGCCAGTGCGATGGCATGATGTCCCGAGGCAGCGTTGGCCTTCATAGCACCGGAGATGAATGCTTCGTTTTGACGTATTCAGCGGCGGCAGGCCGGCCAGGCACATAGACCTGGCCGGGGCGTACTGCTTCGGGCAGGACGGCATCCCGGTGCGCGCCGACTTGGCGGCGTCCGCCGGGCAGGTCTCGTGCGTGAAGCGCGTCCCCGGCGCCTGCGGGCTGGCCCTCCAGTGGGAGTGCGGACAGGCCGGGCGGTTCCTCCTGCCCACCACTCGCCTGCCCGAGCGGACCAAGCCGTACAACCTCAACGTGGAGCTGGCCCGCGCCCTGATGTGCCGCATCGCGCAGAAGCGCGAGGACTGGGGCCTTTTCGACTTCGCCGACGCTGAGCGGCTCAACAAGGAGTTCGACGCTGTCCGCGGCAAGTTCATCGCGGCCGTCAACGCCCCTGATGGCGCGGCGGCATCGACGCTGGCGGATGAGGCCATCGCGCGCGGCGTGAACCTGGGCGAGGTCATGGCCCTGTTCCACGCCGACGTGCTGTTGGGCCGCCGCAAGGCCGCCGCCCCATCTGGCCCGGCGGCCTTCGGCTGCACGGTCGATCTGTTCTCCACCACCGATGAGTACACCGACCGCCTGCGCGAGGCGTTCGATTTCGTCAGCGTGCCGATGCCCTGGAAGCTCACCGAGCCCCGCGAGCGCCAGCACCAGTACGCCCAAGTGGACGCGTGGATCAACTGGGCCGCCCGCAACCGCAGGCCGGTCCACGCCGGGCCGTTGCTGTCCTTCGAGCAGGCCAAGCTGCCCGAGTGGCTCTACATCTGGGAGCACGACTACGAGGCCCTGCGCGACCTGATCTACGAGCACATCCAGCGGATCGTCGCTCGCTACGAGAAGCAGGTGCGCGTCTGGGCGGTGCTGTCAGGAATTCACGCATACAACAGCTTCAACCTCAGCTTCGAGCAGCTCATGGAACTGACGCGGATGAGCTGCCTTCTGGTCAAGAAGGTCGCGCCGCGGGCGCAGGTGATGATTGAGCTGACCATGCCCTGGGGCGAGTATTACGCCCGCAACCAGCGGACGATCCCGCCGCTGCTCTACGCCGACATGTGCGTGCAGGGCGGCGTGAAGTTCGACTGCTTCGGCGTACAGATCTGCCAGGGCGTGCCGGTGGACGGCTACTACATCCGCGACCTGATGCAAATAAGCTCGATCCTGGATGAGTTCGTCAGCTTCGCCAAGCCGCTGCACATTACCGCCTGCCAGGCGCCAAGCGACATCGTCCCGGATGCGTGGGACGCGTGGCGCGGCCGTGAGAGCGTCCCAAAGGCCGGGTGCTGGCACGCGCCGTGGTCGCAACGGCTCCAGGCCGAGTGGCTCCAGGCGTTTTACCGCATCGCCATCTCGAAGCCCTACGTCGAGACGATCTCCTGGCGCGACCTGGCCGACTACGAGGGGCACTTCATCTCCCACGGCGGCCTGTGCCGCAACAATATGGAGCCCAAGCTGGCGTACAAGGAGCTCCGCAGTTTCCGCGGGGCGATTGGCGCGGAGAAGAAGAAGACCTGAACGATTGCGGATTGTGCCTATGGCAGTCCCAGCCAAGGTCAAGGTCGACATCACCTGGCGCCGTGGCAACCTCCTGGCGCTGATTGTCCTGTGCGCGGCGTCGGCGGGCGGGCTGGCGTGGGCGGGCCTGTCGGGCAGGACGGCACTGCCGGAGAACGTCCCGGTCAATCGGGCGAACGTCGCGGCCGCGCGCGAGCGGATAGATCCCAACACGGCCGCCACCGCCTCGCTCCGCCGCCTGCACGGCATCGGTCCATCGCACGCCCAGGCCATCATCGACTACCGCACCAGCTTCACGGCCGCCCACTCCCGCCCGGCGTTCCTGAGGCCAGAGGACCTCGACAACGTCCGCGGCCTGGGACCGGCGACAATACAACGATTCCAAGAACAACTGACCTTCTCGGCGACGACGCCGTGAGGAACGGAAAGGACAGCCGAATGGCTGCCAGTAAGGCCAACAGAAAGACGAGCAGCAGGAAGGCTATCGAAACGGGCAGCGCTGACGCCGGGAGGAATATGGTCCCCACGGAATCGGCGCACGTCGACAGGATGAAGTGGTGGCTGCACGACCGGTTCGGCATGTTCATCCACTGGGGCCTGTACGCCATCCCCGCCCGCGGCGAGTGGGTCCGCAACAGGGAGAAAATCAGCGTCGAGCAGTACCAGCCTTACTTCGATGAATTCGACCCCGTGCGCTACGACCCGGCCAGGTGGGCGGCGCTGGCGCGGCGGGCCGGGCAGAGGTACGCCGTCATGACGGCCAAGCACCACGACGGCTTCTGCCTGTTCGACAGCGAGCACACCGCCTACAAGGCCACCAACACGCCAGCCCGGCGCGACCTCGTTCGCCAGTATGTCGAGGCGTTCAGGGCGGAGGGGTTGAAGGTCGGCTTCTACTACTCGCTTCTTGACTGGCACCATCCCGACTACCCCGCCGACGGCAACCACCCCATGCGCGAGAACGCCGAGTTCAAGGCCCGCAAGAGGGACTTCGGGCGATACCTCGACTACTTCCACGCGCAGGTCCGCGAGCTGCTGACCAACTACGGGCGGATCGACATCTTGTGGCTGGACTTCAGCTACGGCGACCTGCACGGCGAGGCGTGGCGGGCGAGCGAGCTGGTGAAGATGGCCCGCACGCTCCAGCCGCACATCATTCTTGACAACCGCCTCACGCGGGCCAACTTCGATACGCTGGGCGAGTGGGGCGACTTCGCCTCGCCTGAGCAGTTCGTGCCCGCCGCCGGCGTCACCGATTCATCCGGCAGGCCCCTGCCGTGGGAGGCGTGCATCACCATCAACGACAACTGGGGCTACGCGCGCGACGACCGCAACTTCAAGTCGACCGCGCAGATCATCCGCATGCTGGTCGAGTGCGTGTCCAAGGGCGGCAACCTGCTGCTGAACGTCGGCCCGACCGCGACGGGGGAGATTCAGCCGGAGTTCGTCGCCCGGCTGGAGGAGGTCGGAAGGTGGATGGAGCGCAACGGCTCAAGCATCTACGGCTGCGGAAACGCCGGCCTGCCCAAGCCCGAATGGGGCTACTACACGCGGAACGGCCGGATGCTCTACGCGCATATCATCAATAAGCCCGTGGGCTTCGTCGCCCTGCCAGGTCTGGGAGGCAGGGCCCGGAAGGCCCGCCTCCTGGCCGATGGTTCGGAGGTCAGCATAGCACGGCCGTGGAACGTCAGGGCCGAGAACACGGCCGACGCGTTCATTAACATCGGGCCGATTGCGCCCGATCCACTGGACACTGTCGTGGCCCTGGAGCTGAACCCGTAGGGCGCCAGACGTGAACCATTGCGCTCGCGAGCCTACTTCGGGCCCAGGCAGATGATGCGGCCACGCTGGGTCGCGACATATACCCGTCCGCCGGATGCGGCCATGCCGTCGAATACAGGCGCATCCGGCAAGTTCACCTCACCGAGCTTGCTCCCATCATCCTTCGAGTAGAAGCCCAGAACACCGTCATCCGCGCGTGTCTTGTCGGCCGGACCGGCCGTCAGGAGGACTTGCCCGGCGGGCAGCAGTGCTCGCACGGCCCCACGTGTAACCGGCACGGTCCAGAGCGCCGCTTGCTCCCTTGCGGCCGTTGTCGTGGCGGATGGGCGCACAGCGCTGAGTTCCCAGTCCTGATCCGCCTGTCCGGTTGGCCTTGGCTTCATGCCCTTGACCGCGAAGACCCTGTCGCGGTCGAAGGCCAGCAGCAGTCCATCCGTCCCAGCGTAGGACCAGAGCGTCAGTTGATATCGCATGCCCATGTAGTGAGTGGGATATCGCAGTGCCACGTCGGCGCGGTCGGTCAGGAACCCGAACGGGACAAGTCCCCTGCCGCTTCTGGCCTGGCCGCTGCTGAGGTAACGTTCGTCTTTCCCGCTGATGCTCAGGTCGCCGCTGGAGGGCTCGACGGCAAGCCTTCCCATCACCAGGGACTTGCCGCAGGCGACCAGCAGATCGTTGGCGTGGAGGAAGTCGGTCCAATCCCTATGCTCGCGTTTGATGGACGTGTCGGCGTCTTTCGACGTTACCCGACGGGTCCAGGCGAGCCTGCCGCTGGACGGATCGAGGCCGTGGATGAAGATGCCGCCGTCCATCCCTGAGTGCCGGCCGGCCGCGAAGCAGGCAAGGCCGCCTTCGACCGTGACGCCCGGCACCGGCCAGGGGGACTCCAGCCGGCCTCCGACCATGATCCTACGTTCCTCAGGCGCGGCGCGGAACCGCCAGACCAGTTCCCCATCCGCGGCCCGCAGGCAGTAGACATACCCATCGTTGGCCCCGAAGAGACACAGGCCCCGGTGAATGGTCGGCGGCACCTCGACCCGGCCGCCGACGAGATGCCGCCAGCGCACCTTACCGGTCGATGCATCGAGGGCGCAGACCGCCTGGCCATCAGGCATTGCAGCGAACACCATGCCCTCGGCCGCCACGGGCGAAGTGATCGACCTGCCGAAGGGCGTCCGCTCCTGGGAGTCAACGGCCGTGCTCCACAGGACCGCCAGGTCGCGGCTAATCGCCTCCGGGGTGCTTCCGCTTCGTTGCGCATCGTGGCGGTAGGTGTTCCACTCCTGCGCCATCTGGCCCTCGGCCGGCTGAGTGACCTCGCCGTAGGCTGGGCCTTTTGTGAGGGCCTCTTCTGCCGCAGCGGATGCGGCCGGCTGCGACTGCGCCGGGGCGGCCGCGGATGAGAAGGCCATGGTTCCGCGCAGGTACGGCATGCACCCGCAGTACACCGGCATGTTGTAGAGCAGGCCGTTGGCAGGGATATTGCCCAGGAAGCAGGTGTTCTTGAAGGCGAACTGGCCTGTCCTGGCGCCGGTCCGGCAGTCTATGAGGCTGTCATACACACCGATGAAGTAGCGGTCAGTAGTCCTGACGAAGCCGCAGTGCCCGGTAACGACGCCCTTGAGGGACTTCCTCTCCTGGCCCGTGGCAGGATCCAATCCAACGATTCCCTTGCCGTCCTTGTTGACCCAGAGGAGGCCGCCGGCACAGAAAGCGTTGGCGTCGGCATGAACGCCGAGCACACCGGGACATTCCCAGAGGTCCCGGCCGTCCTGGCTTGCCACTGCGTGTATCGTTCCCAGAATCTTCTTCCCGAACGCGAACGGCTCCGGCTGGGACACAAAGACAACTACGTCCTCGTAGTATCTGAGAAGTTCTCCCGACTGCTTCCTCTTCCACCTCTCCTGGCCCGAGGCAAGATCGTAACAGACAAGGCTGTGTGGGGGCTGGTCAGAGCCGTCAACCAGGACGAACAACTGCCCGCCGCCGACCAGGACATGCGGGTACTGCGAGTAATTCAGGGGGGACCTGTAACGGAAGGCAGTCTTGCCGGGCGCGACTGCTTTCCACTTCAGCGCGCCGGTCTGAACGTTTACTGAACGTATCTGGCTGTCGGCCGCAAGGATCAGACAGCCGTCCACACAGAGGATGACACGCGGCGAAACGCCAACGTCGTAAGTCTTGGCCACCTCTCCCGACGCCGCATCGAGGGCCACCGCTGGGCCGCCGTCCTTCAGCACCGTGAAGACGAGTTGGCCGGAAGCGACTAACAGGCGTGGATCGAACTGTTGGCCGCCAGTCTCGATTTCGCGCTGCCAGAGGCGAAGGCCGTTATACGCGTCCCGAGCGACCAGGCTCCAAAGCGCCTTGCGGCCGGCCTGACCCTTTGGAAAGACAGCGAAGCCTCGTCCGCCGGCAAAGACTGCCGCACGCGTATCGCCCAGGGGCCAGTACGGACCGTCAATCCACTGCAACCGCGTGGGAGGTCCGACAAGTGAATCCGCGGACAGGTTGGCGCCGCCCGGGCCGTGCAGCCAATGGGTCCACTCATCCATTTCGCGCGGGCGTGGCTTCCTGAGCCTGGCCCATAATCCGCTATGTTTCACAATGTCGAAATTACCAGTGCCAGCCTTGGCCAGCGCCGCCCTGAGCGTGCCCTCGTCCAACGAGGCACGGCCATCCTCGGCGGGCTGTTCCAGGTACGCCACGCCGCCGGGTTCAAGCACTCGGATGACCTCCGGCACGGAAAGCCCATCAGCCATTCCACGGCTGAAGTCATCCACGACCACGAGGTCAACCATGTTGTCGGCGTAAGGCAACCTGGACGGACTCCCTTGCTCCACCGAGACAAGCCCATGCAGGTTTCGCGATTGGGCCTGAAGACGGGCATTGCGAGCGATCGTGTCGGTAGCGGCCAAGGCATGAACAACGAACCTTCCACAAACGGCCAAACCGGAGGCTAGATTGCCGTCTGCGCAGTCCAGATGAACGCACAGGCCGCCCGACACGCCGGATGACTTGACGATCTCAGCGGCCAGCAATGCGGCCGGATTGTCCGCTGCGGCAGAAGCCGGCTTTGTCGCCGCGACGGCCGCAAATCCATCAGGCGCGCCGCAGAAGGCGATCAATCCGGCGCACAAGATCGCTGCCGTCAAGATGGCGCAAGTGTGCTTCACTCGGTTGTTGCCTGGCAGGGACTGCGGCGTTGCAGCTCGGTTCGCCGCTTCCCGTCGAATCGGCGGTTACCCCAATCTTACCAGAAACGTGTTGAACTGCCACACGTCCTCATCCGTCGGCCGCCGGTTGCCGTATTCGGTGAATGCCTGGCCGTAGCGGTCCCAGTTGTCCAGCGGGGTCCAATCGACCGCCTTGGAGACGAACGGGCCCAGGTACGGCTTGGCGTGCTTGAGGATGAATTCGTGCGGCAGGTGGTCGGGCAGGCAGACGCCGCGGCGCGGGTTGGCGATCATCCATTGGGCGGCCGCCACCACCGAGCAGGCCACCTGGAGCGTCGTGGCGTTCTGGTGCGGGACGAGCCGGCGCGACTCGTGGATGTCCAGCAGCGAGCCGATCCACCAGCTCTTGTAGTCGTGGCCCATCAAGAGGCACCCCAGGCGGTCCTCCCCATCGGTGATCTCGTCGTTCATGATCCGCAGGGCAGGCTGGAGCTGGAAGTTGCGCATGTGAAGCTCGTGCAGGCTGACGATGGCCGCGTCGCACGGGCAGTACGCGTAATGGACGGTCGGGCGGTAGACAGGAGCGCCGTCCTGGGTGACGGTCAGGTGCTCGGAGATCGAGAACGCCTCGCCGTGGCGAATGACCATGCCGACGATCTCGCAGTCGGGCACCCACGAGCGGACCCACGTGCGAACGCCGAAGTTGGCCAGGCAGATCTGGTTGCCGGGGCCGCTGCGGTGCCAGTGGGCCTTGGGCGGCAGATTTCGCTCGTGCGTACCCCAGCCGATCTCGGCGGGGGCGGTGCCTTCCTCGAAGAAGCCCTCGATAGACCACGTGTTGACGAACTCATCGACCCGCTTGGGCAGATTGGAAATCTGCGTGTCGCGCTCGGAGATGTGGATGACTTTGACGCCAAGCGCCTGCGCCAGCTTGTTATACGCCTTGGCGGCAAGCGCACCGGCGATCTGCTCGCGGCGTGCGCTCTTGCGCTTGTTGTCGTCCAGCCATCGGTCGGCGATGTCCTCCAGCGCTTCCTTGGTGAAGTGCGAGACCAGGCCGGGGTTCGCGCCGTGATCGACGACGGCCGTGGGGCCGGGCTTCTTCTTCCACTTGGCCACCATCCGCCGCATGGCGATATGACGGACGTAGAGGGTGCGCTCGGTGGGCGGCTTGGTGGCGGCGCCCTCGTAGGGATCCCACATCTCGACGGAGGTGTTGACGTAGAGCACGTCGTGGTCGTGGCACCACTGGAGGATGTCATCGCAGCCGATGTTCCACGCCAGATCGATGATGAGATCGCCGCGGCCGACGTACTTCGCCAACTGGCGGCCCATGCCGTCGCGCGTGATCTTCTCGCGGACGAAACGAGCGCCGAACTCGGCGACGGTGTTGGCGGCCGCGCCGAGGTCGGCGAAGTCCATCACCGTCACGTTTCGCGGGTCGACCTGGATGTGCTTGAAGACCAGCGGCAGTGCGCATCGCGACACCGATCCGTAGCCGATGACGAGTATCTTTCCGTTGAATTTCATAATGACGGACATATTACGGGAAGATCGAGCAAATGCAATGAGTTTGGGGCGGCGTGCAGCGTCCACAAGACGAATCGCCCCGCGGCCAGCACCGGTGTGGCGCGGGCGGCGGGGCGATCATTGACATAGTTCGAGCCGCTAGTTGGCGCCGGCCTTCTGCATCAGCTTGAAGCCCAGCAGCGTCTGTGAGATGATCAGCTTGTTGCCCAGTATCGAGACACTTCCCTTGCCGTCAGGGGCCCACATCTCCTTGCCGATGGAGTCCTTTATGGCGTTGATGAGCGTCTCCTGGTTCTTCTTCTTCAGGGCGACTGGGTCTTCATCCGGGGTAAGCTGGTTATTGGTGTTGTTGGTGTTGTTGAGGTTGTTGCTGTTTCCGAATATCCCGGTGTTGGTGTTGTTCGTGTTGTTGGCGCCGTTGATGTTCCCGTTGTTTCCCAGAGTGGTCAGGTCCATCAGCGGACCTTTGAAATTGGGGACGATCATCAGTATGTCGGTCACGTCGATCGTCTTGACCCGCGTTACCTGGTCCAGGGCCTGTCCTGTTGAGATGAGCAAAACGCCCTCATCGATGACCCAGTAGACGCTCTCCGTGCGGCTCTTGCCAGCGTTAAGCTCGTCGAAGATCAGGTCCATCGCCTTGCCGATCTGGACCCCGGTGGTCTTGAAGGAGACGGGCGTGTTCTTGTCGATGTTGACGGCCTGGAGCGCCCGCCAGTTCACGTGCATGTTGACGCCGGCGGCCTCCTTGAAGAAGTTCAGCACATCGGACAGCGGCATGTTGTCGAAGGAGAACTCGCGCGATGCGGCCGGCAGCGCGACGGGCTTGGCCTCGGCGGCGGGCTTCTCGGACTTGCCGCCCTTGTCCGCCTGGGCGGATGGGGCCGCCGGTGCCGGCGTGGTGATCACGCCGGCCGAGTTCAGCATTCGCTGCTGGGTGGTGACGCGGACGGCGGTCTCGCCGGCCTTCCACGTCAGCGGCGCGCCCTTCTGCGCAACCTGGGCGAGCATGGCGTCAAGCAGTTGACCCGCCGACGCCCGCGGCGCCTTGACAAACACCTTGGCATAAGCCTTTGCGCCGGCCGCGTCGAGCACGTCCCACTCCGTCTCGATCTTCACGCCGGCCTGCTTGGCCAACTGTTCGATCCCCTGAAGGAGCGTGCCTTCGAAGGCGAAGTCCTTCAGTGTCCCCTGCATGGCCTGCTCGGGCGCGATGCCCGCGCACACGGGCAGCGCCAGCAGGGCCAGAGGAATCACAACCGCGAGGGTCATCCGAGTCATGGCATTTCTCCCATGTGGTCAGTGGAGCGCGTCTCGTGTCGTCCGACGCCGCATGGAATCTATAATGTCACCGCGTATCCGCGGCGCAACGACAACCACATGCTGCCAACGTTATTATACATCGGCTATTGGCAAAGCAATACTTTTCGGTCTATCAGACAAGTTCTTGCCCCATCCGGTCGCCGGCCAAGGCATGGAAGAGAGTAACGAATATCAAAACAGGCAATATCGAACGACCAAGTCCAGAGCTGGCGCCCTGTAACGCTTCGGTATTCGATACTTCCTGTTCGATATTCGTAATTTCCTTGATGATAAGACTATACGACAGTCTTGAGGTAGCCTCTTGCGGATGCGAACCATCCGCTTCCCCACGCGCGCAGGCCGTGCAGGAGCAGAGCGGCCGTCGCGACGGGCGTCAGGATCTCGGCGTGCTTCTCCATGAAAGTCACGACGGATGACGGGCGGTTCATCAGCAGGACCATCTCGTCGTGCTCGGCAGCGTCAGGGGCCTTCCTAGCCAGCCGCCGCAGCGTGGGGGCATCGGCCGCCAGCGAGGCGTCAAACACGAGTTCAGGCTGGACGATCCGCTTGTCGCGGACAAGGCCAAGGCATACCAGGTCGCGGACCATCTCCGGCGAGACGTTCGTCTCCTGGCAAAGCTCCTGACGGATGGCTGCGAAGACGTCGGGCGCGCCACCCCCGCCGTCGCCTCTCTGGCCCGCTCGACGCCGCGGCAGCTCCGGCTCTACCATTCCACCGAGGGGATGAATCCGTCCCGCCTGGTGAACCACCCGGCCGCTTCGCCGGCCCAGGAGAAGGTAGCCGTCCGCTGTAGTGACGGCCGCCGACACGCCAAGGGGGTTGGCCAGGGCCTCGTCGCCGTGGGTGTAGCGCAGGCCCGCGCGGGCGAGGTTCGTGCCCAGGAACTCTTTGTAACCCGTCGGCCCCAGCGTCAGCGACAGGTGCTTCTCGTCGCCGGATGCGTCGATGACGCGGCACAGCGGCCCATCGAACAGGATGACCTTCGTTTCCTCGGCTTGGCGTGAATGCTCCGCCCATGTCCGCTCAATCAGCCGCAAGACCGCATCGGGCAGATCGCGCCGGGCGTCGCACCACTGGATCGCCACGTCACGCGGCCCGTAGTGCCCGACGATGTCGATGAAGAACCGGCCGCAGTCGCGGCTGCCGCCGGCGGCAGAGGTGTCTCTTGCTGTTGGCACCGTATTCACCAAGAGATCAGCCGCTCGACCAATCAACTGTCCTTAAGCCAACCAGCCAACTGCTCTGCGAAGTAGGTGATAATCAAGTCCGCGCCGGCCCGCTTGATGGCGGAAGTCATCTCGACGGCCACGGCGCGCTCGTCGAGCCAGCCGTTTCGCGCGGCCGCCTTTATCATGGCGTATTCGCCGCTGACTTGATAGGCAGCCAGCGGAAGGTCGAACCGCCGATGCAGCGCCGCGATCAGGTCCAGGTACGCGGCGGCCGGCTTGACCATGATGATGTCCGCGCCCTCTGCTACGTCAGCCGCCGCCTCAAGCATCGCCTGGCGCGGCGCCCGGTAGTCCATCTGGTATGTTCGCCGGTCGCCGAACTGCGGGGCGCTGTCGGCCGCCTCGCGGAACGGGCCGTAGAGGCTAGAGGCGAACTTCACGGCGTAGGACATGATGGCCGTGTCCTTGAAACCGGCCTGATCCAGGCCGGCGCGGATGGCGGCCACCTGCCCGTCCATCATTGCCGACGGTGCGACGATGTCCGCCCCGCACCTGGCGTGCGACACAGCCGTGCGCGAAAGAGACTCTAGCGTGGCGTCGTTGTCCACGTCCATGGGCCCATCCTGCGAAGCGCCCCGCCGCCTCAGCGTGCCGCAATGGCCGTGGCTGGTGTACTCGCACAGGCAGACATCGGTGAAGATCACGACCTCCGGCAAGGCCTTCTTGACCTCGCGGCAGAGACATTGGACGGGGCCAGTCTCATCCCACGCTGCCGTGCCGACATCGTCCTTCCTTGCCGGCAGGCCGAAGAGCAGGACGGCCTTGATGCCGCAGTCGGCCCAGCGCCGGATAACCTCAATGGCCTTGTCAACCGAGAGTTGAAACTGCCCCGGCATGGAAGTGATCTCGCGCGCGACACCCGTGCCCTCGCACGCGAACAGCGGCGCGATCAGTTCAATGACAGACAAACGCACGCCCGCGAGCATCTCGCGCATGGCCGCGCTCGACCGCAGCCGCCGCAACCGCCTGGCCGGAAATCCGCTCAATGTCTCCGTCCTGTTTCAAGCGACCCGACGCACACATTCTAACCTGCTGACTGCGGACGCGAAGGGAAATTGAACGAAAATGCCAATTTCGTTCACTTCGGCGGTCGGGAACCGCAGATCGGACACTGGCGGGGCTGAGGAAATCTACTATTTGCCGGCCGATTGCTGCGCCTTGAGATTGTCCAGCTCGTCCAGGTCGAAGGCGTTCTTGCACCGCGGGTAGCCGGTGCAGCCGACGAACTCGCCTCGCTTGCCGCTGCGGATGACCATCGGCTTGCCGCACTTGGGGCAATTGACACCCGCCGGGCGAGCGCTCGGCTTAGAGCCTATCCGAATAACCCGGAACAGCGATACGTAATGACTGCACAGACCAGAT
>JBHGBE010000035.1:0-48438 GCA_041946855.1 Phycisphaerae bacterium | reverse complement strand
CAAAAATCAACCGTGCAAATCCTAGCGATTCACACTTGACTGCCTATAGCTGGTCTTTCCTGATTGGGTCTTGCCATCCGCCCGGCGCCGGGATCCGATTCATGGCTCGGCGGATTCCTCACGGTTGATCGGCGTAACAACGCGGACCTTCTTCTCCGATGCAACTACGAAGCAACCGGTCCAACTTTCGATGTCACCGGACTTGAAGAGTTCGGCCGCTCGATCAAGGACTGCATTGCGGCCGGGGGTGCGCAGGCGGATCAGGAGAATCCCGAAATGCCGGCCAGGGACAAACTGCCGGACGTCGGAGAAATCCAGGTCCTGCGTCACGAAGAACCGCTTGGCAGCCTGTGCGGCCTGCCAGAGGTCAGGGTCCTCAGCGCCCCGCAGACCTTCTTCGGGAGCGGTGTCAACGTCGTGCCCCAGTGACCTCAGTGCCCCGGCAAGGCGGGCCGGCATGTTCTCGTCAATCTTGACCCGCATGGACTATGGGCGCACTTGGTATTGGCATGTCCTCTTCGGTAGATGCGGCCGCAAAGGCAATTACCGCCTTCACGTCGTCTTCGGTGATGGTTGGGAAGTCCTGGAGAATCTCCTGGACGGTCGCGCCCTCAGCAAGGCTGGCGAGGATCGTCCTGAGCGTAACCCGCGTGCCCTTGATCACAGGCTGGCCGCCGCAGACCTTGGGGTTGCGGTCAAAATGTCGCTGATAATCCATGAGCTTTCCCATCGGCCAAGCTCCTTACACTCCACATTATCCCTGGTCCGCGCTGGGTGACAACCAAAATCGCGAGTCGTTGCGTGGGAGTGACTCCCTACTCGCTCCATACACCAAAGAAGACGATCTTCGCCCCGCCGCGGTCGGGGAAGTCGATGTCGATCTTCGCCTGTCCGCCGGCCGTGAATGAGACCTTCACGCCCTCGGAGGCCCAGAAGCTCCTGTCGGCGCGGCCGGCGGTGACGTAGGAGCAGGGGCCTGTGATCGTCGAGAAGATGCAGACCACGCCCCGGCCCGTGGCGGGGTTGATCTTCTCATGCACCTCGCACGGCCCGCCGACGATTCCCGCGCGGCGCGGCGGCGCGGCCGTGACGTCGTCGCGCACCTGCTTGTACAGGCCGAGCAGCCTCGCGATCAGGTTCACGCCCTCCGGCGAGACGGCCGTCAGCTCGCCCCAAAGGCCGTTCTGGCCCAGAATGAGCGAGGCGACGTTGACCTCCTGCGACCGCGCCGGGTCGTCGGGCAGGTAGTGCGTCAGGAAGAGCACCGACGGTATCCAGCGGTCGAAGGCCAGCGGCGCGCGGCAGACCCACGTGCGGGCCGGGCCGGGGTAGACCAGGATGTTGATCCACTCGTTCTCGACGGGGACGTCGTAGTTGAAGTAGTACGGCCCGTTGTTGATGAGGAAGTACTTTCCGGCCGACAGGAACGCCAGCCCCACGCACCGGGCCGACTCGGTCACGTCGAAGTCGACGATGGCATCCGGCACGGCGGCCGTCAGACGCTCGACGATGTGGACCATCGAGCGGACAAGCTCGAATGCGTAGCAGTCGGCCCGCTCGCGCGGCGAACAGCCGTCGTCGCCGTGGAGGTGGCCCGGCGCATCGCAGCCGTACTGCTGGAGCGCGTCCCACTTGAAGTAACGCACGCCGGTTTGGTTCGCCAGGCGGATGAGCTCATCGGCGAACGCATCGCGGAATCGGCTGGTCAGGCACAGGTCGAGGCTCTCCTCGGTCTCCCAGATGGTGGTGCAGGAAGTCTTGCCGTCGAGCGACATGACGCAGTCGCGGTGTGCCGCGAGCATCCGGCTGGAGCGGGCGGCGTGAGTGGGGCCGAACCACAGGCCGAGCTTCATGCCGTATGAATCCAGGCGCTGGCCGATGGTCTTCAGGCCGTCGCCAAAGCGGGCCAGGTTGACCTGCCAGTCGCCGGTCTTCTCGTACCAGCCGGTGTCCAGGACGAACACCTCGATGCCCATGCGGTGGGCGGCGTCGATCTCGGCGAGCATCCTCTCCTGGTGCATTGTGTCCAGGTACTTGTGGCCGCGATACCACTTGTCGCGCTCCTGGAGGGCCCAGGTGTTGTAGAAGATGTACGGCGTGCGGCTGGCAGGGCGGAGCGCGAGGCGATGGAGGATGAAATGGCGAAAAGTGGCGGCCATCCCATCCGCGCCGCCGTCGACGACGGCAAGGTCGAACCAGATCGTCTCGTAGGGGTTATTGCCGTCGATTACCCGGCCGGTCCAGTAGTTGCCCTTGACGGCCGCAAGACCGACCTGCCTGGACGGCGAGAGGCGGAAGCTCAGGAACTTGTTCGGCGTGGTCGAGCCGTGCTCGTATGCGACCAGGACCGTCTGCCCGCCGCCTTCGCCAAGGAGGATCGGTCCCATGAGATCCAGCGAACTGTCGAACTGTCGCTGGTCGACTACCTGTTCGACAGGCATGTACGAGTGCGTCGGGTGATGGAAGTCGCTCAGGCGGACCTCGGTTGCGCTCGGCCAATCGGCGAGTGAGATGCCCAGGTACTCGATGCTGTCGGTGCCGCCGGACTTGGTCATCCGCCGCGGCCGGTCGCCGCGGAGGATGTAATGGAACCGCACGACGGGGTTGTCATCGGGGATGCGGATCACCACTTCCAGGGACAGGCCGTCCTGAGCCGCGCACGGCCCGGCGAAATGATGTTCCGTGCATCCGTTGGGAAGCCTGCGCGGCTCGGCCGCCTGCCGGAACTCCGTCACGGCCAGCTTGACGAGCCTGCCGTCAAGCTCGAACGCGGGTGCCGTGATCGCCACGCGCCGGCCCGACGGCCGGGCGGTGTATGTGAGGAAGCAACCCGGCCGGCCGACGAGATCGGCGCGGCAATGGCGGTTTTCAACAAAGCTAGGCATCGAAGATCTTTCCGGGGTTGAGGATGTTATTGGGGTCGAGGGCCCGCTTGACGGCCCGCATCATCTCGAGGTACTCGCGGTCCACGACCATCGGCATGTACTCCTTTCGCTTGTGGCCGATGCCGTGCTCGCCGCTGATCATGCCGCCCAGGCCGGCCGTCACGCGGTAGAGGTCCTTGAGTATGCTCGGCAGCGTGGCGTGCCAGCGGTCGAGGGTCCAGGCGGGGTTCATCACGGGCGTGGCGTGAAGGTTGCCGTCGCCCGCGTGGCCGTAGCAGGGGATTGGGCAGTCGTACTTGCGTGACAGCTCTTGGAGGGCCGCGACGACCTTGGGGATCGCCGCGATGGGCACGACCACGTCCTCCAGGCTCTGGTGGGGGCTGACGACCTTGAACGCCTCGGCGATGTTGCGGCGGACCTTCCAGATTCGCTGGCTGGTGGTGTAGTTGTCGGCGACGTAGACCTCGATGGCCCCGGCCTTCATGCACATCTCGCCGATGACCTCGTACTCGCGCTCGACCTGGGTCGCGTCGGGGCCGTCGACGGTGATGAGCAGCATCGCGCCGGCCTGCTGGTAGGGCATGGATTCGTTGAGGTACTGGCAGGCGGCCTGGACGCTGGTGCGGTCCATGAATTCGATAGCCGTCGGGATGACGCCGCCGCCGGTCATGATCTTGGGCACGGCCGCGATGGCGTCGTCGGCCGTCTTGAACAGCACCAGCAGATCGACGTTGGCCTTGGGCAGCGGCATGAGCTTGAGAGTGATCTTCGTAAAGACGCCCAGCGTGCCCTCGGAGCCGACCAAGAGGCCCAGGAGGTTGTAGCCGGTGACATCCTTGACCAGCTTGCCGCCGATCTGGACGACGTCGCCGGTGGGCGTGACGACCTCCAGGCCGGTGACGTAACGGCCGGTGACGCCGTACTTGACGGCCTTGCCGCCGCCGGCGTTCTCGGCGACGTTGCCGCCGATGTAGCACGTCTCCAGGCTCATCGGGTAGCCGGCGTAGAACAGGCCGTCGGGGCGGATCCGCTCATTTATCTCGTTGGTGACCACGCCCGGCTCGACCACGATCATCATGTTGGCCCGGTCGATCTCAAGGATGCGGTTCATCCGGTCGCACAGGAGGACGATGCCGCCGTGTATGGGCACGGCCCCGCCGGAGAGTCCCGACCCCGCGCCGCGCGGCGTCACCGCAATTCGCTCGCGGTTGGCGAGCTTCATGATCGCGGCGATTTCCTCCGCGCCGTCCGGCCGGGCGACGCACTCGGGCAGATGCCCGTAGTGGGCCTCGGCCACTTCGTCGTGGCTGAATGGCTCGAGCTTCTCGGCGTCGCCGAAGATGACGTGCTTGTCGCCGACGATGCGGCGAAGCTCCTCAACGACGCCCGGGGTGACGGGCCGATAGCTTCCTGCGATTGTTTCCATTGGTCTTCGTACTCTTTGGTGCTGGTTCGTCGTCTTCCAGTTCGCTGAGGAAACCGATGGGCTTTCGCGGCGGGTCGGGCGGCGGCTCCATGAGTTCGCGGATGGCCTCGAAGATATCCTGAATCTGCCGCTTGTGGTCTTTGATCTCGCCGTCGTGCGTCTGAAGCCGCAATTCCAACTCCTCCAGCTTCTGGGCCAACTGCTTGTGATTTGCGAGCATCTCCCGAAGCTTGACGAAGGCCCGGACGACGAAAACGCTGACCCTCACGGCCTGCTCAGTGTTGAGCACACTTGCGACCATTATCGCGCCGTGTTCGGTGAAAGCCAGCGGTAAGCCTCGATAGAAGCGCAGGTTGTGGAGGTTGTTGCAACTTGCAACAACCTCCTCCTTCTCCTCTCTCGTCAGTTGGATCATGAAATCGGGCGGGAACCTCTGAGCATTTCGCCTGACCTGCTGGTTGAGCCGAGCGGTCGAGACTCCGTAGAGTTGCGCCAAGTTCGCGTCCAGCATGACCCTTTGTCCCCTTATGAGCAGAATACTGCTCTCGATCCGCCCGACGGGGAGGATTGCCGATTCATCCGCCATGTCTGATTCTGCCTGCCTTCCAATGTTCCGTCCACCAACTGGATTCTCTTCGCCCAACACCTTTCAGAACAGCATGTTACAGAGGTTGTCGCATTTTGCGACCACCTCGTCTTGAAATCGCAAATTGCGATATCAGGACCTTCTGTTCAGGGTCGCAATCTGCGCCCTTGAAAGTTCGCCTTCCGTGCGGTTCGCATGTTGCCGCAGTTCGCGACCACCTCAACTTGATCCCGCGGAATGCGGGATAAAGACTCCTAACTGTTCTGACTAATTGTTCATCGCCGTTCATCCCGGCACCGGCCGGAACTCATACATCCGGCCGTCTTCTTTCCAGATCACGTCACCAGTCTTCCGGCGGCCATTAGCGGTGAAGGGGGTCGGTGAAGAAGGCTTCACTGCTGACCCACCAGATCCGCCGCCGGATGAGCATCCCCACACGGCAGCGGCCAGAAGCATCGCTGCAATGTATCGATTCACGATCATTGGCTATTGTCAGAGAACCGCCACGAGATGATTTGGGCGTCCGTCGGTTCGTGCTCATCGAGGTCGATGATGTTGACGTTCGCGGCCGTCATGCCTGCTTTCCTTCGGCGAGCCCCTGCACGACGGCCGGCACCACGTCGAACAGGTTCCCGACGATCCCGAAGTCGGCCACCCGGAATATCTGGGCGTCCGGGTCGGTGTTGATGGCGATGATGGTCTCGCTGGTCTGCATGCCGGCAAGGTGTTGGATCGAGCCGGATACGCCGACGGCCACGTAGAGCTTGGGGCTGACGGTCTTGCCCGACAGGCCGACCTGGTGCGGGTAGGAGAGCCAGCCGCGGTCGACCACGTCCCGCGTGGCGCCCAGGGCCGCGTCGAGGGCCTTGACCAGCGGCTCGACGGCCTTGACGTTCTCGCCCTTCTTGATGCCGCGCCCGACGGTGACGACCACGTCGGCCTCGGCCAGGCCGTGCTTATCGGTGTTGGCGATGAATTCGCGGCGGCGGATGCGGCTGGACAGGAGCGCCGGCGGGGGCGTCCAGCGGATGATCTGGCCTTTCTTGACGGAAGGGCCGCCCGTGCGTGCCGATGGTCGTGTCGAGCGCGGGCGGACGGTGGCCATCTGCGGCCGGTGGTTGGGCGTCTTGATCGTCGCGAGTATGTTGCCGCCGATGGCGGGGCGGGTCTGGAGCAGGTTGCCTGTTTCCGGCTCGATGTCAAGCACGGTGCAGTCGGCCGTCAGGCCGGCGCCGGCCTTGACCGCGACGTAGGGCATGAGCGTCCGGCCGGTCGATGTGGCCCCGGCGATGATGATCTCCGGACGCTTCTGGCGGATGAGCTCCAGCAGGCACGCCGCGTACGGCTCGACCAGGAAGTGCTCCAGCCCCGGCGCGGAGGCGGCAAGCACATTGTCGGCCCCGCGGTCGATCAGCTCGCGCAGCTCCGCATCATCCATCGCGCCGCCGATGATGACGGCCGTCAGATCGGTCTTCCGCTTGTCGGCCAGCTCCCGGCCGCGAGTCAGCAACTCGAATGAGATTCGCTGTACCTTCCCCGCCGACTGTTCGGCGAGAATCCAAACACCTCTATGCTCCATAGACTTCTCCATGGATTAGACGAGCTCCTTCTGCCGCAAGAACTCCACGAGCTTCTGTGCCGCTCCGCCAATCGCCTCCTCGTCGAGCGCAACGACCTTCTGGCACTGTCTCGCGACGGTCGGACGGAATATCTTGACTACGCGGGTCGGCGAGCCGTTGAGGCCGATCTTGGCGGGATCGACGCCCAGGTCCGCGGCCGTCCAGGTGGGGATGTCCGCCGCGCGGGCCTTCTGCTTACCTCGGAGCGTCGGCAGGCGCGGATCAGCCGCCTCCTTCACCACCGTCAGCACGGCCGGGAGGTGAACCTCCAGCACTTCGTAGCCATCCTCGACAAGCCGATGCACCGTCGCGGTCCTCGCGGCAGCGTTAACGGAGTCAATCCTGCTGATGTAGCTCGCGACGGGCAGGTCCAGGAACGATGCGATGCCAGGCCCGACCTGCCCCGTGTCGCCATCCGTCGCCCGCTCGCCGCAGATGACGAGGTCCAAGAAAATAGGGACAGTCCCTATTCTCGCCGTTTCTGTCCGAAAATAGTGCCTGTCCCTATTTTCTGAGAGTTTTCGTATCGCGGCCGCCAGGACGTAGCCCGTGGCCCACGTGTCGCTGCCGGCGAAGGCCTTGTCGCTGACCAGCACGGCCGTATCGACGCCCATCGCGATGGCCTCGCGGAGGGCGGTCATCGCCTTGGGCGGCCCCATCGAGATTGCGACGACCTCGCCGCCGTGCTGCTCCCGCAGGCGGATTGCGGCCTCGATGGCGTACAGGTCCAGCGGGTTGACGATGGCCTCGACGCCCTCGCGGATCATCGTGCCGGTGGCCTCATCCATCTTGACGGCGTTGGTCTCCGGCACCTGCTTGATAGGGACGATTACGCGCATCTGACGCTCCTGAAGAACGCGGTCGGGACCACGCCCTTGTATCCGAACGCGCGCGGGCGAACAAGGGGCTTGGCCGCAAGCCAATGGCCGGCCGGCCCTGGGGCCGGCGGGATTCGCCGCGAAGGTCTGGAAACTTCCTGCGCGCCGGTGAATGATGTC
Source organism: Phycisphaerae bacterium (assembly GCA_041946855.1). GTDB lineage: Bacteria > Planctomycetota > Phycisphaerae > SM23-33 > SM23-33 > JBHGBE01. The sequence continues at coordinate 40,924 of JBHGBE010000035.1, read as the reverse complement.
GTGATGAACGCTACGAGCAAGCCGGACCTGTCCCGCTCCGTGCGGGAATTCGCGCAGCCTGTCGAGACGGCCCTGAGCGACGGCCAGACCATCGGCGAGGCCCTCGCATCGCTGCACGCCCGCCAGATCAACCACAAGGTCATCTACTTCTACGTCGTAGACCGCGACGGCAAGCTGGTCGGCGTGATTCCCACGCGCAAGCTGCTCCTGTCGGACCCGCTGTCCCCGGTGCGGTCCATCATGGAGCACTCGCCGATCAGCATCCCCGACAGCATGACGCTGGAGGAGGCGATGGAGATGTTCGCCATGCACCGCCTGCTGGCCTTCCCGGTGGTCGATGCGCGGGGGATGCTGGTGGGGCATATCGACATCGACCTCTACGCGGAGGAGGCGTTTGACGTAAGCGAGTCGCAGCGGTCGGCGGAGCTTTTCCAGTTGATCGGCCTGTCGGTCGAGCGCCCCAGGCGGCCAAGCGCTTGGGCCGCGTACATGATGCGGACGCCCTGGCTCATGTGCAACGTGGCCGGGGGAATCGCCTGCGCGGTCATCGCGGCGGCGCTCAACATGGTGCTGGCGAAGGCCGTCATCATCGCCATGTTCATCCCGCTGGTGCTGACGCTGAGCGAGTCGATCTCGATGCAGGCCATGACGCTGGCGCTCCAGCAGTTGCGCATGGCGAAGGCCGACCTATCGGAGCTCTGGAAGCTGTCGCTGGCGGAGCTCAAGACGGCGGGGATGGTCGCGCTTACTTGCGGCGCGGTGGTGGGACTTGCGGCGAGCTTCTGGGGCCACAGTGTGGCGGCCGGCGCGATCGCGGCCGGCATCGTCCTGTCGATGGTCGCCGCTGCCTCGCTTGGAGCGACGGCGCCGGTCCTGCTGCACATCCTTCGGCTGGACCCTAAGGTGGCGGGCGGCCCGGTGGTGCTGATGATAGGGGATGTGGTGACGATGGCGATCTACCTGGGCATCGCGGCGTGGCTGGTGTGAGGGAAAGCTCGCGGTTGCCGCGTTGCGCAATCGCTGGTAAAAGCGCGTTACTGGCCTCCCAATTTGAGGTCTTGGTGTTCTTTGTGGTGAGCAGTCGAAGGAGTCCGTATGAAGGCCGCGTTCTTGACAGGTATCAGGAAAGTCGAGGTGCGGGACGTGCCCGCCCCGGGCAAGCCAGGCGCAGGGGAAGCACTGCTGCGCGTGGACGTGCTGGGCGTCTGCGGCAGCGACATGCACTACTTCAAGGAGGGGCGGATCGGCACGCAGGTCGTCGAGTATCCGTTCATCGTCGGCCATGAGTTTGCCGCGACGGTGGAGGCGGTCGGCGACCAGGTCGGCGACCTGAGGAAGGGCCGGCGCGTGGCCGTCGATCCGCTAGTGGCCTGCGGCCAGTGCGACCAGTGCCGCAACGGCCGTGTACACACCTGCCGCGACCAGCGGTTCATGGGCTGTCCCGGCCAGATGTCCGGCGCGATGGCGCAGTACGTGGTCATGCCCGCGCGGTGCTGCTTCCCGATCCCGGATGAAATGACGGCCGAGCAGGCGGCGCTCACCGAGCCGTTCTCGATAGCCTTGCACGCGCGGAACCTGGCCCGGACGCCGGAGTGCGCCTCCGTGGCGATACTGGGCTGCGGGCCGATCGGGCTTTGCGTGCTGGCGGCGCTCAAGGCCGCCGACCCGTGCGAGGTCTACGCCACCGATCTGCTGGATGAGCGGCTTGCGTTGGCTGGCAGGCTCGGGGCCGACTGGACGGGCAACGCCGCGGCCGGCGACGTCCTCGCGGCGATCAAACGGACCCAGCCGCTTGGCATGGACCGCGTTTTCGAGTGCGCCGGCAAGCAGGAGACAATCGACCAGGCGGTCGAGCTGCTCGCGCCGGGCGGGACGCTGGTGCTGGTGGGCATCCCGCCGTTTGACCGCTTCAGTCTCGACATGAATCTCTTTCGGCGGAAGGAGCTTCGCCTCCAGTGCGTGCGGCGGCAGAACGAGTGCGTCCAGACGGCCATCGACATGCTCGCCGAGGGCAAGGTCAATCTCGACGCCCTGGTGACACACCACTTTTTGCTTGAGCAGTCTCAGCAGGCCTTCGACATGGTGGCCGACTATCGCGACGGCGTTGTGAAGGCGATGATTCAAATTTCATCCGAGACACAATAGGTTGCGGCGGGGGCTCCCCTGTCAAGATATGGGCACGCGTGTCTCGACCCACTTTCTCAGGCGAGCGATCATGTTGCGAGCTCCCTGGCGGTCAAGCGCCACGGGATTCTCAGGCGCCTCATACCGAAGAAAGACGCCGTACGGCGTCAACTGGTCCAAATCGTCGAACTCCTGCGGCAGAGGGTGACCGACGTCGGCCAGGAGGTCGCTCAACTCCCTCAGATCTTGCGTCCGCCGAAATTCCACCTTCAACTCGGAGAGGAGCGCCTTGAGGAGCTTCTCGGCTGCCTGCTGGCAATGAAAGCCGACCGCGGCGTCTGCTACCTTGGCTGAATTGATGATCTCGTCAATGACGGCTTCATCCTCAGCCGCCTTGGCCAGGAACGCAATCGCTTGCTCATGCGACCTCATAGAGCACTCTGCCATTGGCCGCGGCCTCATGGTATACGTTGCCAGGCGTGTCGGCCCAGTACCTGAAATGCTCTTGACTGGTGACGAGGACATCGACCGGTATCCGCAGCGGGCTGAGGACGCGGCGGAGGCGCACCATCTCATCCGCGGGCGAAGCCACCTCGGGCTCTATGATAAGGAAGTCCAAGTCACTGTCGGGCCCGGGCCGGCCGTTGGCGTACGAGCCGAAGAGTATGATGGTGGCCGCGGGGGCCGCCTCCCGTAACATGTCCGCCGCCTTGCGGATTGTGTCCTCGTGGATTGCCATTTTCATCCTATCTTCGGCTTGTCTACAGACTTGCCAACAGAGATTCTACTCCTGTTGCGGATGAGTTGCCAGATGCGCGACGGCCAAGAAGTGCTTGGGTTCTCTTGCAGCGATGCCGTCGTCGACGGGTGTGGAGTCGCCCGGCCATAGAATTGACGACCGAAGGGAGATGTGATGTTGGTGCGGCTTGGCAGGTTGGGGTCTATGCTGCGGCAGACCGTGTCGGACTGGGTCGACGACCGTGCTGCGTCGATGTCGGCGGCCATCGCGTTCTACACGGTCTTCTCGCTGGCCCCACTGACGATGCTGGCGCTGGGCGTCGCGAGCCTGGTGCTTGGCGAGCGGGCCGGCAGCCACGCGCTGCGGAGCCAACTTTCGTTTTACGTCGGGCGCGACGCCGCGCGTTTCATCAGCGAGGCGATCTACACCTCCGCGCAGGCCGGCCACGGCGTCACCGAGTCCATCGTGGGCCTGGTGGCGCTGTTCTTCGGCGCGACGGCCGTATTCTCGGAGATACAGTCGGCCCTGAATGCGGTGTGGAAGACGCCGCCGCGCCGGCTCCGCCCCGTCCACCACCTCCTTGGGTACCTGCTGCGCAAGTGCCGGGCGGTGGGGATGACGCTGATCTTCGGCGCGGCGATGCTGGCGTCGTTCCTGCTGGGGGCGGCGTGGGGAGTGGCCCGGAAGGAAATCGCCCTCGGCGGCTTGTTCCTGGGGCGGGCGTATCACTTCCTCGTCGCGCTTGTGTTGCTGCTGGGCCTGCTGATGACGGCGTACAAGGTGCTGCCGGAGGCCCGCATTCGCTGGCGGGACGTGTGGATGGGCGCGGCGATCACGGCCGTCGCCATGATGATCGGCGAGGTGCTCATCGGCCTGTACCTGGCGCGGGCGCAGGTCGGCACCGCCTACGGTGCGGCCGGGTCACTGGTGCTCGTGCTGGTCTGGGTGTACTACTCGGCGATGGTCTTCCTGTTTGGGGCCGAGTTCACGCACGTCTACGCAAAGCGCAGGGATGGCGGAACTGATACGTCGGCCGCACTGTCGCCAGCGGGCGTGCAGCCCGGACCGGCCGCGAGGCGTGCTGGGGAGTCTTAATCGTTTCTTAACCTTGCTTTCATCAGGCCGCAACACACCGGCTTTACGAATGCGCATGAGATGAACGCTCGCATCTTGTCATGCGTGGCAGTCGGCTTGCTGGCGGCCGCGTGTCTGGGCCCTGCCGGTTGCAGCCGGGGCAAGGACAGGGCGGTCAGCGCCGTCGGCTCGACGTCCATCCAGCCGTTCGCGGAGATGCTTGCGGATGAGTTCAACGCCCGCAACCCCGGCCATTACGTGGAGGTCCAGGGCGGCGGCTCGACGGCCGGGATACAGGCGATCGAGTCGGGCTTCGCCAACATCGGCCTATGCTCCCGCGGCCTCAAGACGGAGGAGGAAGCCGCCGGGCTTGTCGGCACGCCTATCGCGCTGGACGGCGTTGCCATCGTCGTCCACAACACCAACAAGGTCGCCGGCCTGACTACTGAGCAGGTCCGCAGGATCTTCGCCGGTGAGATCAGGAACTGGAGCGAAGTCGGCGGCGCCGACAAGGCCATCACGCTCATCACACGCGAGGAAGGCTCCGGCACGCGCGAGGCCTTCACCAAGCTGGTGATGCAGGAGAAGGCCGAGATCACGATGCGGGCCATCACCATGCCGTCCAACGGCTCGGTCAAGGCGCTGGTGGAGGGCGATCCGGCCGCCATCGGCTACATCTCGCTTGGCATGGTCGACAGGAAGCTCAAGGCCGTCGCAGTCGACGGCGTCGAGGCCACGCGCGATGCGGTCATCCAGAAGCGATACAAGCTCTACCGACCGTTCCTGTTCGTCTTCAGCGGAGGGCCGGACCAGGCCGCACGGAAGTTCCTCGACTACGTGCTGTCCGACGACGGCCAGAAGATGCTGGAGGAGCAGGGCCTCGTCCGCGGCCCGCGCCAGCCATGAGGCAGGACAGGATAATCAGCTTCTGTCTGCTGCTGGTCGCCCTGACCGCCATCGGCGGTCTGGCGGTCATCACGTACTTCATCTTCCGCGAAGGCCTGCCGCTGATGATGAAGGCTGGCATCGGCGACTTCATCGGCTCCGACCAGTGGCGGCCGCTGAACAAGGTCCCGCAGTTCGGCATCTTCCCGATGATCGTCGGCTCGCTGGCGGTGACGGGAGGCGCTCTGGTAATCGGCGTGGCGCTGGGCCTTGGCTGCGCGGTCCTGCTGACGCAGTTCTGCTCGCCCAAGCTTATGGCGGTCATCAAGCCCAGCATCGAGCTGCTGGCGGGGATTCCATCGGTGGTCTACGGTTTCATCGGCGTGCTGATCCTCGTGCCGTTCATCCGCGACCGCATCGGCGGGCCGGGGCTGTCGATACTCGCGGCGTCGATCGTGCTTGGCATCATGGTCCTGCCGACAATCACGAGCATCTCGGTCGACGCGCTGCGCGCGGTGCCGCGGTCGTATCGCGAGGGCTCAATCGCTCTTGGCGCGACCGAGTGGCAGACGACGCACATGGTCATGCTCAAGGCGGCGCGGTCGGGCGTACTGGCGGCCGTCATTCTGGGCATGGGCCGGGCCATCGGCGAGACGATGGCCGTCATCATGGTCGCGGGCAACATGCCGGCCATGCCGCACGGCATCCTCGACCCGGTTCGCACGCTGACAAGCAACATCGCCCTTGAGATGGGCTACGCGGCCGGCGACCACCGGCAGGCGCTCTTCGCCACCGGCGTGGTGCTCTTCGTCATAATCATGGTCCTGAACAGCATTGCCCTGACAGTCTCCGGCCGGCGCGGGAGGGCGGCGCGATGAGGATCTCACCGGCGACAACGCATCGCATCGCCGTCATCGCCCTGTGGACGCTGACCGGTCTGACGCTGGGCGTGCTGCTATTCATCATCGCGTACATCCTGTGGCACGGCCTGCCGCACATCACGTGGGAGTTCCTCAGCGACCGGCCGCGGGCGATGGGGCGCGAAGGCGGCGTCTTCCCGATCATCGTCGGCACGGCGTGGGTGACGGCGCTGGCCATCCTGATCGCCGCGCCCATCGGCGTCGGCACCGCCATCTACCTCACCGAGTACACCCGCGAGGGCCGCCTGACGGCCGTGATTCGCTTCGGGGCCGACTGCCTGGCGGGCATACCGTCGATCATCTTCGGCCTGTTCGGCTTCGTGTTCTTCGTGATGCACCTGGGGCTGGGCCTGTCGATCCTGTCGGGCGCACTCACGCTTGCGCTGATGGTGCTCCCGACGATCATCCGCACGTCCGAGGAGGCGATCCGCGCGGTGCCGGCCGTCTACCGCGACGTGGGCTACGGGCTTGGCGGCACGCGGTGGCAGACCGTCACGCGGATCGTGGTCCGCACCGCTCTGCCGGGCATCGGCACGGGCATCGTACTTTCCATCGGGCGGTCGATCAGCGAGACGGCGGCCGTGATGCTGACGGCCGGCTCGGCGCTGGGATTTCCGCACTCGGTCTTCGATTCATCACGGACGATGGCGCTGCACTTCTACACGCTGTCGATGGAGGCGATATCAGCCGAGAAGGCATACGCGACGGCCTCGGTGCTGATCCTGGCGATACTGGCGATCAACATGGCGGCGTACTGGATCATGCAGCGGTTCATTGGAAAGACAAGCTGAGCATGGCGGACCAGCCGACACAGATCGAGGCGCAGCCCGCCACGCTGGCGCCGCCCGCGCCGTCGCCGGTCAAAATCGCGGTGCGGGACTTTGGCGCATCGTTCGGCCAAAGCGCGGTGCTGAGCCACATCAACCTGGACATCCACGCCCGTGAGCGGCTTGGGATCATCGGCCCGGCCGGCAGCGGCAAGACCACGTTCCTGCGGTCGCTAAACAGGCTCAACGATTTGACGCCTGAATTCTCGCGGTCGGGCGAGATACGGCTCGACGGGCAGGACATTTACTCGGCCAAGACGGATGTGCCGGCTCTGCGGCGCAGGGTGGGCATGGTGTACGCGATCCCCAATCCGCTGCCGTGGTCGATCTACGACAACCTCGCCTACGGGCCGCGGCTGGCCGGGGCGCGGGGACGTGGAAGGCTGGATGAGATCGTCGAGCGGTGCCTGAAGGCCGCATTCCTGTGGGACGAGGTCAAGGACCGGCTTGACGAGCCCGCGCTGAACCTGTCCGGCGGGCAGCAGCAGCGGCTGTGCCTGGCGCGCGTGCTGGCGCTTGAGCCGGAGGTGCTGATGCTGGATGAGCCGTGTTCCGGCCTGGACCCGATCTCGACGGCCGCCATCGAGGTCGCGCTGGCGGAACTGAAGAGGCAGTATTCCATCATCCTGGTGACCAACAATACCAAGCAGGCCGCCCGCGCGACCGACCGCACGGCCTTCTTCCTCATGGGCGAGCTGATCGAGGTCGGCGTCACCAGGGAAATATTCACGAACCCCAAGCACCATAGGACCAGCGACTACATTACGGGACACTTTGGATGATGGCGGGCGTCAAGATACAGGCGATTGACTTGAATCTCTGGTACGGCAAGTTCCAGGCGCTGAAGGGCGTACACATCGCCATCCGGCCGCGGAACATCACGGCCATCATCGGGCCGTCGGGGTGTGGCAAGAGCACGCTGCTGCGGTGTTTCAACCGGATGAACGAGCTGCTCCGCACCGTGAGGACCACCGGCCGGATCGAATTGGACGGGCAGGACATCTACCGGTCCGGCTGCGACCTGACGCAACTCCGCAAGCGTGTTGGCATGGTGTTTCAGAGACCAAACCCGTTCCCGCTGTCGGTGTTCGACAACATCGCCTACGGCCGGCGGGTTCACGGCACGGCCAGGCGCTCGGACCTGGACGGCGTGGTGCAAAGCAGCCTGGAGGCGACTGGCCTGTGGGAGCCGCTCAAGGACCGCCTGAACTCGCCGGCGCTTGGCCTGTCGGCCGAGCAGCAGCAGCGGCTGTGCATCTCGCGACTGATCGCCATCGAGCCGGAGGTGCTGCTGATGGACGAGCCGTGCTCGGCGCTGGACCCGGTGGCCACAGAGCGGATAGAGGAGCTGATGCGCGAGCTGTCCACCAGGTACACCATCGTCATCGTGACGCACAACATGCAGCAGGCGGCCCGAGTATCGAGCGAAACTGGCTTCATGCTCCTGGGCGAGCTGGTTGAGTTCGGCGAGACGAAGACGATTTTCACAAGGCCGCGCGAGAAGAAGACCGAAGATTATGTCACAGGACGGTATGGGTAAGGATAGAAGAAGCGAAGAGGCAAGAGAGAAGAGCGAAGAGCGAAGAGAGAGAAGAAGGATTGCCGGCTGTGGCCGAGTTCGGCCCTCTACTGTCTTCACTGTTCCCTCTTGGCCTTCCGGAGCGAGAATGGAACGCCACGAGAGACAATTCGACAAGGACCTTGGCGGCCTGAAGACGAAGCTGATCCACATGGCCACCGTCGCCGAGACGATGATCGACAAGGCCATCGGCGAGCTGGTCGACCGCGACGAGGCGATGGCCGGCGCGGTCCCGGACATGGAGGAGGAGGTCAACCGCCTCCAGCTTGAGATCGACGAGGACGTGATGCGCCTCCTGGCGACGCAGCAGCCGGTGGCCATCGACCTGCGGTTCATCATGGCCGCCACTCGGATCAACGGCGAGCTCGAACGTATCGGCGACCTGGTGGTCAACATCACCGAGAACGTCCACACTCTCGTGCAGCAGCCGGCGCTCAAGCCGCTCATCGACATTCCCCGGATGGCCGACCTTGCCAGGAAGATGGTGCGGGAGAGCCTGGAGAGCTTCGTCCGCGAGGACGTCCTGCTGGCGCAGTCGGTCATCATGACCGACGACCAGGTCGACGACCTGAAGGAGCAGATCATCCGCGAGCTGCTGACGTACATGATGGCCGACCCGGCGACCATCGAGCGGGCGCTGGCGCTGATCCTGATCGCCCGCCACCTGGAGCGGATCGCCGACCACGCCACAAACATCGCGCAGGACGTGATCTACCTCGTCCAGGCCCGCGACGTGCGCCACCCGAGGCTCAAGAGGGAGCAGCCGCAGCAATGACACGGCTGTCCTTCGATCGCCGCCCCCGGCACTGGGTCGTGTTCGCATCCGGACAAGTGCAATGGCGAATGCCGAACAGGAAGCACCGAATATCGAAGTGGGCGGAGCACTACAGCGGCGCACTTCGTCATTCGTTATTTCCTGTTCGATATTCGCTATTCCCTTCACCTCTGTATAATCCCGTCTTGTTCGCGGCACCGGAGAGAGCGCATGTTCAAATTCAAGCAGCGCAAGGACGAGTTCTTCGGGATGTTCGACAAGGCAGCCAGGAACGTCCACGAGGCGGCGCAGGCCCTGCTGGACCTGCTGGAGCACTACGAGGACGTGCCCAACAAGGTCAAGCGGATAAAGAACCTCGAGCACGCCGGCGACGAGCACACGCACCAGATGCTGGCCAAGCTGTCGCGGATGTTCATCACGCCGCTTGACCGCGAGGACATCCAGCGGGCCGCCACGCGGCTGGACGACGTGCTGGACGAGATGGACACGGCCGCCAACCGCATGATGCTCTTCAAGATCGCGCAGACCACCGAGGACTCCAAGGACTTCGGCCGGGTGCTGGTCAAGGCCACCGGCCTGCTGGTCGAGGCGTTCTCCAAGCTGCACGAGCTCCGCAAGCCCGAGGCCATGCAGTCCATCTGCGTTGAGATCCACACGCAGGAGAACGAGGGCGACCGCCTCACGCAGCACGCGATGGCGCACCTGTTCGAGCAGACGGCCGACCCGCGGGACATCATCAAGTGGAAGGACGTTTACGAGATCCTGGAGAAGGCCATCGACCGCTGCGAGGACGTGGCCGACGTGCTCCAGACCATCATGGTCAAGCACGCCTGAAGGCGACCGGCGGCGACCTGCCGCCGGCGTCTATGCATGGAAGCCCATGAGCACACTGGCGCTGACAGTACTGGTCCTGACAATCCTGTTCGCCGTCGTGTTCGACATGGCCAACGGCTGGAACGACGCCGCGAACGCCGTGGCGACGGTAGTATCCACTCGCGTGCTCTCGCCGGCCAGGGCCATAGCCTTCGGCGCGATGCTGAACTTCATCGGGGCGCTGTTCAGTTCCGAGGTGGCCAAGACCGTCGGACACAACATCGCCGACCCCAGGCTGCTCTCAACGACGACGTTCCTCGCGGCCGTGATGACCGCCCCGATCTGGATCACGTGGTGCGCCAAGCGGGGCCTGCCCAACAGCTGCTCCCACGCGCTGCTAGGGGCCTTGATAGGGTCCGTGATCGTTTCGTCGGGCAGCCTTGACGGGCTCAGGGCCGACGGCATCCGCAAGATATTCTTCGGCGTGCTCATCTGCCCGATCGCCGGGTTCATCCTGGGCCACGTCATCGTCAGGATTGTCGCATTCGTGTCCGGCCCGGCGCGACCCAGCGTGGCCGGGAGGGTATTCGGAAGGCTACAGCTTGTCTCCGCCGGGGCGATGGCCTTTGCGCACGGCACGGGCGACGCGCAGAAGGCGATGGGGATCATCAGTGGCGCACTGATGGCCGCCGGCGTCACCCACGCATCGGCGGGGCACGATTTCGTGATCCCCTTCTGGGTCAGGATAGTTTGCGCGTCGGCGATGGCGCTGGGCACGTCGCTTGGCGGCTGGCACGTGATGCGGACGCTCGGCTCGCGCCTGGCGCACCTGCGGACTTACCAGGGCTTCTCCGCCGAGACGGCCGGCGCCACGACCATCCTGATGAACACGCTGTGGGGCATACCCATCAGCACGACCCACTCCATCACCGGCGCGATCCTTGGCGTCGGGGCGGCCGGCGGCATCAAGGCAGTGCGGTGGGGCGTGGGCAAGAAGATCGTCTTCGCCTGGATCGTCACCTTCCCCATCTGCATCCTGGGAGGGGCACTGATGCGATACCTCCTCGGCCTGATCGGGCTTGATGTGGTGAAGTAGCCCGCGGCCGCGTGTCGGCCGGAGTGTTACAGTCAGGCCGCAGCCCGGTCTGCTTCCCGAGCGGCCTGCCTCCGGCCGACGTGGCGAAGGCCCTGGCGTCGCGCGGCGGTTCCGGGTAGGCGCCGCGCCGCCGGTTACTTCACTTCGACGAACTTCGTTCGCGGGCTGCCGCAGACGGGACAAGTGTCGGGCACTTCGCCGTTGACCGTGTTTCCGCAGACCTGGCAGACGAAGATCCTTCCGGCGGGCAGGTCCTTGCCGGCGTTGATCGCTTCGAGGGCCAGGCTGTACAGCCCGTGGTGGATCTTCTCCACCGCCAGGGCGTTGCGGAAGGAAGCGACAGCGCCGGCGTTCTTCTCGGCCTGAGCGGCCGCGAGGAACTTGGGGTACATCTCCTTGAACTCGTAGCCTTCGCCCGCGATGGCCTCCCGCACGTTCTCGGCCGTCGTCTTCACGCCGTTCATCACGCGGAGGTGCGCGTGGGCGTGGACGGTCTCGGCGTCGGCCGCCGCGCGAAACAGGCGGGCCACCTGCGGGAAACCGTCCGCCTCGGCCTTCTTCGCGAACGCCAGGTACTTCCTGTTCGCCTGGCTCTCGCCGGCGAATGCATCCTTGAGGTTCTCCATCGTCGCCATGAACTAGGCTCCTTTCTTATGCGGGATAGGTGAAACGCCTAGAAGATTGTAGGCGGGCAATTCGACAATCGAAAATCCCCAATCGCCAATCACTTCGCTTCCATCCAGTTCCTCCCGACTCCGACATCGACCTTCAGGGGCACGCGGAGCTTGATCGCGCCGGACATCTCCTCGACGATCATGGCCTTGTCGGCCTCGACGGCCTGCTCGGGCACCTCGAAGACCAGCTCGTCGTGAATCTGGAGGAGCATCTTCGCCGGTCGGGACTCGTGCTTGAGGCGGGCGGCGATGTTGACCATCGCCTGCTTGATGAGGTCGGCGGCCGAGCCCTGCACCACGGAGTTGATCGCCAGCCGCTCGGCCAGCGCCCTCCGCTGCGGGTTGGGGGCGTCGATCTCGGCGATCCGCCTGCGGCGCCCGAAGATCGTCTCGACGTAGCCCTGCGCCTTGGCCTGCGCGACGCACGCGGCGAGGAACTCATCGATCTTCGGGAAGCGGGCGCGGTAGCGGGCGATGAAGTCGGCCGCCTCCTTCCTGCCGATCCGCAGCGAGACCGACAGGCCGTATGCGGTCTGCCCGTAGATGATGCCGAAGTTGACGGTCTTGGCCCTGGCCCGCTGGTCGGGGGAGACCTTGTCCGCCGGAACGCCGAATACCTCGGCGGCCACGATGCGGTGGACGTCCTGCCCGGCCTCGAACGCGGCCATCAGCGTCGGGTCCTGGCACAGGTGCGCCAGCACGCGAAGCTCGACCTGCGAGTAGTCGGCCGACAGCAGCACGCAGCCGTCCGCCGCGACGAACGCGGAGCGAATCCGCCTGCCCTCCTCCGTGCGGATGGGGATGTTCTGGAGGTTCGGGTCGCTGGAGGACAGCCGCCCGGTGGCCGCGCCAACCTGGTTGAAGTCGGTGTGGACGCGCCCGGTGCGGGGGAGGATGCACTCGGCCAGCGCGGTCAGGTAGGTGCCGATGAGCTTGGTGAGCTTGCGGTAATCGAGCACGAGGCCTGGCAACTCGTGCAGGACTGCGAGCTGTTCAAGGACTTCGCTGTCGGTGCTGGGGCCGGTGGCGGTGCGGCGCTGGACGGGCAGCTTGAGCGTATCGAAGAGCACCTGAGCGAGCTGCTTGGGCGAATCGGGATTGAACGGCCGTCCCGCGGCGGACATGATGCGGTCGTGCAGGGCATCGGCCTGCTTGCGAAGCTCTACCTCCATTGCCTTGAGCCGCGCGGCGTCGACGATGATGCCCGTCCGCTCCATCTCCATCAGCACGGGCAGCAGAGGCATCTCCAGATCCTCGAAGAGCTTGGCCAGGCCTTCTTCGGCGAGGCGATTGCGGAGAACCTCGCTCAGCCTCAGGGCCACGTCGGCATCCTCGGCCGAGTAGACGGCCACGCGCGCGGTGTCGACGCGGTCCATGGTGATCTGCTTGCGGCCGCGGCCGATCAGCTCCTCGATGGGGATCATGCGGTGGTTGAGCGTCTCGGCGGCCAGGGCCGACAGCGTGTAGGTCATGCGGTTGGAGTCGAGGACCCACGCGGCCACCATCGTGTCGAAGAGACGCCCGCGGACGTCGAAGCCGGCGTTGGCGAGCACGATCAGGTCGTACTTGATGTTCTGGCCGACCTTCTCGATCCGCTCATCGGCCAGGAAGGAGCCGAGCTGGCGGCGAAGGTCATCGACGCTCACGAGGCGCGAGCCGGGCGGGCCTTTGACGGGGATGTAGACGCCCTTGCCTGCCTGCCAGGCCAGGGACAGGCCGACCATCTCGGCCCACATGGGCTGGGCGGCCGTCGTCTCGGTGTCGATGGAAACGCGCGCAACGCCGGCGATTTCGTGCGCGATGCGTTCGACGCCCTCAAGCGTGTCAACAAGCTCATAGTCGAAATCCGCGGCCGTAGTTTGACCGGGAACCGTTTTGGGTGTGCCACCCTCAAGCGATGTACCCATCGTTTGGGGGTGCAGCTGGGCGGCGGCCGGCTCAGCAAACAGCAAGCCCTGCGTGGGCACAAGTCCTTTGGCCCGGCGCGGCGTGGGAGGCGCTTTGTCTGCCGGCGGGACGCCGGCAGGACTCGCGGGCAGGATGCCCGCGTCACGCGCGGGCGGGGCGCCCACGCCACCGCCTTCCATCGCGTCAAGCTGTTCAATCAGGCGGTTGAGGCCCAGTTCGGCCAGGATGTCGCGGACCGCCGGCTTGCCCACGCCGCCGAGCCGCATGGAATCGAGCGGCACGTCGATCGGCACCCGCCTGTTGAGCGTGACCAGCGTGCGGGCGAGCGCGATATCTTTGCCGTGGGCCAGCAGGTTCTCGCGGAGCTTGGGCGTCTGCTCATCGGCGTGGGCGACGACTGCCTCGGCCGTGCCGTACCTGGCGATGAGCTTCGCGGCCGTCTTGGGGCCAACGCCGGGGATGCCCGGTATGTTGTCGATGGAGTCGCCCGAAAGCGTCTGCACCTCGACGGCCTTGTCCGGTGAGTAGCCCTTTTCGGACAGGATGGCGGGGGCGTCGATGATCTGGTCCTTCATCGGGTCGTAGAGCTTGACGTGCTCGCCGACGAGCTGGTCGAGGTCCTTGTCGCGGCTGACGATGAACACGTCCAGCTCCGGCCCTGCCAGGCGCGTGGCGAGCGTGGCGATGATGTCATCCGCCTCGTGGCCCTCGACCTGGAGCAGCGGGATGCCCATCGCGCGGATGATTTGCGTGATGCGGTCGATCTGCGGAGGCAGGTCCTGCGGCATGGCCGGGCGGGTGGCCTTGTACTGGGGATAGACCGCCTCGCGCGTGGCGCACGAGCGAGGCCCGTCCATCGCCATCGCCAGGTACGTCGGCCGCCGGGCGGCGATGAGCTTGAGCAGCATCGAGAAGAAGACGTGCGTGGCCCGCGTCGGCTCGCCCGATGGGCTTGTCAGGTCGCGGAAGGGGGCGTAGTAGGCCCGATAGATCTGCGAATGGCCGTCGATGATGTAGAGCGTGTCTGCCACGTTACCTCGTTACTTCGTGAATTCGTTACTTCGTTGCCTCGTAGCTTCGCTGCCTCTTGCCGCTGTAACGAAGTAACGAGGTAACGAGGCAGCGAAGTAACGCTGTATCGGTCAAGCCATCAAACACAGCAGCAGGTACCCGACTGGCGCCGCGAGCAAAGGCGAATCCAGGAGGTCCAGAACGCCGCCGTACTCGGGCAGCAAGTGGCCGCTGTCCTTGACGGCCGTGGCGCGCTTCAGGAGCGATTCGCACAGGTCGCCGAACTGGCCCACGAGGCCTACGGCCGCGCCGAAGACGCCCGCGCGCTTCAGCGGCAGCGGCGCATCCCCAAGCTGCACCTTCAGCGCACACGCGACCAGCACGCCCATGCCAGCCGCCACGACCAGCCCGCCGGCCAGCCCTTCCCACGTCTTGCCCGGCGAGAGCCACGGGATAAGCTTGTGCCGGCCGATAGCCGAGCCGATGAAGTACGCGCCGATGTCCATGAACTTGACCGCCACCAGGAACAGCACCAGCGCCGGCAGGTTGAACTGGATGCGGATGGCCATCATAAGCGCCCCGCCGATGCCAAGATAGGCGACTGCCAGCAGCGTGCAGGCGATCCGCCTCAGTGCGTCGGCCGTCGAGCGGCGGATCATCTGTTCGCCGAAGACTGCCATCACCATCAGGCCCACGACCAGCAGCTTGCCCTCCGCCGGAAGCTTGTCTCCCAGTATGCCTTTCAGCGGGAACTTCTCCTCGGCCAGGTCGAAGACCTGCCACCAGCATGGCAGCGTCGCCAGCAGGGCGGAGCAGATCAGGCCGGAGACGGGAAGCACCTGTACGCCGGCGGCGGCGCAGAGGCGCCTCATCTCGACAAAGCCCATTATGACCAGGACGGCCAGCAGGATGCCCGTGGGGATCGCGCGGAAGCTCAGCGGCGCATCGGGGGCGGCCTCCCAGCGGACGGTGAAGACGCTCAGCACATCCCGCGTCAGCCACCAATCAGCCAGCAGTAGGCTCGCCATAAAGACGATCATGGCCAGGCCGAAGACTACCCTCTTGGTCATCCTGGGGTTCATCGGGGGCTATTACGCGCGGTGGAACTGATATAATCAAGCGCGGCGGGTCTTTGCGGGAGACGCAAAGCCGCTGGCGAGCCGGACGAACATGGTTGTCCTCATCTTCAAGTCCGTGATCGTGAGCATCGTGGCGTCAGTGGTGCTGACGATCATCCTCCGCAAGCTGGCCAGGTGGTGGGATCGAAGGCCGCGATAGGGGCGGACACGCAATATCATGCTCCACAATTCCTATCGGGGGCTAGGATGCGCCCCCCGCTGAAATTACGGCATATCCAAGGGAGAAATCCCCGTCGCACGGGCATAGGGTTGTCCAATTGCTCATCACGTTGGTGACAGGTGCTAGGTTCAGTGCAGCAAAAGGAGATGAGACTATGTTCACGCGCACAAGAAGTCAGAGCTTGCGGTCAGTGATGGTTGTTGTGGCTGGGATGATGCTGCTCATGGGCTCGGCCGGGCCGGCCGGGGCTGCGTTGACGGGCTATACCATCAGCCCCCAGACGAATTCGGTGGACTGGACCAACGCGGTGACGCTCACCGGCCAGTTTGTCTGGAACATCGACTTCAGCGCGGTAACTCCAGGCCCGTTGGCATCCTCCGGTGCTAATACGTACTACATTCCTGCATCAGCGGCCACGCTTGGAGCGTCGTTCACCGTCCAGGGCGCCAATGTGGCGATAGTCAACGGCGCCGGCCCGGGCGACGGCGGCAGGTACAACCAGAACACGGGCGAAGGCACTCATGCCACAAGCAATTACATGGCGTTCCCCTGGCCGGGGTTGCAGGTAGTGCCGGTCTCGATCACGCTCAGCTTTACCAATCCGGTCTCGGCTGTGGGCGTCTTCACGGTTGACCTGTCCGTGGCCGAGCCGTTCACAATCACGGCGTTCGACTCCACAGGCGCATCCCTGGGAAGCGCCACGTCGGTAACCAGCGCATGCTTTCAGCCGAACTATAAGTACTTCATGGGCGTGGTCAGCAGCGCCAACAACATAGCGTCTGTCCAGGTGACCGGCGACTGGCAGAACGGCTACAACGGCGACAACGTCGGCTTCAGCAACTTCCTGTTCAGCAGCCTTGTGGCGCCGGAGCCGGCCACGTTGGGCCTTCTGGTCCTGGGCGGCCTGGTGCTGGTCCTGCGGCGAAGACAGCGAGCGTGAGGTGACAAGCGAACCTGGCGGCCGTCACAGGTGCCTGCTGCGGATGATCGAGATGAGCAACCACAGGCCCATGGCGGCCGCCACGATGTAGCCAAGCGTGCCGAGGGCCTGGAGATGCACGACGCCGAAGGCCGTGCCCCTCTCCTGCGTAACCAGCAGGCTGGAGCCGACCACCAGGCCGGCGATTATCAGGCCGAAGCTGATACGGTTGGACGCCTTGTCGAGCGTGTGGATAAGGCTCTCCAGGTGCTCGTGATGAACGTGCATCTGGAACTGCCCGCTGACGAACTTGTCCAGGATGTTGCTGATGTCCTCGGGCAGGCGCGAGGCAAGCTCAAGCGTCTCGCGGAACGCTTCGCGCCCGGTCTTGAGCATCCGGCGCGGGCTTAGCTGCCTGGCGGTGATCTTCCGCGCGAACGGCCGAAGGTGGTCGATGATGCGGAAATCGCCGTCCAGCCGCGTGCCCAACGACTCGATGGTCATCATGCTCTTGAGCATCATCGTGAACTCCGGCGGCGGGCGGACGTGGTGCCGCCGGATCACCTCGAACGTCTGGAACATCATCCGCCCCAGCTTGACCTGCTCCAGCGGCAGGCGGAAGTAGGTCTCGAGCATCTCCTCCATCTCGGCGGTCAGGGCGCGGACGTCGGTGGCGTAGCCGATCATGCCGCCGCGGCGGAACGCGCGGATCATCCGCGAAGCGTCCTGTTCGACGATTGACAGGACCAGCTCGCCCAACAGGTACCTGTCGGCGGCCGTCAGGCGGGCCACCTGGCCGAAGTCCAGCGGGGCAAGCACGTTTCCGCTCTGGACGAGGAAGTTGCCGGGGTGCGGGTCGGTGTGGAACACGCCGAAGTCGAAGACCTGCTTCAGGACGAAGTCGGCCCCGCGTGCGGCGATGAGCTTGGGGTCAAGCCCGGCGGCGGTCAGCGCCGCGGCGTCGGTGGGCTTGACGCCGTCGATGTACTCCATCGTCAGCACACCGCTGGTGCAGAGCGACTCGAACGGCTGGGCGATATGCACGGTCGGGTCCCCGGCGAAGTTGGCCACGAACTTCTGGAGGTTCCGCAACTCGCCGGTCAGGTCCGTTTCTCGCATGACGGCCGTCGTGAACTCGCGGACCATGCGGACAGGGTCTATCGTGTCGCCGCGCGGCATGGCGGACATGAGCAGGGCGGCCATGCCCTCCAGGATTTCGCACTCGGTCTTGAGGGCCTCGACGACCTTCGGCCGGCGGACCTTGACGGCCACCTTGTGCCCATCCCGCGTCAAGGCCAGGTGTACCTGCGCGATGCTCGCGGCCGCGATGGGCTGGGGATCGAAATTGGAGTAGAAGTTCCCCAGCGGGCCGTGGAGCTGCGACTCGATCTCGCGGCGGATGGGCTCGAAGCCCACGGGGGCGACCTTGTCCTGGAGCTTCTCAAGCTCCTCGATGTACGCGGGCGACAGCAGGTCCGGGCGGGTGCTCAGGAGCTGGCCAAGCTTGATGAACGTCGGCCCCAACTCCTCGAAGGCCATGCGCAGCCGCTCCGGGCGTCGGTTCTCGTAGACTGGCGCCGCCCGCCTGCGCCCGCCCAGGCGGAGCGACATCCTGTGGTGAAGGGCGTCGGGGATTTCCGTGAAGCCGTACTTGAACAGCACCCCCAGGATGTGGCGGTAGCGGGTCAGGTGCTTGACCGTCCGGCCCAACTGGAGCTTTCGTAGCATTGCCAGCGGCATTGGTCAACTCGAATGCAGATTGCGGACGGCAGGTTGCGGATTACGGACTGCTGATTGAAATGCGCGGCTTGTCTCTTCAATCTGCAATCTGCAATCTACAATCTACAATCTACAATCTGCAATCCTCACGCGGCCTCGACGCCCGCGAGCTTGTCGATCTTGGCCTCCAGGCGGAGCAGGTCGTCGCGGGTCGGCAGGTTCAGCTTGACCAGCGCCTCCTGGACCTGCTTGGAGATCACGTCGGCCAGCTCCTTGCGGGTCTTGTCGGCGCTGTCCATGAGCTCCTTGACGAAGCCGGTCTGCGAGCCGCGCTGGGCCTGGCCGCGCTTGACGTACTCCTCGAAGATTTCCTGGGCCTTCTGCTTGGTCATGGTCAGGGCCCCCAGGCCGGCCAGCATCATTCGGTCGAGTGTTTCCAACATGGGCTCTTCCTTTCTGGCTGATGCCTTCTTAATCCAGTTTATCCCGTTTATCCATTCTGGGAAGGGGGCTGGGCAAATTTCAGCCCGCCCGGTAGGGACGGGGGATCCCGCCCGTGGCGATCTCGTGCGAACCGGGTGAGCCGAAATCAGAATGTCGAAATCCCAAGTCCGAAACAATCCTCAAGCTCCAATGGATCAATGCTCCAAGCGCCGTGACCTCTGAGCTTGCCCACGAACGGCCCGCTGGCGCATCAGGAGCATCCGGGTTTGGATCATTGGAAGTTTGTTCAGGATTTCGTGATTCGGATTTCGGATCTGTCTACCCGCGACTCTGACGTCCACGTTGCGGCCCTCAAGCCCTTGCCATGAGTGCCGCGAATCTGTAGCCTTCTGCGTTCCATGTGCAGCGAGGAAGGTCAGGAGTTCGTCCTTGAGGAGCCCGTGTCGCACGTCGCGCGCAGGCGGCGGGCGGCCATAGTCTTCCTCGGCGTGGCGTCGGCGGCCGTCGGGTTCACGATGAGCCTCCAGACGGGCCTCAACGACAATTTCCTGGCCGACGAGCTCTTCTTCACCGGGGCCCAGAAGGGCCTGTTGGAGGCCGTCCGCGAGTTCTGCGGCATAGCCGCGCTGGGGATGCTGGCTCTCTTGGCGGGGCTTGCCGAGCCGATCATCGCCGCGGCGATGCTGGTCATGCTTGGCGTCGGCCTTGGGTGCTACGCGGCCGTCTTCCCCACGCCCAGCGGCTACGTGTGGCTGGTGCTGCTTAGCCTCGTCTGGTCGCAGGGGTTCCACGTGTTCGTGCCCCTGCCCAGCTCGATGATGCTCTCCGTGGCCGAGCCGGGGCAGACGGGCAGGCGCCTGGGCCAGATGCAGGCGGCCGGCGCGATCGGCTCGGCAGTGAGCCTTGCCATTGCACTGGGATTGGCCGTCGGCACGAAGGTATTCAAGCATCCCGCGCCGCCTATAAGACTCATGTACATCCTGGCCGGCGGCGCGGCCACCCTGGGCGCCGTTGCGTGCCTGGCCATACCGCGAGACATCAAGACGCCGGGCCCGCGCCTCGTCTTCCGCCGCAAGTACGGGCTGTACTACCTGCTGTGCCTGCTGGAGGGCTGGCGGAAGCAGATATTCATCGCCTTCGCCGGCTTCCTGCTGGTCAAGGTGTTCCACACCGAGCTCTGGCTGATGCTGACGCTGTGGCTGGTGGTGCAGTCGATGACGTGGTTCGTATCGCCGGCCGTCGGGCGGATCATCGACCGCTTCGGCGAGAGGCGGGTGCTCGTGGCGTACTACATTGCCGTGACGGCCGTGAACTCAAGCTACGCCCTCATCCCGATGCTGCGGCACTCCCACCCGGACCTGACCGTCTGGATGCTCCGCGCGCTGTTCATCGCGGACAACGCATTCTTCGCCCTGGGCATGGCGCTGACGACTTACGTCCGCCATATCGCCCCGCCGTCGGAGCACACGCCGACTCTGAGCATGGGCGTGGCGATGAACCACGTGGCGGCCGTCACCATGCCTCTGGTGGGCGCGCTGCTGTGGCAGTACGTGGGCTATCAGGCCGTCTTCGCGGCCGGGGCGGCAGCGGCTGTCGCGAGCATCTTCGTGGCGTCAAGAGTGCCGATGAGGGCGGCGGCGCGGGAACACAAGGTGTAAGTCCTTCTGGCTCGCCCTTTCACTGGAGCAGTTGACCTTGTGCGCACTTGATACCTACAATACTCGCGAGAATACACGTATCTGAGCGCGCCATCGTGAAACTTCCTCTGAGCATGACGCCGGAGACGGTTCGTCTGGCCAGGAAACTGGCCAAGCAGCGCGGCACGAGCATCTCCGCGATGGTCAGCGGGCTGATCCACTCGATGGCCATTCACGATTCTGTGGAATCCGAGCAGCTTCCGCCCATCACTAAGTCCTTGATGGGAATCGTGAAACTGCCGGAGGGCAAGAGCTATCGAGGGATCATTGAGGAAGCCCTTGAGGAGAAGTACAGGTGATGGAGACCGCCGTCAAAGCGGACGTTCAGCCTGTCAAACGCGGCCGATGGTACTCGGCGAGCACTTGGGCTGCCTTGGCTATTCTCCTGGTCTACGCCATCTTCACTTTTGTCTTTCCCCTGATACCCATCGTCATCGTCGCAGGCTCGATGGAGGATCTGGTTCTCTATGTCGCGCCGGTGCTTGGCTTGGTCCTATGGTTGGCGGGCATGGCGATGCGCATTCTGGTTCGCAGGACCCGGAACCAGTTGATCGGGACCAGCATCCGCTATGCCGTTGTCGCGTTTGGGGGCGCTGGGCTTCTAGTCTTGATCATCGGCATGGGTACTCCCGGGTACATCCGGGCGACGGCAAGATTTCAGAGGCAAATGCAGAAAGAAGCGGATGTCCCCGCCATTCGCGCCTGGGCGCAGAATTACGAGCCGACGTCTCAGGATCAAACGGTTTTTGAGGGAGAAAGCGTTTTCGTTCGCAGGGACAGGTTGCCCGACTGCATCGTGAAGCTAAAGCCCGGCATGGTTCAATTCTCCCTGAAGACCAAGACAGTTCATCTGATCTTCGGCGGCGGCTTCGGCCATTGGGGACTCACCGTTGGGCCAAAGGGCACGCCACCACACGGAGACTACTGCTTGCCGCTGGAAGACGGAGCGTGGGTCTGGCATGAGATTCAGTAGCCCAGTGCAGCACAAGACACCGCGCAACCAGAATCGCCTGACCCCACCACTCCTGTAGCGCAGTCCCGACCCTTGCCTACTTCGTCTTTGCCGCCGCCCTGGCGCGCAGCGCGTCGATCTTTGTCCGCACCTGCTGGGCGGCCGTGGTGTTGGGGTATTGGCGGACGATGTCCTCTCCGACGGCCACCGCCTCGGCCCACTGGCCCTCGGTCACGCGAATCTCAAACTGCACGATCATGTTGTGCAGCTTGGCGCGGAACACGCCGCGGGCCGATTCGGCCAGCGCAGCACCTTCCTGCGGCGTCAGGTAGCGGTCGAGCTCCTTGAGCAGCTCGATGCCACGGTCGATGTCGTTCTTCCGCACGGCCTCGCCGTACTCGGTCAACAGGTCGCGCTTGTGCCTGGCGCGGGCGGACTCGATCCGCTCCGCCAGAGCGGCAACCTTGGGATTGGTCGGGAAGAGCCGGGCGATACGCTGGCTCTCGCGGATTGCCCGCGGCCAGTCGAAGACGGCGATGATCTGCTCGATCCGCGCGACGGCCGCGTCGATCTTCTCCTCCAGCGTCGCCTTGCGCGAGGCTGCGAGCTCCTTGCGGAGGCGAGCGGCCTCGTCGGCGTAGCCCAGGCGCTTCTCGACGGCCTCGATGAGCTGCTCGGCCGTCAGGTATTCCTGGCGCATGGCGGCGTCGTGGACGGTCTCGCGGATGGCCTCCACCTCCCGGTCGCGGAAGAGCAGGCTCTTGGCCTGGTCGGACAGGCTCGCGAGGTCAACCTGCTTGCGGGCGGATGCGGACAGGTCGTCCAGCAGCGTCTCGATCCGCCCCAGCCGGCCGGCGATATTGTTGACCGAGATCTCCTGGGCCGCCAGCATCGACACCACGCCGCTGGCCACCCACAGCCACGCGCCGGCGATCAGCTCCGCGAGCATAAGCAGGGCAGCCAGCGGGAAGATGAACCATTCCCTGTACTCCAGGTACAGCATCATCATCGCGGCGGCCGTCACGAAGATGGCCAGGAGGATCAGCCCCAGAGTCGCGTAGAGGGCCAGGCGAGCGAGCTTCGACACCCATTCGAAGCGTTCCATTTGGCCGGGCATTGTGTTCTCCTTCATCAACCATTGTAAATTGGCGAAGGCGAAATGCAAGTCCGGCCGCCTTCTAGACGTGCCGCGGACGCAGTTTACAATCGACAATCCTCAATCTACAATCGCGTTATGCCCTACGAGCAGATGGACGAGCGGCAGGTGGCGGCGTACCTGCACATGGACCAGCGAGAGCTGCACAAGCTGGCGTCGCGCGGGCAGGTGCCCTGCCGCAAGGTGAGGGACGGCTTTGTGTTCTACAAGGGGCAGGTGGACCATTGGGTCGAGGCGCAGATGCATCGGCTGGGCAAGGAGCGGCTGGCGGGCATCGAGAAGGGCGTCCGCCGCCATCACGGCCTGGCGCGCGAGGGGCTTCTCCTGTGGCCGCTGATCCCGGAAGGCGGCATCGCGTGCCCGCTGAGGGCCAGCTCGCGCGACAGCGTCATCCGCAACCTGGTCAAGCTGGCGGACGATGCGGGGCTGGTGTACGCCAAGGACGAGCTGATCGCGGAGGTCCGCAAGCGCGAGGAGCTTTGTTCTACGGCGCTCATGCCCGGCCTGGCGCTGCCGCACCCGCGCCACCCGCTGCCTTACGGCATCGCGGCCAGCTTCGTGGTCGTCGGCCTGACGACGACGGGCGTGCCCTACGGGGCCGCCGACGGCAGCCTGACGCGGCTGTTCTTCCTCCTGTGCTCCAAGGACGACCGCACGCACCTGCACGTGCTGGCCCGCATCGGGCGGATGCTGCACGATCAGGCCCAGATTGACGAGCTTCTGACGGCCGGCGACGCCGAGGAGCTTGGCGCGATGATACTGGCAAAGGAAGAGGCGCTGCCGCCGGAACCCTAGCGGTTGTAGATTGCAGATTGAACTACTGTGGCAAGACCAGCGAAGTACGACTTCTGCGACGAGGGTTTCCTGGCCCGCCTGGAGCGGCTGCACCTGATCGCCAAGCGGATGGCGGCGCAGGGGCCGGCTGGGCCGCGGCGGTCGCGCTGGCTGGGTGACGGGCTTGAGTTCGCCGATCACCGCGACTACGCCGCCGGGGACGACCTGCGCTTCATCGACTGGCCCTACTACGCCCGAATGGAAAAGCTGCTGCTGCGACTGTTCCACGAGCACAGCGAGTCGGACGTGGCGATACTGCTTGACCGCTCCGGCTCGATGTCGCCGGGGGCGGCCGTCGAGAAGTTCAACTATGCCCGCATGACGGCCGCGGCCGTGGCGTTCATAGCGATGGGCGGCCTACAGCGCGTCATCCTCGCCCCGCTGGCGGAGACGCTCGACGAGCCGCTCCGCACCGGGCGCAACAAGGCGCAGATCATCGAGGCGCTGGAGTTCCTTGCACGCGTCAAGCCTGCCGGTAAGACCGACCTCTTGGCGGCCGCACAGGCGTTTGCGAGGCGGTTCCCGTCGGCCGGCACGGTTGTTCTCATCAGCGACCTGCTCAATTCCATCGAGTCCCTTGGCGACGTGCTGGCCCGCCTGCAACTGCCCTCCCGCGACGTGATCGTGCTGCACGTCTACTCGCCGGCCGATGCCGCGCCGCGGCTCGAGGGCCCGATGCTCCTGGCTGGGTCCGAGGACGGCCGGCGGATGTCGCTGAACATCACGAAGGAGCTGCTGGCGAGCTACCGCGGCGGCTGGGCCGAGTTCCAACGGGCCTGCCAGCACGCGTGCATCGCGCGGAAGGCGGTCTACGTGGCCGCGCCGACGGACATGCCGTTCGACCAGCTTATCCTCCGCGCGCTACGCAGGGCGGGAGTGGTGGCGCTATGAGCCGCTGGCGCGCCGCTGTCCCGCTCGTGGTGGTCCTGCTTTCCCCGCCCGTGATGCTGTACCACCTGTGGGCCAACCCCGTATCGGCCGGCGAGGATGATGTTATCGCGTACTATCCTCTCCGCAAGCTGGTGGGCCAGGCGATTGCGCGGGGGGAGTTTCCCGTACGCGATTCGCTTGCGGGCGGGGGCGCGCCGCTGGCGGCCGATCCGCAGGCGGCCGTCATGCACCCCTCGACGTGGCTCTTCGCGGTCTTGCCGGCAAAGCGGGCATACGCGATGTCGATCTACATGGCGTTCTGGCTGGCCGGGGGAGGGATGTACTTCTACTTGCGGCGGCTGGGGCCTGCCGGCGGCCGGCTGGCCCGGCCGGCGGCGACGTTCGGGGCCGTGGCCTTCATGTTCTGCGGGTTCATGGTCGGCCACCGAGTACACCTGCCGATGATCCACGCCGCCGGGGCGCTGCCGTGGATTCTCTGGGGGATCGAGGTCATGCGAGCACAGGCGGTGTCGGATAGGCCAGATGGGAGAGCGGGAGGAGGGGAGGAGGGGAGGAACGAATCGGCGGCGGCGAAAACTTTCGGCGTGGTTGCCCCGGCCATCTTCCTGGCGATAGCGTCCGGGAGCTGGCCGACGGTGATCAACATGGCCATTATCTCGGCTGTATACTTGGCGCTTCGCGGGAGGCCGTTGCTCAAGACGCTAGGCGTCATGATCGCGGCGGCAGCGGTCGCGACGGCCGTCGCCGCGCCGCAGATCTTGGCGACCGTGGAGCTGATGCGTCAGACAACCCGCCAGCAGATCGGCCTGGCGACCGCCAACGAGAACAGCTTCTTCCCGACGGAGATCGTCCATGCGCTGTTCCCGATGCTCATGGGCAACCGGACGCCCAACTTCTTCGCCCAGCAGTGGTGGGGGCCGTGGGACCTCTGCGAGATGCTCGGATATGTGGGACTGGTCACGCTGGTGCTGGCCGGCGCGAGCATCCGGCGGCTCCACAGGAAGAAGCCCGACGACAAGGCAGTATCGGATTTCGGATTCAGGGCTTGGGACTTGACGTTACTGGTGCGGACTTGGACCTGGATTCTGATCGGCGCCGGCGTCTGGATGCTGGGCTACTATTGCTGGCCCGTCGCGTGGGTCATCCACAAGATACCGATCATCAACATAGTGCGCTGCCCGGCGCGGATGGTCCTTGCGGCGGACTTCGCCCTGGCCGTCCTGGCGGCAATCGCCATTCACGCGGCCATCGCGGGATGGTTCGCCGGCTGCCGGGCGTTGGAGAGGACGATCCGGCGCACGGCCACCTTTGTCCTTCCGCTGGCGATGCTGGCGATGCTCGGGATGATCGCCTGGATCGCATACTTCGTGTACTCACAGGACTTCTGGCAGTTCTTCAAGGATGGCAGGCAGGCCGCCGCCCGCGAGGCACTTCGCCTTGGCAACCCCGCCATCTGGGTGCAGTTCGCACTGGCGGCCGGCACCATCGTGATCGTTCGCTTGTGGATCAGGTCGCCTGCCAGGCGAGCGTCGCTTCTGGTGGCGCTGCTGCTGGCGGACCTGTACTTCATCGCCGGCTTCGTTGACCGGCCCGCGGCGTATATCGTCGCGCCTGATCCCGAGATCTCCCCGGCCGCCGACTGGATCAAGGCATACGCGCCAGGTGAGCCGTTCCGAGTCTACGGCCTGGGCCGGACCTACTTCGACCGCCCGGCGGAACTGGCACTGCCGCTTGCGTGCGAGGTCAATGGGCTTGTCTCCATCGCGAACTACGGGCCGTTCCAGTCGCCGGCCAACGCGCAACTGCTCGGCTTCAACACGGCCGGCTACAACCGCGACTGGACCAGTCTGATCCGCCGCAACTACCTGCTGAGCGCGTACGGTGTGCGGTACATCGTCGCCGCCGATATGGAGTTCCGCCGCGTTATCGAGTCGGTCTGCATTCCCTCCGGCCCCGCGCCGCCGGATGGGCCGAACCTGCTCGGCGAGGACTGGCAGCTCAATCGCGCCTCGATGAAGGAGATAGAAGTCCCCGGCGGGCCGCCGGAGAAGTCCCTGCGCCTGGTGACGCCGCTGTTCTGGCGGCCGTCGGAGGCGTCGCAGCCCGTGGCGGTTGAGCCCGAGACCGTCTACCGCATCAGCCTCGACGCCTGCGGCCCGGAGGGCGGCGCGGCCAACTACCTGCGAGCGGAGATACCGGGCCTCTATGAGGACCAGCCTTTCGCCGACTGGGACAAGACCGGCCTGTCCATCCGCGCGGAGGAAATGGGCGCCTCGGATTCCAGTGGCGGGGCCTGGCGGCGCTTCGAATGGAAGTTCAGGACGCCGCGGACCGTCCCCGCCGATGCGCGGTTCCGCCTGTACACGCTCAGCGAGCGGCTGATCGAGGTCCGCAACGTCGCGATGTGCCGCAGCACCGAGGACAGGCCGATCGACCCATCCGGCAGGCTCAAGCCCGGCGAGCGAGTCTACGCGAAGCGCATCGAGCTTGAGGCGATGAACTTCCTCGACCCGGCGGTGGCGATCTATGAGAACCTGCTCTGCCCGCCGGCCAACCAGCGGCCGGCGATGGACACAGACATATCGCCCCAGAGGATCGAGTGGCTCAAGTGGAAGTACCCGCTCGACGCCGCGGCGCCGCTGGCCTCCGTGCCGGACATCTGGCTTCACGCACGCGGCGGCGTCTGGCGGGCCGTGCTATACGTCTCCCTGCCCGCGCTGTGCCTTTACGCAGCGGTTATCGTCGTGGGAACAGTGATTTCACGGAGAAGACGGATTGCATGGTAGCGGCCATCCAAATCCATCGGCAAAGTCGCCCCCGTAGCACGGATGCAGGGGTATACGCGTCACCGCCGGGGCAAGCCCGGCGGTGGGCCGCGAGAATCCCCCTGTACCGCCGCTACATTGTCGTAAAGTCCCCCGAACCCTGCAATCCGCGGTGCTCCTTCTCTCCGCGCCCGGTCACACAACCGATGCCCCATCATGCGGCCTAGAATTCTACAGGGATGGGAGATAGGGCCCTGAAGTGCTGCTGACGGCCAACATCGCAAGGTGCCGGGCGAACGGCGCGGGGCCTGTTTCCGTAATAATCCTTAACGCTGCAATTCGTGGACGAGAGAAGGAGTAAAGGACTATGGATAAGTACAGGAGTTGGATGCCGGTAGTAGTGCTCGCGGCGATCCTGGGGGTGGCTGTTCTGGGCGGCAGGCAGATCGCCCAGCAGATCGCCTACGGCGTGACCAAGGGGCAGACCGAGGCCTCGCGGGAGCAGTTGGCGGAGATGTCCAAACAGGACACGCTTTCCCCGCTGTTCGCCACGGTGGCCAAGGTGATCAAGCCCGCCGTCGTTGAGGTGCGGGTGACCAAAAAGGTCGCCATGCCGCAGATGCCCAACATGGATGATTTCTTCAGGCGGTTCTTCGGCGACGAGAACCCCCCAGGCGGCCTGACGCCTCGCGGCAACGGCCGGCCGACGCCGCCCCGCCAGTACTTCGCACGCGGGCTTGGCAGCGGCGTGATTGTGGACGCCAGGGAAGGCTATGTGCTGACGAACTACCACGTCGTGGCCGGTTCGGATGAGACCCAGGTGGTCCTGGCCGACGGGCGGACATTCAAGTCGAAGTGGATCCGCAGCGACCCGCAGACTGACCTGGCTATTGTCAAGATCGACGCGGACGGGCTTATCGAGGCGCCCCTCGGCGACAGCGACAAGATGGCCGTCGGCGACTGGGTGTTGGCGTTCGGTTCGCCGGAAGGACTCCAGCAGACCGTGACGGCCGGCATCATCTCCGCGATGGGCCGTTCCACGGGTGAGGCAAACACGTACCAGAACTTCATTCAGACCGACGCCGCGATCAACCACGGCAACTCCGGCGGCCCGCTGGTCAACACCAGGGGCGAGGTGATCGGCATCAACACGGCCATCGTCTCGCCTACCGGCGCCAACGAGGGCATCGGCCTGGCCATACCGTCCAACATGGCCAAGACGATCATGCACCAGCTCATCGCGCAGGGAAAGGTGACGCGGGGCTACCTCGGCGTGACCATCCAGAACGTGGACGACAAACTCGCCAGGAGCTTCAAGCTGCCCGACACTCACGGAGCGCTCGTGGCCGGCGTCGCGCCGGGATCGCCCGCGGAGAAGGCCGGACTGAAGGTCGGCGATTTCATCACGGCCGTCAACGGGCAGAAGGTCGACAACGTCAACGAGCTGCGGAACGACGTGGCGGCCCTCGTGCCCGGCAAGAGCGTGCAGGTTGACTACTACCGCGACGGCAAGAAGGCCGCCGCGTCGGTCATGATCGAGGCCCAACCGGCCGAGATGGCGTCGGGGCTGATCCCGTCGGTCACGCCCGGCGAGGCCATGTCGTCCAAGTTCGGCCTGGACGTGTCCACCATGACCAAGGACCTGGCTGACAAGTACGGCTACAAGAGCCTGCCCAAGGGCGCGGTCATCACGGATGTCACGCCCGGCTCATCGGCCGACAACCAGGGCCTCAAGGAAGGCATGGTCATCATCCAGGCCGGCGATCATGCTATCGCGACGGCCGAGGACTTCGCCAAGGCGATCTCCGACAAGTCCGCCGCCGACGGCATCCGCCTGAGAGTCAAGGACCCAACCGGCGCGGCGAGGTTCGTCTTCATCACGCCGGAGAAGAAGTGAACGGGTATACGCGAATCGGCAGTGCTGAATCAGCATTGCGGTGAATCAGCAGTGCATGGTGTCCTCCGGGGCCCACGGCCGGCCAACGGATGGCTTGCCGCGGGCCTCGTCTTCGCGGAACGACGAAGGCAGAATGCAGAACTGAAGAGGCGGCGCCAGGTCCAGGCTTCTTCACTCCTGCATTCTGCCTTTTGCACTATGCCTCTTGCCTTCTGCATTCCAGATTCGCCGTTTCCATCCGCCGTCCAGGCCCCGACGCAACCGTTGCCGCCGTCGCGTGATTATAATAGTGATGCCTCCGGGCAGCGGTTATCCTGTGCGGCAAAGCGGGAGTCCGGCCATGAAGAAAGCGGCTCTGTTGGCGCTGATGACGGCGGCCCTGTGCGGCGCGGCCGCCGGCGACACGGTCTACATGCGTGACGGGCGGAACATCGAGGGCAAGGCCACCAAGAAGGACGGCAAGGTCCGCATCGAGATGGCCGCCGGCACCATCGAGGTCGACGAAAAGGACGTCATCTACATTGCCACTGGGCCTGTCTCGTCGGCGCCGGCCGCGACGCCGGCGCCCACGGCCGGCGCCGGGCCCGCATCCGCGCCCGCGCCGGGCGCAATCGCCGGCCTCGATGCCGCCCAGCGGCCCGAGACCGTCGTCTTCTCGCTGATGCGGCAACTGGCCGTCACCGCGCCGGGCACGACATCCTTCGAGCTCCGCCAGCAGATAGAGACCTGGCGGGCGGCGGTCCACGACCGAAAACGCAAGCCCGGCCCCGAGTGGGTGCTGCCCAGGGACTACATCCGCCGCCGCAACGCCTTCGACGAGACCAACAAGGAGGCCACCGACCTCTTCCGCAAGGGCAAGACCAACATCACCAGCAGGAGGATGCCGCCGGCCGAGGCGCTGGCGCCCGCGTTCGCCAAGTTCCGGCAGGCGGCGGCTTCGGTACAGGACCCGATGATCCGCGGCTTCCTGCTGGCCGTGGCCGATTACGAGTCGGGCAACTACCTCCAGGCGGCCGGCGCGTTCAAGCAGCTCCGCACCGACGCCCCGGCCGTGCCCGCGTTCTGGCAGGGCGAGGCGATGAGCCTGATGGATTTGGACCGCGGGACCGAGGCCCTGACCGCGGCCGTTGAGGTGCTGCGCCTCCGCCCCGACTCGATGGACGCGCTGACGCTTGTCCGCAAGGCCATGCAGAAGGTCCCCGGCACCGACACCAAGGTCCCGGTCTACCTGGCGGCCAAGGATCTGGTAGCGGCGTACACCGACCCGTCGCCGGCCGCCAACCCCGCCAACAGGACCACCAACTGGCTCATGCCCGGCAAGCCCTGGATCAGCCGTGACGACCAGATGCCCGCGCCCACGGCCGACCGCTACGACTTCCGCCAGGGTGTGGCCGTGCCGGTCGCGGCCAACATGCTGCTTGTCGATTCCGCCGTGACAGCCGATGCCATTGACATATATGTAAGAGTGAATGACAAGACGCTCGTGCCCGCGACACTCAAGAAGATCACCACGACCATCAAGACGCCGCTGCCGCCTCTGGCCATGCTTGTCGTGCAGGACTGTACGTTCACCGCGCTGGCCCACGATCGCCCGCCGGATGCGTCGACCGATGACAGGCCCGCGACCATCTACGGCCTTGGCATCTTCAAGGAGATGGGCCAGGACGTGCGGGCGGTGGCGGGCAAGGCCCGCTTCCAGACCGAAGGCCCGGTGAAGGTCGGCGGCAGCATCGCGCCGGGCGAGGGCGCTGCGCCCGTCATCACGGAGGATGGCTCGCTGATGTGCTTCCTGACGGCCAAGGCCGACCCCAACGCGGACAACGGCGGCGAGGACGCCGTCATCGACCTGCCCGCCATCAACGCGCTCATCAAGGCGGCCAAGTCCGGCTCGACGTACAGCCCCTCCGGGCGTCTCAAGCGGAACATCACGCCCCAGGCCGCGGCGGGACGGACGTTCGTCGTCGTCGCCGTGAGTCAGGAGAAGTTTGAGGAGAAGTAACTCCCGACTTCAGCGGGAAGTTCCCTTCGGCAACGCAGGAACATAGCCACTACGAGGAAGGCAGACCAGCGTAGGGGTTCTCACTTTCGCTGGTATACCACCAGCGCCAGACCCAGTTCCTTCTCCACCGCCTGAACCCGCTTGAGTTGGGCTGGCCGCAGATGGGCGACCGTGAACTGCGGCTCAAGCGCGACCAGCACGACGCCGAGCCTTCGCTCCCGGTCCTTCACCTGCGACAACCGCGCGCTGGTCAGATGCACCGCCTTCATCGCCGTCGCCACCATGGTGTTCTCCTCTTGGCCGCCGCACACGGCCGTCTCTTGATTGAGGCGGAAAAGGGGACATTCAACTTTTTCGCCGGCGCGGTACTGGATCCCGGCGACCTATCGTGTCTTGCCGCGCTCGGCGTAGAGGCGCAATCGGGCAGCGAAAAAGTAGAATGTCCCCTTTTCCCGCTGTTATACTGCCCTCACCGGGCGCATAGCTCATTTGGCTAGAGCGCATCCCTTACAAGGATGAGGTCCCAGGTTCGAGTCCTGGTGCGCCCAGTTCCCGGAGAACGACCATGAGCATGATGGAGCAGTTCGGCGTGGCCGCGGCGGGGCTGGCTGTGCTCGCGGCGGCGGTCATCAGCACGAGCTTCGCGCAGGACGGCCGGAAGGAGGATAGCGGCAAGGCGGCGTCGGCGCCAACGAGCGCGCTGATCACGCCGACCGCGCCGGCCGTCAAGGTCGCGTGGGCGGACATGGAGAAGTTCTTCGCGCCGCCCGATGAGTTCAAGGGCAAGCTCGGCGAGTATCGCTCGGTGATGAAGTTCGACGACGGCAGCGAGGTCAAGTCGCCCAATGAGTGGCCGCGCCGGCGCGAGGAGATACTCAAGTACTGGCATGGCGTTATGGGCCGCTGGCCGGCCGCCGTCGAGAAGCCCAAGGTCAAATACCTGGCCAAGGAGCACGTGGAGAACTTCACGCGGCACAAGGTGCAGGTCGAGGTCGCGCCGGGCAAGGTCGTCGGCGACCACTACATACTCGTGCCCGACGGCAAGGGGCCGTTCCCGGCCGTGCTGGTGACGTGGTACGGCTCGGAGGACTCGGCGGGCCTGAACCCCAAGCAGCAGGACCGCGTCGACTTCGGCTACCAGCTCGCCAGGCGCGGCTTCGTGACGCTGTGCATTGGCGATGTCAGCGGGCAGAACGTCCGCGAGCCGGAGGCCAAGGAAGGCATCCAGCCGCTGTCGTTCCTGGCGTACGCGGCCGGCAACGCCGCCAGGGCCCTGGGCAACATGCCGGAGGTGGACCCCAAACGGATCGGCGTGGTGGGGCACTCGTTCGGCGGCAAGTGGTCGATGTTCGCCTCGTGTCTCAACGATATTTTCGCCTGCGCGGTGTGGGTCGATCCGGGCATCGTTTGGAACGAGAAGGACGCCAACGCGAACTACTGGGAGAAATGGTACCTGGGCTACCAGTTCGACAAGCCTGCCGACCAGCAGCGGCGTGAAGGCGTCGTCACCGAAAAGAACCCGCGGACGGGAGCGTACAAGAAGCTCGTCGCGGAAGGGCACGACCTGATCGAGCTTCACGCGCTGATGGCCCCGCGGCCGTTCCTGGTCTCCGGCGGCGCGCAGGACCGTCCGGAGCACTGGATGGCCTTGAACCACACCATCGCGCTGTGCAAGTTCCTGGGCTACGAGAACCGCGTCGCCATGACGATGCGCGACGGCCATTCGCCCACGCTCGAGTCGAACGCGCAGGTCTACGCGTTCTTCGAGCACTTCCTGAAGGATGCGCCGGCGAAGTGACTATCGCCTCGCGCCGGGCCGATGAAGCCCTGAGCAAAGCCCCCCGAACATGGAGGCGCGGTCCCGCCGTACTTTCAATCCTCGGTCCCCCGCTTACAATAGGCGGCCATGAGCGCCTGGAAGTTCATCTGCGCCGCGGTGGTGCTTGGCGTCCTGGCCTGGGCGCTGTATCCATCGCGAGAGGGCGGCCCGCTGCTCGGAGAAGGGGCGGGCAGGGGGGATGGCGTCGTCGAGATATACTTCATGGGTCCCGGCGGCCCGCTTGGAGGCGCGACGGCCGACGCGGTGCGCGAATTCGAACGGGCCAGCGCACAGGCCCACGCCGCCGACCCGCGCAAGCCGGTCTACCGCGTCGTCTCCGGGCAGGACGCCTCGCGCAACCAGACGGCCGACCCGACGCGATTCCTCATCAGCGTGGCGGGCGGGACGCCGCCGGATGTGATCCACTTCGACCGCTACGCCATCACCGAGTGGGCCTTCCGCGGCGCGTTCGTTCCTCTGGATGAGTTCATGCAGCGCGACCGCGCGGCGGGCCTGCCGGACGTTCCTGACCCCAGGAACTTCTACGCCTCATGCTGGAACGAGGCGATGTACGACGGCAAGGTCTACGGCATACCCAACAGCGTCGACGACCGCGCGCTTTTCTACAACAAGGATATGCTCATCCGCGCGGGCCTGGTGGACGAGAAGGGCCAGGCCAAGCCGCCACGAGATTGGGATGAGCTGCGCCAATACGCCCGCCGGCTTACGGAGCGCGACGGCGAGGGCCGGCTGAAGGTCGTCGGCTTCGCGCCGTTCTACGGCAACTCTTGGCTCTACATGTACGGCTGGATGAACGGCGGGCATTTCATGTCCTCCGACGGCCGGGTGTGTACGCTGAATGAACCCAGGATAGTCGACGCCCTCCAGTACGTCGTGAACGTCTACGACGACGCCGGCGGGTACCGCGAGGTCAGCGGGTTCCAGGCGGGCTTCCAGAGCGGCGAGCTTGACCCGTTCATCCAGGGCAAGATCGCGATGAAGATCGACGGTTTCTGGACTCTGGGCAACCTGGCGGCCTACGGGCCGAACCTGAACTTCGGCGTCGCCCCGCCGCCAATGCCGCGTTCGGAGCTGGAGGCCGGCCACAAGAGCGTCTCGTGGAACGGCGGCTGGGCCTATGCGATCCCGACCACCGCCCGCCACAAGGACGCCGCGTGGGAGTTCATCAAGTTCATGGTGAGCCGCCGGGCGCTGGAGCGAGTGGCCGAGAGCAGCCGTGAGGTGACCGAGTCGCAAGGGCGGCTGTACATCCCCGGCCAGTCGCCGCAGATGCGGATCAACGATGAATTCTACGAGAAGTACGTCTACTCCAACCCGCGCATGCCCGCGAACATCAAGGAGGGCTGCCGGGTGTTCAACGAGCTGCTGCCCGATGCGAAGTTCCGGCCGGTGACGCCGGTGGGCCAGTTGCTCTGGAACGCGCACGTCAGTTCGGCCGAGTCGGCCCTCTACCACGACGCCACGCCCAAGGAGGCGCTGGACCGCGGGACGGCGCTGGTGCAGCGGGACCTGGACCGCGTACTGCACCCGCCGCAAGGCCCTCGCTTCAGCGCGACGTGGTTCATCGTCGCGTACCTGGCGCTGCTGGTGCTGGCGGGCGTGATGGTCTACTGGTGGGACACGCGAGTGGGCTTCCGGCGGTGGCTCGCGTCTGCGCTGCGGATTCGGAAGGACACCGGAGCGATCGTGGAAGGGGCGCGCGGCGGGTACCTCCGGCGGCAGTGGGCCGGGGGCATCATCTGCGCGCTGCCGTGGATCATCGGGTTCGTGGTCTTCGGCGGCGGGCCGATGCTGTTCTCGCTGATCATCAGCTTCTGCGACTACGACATACTGAACCCGCCTCGCTTCGTGGGCCTGCACAACTACGCCTGGATGTTCAGCCAGGATGACCTCATGCTGCGGGCGATGTGGAACACGCTTTTCATGGTCGTGGGTGTTCCGCTGGGGATGGCCGCCAGCCTGGCGATGGCGCTGCTGCTGAACGTGAAGATTCGCGGTATCTCGATCTGGCGGACGTTCTTCTACCTGCCTTCCATCGTGCCGATGGTGGCCGCGAGCATCCTCTGGATATGGATATTCAACCCGCAGGGCGGCCTGATAAACCAGGCGCTGAGGGCACTCGGGCTGGAAGGTCCGCTGTGGCTCCAAAGCCCCGACTGGTCCAAGCCGTCGCTGATCTTCATGGGGCTGTGGGGCGCGGGCGGCGGGATGATCATCTGGCTGGCCGGGCTCAAGGGCATCGACGAGCAGCTCTACGAGGCCGCCTCCATCGACGGGGCCGGAGCATGGCAGAAGTTCCTCCACGTCACTGTCCCCCAGCTAACGCCGTACATCTTCTTCAACCTGGTCATGGGCCTGATCGGCACGTTCCAGATATTCGGGCAGGCGTTCATCATGACCAGCGGGGGCCCGGTGAACTCGACGCTGTTCTACGTCTACCACCTGTTCAACAACGCGTTCCGCTACGGGCACATGGGCTACGCATCCGCGATGGCGTGGGTGCTCTTCGCGGCCGTGCTGGCGCTGACGATCGTGCAGTTCAAGTTCGCCAGGAAATGGGTCTACTACGAGGCCGACTGAGGCGTCCAGGGAGAAGGATTGTACAGACTTCGCGCAATCATCAAGTGGACGATCATCTACGCACTGCTGATCGCGGGCTCGGTCGTGTTCTCCATTCCCTTCGTGTGGATGGCCTCCACGAGCGTGAAGGTCGACCGCGAGCTGTTCACGAAGGACCTGCGCCTGCTGCCGCTGGCGCCGTCGGCGGCCGTGAGAAGCCCGTACATCGACACAGAGTACTTCCAGTTCGTCCGGGGGCCGCACAAGGATGCGCTGCTCGCTCCGCTGGAGGGCTTGGCGCGGAAGAGCGGTTTTGCCATGCCGCCGGATGTCCCGGTCGATGAGGCCTGGCGGCAGATCACCCTGGGCCTGTACGAACGGCTCTCGCGCACGCTGCCGTCCGAGACGTGGCAGGCCGGACCCGAGAAGGTGCTGGCAGCCGCCGAGGGGCAGGTTGACGCAACGGCCGTCTCGCAGGTCTTCGCGATGGTGCATCGGCGGCTGCTGTGGGGCCAGGTCCGCGCGCGGAGCCAGTCATTCGACGATGTTGAGCTCGGTGCGGGCAAGCCGTTCGACAGGCGGCTGACGAACCAGACGCCGGAGCTGTGCGGCGTCGTCAACTGGACGGACAGCGACCTGCCGTGCGCGTCGATCAACTACGACTTCAGCTCGCGAGGCGAGGCGGCCGGCGCTCTGGTGCTCAGCGGGACGTTCGACCTGCCGTTCGCCGCCGACCAGCTTCAGCGCGTGCAGCTCAATCTCAAACCGGATGATTCGTGGCACGAGTTGTGGCTGACTGTGGAGCGCAACGGCCGGCGGTGGCGAGCGGAGAAGGCGGCCGTGCTTGCAAACTTCTCCTGGCAGACGGTCACCTGGCAGCAGCCATCCGAGGATGACGACTCCACGAAGATCAAGAGCTGGATCGTCCTGCGCGAGACCGACGCCGGCGGCCCGTGCCTGAATGAACTGGCCAGGATGAGGCTCATCTTCGAGCTGCGGCAGAGCGGCCCGGCCCGCGCATGGTGGGACAAGCTGTCGCTGAACTACGGGCGCGTGCTCGACTACGTGCCCCTGTGGCGATACCTGTCTACAAGCCTGTTCCTCGTCATCGCCAACGTCGTGCTGACCGTCTTTGCCTGTTCGCTCGTGGCGTACTCGTTCGCGCGGTTGAAGTGGCCGGGCCGCGACTTCTGCTTCATCCTGATGCTGGCGACGATGATGATCCCGGGGCAGGTTACGATGATCCCGCACTTCCTGATCTGGAAGTCGCTTGGCGCGTACAACACGCTCGCTCCCCTGTGGGTGGGCAGCGCGCTGGGCAACGCCTTCTTCATCTTCCTGCTGCGGCAGTTTCTCCGCGGCATTCCCCGCGACCTGGAGGACGCCGCGCGGCTGGACGGGTGCGGGTTCTTCCGCATCTACTGGCACCTGATGCTCCCGCTGGTCAAGCCCAGCCTGGCCGCCATCGCGATATTCACGTTCCTTGGCACGTGGAACGACTTCATGGGCGCCATGATCTACATAGCTGACCAGCGGCTGTATCCCTTGGCGTTCGGCCTGTACGCCTTCGCGGTGCAGGTGGGCAACAACCCGCTCCTGACGATGGCCGCGAGCCTGCTGATGACGGTGCCGGTGATAATCATCTTCTTCTTCGCGCAGAAGTACTTCATACAGGGAATCACGCTGACGGGGATGAAGGGTTGACACGAAGTGGCGCCCATCCCAGGGGGCCGCGCTCCTTCGAGATATTTTGCACTGTAGCAGGGCTACAGGGATAGAGTGAGAACGTGGCCTTTGAATACCTGTCGCAGTCGCTACAGACCACGGGACGGCCGTAGTCAGGCGTCAGTTCAACCCACACCTGAGCCGTAGGCCCCTTCTGCCCAGACTCAAGTCGCTGCACGGTCCCAATCTGATAGCCTTCCCATCCGCCCAACAGCGCGGCAAGCTCTTCCTTCGACAATGGCGACCCCCTGCCTGTCTCGACGTCCTTGACAAACATCAAGACATGGCAGGACCGGCGTTGTCGCTACTCAGTCCCCGCTATTCCCGGAAGAACCAGACTCTTCCGCCATCGGTGGCAGGTCTTCGCCGCGGAACCGTCCGACCGGCGATGGGCGCTTGCGGGTGCCACAGCATTGCGCACTTGGGATGGCCACCGCCCAGATAACGCGCCGCCTGACCTTGGAGGGGACAAGGCTGCCAACTTCCGCTGGCGCTGGGCGGATTTGTCTTGAAGATCGGGCAACACAGTCTCATAGTGCGGCTCCTATGCAATGGAAGGGCCAGACGGCCGGACCTGGATATTCCATAGAAGGAGAATTGAGATGGGATCATCGAAGCGAGTAGCATTGGCGCTCGTCATCGCGGCGGCGGTCGGGGCCGCGGTATGGGCGGCCGAAAGCCGGGAGGAGATCATCAGGCGTCTGTGGCCGCAAGAGCGCTGTGATGAGGCGATGAAGGACATCGAGAAGCAGAAGGCTGACGGCCTGATTACGCAGAAGATGTACGAGCGGAAGAAGGCGATTGTCCTTCAGCGTAAGGCTGGCACGTTCCAGCCGACGATGCTGTCGGCGACCAACCCCGCGCTGAACCTGCTCCAGAACGCGAGCTTCGAGGACTTCAATCCCAACACGGACAAGAACAAGTCGCGCTGGGACAACTGGGGCGGGTGGGCATGGCCCACAAAGGCGGAGTACGTCAATGACAAGGAGGACCGGCCCGAGTACGTGAAGGAGGGCAAGCTGTCCGCGCGGTTCAAGTGCGTCGGCGCCCCGGCGCGGACCGGCATCCAGCAGAAGATCCCGATCACAGAGGGCGCTACCGGCTATGAGCTGACGATCT
The DNA here is from genome assembly GCA_041946855.1 of Phycisphaerae bacterium. Lineage (GTDB taxonomy): Bacteria > Planctomycetota > Phycisphaerae > SM23-33 > SM23-33 > JBHGBE01. Next base: position 2,684 of record JBHGBE010000035.1, on the reverse strand, counting down.
GGGCGAAGGGTGAGGGCGAGAACCTGCTCGCCATCGCCTTCGAGGCGGGCGCAAAGGGCGGTTTCTCCGAGAAGATCGGTCCTGAGTGGAAGCAGATAACCCTCGTCGGCAAGCCGGACCCCAAGGCCAAGGAGTTCACCCTCTGGATTTACGCCCGCGGCGGCGGCACGATCTGGCTCGACGCCGCGAGGATGGTGCCGCAGGGCGTGAAGCTAGAGGATTGATGCGCGCGAACCGCAGAACGACCCACTGAAACTGCCAAACGAGGTGTTACCCATGAGACGCTTCCTATTACCGGTGATGTTCCTGGCCCTTTCAGGCCCGGCCTGGTCAGTAGAAGTGGATGTTGTCATTACCGACTACAACGGCCCACAGAGCGGCGACAAGGTTGCCCCACTCGGCAAGCAGAAGACGAACGTCGCGTCGATCTTCGCTGCCAAGGGCGAGTACGAGTGCTTCAGCTTCATGCTCCAGCCCAAGGACACGCTTCCGGAGGTCATGATCAAGTCGGGCGCGCTGGCGGGCCCCGGCGGCGCGACCATCCCGGCCGCCAACGTCGTCGTCCAGTGCTGCGAGGGCGGGTTCGGTGAGAACAGGGCGCTAGGCGCTCTGGGGAAGGCCTGGAACATGGAAGGCTGGGCCCGCGAGTACTTCTGGGTCACGGTCAAAGTCCCCGACGATGCGGCGCCAGGCGCCTACAAGGGCGACGTGGTCGTCACCAGCCAGGGCAATCCCGTCGCCAAGGCCGGGATTGTCCTCGACGTGCTGCCCTTCGCGCTGGAAGAGCCGCCTTACATGATCGGCTGGCACTACGCCTGGCCCACAGTGAAGGAAGAAGCCGCTTCCTCGACCGACAAGGCCAGCCTTGAGCTGCTGCGCAAGACGCTCAAGGACATGCGGGAGCACGGCTGCACGAACGTTGGGCCGCTCTACGGCTTCCACATGCCCGTCACCGATGACGACACGACGCAGGTTGGCATCTTCGTCGATGAGTACATCAAGGCCGGGTACACCAAGCCGCTGATGTTCGCCGCGGCCATGGGCGCGCAGTCGCAGGTCACCAGCTACGGCCCCATAGAGAGCAAGCGTTTCCAGCAGAAGTACATCGAGGTCATGCGCAAGCTCCACGCCGAGATGAAGAAGCACCCGATCCCGGTCATCTTCAGCATCGGCGACGAGTTCACCAACCGTGGGATGCGCGGCGTGGAATACGGCGAGAAGCTGGCCAAGCTGACACATGAGGAGTTGCCTGAGCTGGTGATAACCAGCGACGCCGACGGCTATACGGAAGTGATGAAGATGGCGCCATGGATGAACTTCGCCACGTTCAACAACGGATGGGACGGCGCGGACCATCACAACAAGGGCCGCACGATGCTCAACGACAAGTTCCTCAAGGAATTGACGAGCACCACTGACGCCATCCCCTACTTCGTCAACACCGGGAAGGGCCGCATGCCGTTCGGGTTCTTCTTCTGGAAGATGACCAAGTACGGCGTGCGCGGCAAGGTGGAATGGTTCTACAACCTCAATGGCAAAGGCAATAACGAGGGATCGATGGTGACGTTGATGGAAGATGGAGGCATCCGGCCCACCATCAACTACGAGCGGTCGCGCGAGGGCATCGACGATGTGAAATACGCCTCGATGCTCGAGCGGCTCATCGCCGACGCGAAGAAGTCCGGCAAGGCGAAGGCCGAAGCCGCGGCGGCCGAGGCGTACCTGAAAGCGCTCGAAGACTCGATCATCCCCAACTGGACGGCCTACAGCAAGGGCGGCCAGACGTGGCCGGTGGACGGCCAGGCGCAGGTCGATCCGGAGAAGGCGGCCGCGCTCGGCTCGCTGAACGCGATCCGCCGCGGCATCGCCGATCACATCGTCGCCATCCAGAAGGCGATGAAGTAGCGCTTGTGAGGGTCCTTCTCCGCGTATTGGCGGCGGCGGGTGGCATGGTTTGCACCGCGATGCAGAGCAACTACGCGTCGTGCTACATTGTGCCGGCAAGTTGTGCGATCCGCTCGCGGAGTTCGTTGGCCGAGTATGCCGGTGCGAGGCACGCACGACCGTGGCAGATATAGGCGACGGCCTTGGCCTGGAGCGCGTGACTGGGCTGGAGGCCGAGCGCGTCGAGGATGGCCTTTAGTTCGGGGGCGTAGTCTGGGGACTTGTCGGTGGACTTTGGGGGGGATGATGGGGCCAGGCACAGGATGGTCGCGCCGGGGATGTACGCGCGGCGGGCAGCGTCGGCGAGTGCACGCATATCCGCACCGGCCCGTGTATCCGCGGCGGGGTCGCCAGCCACGACGACCATCCGCGGGCCGTTGAGGTGGACATCCAGCGCCAGTGCGTAGCCGCCCAGGACCGTCGCCATGGTGTCCCGCACCGAGCCGGCGAAGCTGGCCAGGGCGTCCCGGCCAGCCTTGGTGAAATCATCCCGGCCGGTGAGGTGGCCCAGGATGATGAGCGCCTCGGCGATGACGGTGGCCGGGCTGCGCGATGGGCTGTCATCCCAGCCGCGCAATGGCAACTCCCAGGGCGACGCCGGCGGGGCGGAAGCGTCCTGTCCCGCGTCCGCACGGGCGGGATGCTCGCGCGACTCACGGGCAGGACGCCCGTGCCACTCACGGGCAAGATGCCCATGCCACTCACGGGCAAGATGCCCATGCCACTCACGGGCAGGATGC
>JBHGBE010000034.1:0-48976 GCA_041946855.1 Phycisphaerae bacterium | reverse complement strand
GTCGCTCATGTCGGTGATGCCGTCGCGGTTGGCGTCGCCGGGGTAGGAGATGTTGGACAACTGTATCCAGCCGGCGCCGATCACGGCCGTGCCGCTATAGGTGACATCGCCAAAACCCGTGCCGTTGAAAGACACCGAGCTAACGGCCTGGTTGCCAAGGGTGTACGTGGAGGTCAGGACCGTCAGAACGTCTCCGAGGAAGTTCTGCTTGGGGGCCAGCCGCACGACCAGGTTGGCCCTGTTGAGCTGGGAGACCGAGCCTGTGAGGGCCAGTTGGTCGTAGTGCGTCCCGGCGACGGGGGAGCCAGCGCCGTTGCCGCTGGCAACGTCAAACTCGAGCGAGGAGTAGGTGCGCGTGCCGGCCAGGTCGAGGTAGTTCAACGTCAACTGCCTGCCGTCCACGGTGAGGATGCCCGGGGTGCCCGGCGTGCCGGGGTCGAACGTCGCGCCGTTGGCGGTCAGGGTATTGCGCGTCCCGGTCCCGGTGGACGTCGAATTCACAACAATGGTCCCCGCGCCCATGAAACGCGTCTTGGACATGCTCTTGTCGCCGTTGGTGAACACCTTGGCGCCTGAATCGACCTGGAGGTCGCACCAGACGGTGTCGCCGGCGACCTGGAATATGCCGGACTTGATCTGGACGCCGCCCGTGAAGGCGTAGATGCTGTAGGCGTTGGGCGCGGTCGTCGAGGTCTGGTAGAGGGTGCCGTAGCCGCCTTTGATGAGCCTGGCGTCGCCGCTGGATCCGAGGATAACGACGTTGTTGTCCGACTCGTAATCCAGCGTGCCCTGATCGAGATAGATCCTGGGAAGTGCGGCAGTAGTCGTGATGGTGAGCGTCCCAGGCCCGATCTTCGCCATGTTGACCGACCCCGTCACGCCCGCCGCCAGCGTGAGGTCGGTTTGGGTGTTGAACGTCAGGCCGTCGTAGGGTCCGGCGACGGCGCCGTTGAAGATGCCGGCCGTGTTGTTGGAGCCGGTCTGTATGATCCCGCCGCCGCTGATGGTCAGCGTCGTGCCGCCCAGGTCCAGGCCGTAGGCCCCGGCGATCTTCAGCGTGTTGATCGTCTTCTGGGTGCCCGGGCCGGTCTGGGCGCTGCTCACCAGGACGTTGGCGCCCGCTCCGGTCGAGCCCGACCAGATAAGGTCGGGCCTGTTGGGATCGGAATAGGCCACGACCCCGAGCGTGTCGTCATAGGAGGCGAACTCGTCGCCGACGTATATGTTGCCGCGGAGGATGCCATTGGAGAGCATGGAGCCGCTCGTCCCGGCGAACATCACCCGGCTGTAGTTGCCGCTCGATGCGCCCAGGTCCGTCCCCTTGAACTGCCAGACTGATCCGTAGCCGGCGCCGAATCCGTTGCGGTTAGTGTTGGCGAAGGTCAGCGTGGCGTTGAAGCCCATGCCGTGGTTAACGTCTATGATGTCGTTGCCGCCGTTGCTCGAGATGACGCCGGCTGACTCGTTCACGTCGGCCTCGGCGGAGCCGATGACCTTCAGGACGGCCCTGCCGCCGTAATCGGCATTGCCCATGATGACGTTCGATGTGTCGGTGATGCGGTTAACCGAGTAGGCGCCGGCCCCGGAGTAGTCGAGAGCCAGTGTGCCCAGACCAACGATCACCGTGCCGCTGCCCACGTAAGCTCCCGCTCCGGCGAGCGTCTGGGCGCCAAAGGCCGTGGAGCCGCCGCTCTGCCAGCCGCCGCCCTTCTGGAACTGGGCATTGCCGGCGATGGTCCCCGTGAAAACAGCGTCGATGTAGTTGTTCACCCGGAAGATGCCCGTGGACCACTCCAGGGAGCCCTTGCCGGCCAAGCCGCCGACAATGGGTATGCTGGTCGCGGCGCTGTTGCTGACAATGCCGTTGTCAACCGTCAGCAGGCCCAGCGACATGGCAACGCTGCCGCCGTCGTTCAGGCCGGAGAAGTTCACCCTCCCGGTTCCGGTCTTGACGACATTGGCGTAGACTCCCGCGGTGGCGCCTGTCATCCCGAACTGGAGGATAGAGTTCTCGGCCACGTCCCAGGTGGTCGACAGGGCCGACAGCCGGAGGGACTCGCCGAAGTTCACGGTCCCGCTGCCATCGGATGGGGCGACGGTGATGCCGTAGCCGTAGTTGCCGAAATTGATGTAGCTCGCGTTGCCGTTGAGGAGGGTATACCCGCCGGCACGGGTGAAGGTGATCGACTGGGCCGACGGGTAGAAGGTGCCGCCGGCGCTGTTGGCGTTGCAGGAGTCGGGCGATGTGTCGTCGAATACGACATCATCGCCTCCGCCGGGCACGCCGCTGGGGCTCCAGTTGGCGGCGGTGTTCCAGTTGCCGTCGCCCGTGCCTCCGTTGTTGGTCCACGTCTTGACCGCCCCCTGAGTCGGGGCGACCGCGGCCAGTACGGCCAGGGCCGTAATGGCGATGTCCAGAACGACAGAAAGACTGTACCTCATGGTCTTACCTCTCCTTTGCCAAAAGGGGTGTACTACCGGGATTCACATTGGGGGGCACGTATGGAACTACTGAATACTACCTCTTTCCAAGAAATAACACTCCGCGGACTGATGCAGCGAGACCAAGCCTCTTACAGACTGGAGTCTATCATAAAGCGCCCGGAATACAAGCCCATTTTCACTTCATCCACTCGTACATCTGGTAGTGCCGGCCGTCCATCCCCAGCGATTCGTAGACCTTCTGGGCGCCGGTGTTGCGCCTGTCGACGTAGAGCCGCAGCCCGCGGAGGCCGTCCGACGCGAGGACCGCCCGCTTGAGGTGAGCGTACATGGCCTTGAACACGCCCCGCCTGCGGGCCTCGGGGACCACGTAGACTGAATGAATCCACCAGACGGTGCCGTTCCGCCAGTCGCTCCACTCGGACAGTATGAGCAGCGAGCCGAGGACCTTGCCCGCCTCATGGGCGATGTAGTAGCGGCCGATGTTGGGGTCGTCGAACACGGCGGCGACGCCCTTCTGCACCGTCGGCTCGTCCAGGGCCATGCCCTCGGTCTCGCGGGCCATGCGGAGCTGGAAATCGACGATGATCTGCCTGTCTTCCGGCACGGCAAGGCGGACATCGATCACGAGGACTCCTTGATGTTAGCGTTACTCTGAACCGATGATACAATCACGCCAAAGGAATCGCCATGCATATCGTGTACTTCGACGAAACAGGCAATACCGGCACGAACATGGAAGATCCGCAGCAGGCGGTTTTCGTGCTCGGAGCGCTCATTGTGTCCGAGGCACAGTGGCAGGCATTAGAGTCAGAGCTGGAGCGGGCGATGAACAGAGCGTTCCCGTTGCCGCGCCCCGAAACGTTCGAGATCCGCGGCGGCACGCTGCGGAACGGTGAGGGCTACTTCCGCGGCTTCAGAGTACTCCATCGAATCGCATTTCGTGATGAATGGCTTTCTATCGCGCTTCGATTCGGCGCGAAGTTCGTCTACCGCGCCATTGAGAAGGCCAGGTTTCATCGCTGGGTACAGACGACTTTCGGATCTGGCGTGAAGATAAACCCTTACATTGCCGCATTTCCTCTTGTGGCGCGAGTTGTTGACGAGTTTCTGGCTGAGCACCCCGGCAAGCCCTTGGGGATATTCGTCTTCGATGAGAACAAAGAAGTGGTCCATGACATCGAGAAATCGCTGCGAATGCTGCGCGGTATTGACAGCGGGCTTCGGTTGGGGCGCATCATTGAGAAAGGCTTCTTCATAGACTCCTCCAAGAGCCTGATTCTTCAGCTTTGCGACCTTTGCACTTACAGCGCGCGCAAGAAGGAAGAGCAGGAGCGCGGCCTGTCGGCGCGAGATATTGACAACGGCGGAGTCAACGGGATCGGCCCTCTGCTCCATCGCGGAAATGAAGCGGCATGGGACGTGATTGCATGGGTGACCGAACAACTCAAAAAAGGAGCGGCCAGGAGCTAAGCTCGCGGTCGGCAAGTGCCGGCCATCTGGTCGCTACGAGTATTATCGGCGCGAGAACCGCAATTATCAAGCGCAATCCGTGTTCTGTTCAATTAATGGCGCTCGACCCTACTTGACCAAAGCCCGGAGCTCGATTATGTATCCTGCCAGCTTCCGCTTGAAGCCTTCCAGGTCGGCTTGCGTGTAGACCTTGCTTCTCTTGCTCTCCAGGTCGATCCTGGCCATGACGCCGTCGCAGAACTTGAGGGCCTCGTCGGCCTTGGCCTTCGCGTTTGCGTCGGAGCCCTTCTGGGCCTTGGCGCAGAGGTTGGCGAGCGTCTGGAGGTAGCGGTGGTCGTTGGCGCCCTGGCGGATCATCTCCCACTCGCTTCGCGGCCGCTGGCCCTCGGAAGCCGTGAACGAACATCCGCTGTCGCCCTCGAAGCCGTCCAGGTCGTAGTAGATGTCCGCGTGGTTGGTCGAATAGCCCCACTGGAACAGGGCCTCGACGCCCATCTCCTTGTTGGCCTTCCACAGGAACCAGCCGAACGTCAGCCGGTCGGTGCCGATGTTGTTGAACCAGTAGCGGCTCTTGTTCTTCCTGACCGCCTCGGCGACCTTGTACCGCGGCGAGTTGCCCGACACGATGTCGCAGGCGGGGATGACGACGTAGTGCGCCGGGTCGCCCATCGCGTCCTCGGTCACGAACTGCATCTGCGGCGCGGCCTTGCGGTGGGCCTGGAAGACCTTGATGACCGTCTCGGCCGAGATGCCGTGAATCAGCGGCTCATCGGCCAGGGCCCAGGCCATCGGCAGCCAGTTCTTCTCCTTGGCGTGCCTGCCCAGCTCCTCGTAGGCCAGCTTGATCGCCTGCTCCAGCGGCATGCCGTACTCGGCCTGGCAGGCCTTCTCCACGTCGCCCTCGCGGACGCGGAACATGGCGGCGTAGGTGAAGCACTCGTGGTCGAAGCCAAGCTTGCGGAGGAGCGCCATCGCCTTGTCGATCTCGGTGTAGTCGAAGACGGCCTTGCCGTCCTTGAATCCCTTGAATGCGGCCGCCGGCGGGGTGACGGCCGTCATGCCGTGTTCCCTCTGATCGCGGTAGACCTCCTCGGTACGCTCATCCAGGCGGAACTCCTTCTGAAGGTCGGCGGGCCAGTAACCGCCGCCGGATGGATGCGATCCGCCGTACATGCCTATGGACATCTTGGGCTCGTCGAGCTTGAAGGGGTGGACCTCCAGGGCGACGGGGATGTCGCGGGTCCTTCCGTTCAGCGAGACGGCGATCTTCCCCGCGTACTTGCCCGGCGCGGCGTCGGCCGGCACGTGCAGCGTCAGCCAGAACTGGCGCGTGACGCCGGCCGTGATGGGCCAGGCCTTGAAGTCGACCAGGAGCCACGGCTGGTACTGGTATGAACTGGTGATACGCCCGCCGATCCGCGTGAACTTGTAGCGGATGGCCCGCTGGCGGAAGGCCGAGGCGGGTATCTTCTTGCCGTCCGGGCCTGCCAGGTCGCTGATTGAAAGCGCAAGGTCGCCGCAGGCCTTCAGCGGGAAGATCGAGAAGCTGAACGATTCGTACTCGCCGGCGCAGGATGCGGCGTCAAACTTCGGCTCGCGCGTGTCGGATGTGTCGGCGCCGGGGGCGGAATTGTACGTCACTTCCCTATCGAGGCCGCGGGAGAACAGGATGAAGCCGGCCTTCTCTTCCTCCGGCGAGGCCGTCGGCTTGGCGTCGGCCTTTCGGACCACCTCGGCGTATGCGTTGTTGAACATGCCCTTGCGCCGCGCGTCGAGCTGCTCCATCCACTTCTTTCCGGCCTCGGCCTGCGATGTCGGGTAGAGCACCATGAAGCTGGGGGTAAGGCCCCACGTGTCGCCCAGGAACTTAAGCTCCACCTTGCCGTCGGGGGCGTCGACGTCGAACGTCCTGGCCTTGAACCGGTCGCCGACGTACCGCTGCCAGATGTCCGTGCCGGGCAGGTCCTCGATGTCCTGGTAGCGGAAGAACCAGTCCTTGAGGAACTCCGCGTTGGTGACGTCCTGCTTGAAGACCTCCTTGCCGTTGGCCTCGATCGCCCGGTGGCCAAACGGCATGTACTCCCAGAAGCCCGGCGTGTCGAGCATGATATGGACGGTGTACTTGCCCGGGGCGACATCGACGGCGAACTTCACGCCGTTGTCCACGCGGATGAAGTCGCAGCAGAGCGAGTCGGGCTGCTCGTAATTGCGCGGGTCGCGCGTGCCGCCGCCGACCCAGCCGAAGCCGCGGTCCTTTGCGTAGCTGGTGTCAGGCTGCACCGGAGTGAAGCCGGGGAAGTTGGGGGAACCGGCCGGCCCGAAGTCGAACTTCCTGATGCCCTCGACGGCGACCTCTTCGGTTCCCTTGACCAGGCGGATGTTATCGAGGAAGAGCGTGACGCCCTTGGCGCCGATGCAGAATGAGACCATCTTTTTCGTGTCGAGGAACTTGCCGCTGCCCTTCTCGCCGCGGTACAGGCCGCCGACGGCGAACTGGATCGTCGACTGGCCCGGCCGGACGTTCATCTGGTAGTTGTGGCGCTTCCAGTAGTCGCCGTCCTTGGACTCCTCGTCGCGGACCCAGCCGCTGATCTTGATCGGGGCCTCGGCCGTGCTGAAGCAATCGATCTCCAGCGTGTCGAAGCCGCTCCAGTCCTGCGGGACGTTCTCAACCGCCAGCGCGCCGCCATCGGGGCGGTACTCGACCTTCAGGGCGGTCTTGCCCTCGGTGGCGTGCTCGGCGACGGCCGTGGCCACGGACTTGCCGGGCTTGTTCTCCGGCCAGTCCTCAAGGGACCACTTGGCGGCGGCCTTTTGGCCCTCCTCGAAACCCAGCAGGAGCTGCGTCTGCACCTTGCCGGCGCCCTTGACCAGGCGGAAGTTGTCGAGGTAGTAGGCGTCGGCCCCTTCCTTTGGGAAGGTCATCACGAGCTGCATGATCTTCTTGGTGTCGAGGAACTTGCCGCTGCCCTTCTCGCCGCGCCACAGGCCGCCGACGGGGATAGTCAGCGTGTTGGCGCCCTCGCGGAGGTTGAGGGAGTTGTTGTGGCGCTCGTAGTAGTCGCTCTTGCCGTCGCTGATCCAGACGGCGACGCTGCCGGCCTTGCCGGGGTTGAAGACGTCCAGGCGCAGCTCGTCGTATCCGCTCCAGTCGGCGGGCAGGCTTGTCCACGTGCCGGCCACCAGGACGAAGCCGGGGGCGACCTTGCCGGACTTCTTGCCCCGCGTGGCGTGGTCGGTCACGAGCTCGACCTTGGCCCGCCCCTCGACGACCTTCATGCCATCGGCCGCCTCGAAGTCGCAGAGCACGAGCTCGTCGCCCGCCATCGCGGGTGGGGCCACCATGATCGCGGCCAGAAACGCCAGGCCGCCGAGCAGAACCTGCACAAGCCTTCCGCGTGCGGCCAGTCCGAGTGTACGCATGACTTCTCCTTCGGTTGTGTATAGTTGAACACTGCACGCGCCCGGCCGTTCCGTTCAAGGCGGGTATCGGGCCTTGCGGGCGCCGCGATTTCACTGGCAATCGCGGCCGGGCGCGCGCAACGATATGTGCCTTTCCACGGCCATCCGTACGAAGGAAGGATGAATGAACGGAAATGCGGCTTCGTTCGGTGTTGCTATATTCCCGCTCTGCCTGATTGCTGCGATGGCAGTCGCGCTCTGGGCTGCCGCGGGCGACGCCTTCGCCGGCGCGCCTGTCTGGCCCAAGGCCATCTATCAAACCGTGCCGGAAGTTGACAGGCTCGATCCTCCCGCGGGTCCGGAGGCAATGGGACTTGGCGCATGGTCGAAGGCCCCGGCCGTCGGCCCCCTGGTTGACAAGGCCGTTGCCGAGCCGGCGGCCCGCGCCACGGAGATCAGGATGCTCATCCGCGGCGGCGCACTGTGCCTGCTGGCCCGCTGCCGCGACGACAAGCCCGTCAGCACACGTCCGGCCGCCACGGGCGCAGCCGACATCTGGCGCGGCGATTCGCTGGAGATGCTCATCGCCCAGGGCCGCGACGGCGACTATCCGCTCCTCCAATTGCAGATCAGGGCCGACGGAGCGTTCATCATCCAGCGCGAGATGACGCCCGCGGCCATGTGGGGCGAGGTCAACTGGCAGATGGTGGATGCGTCGCTTGTCAGCGTGCGGGCGAAGCCCGACAAGGACGGCTGGTGGGCGTACGTCGAGCTGCCCCTGGACAAGCTTGGGGTCCCGCGCGACCGCTTCCGCATGAACATCGTGCGGAACCGCCCGGCGGACGGGACGCACTTCGCCTGGGTCGATCTATGGGGCGGGCGGATGCGCAACGTCTTTCGCATGGCTACGGTAAGCGTCGTCAAGGCGCCGACGGAAGCACCGCCTCGTATTGAGCTGCCCTCCAGTTTGTCGGTCGGGGCCAACACGCTGAAGATCACAGGCTGGCGCGAGGGCTTCCGCCTGCTGGTCGATGACAAGCCGGCGGCTGTCGACGGCATGGGCCTGGCGCGGGCGGCCGTCCAGCAGCACGGCCCGCTCGCCATCGCCATTCAGGACGCCAAAGGCGCGGAGGTCGCCGGCTACGAGTGCGACATCCGCCGCCCGCTGATCGTCGAGGCGGCCGAGCCGTTCGCCGCGGACATCAAGAAGCCTGTCGCCGTCAATGTCACCCTCGATATCGCGGGCGACGCGAAGGCGGCCCTCACCGTGGAGGCGTTCCAAGGGGAAAGGAACATCGGCCAGGTGAAGGCGGCTCTGGCGGCCGGGAAGCACAAGCTGGAAGTTCCTCACGAAGGCTCGACGCCCGGCGAGGTGCGGATCATGGCGACGGCCGAGGTCCCCCTTGGCGACAAGACCCTGAAACTCGCCGCCCGGCACTGGTGCATCATCGGGCAGGAGGCACCGCAGGCCGTTCGCTACCGCGATGGCATCGGCAAGCTGCCGACTCAGGCGATGCTGCGAGCGGCCGCCGCCGACGCGGGCAACGCCGCCCGCCTCACCCAGGCCGGCGACGGCTGGTTCGGCAGGGGCGCCAACGCGATCTGGGCGCAGGGCGCGACCTACGCGATGGCGCTTTTGTACAAGTCGGAATGGAAGGAGAACCCGTACTGCAAGGATGAGCGGTTCCTGGCCTCGGCCGTCGCGGGCATGGAGGCGGCGCTCGATCCCGCCGACTACCAGCACTGGCTCAACGAGCCGGACAACCGCAGCCTCCAGGGGTTCCTGCTGACTTATGACCTGCTCAAGGATGACCTGCCCGCCGCCCAGGCGGCGAGATGGAAGAAGATGCTGACGGCCATGATCGCCTCCACGGTCGAAATCTGGATTCGGCCTTCGATATACAAGCTCTCGCGCTACTCCGATGACGTTGGCACCGGCACCAATCACTGGGCCTATCACGCGGCCAACGTCTACACGGCCGGCAAGGTATTCGCTCGCAAGGACTGGATCGAGATGGGCCAGCAGGCCATGCGCTCGCTGGCCGCCCACGAGCAGGAAGGCCAATTCCCCGAGCGGCGGGGCGTGCCCACGCCGCACTACGGCCTGCTGACGCAGACGGCCCTGGCCCAGTACTACTTCCAGAGCGGCGACGAGCAGGTCAAGGCGCCGCTGTTGCGCTGCGTCGAGAACTTCAGCCGCACGTGCCTGAGCGACGGCGGCCTGATGAACCTGCACGACGGGCGTGTCAACGGCGGGGGGCCGATAAACCTGCTCCTGCCTTTCACGCTGACCCCGCAGGGGCGCGGGCTGGCCCGCCTGTGCATGGAGCGCCAGGTCAACCCGCAACGGCCGCGCCGCACGGGAGGCGAGGGCCTCTTCCGCCTGGCGGAGGCGGCGCTTTGGTTCACAGGCGGCGACGAGCAGCCGCTGAGCAAGGAAGACGAGTTCTCGTTCATGGATGGGAGGGCGCTGGCCGTCCGCCGCAAAGGCTTCCAATACGGCCTGTCGGCGATGTGCCTGCCGGCCATCGACGGCTTGTATCGCCTGGACCCGCAGAACGCCATCGAACTGTTTCACGATCGCGCCGGTGCGATCCTCCGAGGCAACAACAGCCAGCGCCAGCCGGAGGCCGGGTCGTTCTGCCGCCTGGGGGCGAAAGGGCAGGCCGGCAAGGCAGTCTGGCTTCCGCTTGACGGCTCGATCCAGCGCGACGGCGAGGGCGGCCACGTCGTGATGCTGGAGTTCGACGGCTTCAAGGTCCGGCTGTGGATGAACGTGCTGTCCGAGGAGAAGGCGCGGGTCAGAGTAGAGCTTGTGGAGGCCGTCGGCAGCGAGCCGGTTATCTACAACTTCTTCCCCGGCGGCGACGCCAGGCGCGAACTGACCATCAGCGAGGACAAGAAGAAACTCCAGTTCGGGGATGTGTCCATCGAGACATCCGCACCGGTGGAGGTCGAGCGCAACTTCAGAATATACAATCCGTACTCTGACAAGTTTGAGTCGGGCGCCAAGCCGATCCGCGCGCACGTTATTCTGGACAAGGACAGGCCGTTCTTGCTGACGGTGGCAGTTTCCGGACAGGAAGAGCGCAATGCAAAATGAGGAGCTGGGAATGACGAAGGAATGTCTAATGTCAAATGTCCAGACCGGACATGCCGGACGTCTGTGTCCTGCCCGTCGGCGGCTCACCCGATGGTCTTGGCGGTCAGGCGTTTGGAATTCCTTCGTCATTCGACATTAGACATTTTACATTCCACGGGACACCGCGCGCGGCGCCGATCTGATTCGGAGACAATGTTCGCGAAGCGGAGGAGACAACCATGGACCACCTCAATCCGCATCCCGATCTCTACAACGTCCCGTTCTCGACGGACAAGTTCAACGAAATGCCGTATCGCCAGCTCGGCTCGTCGGGGCTGCGGGCGTCGGCCGTCGGCCTGGGGGCGTGGAAGTTCGGCTTTCCCGAAACCGGCGACCAGTCGCGCGTCAACGAGAAGGACTCCCTGGCCATCCTCGACCGGGCCGTGAAACTGGGCGTCACCTTCTGGGACACGGCCAACCGGTACAACAACGCCTCGGGCAACTCCGAGCGGATCATCGGCCGGTGGTTCTCGGCCAACCCGGACCAGCGGCGCAACATAGTGCTGGCCACCAAGGTCTGCGGCGGCATGGACGGGCGGACGCCGAATCACGGCGGCCTGTCGCGCGGCTGCGTCCTGGACTCGGTCTACGCGTGCCTCGCGCGGCTCCAGACGCCATACATCGACCTGCTCTACTTCCACCGCTTCGACGACCTTGTGCCCATTGAGGAGAGCCTGACGGCCGTCGAAGACCTGGTGCGGCGCGACTTGGTGAGGTACTTGGGCGTGTCGAACTTCAGCGTCGAGCAGCTTGAGGCGTACAAGGCGGTGGGGGAGCGGATGGGCACGCGCTGCCGGATAGTCGCCGTGCAGAACCGCTACGACATGCTGTACGGCGAGACGGCCGCCCATCGCGGCGCGCTCGCGTGGTGCGCGGCCAACGGCGCGTCCCTCGTCGCCTGGGGACCGCTGCGGCAGGGACTGCTCACCGGCCGTTACCTCGACCCCGCGAAGGCCGGCCGTGGCGACCGCCTGTTCGACGAGGGCGCGCTGGCGAAGGAGGCCACGCCAGAGGTCATCGCCAAGGTCCGCGCCCTTGACGCCCTGGCCCGAGGCTGGGGCATGGAACTGAGCCAGCTCGCGCTTGCGTACATGCTTGCCCAGCCCGGCATGGGGCCGGTGATCCCCTCCGCCTCATCGCCCGCCCAGGTCGAGTCGAACGCCAGGGCGGCGACCGCTTGCCTGAGCGCGCAGCAGCTTGCTCAAGTGTCAGACGCAATCAAGGGCAAATAGGGACAGTCGCCGTTTACTTGCGGTCATCCGTCCTTTGAACAGACGGTGCCTGTCCCGCCTCAAGATCCACCGCTAGCGCGCGGGCAGGCCGCGGGCGCGGCTCAGCCGCCGCATGTAGCCCGTCTGCTCGCGCGTCACCGTCATGCTGGATTCGCCGAGAATCCCGCGAAGCACAAGCATGGCCTGAATCTGCTCGGATCTCTGCTGGACAATGCCGGCCCTGGTTGGCGGCCGCCCCTGTACGTGTATTTCCGCAGTCGAGGCATACATGGTCCGCTTCCTCTACTGCTTTGTATGCCGGCTGGCCCCGCTTGGTTCGGCGTCGCCAGAGTCCATGTCCGAGCCTGGTCCCCCTTGAATGAATGCGTCCCGCGAACAACGCGTCAGGGGCCGGCTTCAAGCCCGGCCCCTGACGTCCTGGGTAGCCCCAACAGCCGCCGCTCAGCCGGCCGCCGTGCCGGCCGTCAGGCCTCCACTTTGATCCGCTCGGTTCCGCCCTTGGCCTTCTTGAGGTGGATATCGTTGAGGATGTCGCGAACATCCTTTGGCAGCGTGTTCCACTTGGCCTGCGGCAGGTCCTTGCAGATCGGCTTGCCGTCGGCCGTGTTGACGGTGGCGTACTCCTGGCCTGCTCTTTCATTGACAGTAACGGCGTACTTGTCCGTGACTATGTTCACGCTCATCGAGGTCTGGGCCTTCGGGGCTGGCTGGGCGGAGTTCGCCGGTGGCGGCGCGGCCGCCTGGCCGTTCGCATGCCCCTCGAACTCGTGCTTGATGCCGCTACCCAGCTTTTGTCCCTCGCGCGCCACGCCCCGGCCGAATGCGGCCCATTCGCGGCCCCAGTGGCGCATTTCCGACTTGATCTCCTCGCCGAGGCGGCGCCAGGCCTCCATCTCCTCCTGACGCGACATGCCGCCGAGCGTCGCATCCGCGACCTCCGACTTGCCGTTGCGGAAGTACGTGAGCTTCACCCGGTCTCCGGGCTTGTGCGTCCACACGAGCACGCGGAACTGGTGCATGTCGATCAGGACCTGATCGTCGAGCTTCCACAGCACGTCGTACCGAAGAATCCCCGCCTTTGCGGCCGGGCTGTCGGGCATAACGCCCTCAACCATCAATCCGACCCCGCGCGGCAGGCCCACCTGGTGGTCCAGCTCCGGGCCGACGGGAACGGTCGACACGCCCAGGTATGCCACCATATCCGGCTTGGGCGCGACGGCCGGCGGCGCCTTGGGTTCGGCGCCCTTGGTCTTCTCGGCGGCGAATGCGATACCCGCCGGTACGAATAGCAGCGCAACTATCGCGGCCAGCAATCTCGGTCTCATGGCTTCACTCCTTCATTGCCCCTGCCAGGCCGGCCGAATGCGCGGCCCGGCATTCCCTGAAAAACTATAAGGGCCTGGTCCGCACCAGGCCCGTCTCTTCCGAACCGCAGGTTGTCCACAACTGCCCTCACATAAAATCATAGGTCGGCGCCCTCCCGGCAGCAACACACGTCGCGCGGCAGTCCGGAGTATCGTGGAACTCCCGGCGGTGCCCGAGCGTCCAATGATCGACACGCTAGGTAAGGAGAGTGAGATGAACTCATCCGTCCTGTTTCTGGCTGTTGTCCTTGCGGCGAGAGCGGGCGGCCTGGCGGAAGGTCCGGTTGCCTCTACTGCGCCCGCGGCAGTTGCTACGTCACCTCCACGATAGCGGCCCTCACTTCCTCGATCGTGCGCGCGCCGCGGACGCCCAGCAGGTCGATGATCGCGCGGCCCTGGGCGGCGTCCTCCTCGCTGACCAGGTCGCTGCGGACGTGCGGTGGGGAGGGGCAGCGGGCCGAGTAGACCTGGCGGTGGCGCGATGAGCCGTCCGACTCCCATGCCTGCTCGATCCGCCGCCTGATGCGGAACCCGCTCCGTTCCGCCGAAAGGAGGAAGATCAGGTTCATACGCCGGAAGGCCGCCTCCGACACACCGTTATCGCCGCAGACCTGCTTGCGGGCCTGCTCCAGCGTGTCGGCGTGGAGGTTTGTCGCCAGGAGGTGCCCGGCCGCCGGCAGGTCGAAGTACGCCCGCAGCGGCTCGCCCCACAGGTAGGCGTAATAAGGGCCGGGCCCGATCTCGTGGCATATAAAGCATCGCCGCCCGTCTGTCTCGGCCGTGCCGGCGTGCATCGCCGCCAGGCCATCCGCCGGCACGAGCCGCACGGACTTGGGCACGAAGTTCAGCAGCGCGCCCATCACCGTCGTCTTGCCCGCCCCGCCGGCCAGCGCGCCCACCATGAACGATGCGCCGTTATTGATGGCCGCCAGCGCATAGGCCGCCAGGTCCTCGCTGAATGTGCCTGCGTCGATCAGGTCAACTATGGACAGCATCCGCCCCCCGCGCTGGTTGCAGCGCTCGATCTCCGCGCAGTGGGCGTGTATCTCTTCCTGCGTCATCACGGCCGTGGGCCTCCGCACCGCGCCCGACCCACCTGCGGGAACGGCAACATGAGTGTACCCAATTCCGCGGAAAGAACGAAAAGAAGTGATCGTCCGATTCAGAAGAAGAACGCAAAACGCAAAACGCAAAATGCAGAAGGCAGAATGCAAGAGTGAAGAAGACGACCCAATCCTTCCCGCCTCTTCACTGCTGCATTCTGCCTCTTGCATTCTGCATTCCACATTCGTTTCTTTGGTATGGGGCGCTTCCGGGTAAGGCGCCTACTTCTCCACCGGCACGATGATCCCCTTCATGATCATGTTCTGCGCGAGGATGAAGACCAGCAGCGTCGGGATGGACGTGAGCACGTTGGCGGCCATCGACAGGTACGGTCCGGGCGCGAACTGCTGAAGCTGGAAAATGTAGACCATCAGCGTCCACATTCTGTCGCTCTGGCAGACAACCAGCGCCCACAGGTACGAGCCGTACGTGGCGGTGAACGTGCTCAGGGCCATGACCGCGAGTATCGGCGTCGACAGCGGGAACGCTATCTGCCAGAGCATCCGCAGCTCGCCCGCGCCGTCGATGGTGCCGGCCTCGAACAATTCATCCGGCAGGCTGTCGAAGAAGCCCTTCAGGAGGAATATGCCGTAGCCGCTGGCCATCCGCGGCAGGATCAGCGCGGCGAAGGTGTTGAGCAGGCTTATGTCGCCCAGGTCAACGCCCATCGCACGGCCGATGAGCGGCGTGACGTAGAAGCCGGCCACGACAGCCGCGCCAAGGCCCATAGGTATTGCTATGAGCTTCTTCCGGCCGGCCAGCCGGCGCGAGACCAGCCACGCCACCAGCAGCCCCGCCCCCAGACCCACCGAGCAGGTCCAAAGCGGGAACCGGCGGAGCATCAGGAAGTTGGGGATCATCGTCACTTCGCCGGGAAACGCCATCGTCGCCAGCAGGAACAGCAGCACCTGGTTGGTGTAGCTCAGGCGGAAGCGCGACAGCGCGTAGGCCGCCAGCGGATTGATCGTCAGCGAACATATGATCATCGCCACGACCAGTATCAGCGTGTTCCACAGCGCACGGCCGCGGATGGCGATGTAGTCGATGACCTCGCCGTAGTTGCGCGTGAGGAACCACTTGACCCAAGAGCCTTCATCCTGCCTGAACTCCCACAGGTCCTCCTCCTCGTATGGCGGGCGGATGTCGGCGAAGGAGGCGTAGCTGGTCCCGAGGGCCTGGTTGACCTTGGAGATGTCGCCGCCGAAGCGCTGCGAGACGAAGCTGATGTACCGCTTGTCGGGCGTGTTGACGGACAGGTCGGCGGCCCGGCCGGCCGTGCGGAGGAACTCGCTGACGTCGTCAAGCTCCGCCTTCGACGGCGAGCGGGGCGGCCAGTGGATGTCCGCGGGCGAGGAGTATTGCGTGCCCAGGTCCTCGTTGATCTTGTCGAGAGCCCCGTGCCTGTCCAGGAGGAACCGGCGGTACCTGGCGTCGCCGTCGGCGACGGCGACGCTGCCGAAGGGCATCTCGCCGCGCACGGCGTACTCCCACTCCGAGGCCAGCGTCACGGCCGGCGCGGAGGCGGGCGATGTGCCGGGAACTGGTGCGGCCGGCGCTGAAGCAGTGGCCGGCGCTGCCGCGCGGCTCAATGCCTCGACGTCCGTCAGGGTCGTCGGAAACGGGACCTTTTTGAAGGCGGCGAAGCTCGTGCCGAGTTTCTTGTTGAGGTGGTCTATCTTCTGGTACTTGTACTTGAGGTAGGTCTGCCAGAGGACGACGCCGTCGACGGGCCGGCGATAACGCCCATCCAGTCCCCCCGAGCCGGGATTGCCCGTGCCGCCCTTGAACTCGGCCCAGAGCCGGCCTTCCTTGCCCTGCACGCCGGGCCAGAGCCGGCCGTCGGGCTTCTCGTACGGCGCGAACGCCTCGGTGAACGCCACCAGGTCCTTGTGCAGGTCGCTGTTGAGGGCGTCCACGTCGCCGCCGTAGAGCTCGCGGAGGCGCGCCCGCCAGAGCATCTCGAGCTTGCCGGGCATCGACCGCCGGCCGACGTACCACACGCCGAAGTCCGCCGGGGACAGGCCCGCCTTGAACTCTCGCCACAGCGCGACGCGCTTCTCGATCTGCCGCCAGTCGCCGTCGATGACCGTGCGCGGCGGGAGCTGGATGCTCGTGATGGGGTCCAGCCGCGGCAGCTCCGCGCCGGTGGATGAGAGCTTGAGCGACTCCGGCGGCCGGTCGTCGCCGCGGAACGTCGGCATCCCGACATCCTTGAAGGCCCGGTAGTCCCCCGCGTGCAGCGCGGCGTATTCGCCGGCGACCTGGTACTTCTCGTTGAGGAACTTGGTGTACCGCGCCTCGTGCTCGGTGAGGTAGAGCGGCAGGACGCGGAACTCCTTGTAGTCCGTTTCGCCGGTGATCGACGTGGCCATCATCAGCAGGAACGGATAGAGCATGGTAAGGCCGCCCGCCACCAGCAGCAGGTATATCACCGCCAGCAGCAGCCTGACCGACGCGCTCTTGCGCCCGATTGTCGAGATAATCGGCATTCTAATCGTGGCACGGGCATCTTGCCCGTGAGTCCCACGGGCGTCTCGCCCGTGCGTCATGCGGGCGTCTCGCCCGCGGTCTTTCTGTCTTCTCTGAACGGCACGGGGGCAAGATGCCCCCGCGACGCACGGGCGAGACGCCCGTGCCACTTACCTCATGTTGCTCGCGTGAACCGCAGCTTCTTCAGTATCCTCAACTGGTATATCGTGAACCCGATCAGGAGGCTTCCAAGGACCCACGCCTCGGCCGTCGCGTAGCCGAACTTCAGGTGGGTGAAGGCGTTGAAGAATATGTCCATGCCGATGGTCATCGTCTTGTTGCTCGGCCCGCCGCCGGTCATCACAAGCACGTTCTCCATCGCGTGGAACGTGCCGACGAACGCCCCGACGAAGTTGATGATGATCAGCGGCTTGAGGTACTGGAGCGTGACGTGGTAGGCCTTCTCCAGCGGACCGGCCCCGTCGACGTCGGCCGCCTCGTAAAGCTCCTCGGGGATGCTCTTGATGGCCGCCAGGTAGATGATGCAGCCCGGCCCCGCGCCGGCCCAGATGCCCGGCAGGATGATCCACAGCATCGCCCAGTAGCCGCTGGGATCCTGGAGGAAGGGATAGGGCTGATCCTGCGGGTTGATGAGCTGCCACAGGCCGATTCCCATCGGGACTGCAATCAGCACGCCGAGGATGAGCGACAGCCTTACCGCGGGCCGGCGAATGTCTCTCCCGGCGCGATGGGCCATGAGCAGCAGCGCCAGCAGGGCCGCAATCAGGCCCACCACCGCGACCAGCATGCGCAGAGCGACGAGGACGACCGAGGAAAGCTCCCATCGAGCGCCAAGGACGTTCAGCCACGACAGCCAGCGCAGCCACGAGGCGTCCGCCGATTGCCAGAGCCCCGCGACGGCGCCGCCCAGCACGTCGAACCAGCACACGGCGGCCAGGCCAGCCAGGACCGCAATCGGGCCCCAGTATGTCTGCCCTTCGTATCGCCGCACCCACGTGGCGGCCACGCCCGCCAAGAGCGACGCCGCGAGCGCCCAGATCGCAAGGAGCGTCGCCAGCAGCGCGATCCTTCCCTCGCGCGGGCCGGTCAGCCACGCGAGCGCCGCGTTGAACACGCCCTGGCCCGACTGGTCGTACATCATCTTCCAGATGAACATCACCACCAGCCCGCTCGTGACCGCCGGCAGGTAGAACACCGTCCGGAAGAACATCTTGGCCAGCGGTATCTCCGACAGGAGGAACGCCAGGATGATCGGGATGAAGAAGCCGATGGAAAGCGACATGCCGGCGTAGATGGCCGTCTGGCCGAACGCCCGCCAGAACTCCCTCTGGTTGAACGCCTCGATGAAGTTGTCCAGGGCGACCCAGCTTGAGTTGCCCAGGATGCGGTAGTCCTGGAATGCCAGCGCCGCCCCGCGCAGGAGCGGCCAGTAGGCCCATATCAGGATGGTCAGGACGGCCGGGGCGAGGAACGCCCACGCGATCACCTGGAGCCGCGACGCCACGCCCCGGCGGACGACCATCCTGCCGCCGGAGGCGCGGAGCAGGTCCCGCACGTGCTTGCGCTGGCGCCACCAGCGGCTAAGCCACCACGCGGGAATCGCTATCGCCACCGCCAGCATGAAGCACGCGACCGCCCAGGCCTTCACGCGCCGGTCGCGCATCACGTCGGGCGGCGTCGTGCCGAAAAATGCGCTGTTGGCCCGGTCGTCGATGTTCTTCAGGACCGTCCGCGGCACGCCGCGCTCATCCAGGAGCACGTCGTCCATCGCGGACATCACGTCGGTTGCCACCTGGTCGTAGCCCGGCGCGTAAGGCTCAAGCTGGCCGTAGACCAGGACCTTGTCGTAAAACTCCAGCCACTCGCGCGGCATGAGGCGCAGCTCGGCCTGGTAGCCGTACTTCTGGAGCCACTTGGGGTTGACCGACGCGGCCGCCCCGGACTCGACGTAGACGCGGGTGCGGATCGCCCTGGCCTCGTCGCTGACCAGGAAGCGGATGTAGTCCCAGCAGGCGTCCCGCCGCGCCTTGTCGGCCGAAATCAGGCTGTTGATGCCCCAGAACTCGCCCTCGAGCATCGTCGCGTGCAGGCGGGACTTGATGACGGCCGTTGGGTCGTTGGGCCTAACCGGGTCGGGGAACGCGAGCTCAGGGCCCGCCGGCAGGGGGCCCAGTCCCACCTGCGAGGGATCCTGCACGTACCGGCCGAGGTCGCCGGTGGTCGAGACGATCACCATGGCGACCTTGCCCTGGTTGAAGTCGTCCATGCTCGATTCGCCGGATGACTCGATCCTCATGCACCCGGGCATCTGCTTGTCGTCCCGCGTCCACCTGCCCCATTTCATCTCGCGGTAGAACTCCAGGGCGCGGATGGCCGGGGGGACCTCCTTGTTCTTGTCTTCCGGCAAGTTCTCGGCGGCCCACTTGAGGAAGCCTTCGGCCGTCCATTCCTTTGAGAACTTCATCCCCGGCAGCTTGTCCACGGTCCACTGCCCGTCGGCCTGCTGGAAGACCTTGATCACGCCCGGCTCGTCGCTGGTCAGCCGCCACGCGCCATCCGCGGCGATCTCGACGAGGCTCGGCTCGATGGTCGAAGCCGCCCACGCCTCGCCCCCGGTCCCGTCATGCTGAAAGACCTCGATCTTCGCCGGCTTGTCCCCGGCCTGGCGCGAGGCCAGGCGCAGCACCATCATCAGCCGCGGCTGGGTGAGGCTGAGCATCCACGAGCCGTCGGGCTTCTGGCGGACGATGTCGCCGCCCGCCTGCCAGACGAAGTTGGACCATCGCCAGCCCGCCCCTCCGCCGCCGGGGACCATGAACCCGAACTGCCCGCGCTGCGGCCAGGTCAGCTTGCGGGCGTAATCCATCAGCTCCTCCCAGGTGGCCGGCGGGCGCTCCGGGTCGAGGCCGGCCTGCTGAAAGAGGTCCTTGCGGTAGAGCAGCGCGTGAACGGCCCCGATTGCGGGGATGCCGTAGATCTTTCCGCCCCGCGTGATCGCGGGAAGCAGCTTCTGGAAGAGCGGGTCGGTAACGATCTCACGCCCATCCGCGGTAGGCGTGCCGTCGGGCTTGTAGAGGTACTCGTTGAGCGGATAGAGGAACCTCTGGTCGATGTACTTCTGCATCGACCGTTCGTAGACGTACAGGGCGTCGGGCGCGGACTCGCCGGCCATCGACATGTAGAAAGTTGCCTCCGCCCGGGGCCCCTGCATACGCAGTTGGACGTAGGGGTCGATGCGGACTTCGGGGTGCCTGGCGAGGTATGCGTCGAGCACTGCGCGGTCGGCGGCCGGCATCGGCCCGCGCAGGCTCTTGGGCGGGGCCGCGATGCGCAGCTTCACGGGGGTCCCCAAACGCTGCATACCGTGTTTGGGGATCCCTCCCTCCTCGCCGGCCGGCAGAGGCGCCGCCGACAGGAGGATGCACACGGCCATCGATGCCGCACGCGCTAGAGAGGACCTCGATAATCCGCCGGCCACAGCCACTCCTCGGACCAATTCCGTCTTATACCATACCCGCCGGCGGCAATCCACGGCTTCTCCTCACACTTGGCCGGCGCGGACCGTTCGTGTAGACTGTCCGCCGCCGTGTGACCGGGACAGGAGAGAAATGGAAACCATCTGGACGTTCGATCAGCTTTGCGGGCACCTCCGCGACTCATGCGGCGTGAGGCCCGGCGACAACCTCATCATCCATTCATCCGCCGCCGCCGTCGGCAAGGTCGAGGGCGGCGTGGTGAAGATGCTTCAC
This sequence comes from Phycisphaerae bacterium, assembly GCA_041946855.1. Classification (GTDB taxonomy): domain Bacteria; phylum Planctomycetota; class Phycisphaerae; order SM23-33; family SM23-33; genus JBHGBE01. The sequence goes on along the minus strand of JBHGBE010000034.1, from coordinate 28,578 downwards.
GCGATCAAGGCCGTCGTCACGGAAGAGGGCACGATCATGATGCCCGTCTTCAGCGACCCGCGCCCCGACGGCATCTTCAGCCTCAAGCGGACGCCCAGCCGCGTGGGCCTGCTGACCGAGGCGCTGCGGCGGGCCAAGGGGACGATCCGTTCCAAGCACCCCACGCACTCGATGGCCGTCTGGGGCAAGCGGGCCGCCGAGTTCGCGGCGGGGCACGAGTTGACGACGGCCGTCGGGCCGGAAAGCCCCATGCATAAGGCCGCCAAGGCCGGGGCCGACGTGATGATGATCGGCTGCAAGCTCAACACCTGCACGCTGGTCCACCTGGCCGAGGCCCTCTTTCGCGTGCCGTACCTGGGCAAGGTGTGGTACCCCGGCTACGACAGGACGCTGACGCTGGTGGACCTCGACGGCAGCACGATCGTCTTTCCCTCCAAGGACCCGCCCGGCGACGGGCAGGGCTTCATGGTCGTGCAGGAGGAGCTTGAGCGCCGCGGCCGGATACGCCACGGGCGCTTCGGCGACGCCGAGGTGCTGCGCTTCAACGCCAACGACTGCATCGCGGCCGTGACGGATTTGCTGAAGAAGGACCTGGGGGCGGTCCTGTGCAGGAACCCGCGATGCTGCGTCTGCGTGCCGTCGCGGAAGATCATCGAGGAATTCCAGGCCAGGGGCCGGGTGTAACGAATGAAAGTAACCGCCGAAGTCTTCACGCTGGAGGCCCTGCACGGCCTGTTCCGCATCGCCCGCGAGGCGCACGTCAGGTCCGACACGGTCATCGTGAGCATCGAGCACGAAGGCGTCACAGGAGTCGGCGAGGGCAAGCCGGTCTCCTACTACGACGCCCAGACCGCGAAGAACCTCGTCGAGGTGGTCACGGAGGCCCAGCCGCTGTTGGGCGACGACCCGTTCCTCATCGAGGACATCGTCGCGCGCGTCACGGCCAAGTTTCCGAAGGCTCACGCGGCGATCTGCGCGATCGACACGGCCCTGCACGATCTGGCGGGCAAGCTGCTGGGCGCGCCGCTGTATCGGCTGTTCGGCCTGGACCCCGCCCGCGCGCCGCTGACCGACTTCACCATCGGCATAGAGGCGCCGGCCGTCATGGCGAAGCGCGCCGCCGCTGCCGCCAAGGAGTTCCGCATCCTCAAGATCAAGGTCGGCGCGGGCGACGATGAGGAGATCATCAAGGCCATCCGCGATCTGACGGACTTGCCCCTGCGCCTGGACGCCAACACCGGCTGGACGAAGGAGCAGGCCGTCGAGAACATCAACCGCCTGGCGAAGTACAACATCGAGTTCGTCGAGCAGCCCATCGCCCCCGGCGACAACGAGGGCCTGCGGTTCGTCAGGCAGCGGGTGAGCGTGCCGACGATGGCCGATGAGAGCCTTGTCCACGTCGAGGACATTCCGCGCCTGGCCGGCTGCGTGGACGCGATCAACATCAAGCTGATGAAGTGCCGCGGCATCCGGCAGGCGCTGAAGATGATCCACCTTGCGCACGGCCTGGGCATGAAGGTGATGCTCGGGTGCTTCAGCGAGACATCGGTGGGCATCACGGCCGCCGCGCACCTCTCGCCCATGGTCGAGTACGCCGACCTCGACGGCAACCGGCTGGTCGCCAACGACCCGTTCCGCGGCGTGTCTGTCGTTGACGGCCGGCTCACGCTGCCCGATGGGCCGGGGCTGGGCGTCGAAAGAAGGAAGCAAGGCGTGAAACACAAGAAATAGTGAGCCGAAAGTAGGGAGTGGGGTGTGGGGAGTGGGGCGTGGAGTATTTGATGAAGGTGGCGAGTTGTGCAGATGTGAGAACAAGAGGCAACGGAAGTTCCCGGACCGTTGAGTTGAGCCGAGTCGAGGCTTGCCGTTAGGCGCTGTTGGCGTCGGCCTGGACTTGACGCCGAGGTGTTGCAGAACGTGACCAGTCGATCCTGAAGCACGAACCGAGGAGCAAACGATGAACAGAAACTCAACCGTGGCGGCAGTTGCAGCAGCGTGCATCCTGGTTGCCTTCGCCACAGTGTCGGCCCAGGCCCAGGAGCCGGCAACGCAGCCCTCGGGGCCGATGGACATCCAGAAGCGCGTCGAGGCGTACAGGCCCTACGACGGCTCGGGACGCTACACGATGGACAAGGACGACGGCGTCCGCGGCATCCAGGGCCTGACGGCGCTGGCCTCTCGCTTCGGCGTCAAGCCCTACAACGACTTGAGGGACGTGGGTGCAAACGGCGCAACCACGGCGCCCGCCAGGAACCCGCCTGAAGGCGCCTGGCAGACGGAGCGAGTGATCTTCAAGGACGTCGACACCGGCGCGACGATGATCCGCTACACCAACGACCGCTGGGCCGAACAGCTCTCGTATTTCCAGGGCAACTGGTCGGCGGATGGCAAGTACATCGTCTTCCGCCGCAAGCCGGGCATGTGGGAAGGCTCCACGCCCACGCACGGGCCGATGGCCATGAACGCGGATGGGACAGGCCTCCGCAACGTCTTCCGCGATTACCCGATGGTCCGGGGCGAAGTCTGCTCGCCGACGGTCCCCGACACGTGCTACGCCGTGACCGACACGGACAAGAAGATCATCGACTACGACCTGGCCACGGGCAAGCAGAGGCGCGTGGTACGCGAGACCGCACGCGGCTGGCACATGAAGATATCGCCGGATGGCAAGTACCTGATGAACCGCGCCGACACCTCCAAGGGCAAGGGCATCTGGATCTCCAGCGTGGACGGCAAGGAGTTCCACGAGATCGCCATCCCCCAGGCCATCCACGACTCGTACTGCTTCCACCCGTCGCAGAAGAAGATCATGTTCTGGTACGAGGGCAAGTTCTACGACGAGGGGTTCGTCCAGTGCAACTTCGACGGCTCGGAGATGACCAAGGTCAAGGTCCAGTTCGACTGGAACCACGGCGACATGGGCATCGACCGCGGCGTCCACTGCGAGGGCTTCATCACGCGCGTACAGGGCAACACCTGGGGGCCGCGCGAGTGGCTCTTCCACGGCCCCGACGTGCGGGAGTACTACGACGACCCGGCCGACTACAACGGCTACACGTCCTGGCGGCCCAAGGACCAGCTCTGGTCGTACAACACTCGAATCCTCCGCCGGCCGTGGATATCGGAGATCATGGCCTTCCCGGCCGAGGTGGCGGGGGACTTCGTCGTCAACCGCTACCGCGTGTGCTACACGGCCCTGTGGCGCGGCGGGGCTCTGGACTGCCCCAACGCCAGCCCGGATGGGACTAAGGTGCTCTTCAACTCGAACATGCTCGGGGCGCTAAACATCTATGGCGTCGTCGCAAGATTGCCGGAGAGACCGACGGGAGTGAAGATCGGCCAGATGGATGTGATCGCTGCTGACGCGGCAACCGGGAAGCCGCTGGCGCCTCAGAAGGCCATTTACAGACTTGAATGGAAGCCGCCTGTCCACAAAGCCGAGATCGTGGGCTATCGCATATACCGCAGCAATAACTGCGGGAGTGGTTTCAGGCCGGAGGGCGGCCTTGCCACCACAACGGCGAGTCTTGGCCTGACAGTAGGCTTTGGTGAAACGTGCTACTTCGCGGTGACAGCCGTCGAGAACAGCGGGCTTGAGAGTCCGCTGAGCGATCCGGTTTGCACAGCCTCGGATAAGGGGAGATGGCAGGTCTTCCTGAATCTTGACGAAGCGAAGCTCACGCCCGAGATGTGGGTCGCGTTCCGGGGCGACGCCAGCGACCTGCACTACATCTGGATGCGCAAGAAGGACGGCGAGGGCAAGGCCACGCTCACGTTGACAGAGGCGCAGCAGGCAATCAAAGGCCCGGCTACCTTGTGGGCAAGGGTCATGGGGTATGAGGGCGCGGAGTTCACCGTCACGGCGGGCAGCGGCGCGGCGACGGTGAAGACAACGGCAACAGCGCCTAACGGCAAGCCTTCAACCGCGTGGGCCTGGGTGAAGGCGGATAAGCAGCTCGACATGAAGGATGTCAAGGAACTGGTCATCTCCAGCAAGCTCTACGGAAGCGCGATCGACCAGATCGTGCTGACGGATGATGCGGCGTTCGACCCGGCAAAGGCGAAGCGGATCGCGGTCGATCCTCCGCCGGCCGTCGCGGGCGTCAAGGCCGAAGCCGCGTCGCCTTACGAGGCCAAGCTGACGTGGGAACCGGTCAGCGACAAGGCCGCCGGCGCATTCAGCCACTACAACGTCTACTGCGGCGCAAGCGAGGACTTCAAGCCCGACCAGACCATGCTCATCCGCTCGCCCGACAAGCCCTCGATGGTCGATTGGGGCCTGACGCCGGGCAAGACCGTTTACTACCGCGTGACGGCCGTCGACCGCTACGGCCAGGAATCGGCGCCAAGCGCGGCCGTCAAGCTCGTCCTGCCGGAGATTAAGCAGGTAGTCATCGAGAAGGACTTCGCCGAGGCCATCGACTTCGACGCGCCGGCCAAGGACACCTACGTCGTCTGGCTCAAGATCAAGAAGGACCCCAAGCGCCAGGGAAGCTACATCGAGGTGAAGCTGACCGGCCAGGCCCCCTCCACCGGCGCGGCCAGCGCCCCGGCCGTGGCCGTCAAGGGCGGCGGCACGTGGACCGCCGGCATGGACAACCTGGCCGAGACTTCATGGCTGAACTACGATCAGTGGGGCCGGTTCGACCTCGACGCCGGCGCGTACACGCTCAGGATCAACAACAAGTCGGCCGTCCAGGTCGAGAAGGTCATCATCACGAATGACCAGTCGTACAAGCCAGAAGGGCACGTGAATGTCCTGTCCGGTTGGTGAAGAACGGAAATATCGAATATCGAACAGGAAATCACGAATGTCGAAGTGAAGAGTCGACGGCCGGATGTTCTTCCTCTTCGTTATTCGATATTTCCTGTTCGATATTCGTGATTTCATTCTGATGGAGAACGGAGATGCCGAAGACAACGCCGTCCTCAAGGAAGTTGACCCTCGTCGTCGTTGCCGCCCATCCCGACGACATCTGCTGTTGCGGTGGTCTTGCGGCCAGGTACGCAGCCGAGGGCCACGCGGTCTGGCAGCTCAGCGTCACGCTCGGCGAGACGGTCCGCCCGCCCGGCCCCGCGCAGGAACGCATCAAGCTGATGCGCAAGGCCGAGGGCGAGGAGATTTGCCGCATCCTGGGCGCGCGGGCGGAGTTCCTCGACGTGCCCTGCAACAAGATCATCCCGACGATGGAGATGAAGATGAAGCTGGTCAATGCCATCCGCCGGCTGAAGGCCAACATCGTCCTGTTCCCGACGCCCTGGGACTGCCACGCCGACCACCGCAACCTGTCGTGGACCATGCGCGACGTGGTCTACTACGTCGGCCACGCCGGCATCGCGGCCGACTATCCGCCGTGCGACCTCCGCGGCGCGTACATGTACGACATCGAGGCGGCCCACAACGAGCTTCACGAGCCGGACTTCGCCGTCGACGTGACGGACCATGTGCGGACGAACTTCAAGGCGGTCACGTGCAAGGCGCGGGCGGCCGTGTTCAGCGCGGCCGGCGGCCGGCAGTTCAAGGAGCAGTACGAGGCCGTCACGCGGTTCTGGGGCATGCGATACGGCGCGAGGTACGCAGAGCCGATCTGGCAGACGTACGGGAGCATGGACATGACGGGCATCGCCCGCGGGATCAGGCTCCGACAAGACCTGCCCGTGAAGCCAATGCGAAATTTGGAATGAGCAAATGCCGAAGGAATCTCAAATGGCCAGTGCAAAGCGTCCCGCCTCGCGTCATTCGCCATTAGGCATTTAGCATTCCTTCGACATCTGCCCATCTGTCATTTTGCACTGCCTCCGCGCCGATGCGCGAAATGCGGCAGCATCGCCGTTATTTGGCCTTGCCTGGGACCGGAAAATTCCTATTATGAAAGGTCTTTTGGCAATGAGGTTCGCTGGAGACCACTATGGCGTCTAAACCGCAGGACATCCGCAACATTGTCTTCCTGGGCCACGGCAACGCCGGCAAGACCACGCTCGGCGAGGCGATACTGTTTGCCAAGAAGGTCACCAGCCGCCTGGGTTCCGTGGCCGACGGCACGAGCATCCTCGACCACACCGACATAGAGAAAGAGCGCCAGCACTCGGTCGAGCCGTCGATGGCATACGTCGAGCACGAGGGCAAGCAGATCAACATCATCGACGCGCCGGGCTATCCCGACTTCGTCGGCGGGGCGATCACCGCGATGGCCGGCGCGGACACGGCCGTGGTCGTCATCAGCGCCACGGCGGGCATCGAGGTCAACACCCGCCGGCTCTTCAAGGCCGCTCAGGACTACGGCCTGGCGCTGGCCGTCGTGGTCAACAAGATCGACGGCGAGAACGTGGACCTTGAGCGGGTCGTCGCGGCCATCCAGGAGACATTCGGCGCGATCTGCAAGCCGATCAACCTGCCCACCGGCGGCAACAAGGGCGTCATCGACTGCTTCGGCTCGACCAGCGGCTCGGCCGACTTCGGCGACGTGGGCGAGGCCCACACGCAACTCACCGAGAGCATAATCGAGGCGGACGAGGCCCTCATGGAGGCGTATCTGGGCGGCGAGGCCCCCGCGCCCGACAAGCTGGCCGCCGCCTTCGCCAAGGCCATGAAGCAGCGGACGGTCGTGCCGGTTTTCTTCACGGCCGCGAGGAGCGAGGTCGGCGTCGCCGAGTTTCTCGACGCCGTGGCGCGATACTTCCCCTCGCCGGCCGACATGCCCGGCAAGCCCGTGATGAACTCCACCAAGCCCGATGCGGCCGAAGTCGCGATCGCCTGCGACCCGTCCAAGCCGTTCGTCGCCCAGGCGTTCAAGATCACGGCCGACCCGTTCGTCGGCAAGCTCGCGTGGGTCCGCATCCTCCAGGGCACGGCCCTGCCCGAAACCACCTACGTCCTGCGCGATGAGAAGAAAGGCGGCAAGCTCGCCCACCTGTTCAAGGTGCAGGGCAAGGATACGGTCGAGGTCAGGCAGGCCCCCGCCGGCGACATCATCGCGCTGGCCAAGGTCGAGGACATCCAGGCGGGCGACGTGCTGCACAATGAATCGGCGCCGATGTTCCGGACGCTGCCCTCGGTGCCGACGGCCATGTACTCGCTGGCCGTCACGCCCAAGACGCGCGGCGACGAGCAGAAGATCTCCGAGGCCCTCAGCCGCCTGGCCGAGGAGGACCCGACCTTCGTGGCCACGCGCGACCACCAGACAAACGAGACCGTCATCAGCGGCATCGGCGACCTGCACCTGCGGATCATGCTGACCAAGATGAAGCAGCGGTTCGACCTGGACGTCGAGACCAAGCCGCCGAAGATTCCCTACCGCGAGACGATCACCATGAAGGCCGACGGGCACTACCGCCACAAGAAGCAGACCGGCGGCGCGGGCCAGTTCGGCGAGGTCTACCTGCGGGTGGAGCCGCTGCCGCGCGGCCAGGGGTATGTCTTCGAGAGCGAGCTGTTCGGCGAGTCCATCCCGCGGCAGTTCCTGCCGGCCATCGAAAAGGGCGTCAAGGACGTGTACGAGACGGGCGCCATCGCCGGCTACCCGATGCAGGACATCAAGATCGCCATCACCGACGGCAAGCACCACCCGGTGGACTCGAAGGAAGTGGCGTTCCGCACGGCCGGCAAGTACGCCTTCATCGACGCCATCGAGAAGGCCAAGCCGGCCATACTGGAGCCGATCGTGAACATGGAGATCACGGTCCCCTCCAGCTACATGGGCGACATCGCGGGTGACCTTTCCGGGCGGCGCGGGCGCATACTCGGCCAGGACACGCTGCCGGGCAACATGTGCGTCATAAAGGCCCAGGCCCCGCTGGCGGAGGTCATGCAGTACAACAGCCAGCTCCGCTCGGCCACCGGCGGCCAGGGCAGCTACACGATGGAGCTGAGCCACTACGAGCCCGTGCCCGGCAACGTCCAGGCGCAGATCGTCGCCGCCGCGGCAAAGAAGAAGGAAGAAGACAAGGAAAAGTAATTGCGGAATGCGGATTGCGGATTGCGGATTCCCGCGTACAGGGCCTTGGCGGCCAGATTGGGTCGATGGAAATCCACAATCCGCAATCCACAATTCCCAGTAAGCAGCAGGATACCCATAGCGGACAGGTTCAACCAAGACGACAGACTACAGGAGCAGAAGAATGCCTCGCGTATGCCCGTTCACAGGAAAGAGGACAACGACCGGCCGGCAGATCACCCGCCGCGGCAAGGCCAAGTACCTCGGCGGCGTCGGCCGTAAGATCACAGGCAAGACCAAGCGGACGTTCCGCGCCAACATGCAGAAGGTCCGCGCGGTCATCGACGGGGAAGTCCGCCGGATCACCGTCTCGACCAAGGCGATCCGCATGGGCCTGATCACCAAGCCCGTCAGGCGCGACTACGTCAAGCCGCAGGCCCAGGCCCAAGGCGCCGCCCAGGCCGCGCCCGCCCCGGCATCCCCGGCCGCGAAGGCCTGATCCGCCGGGCGATTCCCCGATCAACCGTCAACTGAACTCCCCCGCGGCCCGCCAACCAGCGGGCTGCCGCTGTTTGTTCAGGCCGCCCGCGGGCGTTCGGCGGCGCGCGAGCCGGAACCAAAGCCCTCAGTCGCTGCGGACCTATGTGCTCGCCGATTGAATTCCTCAGCCATGCGCGCGATATTCCCGCCATCGTCCGGCGCCGCGGCATCGTGCCTGCGCCGCCGGATGTACACCTCCGAAGGAGACAGATGATGAGCATTCGCACACTCACTCGCGCCGTGCAGTGCCTGGCCGTCGTGGTCGCGGCGGCGTTCCCGCTCGCGGCGAGGGCCGAGTTCACGCCCATGAAGCACGGCGGCGACAACTCCGAGAACCGCACCGGGCTGTGGTTCTGCGTCGAGGTCGGCGGGCCGGGCAGAGCGCTGCCGCTGCCCGCGAGGATGTACGCGACCAAGGAGTCGGTCACTGACGGCGTCGCCCTGCGCGTGGACGTGGTCAAGGGCAACAAGGGCACGATCCAATACGAGAACGACGCCTGGCCCGCGGGCACGGCCGGCATCACCATGTACGCCAAGGCCTCCGAGCCGCTGGAGCTGACGGTCAAGGGCCGGGCCGCGTTCAAGGTGACCACCGAGTGGAAGAAGATCGACCTGACGTGGGAGCAGCTCGGCACGACGCCCGACAAGCGCGACATCGGCTACCAGTTCGCCGTGGGGCTGGCCAAGCCGGCCGAGAAGGATGTGTGGTTCATCATCGACCGCCTGGGTACCGAGGGTCCGGCGTTTGAGGCCGAGCCGAAGATCACTCCGACGGCCGGGCCGGATGAGACGACGAGCACCAAGGACCTCGTCGGCAACGCGGAGGTGCTCGCGCCGACGCTTGCGCGGCTCAAGGACAAGAAGCCCTTCAAGATCGTGGCCTTCGGCGACTCGGTGACGGCCGGCGCGCAGGCCCAGCGCGGCAACTGGGCGCTCAAGCCGGCGGACCTCGTGCCGTATCTGTACTTCTCCGACCTGGCGCGGCTGCTCGAGGAGCGATACGGCTCGAATGTCACGCCCGTGCAGAAGGGCTACGGCGGCTGGACGGCCGCGCAGGGCGCTAAGGTGATGGACGCGGTCTTCAAGGAGGCTTGCGCGGACGATGTCATCATCCTGGAGTTCGGGGCCAACGACATCGGCGGCCGTGGCGTCGATGGGTGGCTGGCGGACCTGAAGGTGCTCATCGAGGCGGCAAAGAAGAAGACCACGCAGATCATCATCATGTCGCCGACGACGGGCGGGCCGGTGCCCAGGCTTTCAGCGCAGATCAGCGAGAAGTTCCGGGCCTTCGCCAAGGCCGAGAATGTGGCCTGGGCCGACATCACCCGCTGGAGCATGTACCGCGGGGAGAAGTACTCGTGGGCGTACCTCGCCAACGAGTACCACCCGGATGCGATGGGCCACCTGATGATAGCGGAAATCATGGAGACGCTCTTTGGCGCGCCGAACTTCGACTGGCCGCCGTATGCGGCGAAGAAGACAGGCGACACGCCCAGGACGACTGCGGCCGGGGGGGGAAGTAGAGAGTAGGAAGTAGGGAGTGGGGAGTAGGGAGTGGGGAGTAGGGAGTTGGGAGCGGAGCGATGGATTTGACTAGCCGCGCAGCGAAAGCGGGCGGCGCCAAGGGCCAGGGAAGGTGAATCATGCAACCGTGGCGGAACATCGTGGGCTGGGCGCTGTGCGGCATCGCCTTGAGCTTGGCGGGCTCCGGCTGTCACGGAAGGTCGCAGGGCGCTGCCTCGCGGGGCGGCGGCGCGGCATCTTCCCCTGCCGATGCGGCGGCTACCTTTCCGGCGACCGGGACGCGCCCGGCCACGAACCAGGCCGCGAAGATCGTTTTGGCGGCAAGGGCTCAGGTCGGCAGGACGACCGTCTACGATCCGGCCTACGTGCGGCTGGCCTATCCCGGCGGGGACGTGCCGGTCGAGAAGGGGGTCTGCGCGGATGTCGTCGTGCGGGCGCTTCGGGACGCCCTGGACCTGGACCTCCAGAAGCTCGTCCACGAGGACATGGAAAAGGCCTTCCCGGAGTATCCGCGGAAGTGGGGGCTGCGGCAGCCCGACAGCAACATCGACCATCGCCGCGTGCTGAACCTGATGAAGTACTTCGACCGCGCCGGCTGTTCACGCCCCGTGACCAGCAGCGCGGACGACTACGCGCCCGGCGACATCGTCACATGCACCGTTCCGCCGAACCTGCCGCATGTGATGATCGTCAGCGACCGCGCCACGCCCGAAGGCGCGCCGTACGTGATCCACAACATCGGGCGCGGCGCAAAGGAAGAGGCAAGGCTCTTCGAGTTTCCCATTACCGGGCACTACCGCTTGGAGAGACAGAGTGGCCAGTGAATATCGCAGCGATGACTGGGACAAGTACAAGATGGACCTCCGCCGGCCGCACGAGGTGCTGGAGCCGCAGGAGAAGGAGATCGCCGTGGTCGATGCGGCGCTGGCGGCGCTCGTGCGTGAAGGAATCCTGCCGCACGGCCGATACGACCACGCGAAGTTCCTGGCGCATCGTCAGGCCGTGCGTGAGCTGTTCGATATCCCGTGGACCGGCATCACCCCGCGGATGCAGCGGCTTCTCTATGCCACTAGCGCGATCCGCCGGCCGGCGGTGATGCTGGCGGCAGGAGTGTTCTGCGGCAACACCTTCATCTCCAACGCCGGCGCGGCCGTCGGGCCGGGGGCCTGCTATGCGGCCAGGGAGCTGATCGGCGTGGAGATCAAGCCTGAGGAGGCCGACCGCGCCAGGCGGAACGTCCGGCGTATCGACCCAACCGGCCTGGCGAGGATCGTGGCGGATGATGCGGTCAGTGTCGCGGCGGGCTTTCATGGGCAGATCGACCTGCTCTACCTGGACGCCGACGGCGCCGGCGGCAAGGGCAAGGGAATATACCTGGACATAGTCGAGGCGGCGGCCGGCAAACTGACGCCCGGGGCGCTGGTGCTCGCGCACAACAGCGTGAACTGCGCCTCACGCCTGTCCGATTACCTGGCGCATGTCCGCGATGTGCGGAATTTCAGGGCCAGCATCAACATCATCATGGACGGCGAAGGCCTGGAAGTGTCGGCCAAGGAGTGCGCATGAAACTGATCATTGCGATCACGGTGCTTTGCCTCCTGGCGACGGCCGCGTTGGCGCAGCAGGCGGCCTCGGCCCGCGGCGATGTGTTGGCCAATCTCGCGCCCGCCCATCCGCGGCTCATACTCACCACGCAGCGGGTAGCGGAGCTGAAAGACTTGGCCCAGACCGATGCGGTGCTCAAGCAGTACCTCCAGCAGGCCGTCGCGCAGGCGGACAAGTGCATCGGCGCAAAGCCCCTGGAGCACAAGCTCATCGGTCCGCGGCTGCTACAGGTGAGCCGCGAGTGCGTGCGGCGCGCCTACGCGCTGGGCCTGGCGTGGCGGATGACCGGCCGGGAGAAGTACGCCGCCGCCCTCAAGGACAACCTGCTGACGGTGTGCGGGTTCGCCGACTGGAACCCGTCGCACTTCCTGGATGTCGCGGAGATGACGCACGCCGTCGGCGTCGGCTACGACTGGCTCTACGATTATCTCTCGGCGGATGATCGCAAGCGGATCGCCGCCGGCCTGTTCGAGCTTGGCATCAAGCCGGGCCTCGCCGCCTACAATTCGCGCGCCTGGTGGGTCAGCTCCGAGTTCAACTGGAACCAGGTGTGCAACAGCGGGCTTGCCATCGGCGCGCTGGCCGTCGCGGATGAGCGGCCGACGGAGGCCCGGAGCATCATCGCCAGCGCCGTCGCGTCGCTGCCCAAGGCCATCGCCAGCTACGAGCCCGACGGGGCGTGGGGCGAGGGGCCGGGCTACTGGCGGTACGCCACGGACTATACCGTCTTCGGCCTGGCGGCGATGCAGACGGCCCTCGGCACCGACTTCGGCCTGGGCGACACAAAGAGCCTGGCCCGCGCGGGCTACTTCCCTCTCTACACGGCCGGGCCGACGGGCCTATTCGTCAACTACGCGGATGCCGGCGAGCGGTCGGCACTGCGCCCGGCCGCGGTCCTCTTCTGGCTCGCCAGGCGATACGACGACCCGGCGCTGGCCGCCGCCCAGCACAAGCTGCTCGCGTCGCGGCAGGCCGACCCGCTGGATGTGATCTGGTACTATCCGCCGCCCAAGGCCGCCCCGGCCGTGATGGACCTGGACCGCAAGTTCGGAGGGCCGGTCGAGCTGGCCGTGTTCCGCTCCGCGTGGGACGACGCGGGCGCGATCTTCGCCGCCATCAAGGCCGGCTACAACCGCGTCAACCACGGCCATCTGGACCTGGGGACGTTCGAGCTGGACGCCCTGGGCCAGCGGTGGGCCCGCGATCTGGGCAGCGACGACTACAACCTTCCCGGCTACTGGGATGGCAACAAGGACGACGGCCGGCGGTGGACGTACTATCGCCTCGGCTCGTTCTCGCACAACGTCGTCACGCTCGACGGCCGCCAGCAGCTTGTCGATGGCAAGGCGAGGATGACGCACTTCCAGGCGGGCGGCAACAACGCCGGCGGTGACCGGCCGTGCGCGGTGGTGGACCTGACAAGCGCCTACGCCCCGCGCGCAACCAAGGCCCTCCGCGGCCTGGCGCTGGTGGCTGGCCGCAAGGCCGTCCTCGTGCAGGATGAGCTGACGCTCGCCCCGGCCGAAGGCGCGAAGGACGTTCAGGTGACCTGGGGCATGACGACGGATGCCGAGATCGCCCTCGACGGCGCCACGGCCGTGCTCACGCTTGGCGGCAAGAAGCTCACTGCCCGCATCCTCCGGCCCGCCGGCGCGAAGTTCAACTCCGGCTCGTGCGAGCAGCAGCCACCTCAGAAGGCAAACAAGGGCATTCGCCGGCTGGAGATCGCCATCAGGCAGGGCAAGCGCAACCTGACCATCGCTGTGCTGCTTTCGCCGGCGTGGCCCGCCGAGAAGCCCCATGAGACGGCGGATGTCAAGCCGCTGGAGCAGTGGGGGAAATGAGGCAGAGGGGGCTACTCGCTTGCGTTGAACCGCGTGTGCGCCGAGACATCAGGCCTTCTGCTCCTTGCCAGACCTACCCACTCGGCCGGCAAGGAGCCACACGCCCAGGAGACAAGCAATCAGCAGTCCGACGCCGTCGGCCGCGAGCATCAGGTTCCGCGTCGGGCCGGGGCGGGCTTTGAAGAGGAAGATCATCGTGTCGGTGGCGTTCACGACCAGGGCACAGGTGACGTAGACCCACGTCCAGAGCCTCGTCCACGGGCGCCGGCGCAGGCCCTTGAGCCAGCCCGCGCCGGCCCACAGCATCAGGGCGCCCAGGCAGGTGCACATGGCCGATGTGAGCATGCACCATTCCGTGGAGAGGCCCAGGCCGTCAACGCCGTGCCGGGCCAGGTCGGGCGCCGACCAGGGATCGCGGCCCAAAATGATGCGCAGGCCGCTGAGGACAAACGGCACGACGCCCATGGTCGCGCCTGCCGCGCCGATGACCATCAGCAGCAGCGCAAGCGCCGGCCGTCGGGATGGACCCGGCGCAGTTTCGGCATCTTGGGTGGCTGCCAGTGCAGGCCCAGTAGCCCAACGGCTGCGCGCGGCCAGCCAAAGGCCCAGTGCCACCGGTAGCAGCAGCCCAAGGGCGTCGAAGAAGATCAGTCGGCTCAGCAAGCCGCAGGGCCTGCCGGCGAAGATGAAGATGATAAGGTCTGTAAAGGTCACCGCCGGGCCGCACGCGACATAGGCCCACGTGGTCGTGGCCGCCCAGGGCCTGCCCTTCCACCAGCCAATTCCTGCCCACGCCATGAGCAGCGAGAGATACATGCCCATCGCGGCCGAGAGCATTCCCCACTCGACGCTCAACCCCATCGTCTCCACGCCGTGCCTGCTGAGATCGACCAAGTTCCACAGGTCATCGCGAACCGTGATGCGCAGAGCGTTGAAGACGAACGGCACGGAACTCGACAGCGTGCTGGCGCAGCCGATGAGCATCAACGCCGCGCCGAGAACGGGGCGCCGACGGGCGGTCATGGTTGCCCCGTCCCCGTGCCGTCAGGGCCGCTGACCGCCACGGCGCTACGCCGCGCCGAGAGCCATGCCGCCAGCGCCACCGGGACCAGCAGGCACAGGCCATCCGCCACGAGCATCATCGTCCGCGCCGCGCTCGGCCGGGCGGCGATCAGGAAGATGGCCAGATCGGTTGCATTGACCACCACGCCGCAGGAGACGTAGACCCACGTGGCCATCGCCGCCCACCGTCGCCCGCGCACCCAACCCGAGCCGGCCCAGATGAGCAGGCACCCCAGGTACGCGCTCAGCGCGGAGGACAGGATGTACCACTCCAGGCTCAGGCCGAGACCTTCCGGCCGGTCGGCGGAGCTGGCAGGCTGCGGGTCGCCCGGCAGCAGGCCCGGCATGGCGCTGAACGGGATGACGCCGGTGACGATGCCGATCGCGCCGAGCACGATCAGCAGCCAGCCCAGCCGGGGATCCCGGGGCGCATCAGCAGCCATCATCGCCTCTGCTTTCGGTACGGGGGTCGCCTCGCCAAGAACTACCATTTTCCTGATCCCAGGAAAATGGTCTCCTCAAAGCGGCTGAGGACCATTTTGTTGAACTCAACAAAATGGTCCTGCGATCCTCGCCAATGCCTCAGACCTTGGGGACCCTGACGAACCTTCCCGTCCTGCCTGACTCCACGCACGCGACGACCGTCGCCAGCGAGTTCAGGATGCTCGTGCCGGGGATCGGATTTGGCCGGCCGGTGAGGACCGCGTCGACGAAGCCGTCGATCACGCCGGAGGAGAACTGGCCGCCCTTCTCGTTGGTCTGGATTCCCTGCGTGCGGATGCAGTGCCGCTCGCCTGAGGCCAGCTCCGCGACGACGGTGAACTGCGGGTCGTCCTCCAGCCGCAGGATGCCCTTCTCGCAGTAGATGCGGGTGGAGTTGTCGCAGCCGGGCTGGTGCGCCCAGCCGGCGAACATCTGGCCCATGACGCCGCGGCTGGTCCGCAGGACGGCGTAGGCCGTGTCCTCGACGGAGCACTTCTTCTTGACCAGCGTGTCGAACATGGCCGTCACCTCGACGAAGTCGTCGTCGAGCAGCCACCGCATCAGGTCGATCTTGTGGACGCCCAGGTCCGCCATCGAGCCCCAGATGGCCTCGCCGCGGCGGAAGAAATGGCACTTGAGCAGGTCCACGCTCCAGGTCTCGGGGCCGCCGTGGGCGAAGGTGGTGGTGAAGCTGATGGGCTTGCCCAGGATGCCGCTGGCGAGCACCTTCTTGCCGCGGACGTGGGCGACGTGCAGCCGCTGGTTGTGGCCGATCATGAGCTGGCGGCGCGCGGCGGAGGCGGCCGCGACCATCGCCTTGCCCTCGCGGAGGCCGGCCGCCATCGGCTTTTCGCACAGCACGTGCGCCCCGGCCCGCAGGAACGCGATTGAGTACGGGGCGTGGAAGGCCGTCGGCGTGCAGATGGATGCGGCGTCGGGCTTCAGCGCCAGGGCGTCGCGGTAGTCGGTGAAGAACTCGCCCGCGCCGAACTCGCCCGCCACCTGCTTGGCCCGCTGCCTGTTCTTGTCGACGACGGCGACGATCTGGACGTCCGGCCGGGCCTTGTACTCCGGCAGGTGCCGCCGCTGCGCGATCGCGCCGCAACCGATTACCACTACGCGAAGTTTCTTGTCCTTGGCCATATCCATATCCTTTCCTGGTCTGCTTGTGTCTCCGCGGAAAGGTTAATCGGTTGATCCGTTAATCGGGAAGGACGCCAAACTGCTCCCGATCAACGGATTCACCGATCAACCGATTCACCTGTTCTTCATCTTCTCGACGAACGCCTCATAGTCCTCTGGAGTATCGATTCCGGTCCCGTGATAGTCAACGACGGCGGCCGCGATGCCGTAGCCGTGCTCGAGCGCGCGGAGCTGCTCGAGCTTCTCGGCCTGCTCGGCCGGCGTGGGCGCGAGCGCCGTGAATGTCTTCAGGAACCCGGCCCGATAGGCGTAGATTCCCAGGTGCAGCAGGTAGCGAGCAGTGCCGGTTCCGTCGCGGTCGAAGGGGATCCGCGCCCGCGAGAAGTACATGGCGCGGCCGTTCTTGTCGAGCACGACCTTCACCTTGTTTGGATTGTCGGCCTGGTCGGCCGCAAGCGGCGTGGCCAGCGTCGCCATCGGCTGGCCCGAGCGGACCAGCAGCTCCGCCAGCGTGTCGATGCAGGACGGCGGCATCTCCGGCTCGTCGCCCTGGACGTTGACGACGATGTCATCATCGGCCAGCCCAAGCTTGCCGGCCGCCTCGGCCAGGCGGTCTGTGCCGGTTCGGCAGGCGGCCGATGTCATCACGGCCGTGCCGCCGAACCGCTCGACCGCGCGGGCGATGCGGTCATCATCCGTGGCGACGATGACCCGAGCGGCCGACTTCGCGCCCCGCGCGGCCTCGACCACGTGCTGAATGAGCGGCTTGCCCGTCCGGTCCAGGAGCGGTTTTCCCGGCAGGCGGGTCGCGCCGAACCGCGCCGGGATCATGACGATGACGCTCATCTCAGTCTTTCCTCGTCTGCGCCTTCTTGAGCGCATCCGCGACGGCCGCCGCGTCCTTGAGCGCGTCTGGCGGCCGCGGGTGCTCCTTTGTCCAGACACGGAGCGCGTCGGGCTTCTCGACCAGAGCCGCGCTCTCGTCTATTGTCCCGTCGGCCTTCGTCGTGGCCGTCAGGTCCAGGCCCAGGTGCTTGGCCATGAACTTATACATGGGCGTCCGCTTGGAGGGGCCGTAGTCGTGCTGCTCATCCTTGAGGTGGACGTTCTCGACCTTGCCCTCCGCGCCGAAGAGCCTGTAGATGCCCTGGATGTACGGGAACTCGACCTGGGGCGTGTTCTTCGTCCAGTCGGTTCCGTCGGAGACGATGAGCATCGGGCGGGGGGCGGCAAGGGCCGCGATCTCGGCGTTGTTGGTCTGGTGGCGGTCGCTCTTGTGGATGGGCATGCCGCTCTCGCACTTGCACCCGCCGGGGAAGTGCGCCGAGACCATCACGACGGGGACCGACACGGCGATGCGTCCGTCGATGGCCGTCAGCATAATCGTCTGCGTGCCGCCGCCCGATGCCGCGGTCATGCCGATCCGCTTGGGGTCCACTTCCTCTAGGCTCAGCAGGAAGTCGAGCGCGCGGACGCTGTCCCACAGTTGGAGTGTCAGCACGTTGGGGTCGGTGTGCGGGGCCTGGGTGGAATCGCCCCAGCCGACCATGTCGTATGCCAGCACGACCGCGCCCATGCGGGCGAGCATCGCGCAGCGGGTCTGGTGGTCGGGCGTGAACCGGCCGCCGGTGAGCCGGCCGTGGTCGTCCTCAGGCGTGATCGTGCCGGGGAAATGCCCGTGCGGGCACAGCACGGCCGGCATCGGCGAGCGGGCCTTGGCGGGGCGATAGAGGTTGCCGGTGACGTAGAAGCCCGGAAGGCTCTCGAAGGCGACATTCTCGACCGTGTAGCCATCGTGCTTTCTGAGGCCGTGGATGATCGGGTTCAGCGGGCACTTGGCCGACGCCGGCGGGAGATGAGCACCGTTGATGATCCCCTCGCGCACGAGTTTGACGCGGGCCTGCCAGGCAGACATCGTCGTGCATTGCGCGGTCAGCTCGGCCAGTTGCCTCTTGGCCGCCGCCTCCAGCGCCGCCTGCTCAGCCGCCGCCTCTTTGGCCGCCGCTTCCCTTGCGGCCGTATCACTTTTCTGGTCGCCGTTTGCCATCATGTTCACCGCCGCAATCGCCACGGCCGTAATGCCGGCCATCGCGACCGCCCAACGCCTTGTGCCGCCTGATACCATGGACACGACTCCAGCCGGCAGATGAACCGGCCATGAGGTGTGCTTATATCGCGCGGATCGGTGAGGGGCAACGGCAAGGCGGCGCGCTATGGAGTGCGGCGGCAATGTCCCGCAGGGACGCGACGCCGTTTTGACCATGCCCTGATATGGAGTGAACCTGGCTTGGGGGCCAATCCAAAGCGGCGTCGCATCGCTTCGCGATCTTGCCGCCGCACTCCACATGGTGCGGCCTCGCGAGGGACCCAGGTCGGTGGTAGACTCCATCGCCAAGGAGAGTCCGTATGTCCCGTCGCGAGCAGTATCTTCTGGCGTATCACAACCGGCCGTTCGAGCGGCTGACGTGGGCGCCGAACTTCGACCACTGGCTCGGCGTCAACAAGGCCAACGGCACGCTCCCCGGAGTACCGCGGCATGAGCCGCAACGACATCGTCCGGGCAGTCGGGGGGACGATATGGTCGCGCGTCCACAGCGTCCAGGTATACAACGACCTGCCAAAGGAGCGCCGCGAGCTTGGCGACGGCCGGTGGGTCGATGTCGTCCACACGCCCAAGGGCGACCTCTCCTACCTGTACGTGACGCAGGGCGGGGCGGACAGGGCAGTCGTGCTGCACGAGCACCCGGTCAAGTCGGTGGCCGACCTGCCGGCCCTGCGCGAGTTGATGAGCGCGACGAAGTTCACGGTCGATGCCGCCCGCGCGAAAGAGGAACTGGCGGCCGTCGGCGAGGATGGCATCGTGCTGGAGCCGTGCCCGTGCGTGCCGTTCATCCAGTTCGGCAAGATGGAGGCCGGGTGGGAACTGGGCCTCCTGATGTGGTACGACCACCGCGCCGAGGTCGAGAAGACTCTGGAGGCCATCGAGGCCGTTCATCTTGAGGAAATCCGCCTTACTGCCGTGAACTCGCCGGCGCCGGTCGTCCACCTTGGCGACAACATGGACCAGCTCATGATGTCGCCGGACCTCTTCCGCCGGTACGCGCTGCCGTCTTACGCCAAGGCCGCGAAGATCGTCCACGGCGCGGGCAAGCTGCTCTCCGTCCACTGGTGCGGGCGAACGACGGTGCTGCTGCCGCTGTTGCCCGGAAGCGGCGTGGACGTCGTCGAGGCCGTCGTCACCACGCCGATGAGCGACCTGACCATCGAGCGGGCGCTGGCGTCCCTGCGCGGCCAGGTCGTCCTCCAAGGCTGCCTGCCGGCCGTGCTGATGTGCGAAGCGGACGGCACGCGCGACGACCTGGCGCGGTACGTGCGGCACATAGTCGATGATGTCCACCCGACGCGGTTATCAACCACGACGATGTGATTGAGGACCGTTCCGTCCTGTGCTCTAACGCGACTCTGGCCGGCGGCGTGACGGTCGAGGGCGACTGCCACATCGGCCAGTCGGCTACGGTGCGGCAGTTCATCCGGATCGGCCGGGGCAGCACGGTCGGCATGGGCGCGGTGGTGGTGAAGGACGTTCCCCCGAAGAGCATCATGGCCGGCTCGAGGCGGACTGGGAACTGGCGCGCGGGATGGAGCCGCTGGATCCGATACCGCCTTTGGAGTAGATGACAATGCATCGAATCATCCGAGTGGCGATTGAGAGCGGCTATGTCCTTCGCGTCTGGTTCGAATCAGGCCAGACCGGGATCTTTGACGTCGAACCCTATCTCACGGGCCGGGTTTTTGAGCCGCTCAAGGATCCCACCTTCTTCGGCCAGGTCCAGATAGATGAAATCGCCGGGACCGTTTACTGGCCGAACGGCGCCGATTTCTGCCCGGACGTCATCTACGAAGCCGCCATTTCAGGTGTTTCGTCTTCGTCGCGAACCTGACCTGAGGTCCGGCAATCCAGCCTTCATCGGGAATTCGGGATTCCCCCAACTTTCCGACCGTCCGGTTCGACTGTATCTTAGAAGGACTTGAGCGAGCAGGAAAACGAACAACTGGTGGCCGCCGCAGCGAGAGGCCGTGATGCTGTTCTACATCAACGGCTACTCGCTGGCGGATGTGGCTCGTATCAGCGGAACAAGCGTGACGGCCGTGAAGTCGCGGCTGCACGAAGCGCGGAACAGGCTCAAAGACGAGATGATGGTCGCCATGGAGCGCGTGCTGAAATCCCAGGCCCCCGACGATGAGTTCGCCAGGCTGGTGTTCGAGATCATCACCGGCCCGCTGGGCTGGCACGATCGGGCGAGCGCACTTCAGTGCGCCGGCCCGGAAGGGATAATCGCGGGCTTCCGCATGGCCGCCAAATCGCCGAGCTGGTGGCATCGTCGCAACGCCTACCAGATGCAGGACAAGCTGCACCGCACGGACAACGTGGAGGAGTTCGTCGCGGCCCTGAAGGAAGGACTGAAGGACCCCAACAAGAAGGTCCGGCGCTGCGCGACGGAAGGGCTGATGAAGGCCCCGGTGGATGAGGCCCGAAGGCGGAGCGAGTTCGCGCCGCTGGTGGCGGCGATGCTGGACGACCGCAGCAGGATCATCCGACGTATGGCCGCCTTGCTCCTCCTGCGATACCCGCAGGCTGCGCCGCTGGACAAGGCGTTTCGGGCATTCGCGTCCGAGCCGTCGAAGACCAATGTATGGCCGCTACGGGCGCTTATGGAGAAGCTCGCGGGCATCAAGACATGACGGAGAACGCCGCCGACCCGGCAACGTGATAGGGTCGTTCACGCAAAAGGCCGGCGGCGGCCGGGAGGAAGCGACCCACTTCCTCCCGGACCGTCATCTTCGGGTCCGCGTGCGGATCAATGCGGAGCAGCGAGCGAGGCTTCCCTGGGCAGCTTTCATAGGTCGCGATATGCCTCGCGTCTGTGCCGCACGCGAAAGATCTGAATTGTGCGCGCTGCGGTGGAAACCCAGTAAAGCACGCGATAGTCCCCGACACGCAGTTTGCACAGTCCTGCCAGATCATCGGGCATGTTCGAAAGCCGGTGATGAATGACGGCTTCGGCGTTTTCGCCCAGCCACATGATCCGGCGGAGTATTCGCTCTCGAACTGCCGCGGCCAGCTTCGCGAGCTCGGCCTCGGCAACCAGCATGACTATGACTTGATGGGCCACCGCTTGAGTATTTCCGAGATGTCCTTGCCCTTGCCAGGAATGGCCTCTTCATCCCTGATTCTCCGCATCTCAGCGATGAACTTCGGGTTGTTGGCGGCAAGCCAGTCCTCCAGATCGTCCAGCGTTTCCGCGGAGAAGAACACACTCTCGGGGATTTCAATTGTGCGATTCGTCGCCATTGGGAGCCCTTTGCTTTCTCTCTAATACTATATCGTCGCCCCGCAAGACCGGCAACCTGGAATTCCGTCCTTGATTCCCGGTCCCTCCGCCCGTTACAGTGCCGTTCCATGAGCGACGCCATGGAACTCCTGCGGTCGGTAAAGGACCGCACAGACGAGACGGAATTCTATACCCCCCTTCCCGAAGGCTACAAGCTCGGCACGGTCAAGTACGTCGTCGTGCTGGGCACCGTGATGAGCGGCCTGGGCAAAGGCATCTTCTCTTCGTCGCTGGCAAAGCTGCTCAAGGACAAGGGCCTCCGCGTCTCACCGATCAAGCTCGAGGGCTACCTCAACATCGACTCGGGCACGCTGAATCCCTTCCGCCACGGCGAGGTCTTCGTGCTGGACGACGGCATGGAGACCGACATGGACCTGGGCACTTACGAGCGGATGCTCGACCAGGACCTGTCGCGGGCCAACTTCGCCACAAGCGGCCAGATATTCAGCGAGGTCCTTCGCAAGGAACGGGCCGGCAGCTACCTCGGGCGCGACGTGCAGTGGATACCGCACGTCACCGGCGAGGTGAAGCTCCGCCTCCGCGAGCTTGCGGTCAAGACGCAGGCGGACGTGGTCTTCGTGGAGGTCGGCGGGACCGTCGGCGACTTCGAGAACTCATACTTCATCGAGGCACTTCGCGAGCTTTCTTACGAGGAGGGCGAAGGCTCGGTGGTGTTCGTCGCGCTGACGTACATCCTGGCGCCCAGCGCCCTTGGCGAGCAGAAGTCCAAGGCCGCGCAGCTCGGCATGAAGCGGATCATGGAGTACGGCGTCATGCCGAACGTCATCGCCTGCCGGGCCGAGCAGCCCATCGGCGAGAAGGTCCGCCAGAAACTGTCGGTCTACTCCAACGTGCCGATCCGCCGCGTGTTCTCGATGCACGACCTGCCGAGCATCTACCTGCTGCCGGAGGCCATGCGCGAGGCGGGGCTGGACAGCGAGGTCGTGCAGCTCCTGAACCTAGGCGGGCGTGTGAACTCGTTCCTGGACGCCCGCGCGGCGGCCGAGTGGGGCCGCTTCACCGGGCGTATCGCCGGCGCGGCCAAGCCTGTGACGATCGGCATCACGGGCAAGTACACGACCGTCCGCGACAGCTACGCGAGCATCATCAAGGCCCTGGAGCACGCCGGCGCGGCCAACGGCGCGAAGGTGACGATCAAGTGGATCGACACCACCGACATTGCCGACGACAACGCGGCCGAGGCGCTGGAGGGCGTTGACGGAATAATCGTCCCCGGCGGCTTCGGTGCCCGCGGCGTGGCCGGCAAGATCGCCTGCATCCGCCAGGCGCGGCTGACCAAGCTGCCGTACCTGGGCATCTGCTACGGCTTCCAGATGGCGGTGATCGAATACGCCCGCAACGTATGCGGCCTCGACGGGGCCGACAGCACCGAGATCAACCCCGACACCCCCGTCGCCGTTATCGATATCCTTCCTGAGCAGAAGAAGATCGAGGGCCTGGGCGGCAACATGCGCCTGGGCGGGCAGGACGTCCAGATCACGCCCGGCACGCTGGCGGCGGAGCTTTTCGGCGGGGCGGCCAAGGTGCGGATGCGCTTCCGCCACCGCTACGAGGTGGACCCGAAGTACATCGAGCAGTTGGAGAAGGCGGGGCTGGTCTTCTCCGGCCGTCACCCGATCCACCCGATCATGCAGATCCTGGAGCTGCCGCGCGAGGCCCACCCGTACTTCATCGGCACGCAGGCGCACCCGTGCCTGACCAGCCGGCCGCTAAGGCCGCAGCCGATGTTCGTAGGGCTTGTCGCGGCGGCGATGGCGCGGAAGAAGACGACATAGCAGGGATAGAGGGGATTGAAGAGAAACGTTGGGTCGCGCGGGCCTGCGGGGCTAATTGAACGCTGGCAATCGCGCGCGCGGCCATCTATCATGACTGGCATGGTCGCAATGCGGGACATCAGGAAGTTGGGCCGGCGGATCGGCGAGGAGTTCAAGCCGATTCGCGTGATCCTGTTCGGCTCTCACGCGCGGGGAGAAGCAACGCCGGACTCCGATGTGGACTTGCTGGTGGTAATGCGGTTCAAGGGACACCCGCTCGACAAGGCAGGCAAGATTCTGGTTCGGGTCCACCCGGGGACATTTGCGATAGACCTCCTGGTCCGCAGCCCGGCGATGATTGCCAAGCGAATCAGGATGGGCGACTGTTTCATGAAAGAGGTCATGGATACAGGCAAGGTCATCTATGAAGCCCCTGACAAGAGAGTGGATCGACAAGGCCGAAGGTGATTGGGCCACGGTTGTGCGCGAGTGCAGGGCAAGGAAACACCCGAGTTACGACGGGGCATGCTTCCATGCGCAGCAATGCGCGGAGAAGTACCTGAAGGGGCTTCTGTGCGAGCTAGGGATCGATTTCAGGAAGACACATGACTGCGTCGAGCTACTGACCATGCTCTTGCCGCGCTATCCCGCATGGAGCGTCTTCGGCCCGGACATGAAGATGCTGACGGGATAGGCGGTGGAGTTCCGGTATCCCGGCGCTAACGCCGTCAAGGCAACTGCGCTGGGGGCAAAGAAGATGGCCGGCGCGCTGCGTCTGGCCGCCAGGAAGGTGTTCGGACTACCATCAAAGGCATGACAAGGTGAAGAATGGCTGAGGAACAACAAGATAAGAAGATCATCGTCGACAGCGACTGGAAGACGCAGGCCCAGGCGGAGAAGGCCAAGCTCTCCGAGCAGGTCGAGAAAGAGACGGCCGCCGGGCCGGGCGGGCGCGAGATACCGCCGGCCAACTGGGCCGGGCTGGTCAACGCCCTTGTAACCAACATCATCTTCGCGCTTGGCGGCTACGAGGACCCGCGGACCAAGCGCCGCTACATCGACCTGGCGCTGGCCAAGCACTACATCGACCTGCTGAGCGTCCTGGAGGAGAAGACCAAGAACAACCTCTCGCCGGATGAGAAGAAGCTGCTCGACTCGGCCCTCTACGAGACGCGGATGCAGTACGTCCAGATCGCGCAGCGCGCGACGCAGATGTGATGGAAAAGTCCCTCGACAGGAAGCTTGCCGAGATACACGCCGGCGGGGCCACAAAAGCCTTCATCCTGGCCGACGCCAAGGATGCGGACATGGCATTCGGCATCGCCGCGCCCGGCCGCAGCCCCGAACACGCCGACGGCGGCTACCGCACGCTGGAGGAGTTCCGCGACATTATCCGCGAGAACACACGCCAGGGCCTCCTGGACATCATGCTCATGTCCGTCTCGACAAGCGAGGTCCTGACGATCGCCGAGCGGCTGTTCGACGACTCGCCGGTCACGCCGGCCATCCGCGCCAACGACACGACAGACATCCACGTCGCCCGCGGAGCGGCGTATCCCGCGCAGGCCAGCCGGCCGTTCCGCACGGCCCTGCTCGACCACGCGCAGGCCGGGCGGATCGACCCCGGCGACTCGCAGCGCCGAACCGGCGTTGACCTTGGCCTCTACAGCATCACGTTCAACAACGACGTGGACCTGGACCGCCGGACGCTGGAGGCATACAAGGAATTCCGCGTCGAGGCCGAGAAGAAGGGGTTTCGCCATTTCCTGGAGGTGTTTGACCCCAACGCTCCGGCAAAGGCGGTGCCACCGGAAAAGCTCGGCGGCTTCATCAACGACCTGATTGTGCGGACACTGGCGGGCGTGGCCTCGCGGGCACGGCCGCTGTTCCTCAAGATCGTCTACCACGGCCCCAAGTTCATGGAGGAGCTTGTCCGCTACGACCCGCACCTGGTGGTGGGCGTCCTGGGCGGCTCGGCCGGCACGACCTACGACGCCTTCAAGCTGCTCGACGAGGCCCGCAGGCACGGCGCGCGGGCGGCCCTGTTCGGCCGCAAGATCAACAACGCAGAGCACCAGCTAAGCTTCATCCAGTTCCTCCGCTGGATCGCCGACGGCGAGATCGGTCCGGAGGAGGCGGTCAAGGCCTACCACGGCGTGCTTGAGAAATTGAATATCAAGCCGCGCCGCCCGCTGGCGCGCGATATGCAGCTTACCGGGAATCTGACGGGCTACGGCGCCTCGGGCGCGACCATTAGCGTCCCTTCCTCAGTCGCATCCGCACGGGCCGCCGGCGCTAGTACGCCGGCCGCGCGGAAATCCCCGCCTCCTGAATCATCCGGCCCCAAGGCCCTCAAAGGCCCCCTCGGCGCCGACAGGCCCGTTCCCGGCGACTACCCGCGCAAGGCGGATGGCTCCCCTGATTTCGCCAAGATGACCCCCGCCCAGCGCCTGGCGTATCATAGGGCGCGCGTCGGCCGATAGCCCGGCCGCGTACATATCGCTTGTCGTGGTAGACATTTGGCATTGTTAGCCAGATTAGTAAACAGGACACTGTTCGTTTGCCGATATTATACTTGATTATTGGGAGATAGCCTCCCAGAATATCAGCATGATCCCAAGGGCGATCCAGAAGGATGTCGAGCGGTCATTGAAGTCATTTCCGGCTGTGGGGCTGGTCGGCGCTCGCCAGGTGGGCAAGACGACCCTGGCGCGGATGATCGAGGCCGGCCAGCCGGGGGCGCTGCATCTGGATCTGGAGAGCCCCCAGGACGTCGCCAGGCTGGCCGATCCGGAGTTGCTACTGTCCAGGTACGAAGACCGGCTTGTTGTCATCGACGAGGCCCAGGCGATGCCGCAGTTGTTTCCCGTGCTTCGGGTGCTGATCGACCGCAACCGGCATCCGGGCAGGTTCCTGATATTGGGCTCCGCGTCGCCGGACCTGAAGCGCCAGGCATCCGAGAGCCTGGCGGGCCGAATCGCCTATCACGAGCTGTACCCGCTGACGCTCGCCGAGGTCGGCCAGGACGCGGACACGATGAACCGGCTGTGGGTCCGCGGCGGCTACCCGGAGAGTTATCTGGCGAGCGACGACGGCCTTTCGTTTCAGTGGCGGGAGAGCTTCATCCAGACGCACCTCCAGCGCGACATGCCGGCACTGGGCGTTCGAGTGCCGGCCACGACGCTGCGCAGGTTCTGGACGATGGTTGCGCACTGCCACGCCCAGACGTGGAACTCCGCCCGCATCGGCGAGAGCATGGGCATCGACCACAAGACCGTCCGGCACTACCTGGACATCCTCTGTGACACGTTCATGCTCCGGCAACTGCCGCCATACTTTGCGAACGTGAAAAAGCAGCTTGTCAAGTCGCCCAAGGTCTACATCCGCTGCTCGGGACTGCTGCACAGCCTGCTCAGGATTGGCGACTGGGACGCGCTCCAGGGCCATCCGATCCTCGGCGAGTCATGGGAAGGCTTCTGCGTCGAGCAGATCGCCGCGGTGATCCCCAGCCACTGGGGCATGAGCTTCTACCGGACCCGATCGGGCGCGGAGATCGACCTGGTGATCCATCCGGTTGCGATGGAGCCGCCCATCGTGGTTGAGATCAAGGCATCGACCGCCCCGAGGCTGTCCAGCGGCAACCTGGCCGCGATAGAGGACTTGTCCCCGAGCGCCGCTTACGTCGTGTATCCAGGGCCGCAGCGCTACCCCATCGCCCGGAACGTGGAGGCCCTGCCGGTCAGCCAGGTTGCTGCAATCGCGAAATCATCCTAGCTGATTTCCTTCGGCTCGCACACCGCGCCGCGGAACGGCGTCACCCGCCCGCACGACTTGCAGGTGTACTTCATCACCGCCAGCATGGGCGAGCAGACGTGTCGCGGGTCGCCCGTGGCCGCGCCGCAGTAGGCGCACATGTACACCTCGGTGGTCGCCTTGGGCGTGCAGAGATGGCCGCGATCGCCGGTCACCTTGCCGCAGACGGTGCAGGTGTAGACCGTCGGGCCGGATGGGGCCTTGCGAAGCGGGCCTTTGCGGACCTTGACCGGCGCGGCCGTCCTATGGGTCATGTTCCTCGTCTTTACCGCTTTCCTTGTCGCAGCCATTGTCGCACTCCAGTATCAGGGGTTGTGGTTCTACTTGATCTCCAGCACGATCTTCCCGAACTGCCCGGCGGTCTCCATCCGCCGCGCGGCCTGGCGGACGCCGTCCAGCGGCAGAGCGGCGTCGATGACCGGCCTCAGCCGCGCTGCCGCGACAGCCGCCAGCATCGAGCGGAAGTCCTCGTGGCTTCCCATCGTCGAGCCGGCGAGCGTCACCTGGTTCCAGTAGAGGGCCTGGAGGTCGATCTTCGCCTCCGCGCCGCTGGTGACGCCGCAGGTGACGATCCGCCCGCCCCGGCGGACGGCCGACAGGCTCGTCGCGAGCGTGGCCGCGCCGGCCGTGTCGATGACGATGTCAACGCCGCGCCCGCCGGTGAATGCGCGGACGTCGGCCGCGACGTCCTTGACGGCCGCGTAGTTGATCGCGTGGTCCGCGCCGAGCTTGGCCGCCCGCGAGAGCTTGTCGTCGGAGGATGACGTCACGACGGCCGTCGCGCCGGCCAGCTTGGCAAGCTGTAGCGCCGCCAGCGCCACGCCGCCGCCGACGCCGTGGATGAGCACGGCCGACCCCGGCCGGCACCCGCCCTTGGTCATCAGCATCCTCCACGCGGTCAGGTGCGCCAGCGGAAGCGCGGCCGCCTCTGTGATGCTCAAATGCGCGGGCTTGGCCGCGATGTTCCCGGCAGGCACGGCGACGTACTGCGCGAATGTGCCCGCCCGGCTCAGCCCGACGATGCCAAAACTCCCGCACTGACTTTGCTCCCCCGCCCGGCAGAACTCGCAATGCCCGCACGAGATGCCTGGGTTGATCACGACTTCGTCGCCAGCGCGCACTCCCACAACGCCCTCCCCGACGGCCGCGATGATGCCCGCCGCGTCGCTGCCCAGTATGTGCGGCATCGTCAGTCGGGCCCGCCCGCCCTTGCGGACCCAGACGTCAAGGTGATTGAGCGCGGCGGCCTTGACCTCGACCAGCACCTCGCCGGCGCCGGGCCGTGGCGTCGGGACATCCTCGACGCGGATGACGTCCACGTCGCCATGTTCTCGGATGACTGCCGCTTTCATCTTCCGCTCGATTCGCCCGTGGCCATTAGGCTTGCGCCGCGTCACGTGAGCTTTAGAGCCTATCCGAATAACCCGGAACAGCGATACGTAATGACTGCACAGACCAGATG
>JBHGBE010000033.1:0-50353 GCA_041946855.1 Phycisphaerae bacterium | reverse complement strand
GAAGACTAACGCAAAACGGCTTCAGAAAATTCCACTTGAACTGCGTGCCAAGACAATCGTATTCAAGATTACGACACATCCGCCCAAGCGGCGGTCGATCCTCAAGGCCCGCTTGAAGGCAGGACGCGGGTCGCCCGCGGCGGGGATTGGTCGCTCGAGCCCAGGTTCTGCCGTTCCGCATACAGGATACTCATTCCGCCTGACTTTGGTGGGGGTTGCTTTGGTTTTCGGATAGTCGCCGGTATAACCCGCACCAGTCCGGTGAAAAGCGCTCTTGCCACCGGTCCGCCCGCTTCCGGGCCATCGAATATTCCGGGCAAATCCTCAGGCCCTATACCCACCCCCGGCTGAGGATCATCTCGTGGAGCACATCGGCGATCAGCTTCGTGCCGCGGGGGTTGTAGTGCGGGTTGGTGTAGTACGCAGGGGAAGTGCCGAGCGTGGCGTCGTGACGGCCGTCGAGGGTCAGCTTCCACTGCGGGTGGGCGCGGTAGCGGAAGTCCCAGTCGCCGGCCGCCACGCGCCGGCGCATCAGCTCGAAGACGTCGAGCAGGGCGTCGGCCCCGCCGCCTGACGCCACGCGGCAAGAAGGCCCGTCAGCGCCCGGCCCTCCGACCGATGGCCCGCCGGCGGGCGGTCCGGCGGCCGCGATGCGCCTGGTGGCCTCGGTGTACGGCCGCATCTACGCGTTGTAGTCGATGGCGTAGTGCGCGGGATAGTCGCAGTATCCGGCCGTCTGGAGGATGATCTTGGCGGCCGGGGGCAAAGCACAGGTACGTGTCGGACAGCGTCGAGCCATCCTCGTAATGCACGTCCAGGTAGGCCGAGTACTGGTAATCCGGCCCGTCATCATCCGCCAGCTCGGCCCGCGACTCGACGGAGAACATCAGCGGCTCTGCCGGCCAGTCGCCCTCCATGGCCGGGTAGCAGAACGCCCGCAGGTGCTTGTCGTTGATGCCGGAGGATTCGAACTCGACGACGGTCGGCACTGCGATTCCGTCCATGCACTCATTTCCTCGCGTAACCGATGAGTCATGGCGCATTGCGCGGCGATTGTGCCGGCCGTCGCGCCGCCCGCGAAGCGGCCATTGCGGCCGGCCGGATTTAGGCCCAAGGTAATCGCCCGATACGGCCGATATCCCAATAGCGGCGCCACGGATGGCGCGCCATGCCGCTACGTGAGCAACGGGCCGGCACTCCGCGGAAGCATGGCCCGCAAGAGTTTGCGACGAGGATGCCAGGACAAGCCGGCAACGTCTTCCGCCCGGAAATCGGGCATTTTTGCCTTGACTATGGGCCATGCCACTCGGTAGGTTAAACATGTTCGTAGTTCCCCCTAGGCAAGCGCAGGTAGTTTTCCCTATGGCAGAGCAGTGGAGGGCCACGGTGCAGAAGCACGGATGCCTGATCGCCATCGCGGCGTGCCTGTTGGCCGCGGGCTGCTCGCGCGGATTGGAGGGAGTCGGGGCGGGGGTGTCGTCGGATGAAGACGCGGCACGGTGCATCTCCCTTGTCTCCGGCGCGGGCCGGAACTTCCAGGCCCATGAGACGAGCCACTTCATGGTGGTGTCCGCCGTCGACAGCGCGACGGCGGCGGCCGCCGGGAAGTTCCTGGATCAGGTGGCCGATCGCTTCTACTGCTCGTTCAGCCGGGCGGGATTCTCCCTGAAGCCGCCTCCGGACAAGCTGATCTGTGTCATGCTGGACTCCTACGCCGACCTCGACGCCTACGGGCGAACGGCCGACGGCGTGGAGGCGTCGTGGATGGACGGGTACTATTCGTATCACACGAACCGCATTGCCGTGGTCCAGTTCGAGGCCGCCGCAAGGCCGGCCGTCAGCCGCGTCCGGACATCGGGCGACCGGGCCGCGTACGCATATTCCTCCGC
The DNA here is from genome assembly GCA_041946855.1 of Phycisphaerae bacterium. Classification (GTDB taxonomy): domain Bacteria; phylum Planctomycetota; class Phycisphaerae; order SM23-33; family SM23-33; genus JBHGBE01. Next base: position 48,464 of record JBHGBE010000033.1, on the reverse strand, counting down.
CTCCCCGGCCGCGGATGATGGGCCCAAGCTGACGACGATTACGCACGAGTTGGCGCACCAGTTGGCATTCAACAGCGGCCTTCAGCGGCGCGACACCGTATATCCGTTCTGGCTGACCGAGGGGCTGGCGGCCAACTTCGAGGCCGACGGCACAGGATCGTACGGCCTCGGGCAGCAAGTCTCGCGCTATCGCGGCAGGCTTGGCCAGGCCAAGGCCGGCGGCCGGCTCATACCGATGGAGCGGTTCCTGGACATGACGGATGCTCCCTCTGGAAGCCAGCAGGCGATCCGCGACGCTTACGCCCAGGCATGGGGGCTCTTCAACTACCTTCTGGCGCGCCGGCGGGGGGACCTCCGGAACTACATGGCCGGCCTGGGGCCGCGTTCCGCCCTGGGCGGACCCTCGCTGAAGCGGGAGTTTGCGGCGGCCTTCGGTCCGATTGATGCGTTGGAGAAGGACTACCTGAGTTTCATCAACGGTTTGGCCGCCAGGGAAGCAAGATGAACTGCCCAGTTGTTTCGGCAGCTTTAGTTTTCGGCGTTGCGCTATGCTCCATCGGTGCCGCGGCCGCGACCCCTACAGTTTCCCAGACGACCCAGCCCGCGGGGGAACTCCGGACGGAGCATTACGACCTTCAAGTCCAATGCCTGGACGCCAGCGAAGTCGGCAGGATGCTGGAGCAGCTCCACGCGCAGTTGAGCGAGTACTTCGGGGCGGCGCCGAGCGGGCGGCTGTCCTTCGCCGTCTACGCTTCCAGGGATGAATGGGCGTCGGCCCTTCGCGCGGAGGGGCAATATGTGCCCCCCAACGCCGGCGGATACTACTCGCCGCAGTTGCGGAAGGTGTACGCCTGGATCCAGCCATCCGCCTACTTCACCCGGCAGGTGCTGCTGCACGAGGCCACCCACCAGTTCCACTGGCTGACGGCCACGGGCAACAGTACCCCGACCTCCGACTGGTACGCCGAGGGCCTGGCGGAGTACTTCGGCATGCACGACTGGGACGGCGGGCATCTGCGCACCGGCGTGATACCCGCCGTGACTCTTGAAGACTACCCCGCCGCCGCGCTCAAGGCCTTCGAGGCGGCGGGCGAGGACGTGAGGAAGATGTCCTCCGGCGCCGGCCGGCCAGCCGCGTGGGCCATTGTACATTTCCTGCGGAACAAGCACCCGGACCAGTTCCGCCAGCTCAGCGCGAGGCTGGACCGGCAGGAAGATGCGGCCGGCGCATGGGACAAGGTCCTCAAGGGCGACCTTTCCCGGCTTTCACAGGAATTTGGCTCCTGGCTGAAGAGCCACGTGCAGCCCTGGCAGATTGTCTGGGCCAACTGGCAGCAGCGGGGCGACGCGATCGAGGGCGACTCGCAGACCATGTCGCTGGCGGTCCTGAAGGCGACGCCAAAGACGCTGGCTTACCGAATCGAGCCGCAGACCGCCGGCGTCACCACCGGCCTGGTGTTCGGCTACCGGTCCCCGAAGGACTTCTACGTGTTCCAGGCGCTGGGGGCCCACAGCGTCCGCATCATACATCGCAAGGATGGGACGTGGACGGCGGAGGGCCTGGGAAAGCCCACCGCCGTGGATGACTGCACCGTCCTTTCGATCACGCAGGATGACAAGTCCACCACGCTTTGGGCCGGCGGGAAACAAGTCGCCCGCATCGCGGCCGTCGGGCAGGTGGGGCTGAATGTCGAAAACGGCCGTGCGCTGTTCCGCCCCATCTGAAGCTCGCGGCACAGCGGCCGGGGATGAATGGGGACAGGCGCTGCCTTTTCGGATAGGAGTCCCCAAGTGAACCGCGCACGAATGTCACCGTTCGGCAAACACGCGCACAGCGAGCCGAAATGTGGTATCCTCCCCGCCGACCGGCCGCGGCCGGGCGCCAACGAGCGTCGGAAAATGGAGAGAACATGAGCAAGTCATCGTCGAAGCGAACGATCATCGGCCCAGCGCTGCCCAACATCCCCTGGCAGGCCCGCCCCAAGGGCTGCCGCGAGGTCGTCTGGCGTTACAGCCGCAACCCCATCGTGCCGCGCAACGCCATCCCGCGGGCCAACAGCATCTTCAACTCGGCCGTCGTGCCGTTCAAGTCGGACAAGGGCGCGTTCGCCGGCGTGTTCCGCGTGGACGACCGCACGCGCTTCTGCAACATGCACGTGGGCTGGTCGAAGGATGGGTTCAAGTGGGATATCTCGCCCGACCCGCTGACGTTCGCCAACACCGTCGAGGGCCAGCCGTTCGAGTACGCCTACGACCCGCGCGTGATATGGCTGGAGGACCGCTTCTACATCAACTGGTGTACCGGCTTCCACGGCGACCCGGCCATCGGCTGCGCGTGGACCAGGGACTTCAAGACGTTCCACCTCATGGAGAACCTGACGCTCCCGTGCAACCGCAACGGCGTGCTCTTCCCGCGGAAGATCGGCGGCAGCTACGCGATGCTCAGCCGCCCCAGCGACATCGGCCACACGCCCTTCGGCATGATCTACTACAGCCAAAGCCCCGACCTGACCTACTGGGGCCGCCACCGGTTCGTCATGGGCACCAAGGGCGGCTGGCAGAGGACCAAGGTCGGGCCCGGCCCGGTGCCCATCGAGACGACCGAGGGGTGGCTGATGTTCTACCACGGCGTGCTGACGTCGTGTAACGGCTTTGTCTACTCGTTCGGCGCGGCGCTCTTGGACCGGCAAGAGCCCTGGAAGGTCCTCTACCGCACGGCCCCGTACCTGCTGGCCCCGGCCGAGATATACGAGTGCGCGGGCGACACGCCAAACGTGGTCTTCCCCGTGGCGGTGCTGGCGGATGCGGCCACCGGCCGTCTGGCGATCTACTACGGCGCGGCCGACACGGTCATTGGGATGGCCTTCGCGCAGGTTGATGAGCTGATCAAGTTCGTGAAGGAGAACTCGGCCCTATGAAAAGACGTTACCTCGTTAACTCGTTGCTTCGTTACTTCATGGCTTCATCGGGCAGGCACGACGATCTGCCGAAGTAACGAATCAACGAAGCGGCGAGTTAACGGTTCAGCAGGCAAGCGATCAGTCGGCCAACGCCTTTGCGATCCTGTCCAGCCCCTCATCGATCTGCTCCATGCTTGTCGCGAAGGACAGGCGCACGCAGCGGTCCTCGCCGAACGCGTCGCCGGGCACCAGGGCCACGTTGGCCGTCTCGAGCATCGCGCGGGCGAAGGTCAGCGAGCCGGTGATCTCGACGCAGCCGATGGTGCGGCCGTAGTGGGCGGAGACATCGGGGAAGCAGTAGAACGCGCCGGTCGGCCTGGCGCACCGGACGCCCTTGATGGCGTTAAGGCGCTCGTGCATGTGCTCCGCGCGGCGGGCGAACTCCTTGCGCATCGCCTCTATCGCCTGCGGCGCGTGCGGCGAGGTGTAGGCCGCCAGAGCGCCGGCCACGGCGAAGCTCACCGGGTCGGTCGTCTCGTGGCTCATCAGGCGCTTCATCGCGTCGATGGCGTCCTTGGGCCCGGCCGCCCAGCCCAGCCGCCAGCCGGTCATCGAGTAGGTCTTTGACAGGCCGTTGAACGTGATGGTCCGCTCGGTCAGCGCCGGATCGAGCGAGGCGAACGAGATGAACTTCGTGTCGCCGTAGATGAGCTTCTCGTAAATCTCGTCGGAAAAGACGATCAGGTCCGTATCGAGCACGGCCCGGGCGATGGCCTTCAGCTCGGCCGGCGTGTAGGTGACGCTGGTGGGGTTTGAGGGCGAGTTGATGATGAGGATCTTCGCGCCGCCGGCCGCGCCGTCGAGCACCTGCCTGGGCGTGATCTTGAAATCGTCCTCGGGGGCCGCCGGCAGGAAGACGGGCACGCCGCCGGCAAGCTTGACCATCTCCGGGTAGCTAACCCAGTAGGGCGAGGGGATGAGGACCTTGTCGCCGGGGTTTATCAGGGCCATGCAGGCGTCGTAGAGGGCGTGCTTGCCGCCGAACGTGACGACGACCTGTGAGGGCTGGACCGCGATGCCATTCTCCTTCTGGAGCTTGGCGGCGATGGCGGCCTTGAGCTGCTCGGCCGTGCGAGGCACGTACTTCGTGTCGCCTGCGTCGAGGGCGGTCTTGGCGGCGTCCTTGATGAACTGCGGCGTGTCGAAGTCCGGCTCGCCCGCGCCGAAGCTGACCACGTCGACGCCTGCCGCCTTGAGTTGCCTGGCGCGATTGGTCACGGCCAGCGTCGCGCTCGCGCCGACACTCGAAATCCTCTGCGAAAGCTTCATCCGCTGCTCCCTGCAATGTGCGGGTAAGTTACCATGAAACATCCATTCGTCAATGCTATCAGGCTCCTTCTGGCGGCCGCGCGGATGAACGTGTAGAGTCCCGCCCATGCGCGGCAACGCTACACTTGCGGGCAACTGCGACCGGCGAAGCACCTGGTATCGGCGCGCCGCCGCGTTCTGCGCGATGCTGGCGGTCGCGATGGTCTTCCGCGCGGACGCGCTGACCGACTGGGACAGTTGGGACTACGCGTCGCAGGCCATGCTCGGCCAGCCCAGCGACCTGGCCCTGGGCCGGTGGTGGTTCATCGCCGCGCTTCGCGCGATGTACGCGATCGGCCACGGCCTTTTCGGGGTTGCCCGGCTCGACGGCTACCTGGCCATGCAGATCGGCTGCTCGATTGTCATGGCGCTGGCGCTGGTGGCATTGATGGCTTGGACGCATCGCCTCACACGCTCGACGGCCGCCGAGGTCATCGTCGCGGCGCTGGTCCTGCCGGGGCCGATGATCGGCATCTACGCATCGAGCGTGATGACCGAAGGGCTGGCGGTGCTGATGATCACGTGTGCCTTCCTGGCATGGGACAAGGTGAGCACCATTGCGGATTGCGGATTGCGGATTGCGGATTCTCCCGGGACCGGATGTGGCGGAATAGGCGAGGACCCCGCCAATCCGAAATCCGAAATCCGAAATCCGAAATCTACAACCTCCGCCAGGCGCATTGCGCCGTTCTTGTGGGCGCTTACGGCCGGCTTGTGCCTGGGAGTGGCCATCGACATCCGCGAGCCGGCGATCCTCCTGGGGGCGTGGCCGGTCATCTCGTGCCTGGCCGACAGGCCGCAGCACCGCTGGCGGCTGCTGATTCTCATGGCCGCCGGCGCGGCCATCGCGCTGGGCATAGGCGTAGCGGGCGCGTGGGCGTGGTATCCGTGGTCCAAAGGATACCTAGGCAACATGCACGAGTGGCTGGGCAAGATGGCGGCCGAGAGGACTCAATTCCCGCCATCCGTCCTGGAGAACCTTGGTCTGATCGGGTTGTTTCTGGCGATCGCGACGCCGCTGCCGGCCGTGCTGGCACTGCCATCAATCATCTGGGCGTTGTTGCGGCGGCGGAGGTTGTTCTGGCTGGCCGTATCGGTCTTGCCGTACCTGGCGTCGCTGGCGGTCAATCATGACCTGTCTGTCAATCCGCGTTTCATCATCCCGGCCGCGTGGCTGCTGTCGCCGGTGGCCGCGGCGGCGGTTGATGCATGGCTGGTCGGTCGGCGGCGATGGCAGTCGCTGCGGCTGGGCGTTGCGGCGGCGTTGGTGATCGGCCTGGGCGGGGCTGGCCTGGTGGCCGGTTGGGGCGAGATTCAGCGAACGCACTTCGACTACTCCAACAGCCAGGCCCGCATGTTGCGAGTGATGCTGAAGCTACCCGACGACACGGCGGTAATCCCCGGCCCGGGCGGCACGCCTGTGGCGGGCTACCTGAACCGGCTGGGCGTCAAGCACTTCTCCATCGTGCGAAGCGGCTGGGACTGGCCGGGCGACAAGCTCGGCGAGGTCATCTCCGGCCACCTGGCCGCGGGGAGGCGCGTTTTCATCGACCTCGACGAGAAGGACTGGACGAGGACGCTTCGCAAGAACGATGAGTTCGAGGCGCTTCTGGCGGCGATCGACAGAGGCCGGTTCAGGCAGGTCGCGGCGAGCGAATCCACCTGGCCGCTGACGGAACTGCTCCCGCCCACCCCGGCGTCGCGCCCCGCGACGCTGCGGCTGGAGCCGTAGGCCGCCCGGCGGCCCGCCGAACGAAAGAAGCCTCCGCCTTTGGGCGCAGGCTTCATTGGCGAACCTGGATTCGTCGGCATCGAGGCTATCGGACGGCGACTACTTCCTTCACCGAGGGCACCTTCTCCTTCAGGTGCCGCTCGACGCCCATCTTGAGCGTCATGGCGGCCGACGGGCATCCGCTGCACGCGCCCCGCAGCCGCACGGACACCACGCCCGTCGCCTCATCTACCCCCATCAGTTCTATGTCGCCGCCGTCGGCCTGGAGCAGCGGACGGATGTGGTCGATGACGGATTTCACCTGATCGTTGAGTTTCGTGTTGTTCCTTACGTTCTCGGTCATGTGGCCGATGCCTTTCCTTCGCGGGTTATTCGGGCCTCCGCAACCGGAGGACACCCAATTCTACCCGCGGCCGGACATCGCCGCCAAAGGGAAAACGCGGCGAACATTGCGAGCGCGGGCCGGAAGGGGTGGAAATAAAGCGGGCGACGCCCAGGTGGAGGGAGACCTCGGCATCGCCCTAATTAGCCGCAACCCTGACGTAGGCGGAGGGGGACCTACGTAAGTAGGGGTGCAGCGGACAACACTCGATTTCGCGGTTACTTACTGATTCTATGTCGGTTTTCAGGTTTAACAATCTTTAGCACATTGTTGTAGAAAATTCCGCTTCTCACTGAAAAAAAGGAGCTTACGAGCGAATCTCTGGAACGGCGGGGCGCCGCAACCGCCGTCCCGAAGTTTTCTCAACTCCCTATCGGCCGGCCCACAGCCGTCGTCATCACAGCATCGTGACCGGCGACGCCACGGCCGCGACCACGACCGGCCCGGGCCTGCCGGAAAGTCGTGCTCCCACATCCGGCAGACCCGCCGCAAAATTATACGCATGGGCGAGCATCCCTGTTCGCCCATCACCGGCCAGGGCGGCAGACACGGCCATCGGCGAACAGCCGCCCTTTCCGGGCACACAAACAGGGAAAAGAAAAGTCCCTGGCAAGAATCAAGTCTCTTGGGCCGCAAGCACTTACGCGGCGGCCCTCAACTACAGCCCAGCGACGAGCCGCACACAAGGCACTTGTAGCAGTTGCCGTTGCGCACGGTAATCGCCCCGCACACATCGCAGGCCGGGGCGTCTTCCTGGTTCGTGATCAAGTCCGTCATCCGCGCGGGCTTCTGTGCAACCGCGACCAGCGCCATCCGGTCCCTGACCGGATCGCTGACGGTAACGGCCGGCTTGCGGTCGCCGTTGCCGCCGGCGCTGTCGTGCGCGCGGGAGATAAGTGCGCCGAGCGGCCCCTTCACATCCATGTCCGGGGCCTTCTCGGCGCGGCCAGGTTCCGAGGCGTGTTCTTCCGTGTCCTCGGGCGCTGCCTTGGCGCTTGCTGCTGGCGCGGCTGGGTGGGCTTCCGTGCCCCGCTTGGGCAAGTTGGCCTTGCGGAAATCCTCCAGGAACGTCAGACCCAGCCACCGGAATACGTAGTCCACGATGCTCTTCGCTATCGGGATGTCGCGGTTGCCCGTCATGCCGCTGGGCTCGAAGCGCTGGTGCGAGAACTTCTTGACCAGGGCGTCAAGCGGCACGCCGTACTGAAGGCACAGGCTGATCGAAGTGGCGAAGGCGTCCATCATGCCGCCGACGGTCGAGCCTTCCTTTGCCATCGTGATGAACAGCTCGCCGGGCTGCCCGTCCTCGTAGAGGCCGACGTTGAGGTAGCCTTCGTGTCCGCCGACGTCGAACTTGTGCGTGATGGACGGCCTCGTGGCGGGCAGGCGCCGGCGGTGGGGGGCGCGCCTGGCGGCCTCGAGCTGCTCGCGGCTGAACGTCTCCTGAGCCGGCGCGGCGGCCTTGTCCTTGTGCTTCACGCCCACCGGCTGGACCCGCTTGGAGCCGTCGCGGTAGATGGCGACGGCCTTGAGGCCCAGCTTCCAGCCCTCGACGTACACCTTGATGATGTCGTCGATGACGGATTCCTTGGGCATGTTGACCGTCTTCGAGATCGCGCCGGAGATGAACGGCTGGACGGCCGCCATCATGCGTATGTGGCCCATGTAGTTGATGCAGCGCGTGCCGGCGGCGGGCTTGAATGCGCAGTCGAACACGGCCACGTGCTCGTCGCGCAGCGGCGGCGCGCCCTCGATCGTGTCGTGCTGCTCGATATAGCCGATGACCTCGGCGATCTGCTGCTTGGAGTAGCCCAGTCGCTCCAGCGCCAGCGGGACGGTGCGGTTGACGATCTTGAACATGCCCCCGCCCGCGAGCAGCTTGTACTTCACCAGGGCGATGTCCGGCTCGATGCCGGTGGTGTCGCAATCCATCATGAAGCCGATGGTCCCCGTCGGCGCCAGCACGGTGACCTGGGCGTTGCGGAAGCCCAGGCGCTCACCGGCGGCCAGGGCCTCGTCCCAGCACGCCCCGGCCGCCGCGGTGAGTTCCGGCGGGCAGTGCGAGCCGATCTTGCCGACGGCCTCGCGGTGCATGCGGATGACGCCCAGCATCGGCTGGCGGTTGCGGTTGAACTGCGTGAACGTGCCCAGCCGGCTGGCCAGCTCGGCGCTGGCGGCGTAGGCCGCCGCGGTCATTATTGCGCTGATGGCCGCGGCGTAGGCCCGCCCGCCGTCGCTGTCGTAGGGCAAGCCAAGCGACATGACAAGCGCGCCGAGGTTCGCGTAGCCCAGTCCCAGCGGGCGGAAATCGTGGCTGTTGCGGCAGATCTGGGCGCTGGGGTAGCTGGAATGATCGACAAGGATCTCCTGGGCGATGATGAACAGCCTGACGGCCGCGCGGAAGGAGGCGACGTCGAATCCGCCGTCGGGCCTGCGGAACTTCAGCAGGTTCAGGCTGGCCAGGTTGCAGGCGGAATCGTTGAGGAAATTGTACTCCGAGCACGGGTTAGATGCATTGATCTCGCCGCTGTTGGGGCAGGTGTGCCAGCGGTTGATCGTCGTATGGTACTGCACGCCGGGGTCGCCGCAGACCCAGGTGCCCTCGCCGATGGCCCTCAGGAGGTCCTTGGCCTTGTGCTTGACCATCGGCTCCCCGGTGGTGACGGCGTGGGTCTGCCACTCCTTGTCGTCCAGGGCCGCCTGCATGAACTCATCGGTGACGCGGACCGACAGGTTGGCGTTCTGGTACATCACCGAGGCGTATGCGTCGCCGGTCATCGAGCCGTCGTAGCCGTGCTCGATGAGCGCCCATGCCTTCTTCTCCTCCCGCATCTTGCACTCGATGAACTCCTTGATGTCGGGGTGGTCGACCTTGAGCGACTGCATCTTGGCGGCCCGGCGGGTCTTGCCTCCGCTGCGGACGACGCCTGCGATCTGGTCGTATATCCGCATGAAGCTCAGAGGCCCCGACGGCCTGCCGCCGCCGGCCAGTTTCTCGCGGCTGGACCGCAGCGTGGACAGGTCGGTGCCGGTGCCGCTGCCGTACTTGAAGAGCATGGCCTCGGCCGTCGCGAGGCGCATTATGTCTTCCATCGTGTCCTTGACGGACTGGATGAAGCAGGCGGAGGCCTGGGGATATTCGTAGCTGCGGAGGGTCTTGTCGGGGGCGCCGGTCTGGCCGTCCCAGTGGAAGTTGCCCTCGGAGCCGGCGATGCCGTTCTGGTGGAACAGGCCCACGTTGAACCACACCGGCGAGTTGAACGAGCCGTACTGGTTGACGCACAGGAACGTCAGTTCGTTGTAGAACCGCTCGGCGTCGGCGTCGGTGGCGAAGACGCCGTCGGCCTTGCCCCAGTCGGCGATTGTCCGCGTCACGCGGTTGACGAGCTGGCGGACGGACTTCTCGCGCTGCGGCCCCTTGCGGTCGCCGTAGAAGTACTTGCTCACTACGACGTTGACGGCCAGTTGGCTCCAGTCGGCCGGCACTTCCACGTCGGCCTGCTCGAAGATCACCGCGCCCTTGTCATCCGTGATCTTGGCGGTCCGCTTCTCCCAGGCGATCTGGTCGAACGGGTGCTGGCCGGGCTTGGAGAAGGTGTGTTCGACGGTCAGGCCGTTCGGGGCCGAGCGGAACGGCTGGCCCTCGCGGCTGTCGGAGGCACTGATATCGCGCGGCGTCATGGAAACATCTCCCAACGCTCTTGGTCCGGCAATCCTGGTCGCTCCGTCCAAGCGAAAGGCCTCGATCCAGCCACCGTCACCCACAGCAGGACACCGGCCTCACGCACGTGTCGGTAACTTAAAGGGGCCGACACCCCAGGAAATGCTCTGTTAATCCCAACTTCACTTCTCTTTAACGGGTGAGGAAAGTACCGCAACATATAGTGGCCCTTCAAGAGAAAAATCCCTAAATATTGTGTTTTTCCGCAACTCCATGCCAATCAATGAGTTTCGCCTGGTTTTTTTGTGGTCCAACATCTTCTGACAGCCAAATTCACACGTTCTCAACCCAAACTTCATTCTAACACTGGCGACTTGCCCTGTCAAGGGCCCGTTGCGGCCCGTCTATATGTAGTATGTTTCGGCAGCGAGATGCCCACATATTGAACAATTCGTGACGCCCGCCGCTGTGGTCATACTCTTGGCCTGCGGGCGCGCCTGGCGCCGCCAAGCCGGCCGGCACGAGGCGAGGCGGCGGACTTGCGTCAGAAGCTCGACCGGCTCAACATGCGGCCGGCATCACAAGCGGGCAAGAGATGGACGTATCCTGATATGTCCAGATTCGTCCATGCCAATAGGACTCACACGCCGGCATTTCCGGGCATACTGGAGTTCGATGGCTTGAGTCAACCGTGAACATATCCATTGGACCGAATATCAGGGTTCACGCGCGGCCGGTCGCGTGATTGGCGCGCCCGGTGTTTGGGCGTTTGTCTTGTCCTTGCCTTGCGGAGGCGCGGCGACTATGATATTGCCCGCAATGCGGAACCTCCCGGCCACAGTAAGCGAGATCGCGGCGTGGATCGGCGGCACGGTCGAGGGCGACGGCGCCCTGCGGATCGCCGGCCTGGCGGCCATGGACTCGGCCGCGCCCGGCGAGCTGACCTACGCCGCCGATGACAAACACGCGGCGCATCTGGGTCGGAGCAAGGCGTCCGCCGCCATCGTCGGCAGGCAGCCCGCATCGGCGCGCATGACGCTCATCCGCGTTGCGGATGTGCAATCGGCCGTCGCGAAGCTGCTGGCACACGTGTCCGAGCCGGAGGACCTTCCGCCGGCCGGCCGGCATCCCACGGCCATCGTCGCGCCCGACGCGATCATCGCCGCCGACGCGGCCATCGGCCCGGGCGTCGTCGTCGGCCCCCGCGCGAGGATCGGCGCGGGCAGCGTGCTCTGCGCAAACGTGACCGTCGGCCAGGATGCCAGGATCGGCGACAACACGATTCTCTTCGAGGGCGTGGCGATCAAGGCCCGCTGCGTCGTCGGCGACCGCGTGCGGATCGGACCAAACAGCGTCGTCGGGTGGGACGGCTTCGGCTACTTCTTCGCCCGCGGCGTTCACCACAAGATCCCCCACGCGGGCAACGTGGTCATCGAGGACGACGTCGAGATCGGCGCGTGCAGTTGCGTCGACCGGGCCAAGTTCGGCTCGACTCGCATCGGCGCGGGCACGAAGATCGACAACCTGGTGCAGGTCGCGCACAACGTCCAGATCGGCCAGGGCTGCATCCTGGCGGGCCAGTGCGGCGTCGCCGGCAGCGCCCGCCTGGGCAACTACGTGCTCATCGGCGGCAACGCCGGCATCCGCGACAACGTCAGCCTTGGCGACGGCGTCCAGTGTTCCGCGTTTGCGGCCGTCGCCCAGGACGTCGAGGCCGGGCAGGCCGTGGCGGGCGTGCCGGCCAGCCCGGCCCGCGAGCAGTACCGCATGGTGCAGGCGCTCACAAGACTGCCCGACCTGCTCAAGCGGGTCAAGGAACTCGAATCGAGGCTCAAGGAAATTGAGTCGCCAAAGGACCATTAAGAACCCCGCGGCTGTGCAGGGCCTTGGACTGTTCGGCGGCGAGAGCTGCCGCCTGCGGTTCGTGCCCGCGCCCGTCGACAGCGGGGTCGTCTTTCTGCGGACGGACGCGGCCGTGCCTGTCCGCATCGCGGCCGACGTGGCCAACGTGCCCAAGCGCGCCCGCCGCACGAGCCTGGAGAACGGCTCCGCGGCCGTCGAGACGGTCGAGCACGTCCTGTCGGCCGTCGCCGGCATGGGCATCGACAACGTGGTCATCGAGGTCGCCGGCGCCGAGACGCCCTCCACCGACGGCTCGGCCATGCCGTTCGTGCAGGCGATCCAGGAGGCCCAGGTCGCCGAGCAGGACGCCGAGCGAAAGACGTTCGCCATCCCCGAGACGGTCTCCGCGACGGACGGCGACGCGATGATCGCCGCGATGCCCGGCCCCGCCGACTGCCTGGACATCCTTTACGACCTGGACTACACCGGCCAGCCGAGCATCGGCCGGCAGGTGCTGGCCTTCCGCCTGCACAAGGACGACTACGCCGCCCAGATCGCCCCGGCCCGCACCTTCCTGCTCGAGAAGGAGGCGCAGGAGTTCCAGTCCCGCGGCATGGGCAAGCACCTGACCGCCAGGGACATCCTGGTGATGGGCGCCTCCGGCCCCATCGACAACGCCCTGCGTTTTCCGGATGAGCACGTGCGGCACAAGATCTGCGACCTCATCGGCGACCTGGCGCTCCTGGGCAGGCCGCTGACGGGGCGGGTCGTCGCGTACCGCAGCGGGCACGAGCTCAACCACGCCATCGTCCGCAAGCTCGCGGAGAAGCTCTCCGCCTCGCGCCGCGCCGCGAGCCTTCGCGGCGACGCCGTCCTTGACATCCGCAAGCTCATGCGCCTGCTGCCGCACCGCTATCCGTTCCTGATGCTCGACCGCGTCATCGAGATCGACGGCGAGCGGCGGGCCGTCGCCGTCAAGAACGTCACCATCAACGAGCCGTTCTTCCAGGGCCATTTCCCCGGCCTGCCGATCATGCCCGGCGTGATGATCCTGGAGGCGATGGCCCAGTTGTCGGGCGTGCTGCTGGGGCAGCGCCTTGAGCACACGGGCAAGGTGGCCATGCTCCTGTCGATGGACCGCGTCAAGATCCGCCGTCCCGTGCGCCCGGGCGACCAGCTAATCCTCCAGGCCGAGTCGCTGCACGTCCGCAGCCGCACGGGGCACTGCCGCTGCACCGCCTTCGTCGGCGAGGACCTGGCGGCTGAGGCCGAGATAAAGTTCATGCTCGTGGACGCCGAGCCGATCTGAGGAAGCGACTAGCGATGAGGGACAAGCGACTAGGAATCCTGCTGTTCGGCAGGTTACCGTGGTTCGGAAGGTCATTGCGGCCCCTGGTCGCCAATCGCTAGTCCCTGGTCCCTCTTGTCTCGAAAGGTTGATTGTGCCGGTTGAGAAGAACAACAACGCCTGCCGCATAGCCGTCGTGGGCGCCGGCCGGATGGGCAAGCTGCACGCCCGGGTGCTTGGCGACATGCCAGGGGTGAAGCTCGCCTGCGTGGTCGACATTAACCCGGCCACCGCCGAGGCCGTCGCCAGGCAGCGCGACTGCCCGGCGTTTACGCGCGTCGAGGACGCCGTCGACAAGGTCGACGCCGCCGTAATTTCCGTGCCGACGCTGCACCACCTGGCGGCCGCCCGGCCGTTCGTGGCCGCCGGCAAGCCGGTGCTCATCGAGAAGCCGATCACCAACGACCCGGCCGCCGCCGAGGACCTCATCGCACTGGCCCGGCGGACGGGCGCGAGCATCCAGGTCGGCCACACCGAGCGGTTCAACCCGGCCGTCGTGGCCATGCGCAAGTACGCCATTCGCCCCAAGTTCATCGAGGCGATGCGCATCAGCCCGTTCACCTTCCGCTCGGCCGATGTCGGGGTCGTGCTGGACATGATGATCCACGACATCGACCTGGTCCTCATGCTGGCCGGCGGAGAGGTCCAGTCCATCCACGCCGTCGGGGTGAACGTCCTGGGCGCGCACGAGGACATCTGCAACGCCCGCCTCATCTTCGACAACGGTTGCGTCGCCGACATCACCGCCAGCCGCCTGGCCATCAAGACCGAGCGGAAGATGCGAGTCTTCTCGGAAGTGGCTTACCTGAGCGTCGACTACGCCAAGAAGGTCGGCACCGTCATCAAGAAGGACCGCAACCTGGACCTGATCCAGATGGCCCGCGACCTGGACGTGGATGACCTGGCCCAACTCGCCCAGTCGGTCGATTACACCAAGCTGCTGGCGGTCGAGCAGCTCGTGGTGGACGACTCAACCGAGCCGCTCCGCAGCCAGGCCGAGGCGTTCCGCCGCACGGTGGTCGAGGGCGAGGAGCCGGTGGTGTCGGCCATCGACGGACTCAAGGCGGTCCGCCTCGCCAACCGCATCATCGACGCGGTCAAGCACTACAAGTGGGACGGCCCGGCCTCCCAGACCGGCCGCCAGGGGCTGGACGTCATCACCAAGGACATCGCGCCGGGCCGTTGAGCGGCGGACCGGCGTCGCAATGAGAGTCCGGCGCGCGCTAGCCGCCGATGATGACGGTGGGGAGGCCTTGGGCGACCATGCCGCCGTGGACGGTCATGTCGCCCAGTCGCGCGGCGGGCATGCCGCCGATAAACACCGTAGTCGATCCCATCGCGATAGCGTCGGGCGGACCAACGCATATGGCCATGTCGCCGACCCGCGCCGCCGGCATGAAGCCTATCAACACCTGTGGGCAGCCCGTTGAGATGGGCCCTCCAACGTGAGGCACCACCCCGGTTACCATCGGGCAGACGTGCATGTCGCTGATTCTCGCCGCTGGCGGCATCGTCTTGTCTCCGCCCCTCGATGTAAGCGTCTTGCTCTGTCGGTTAACCCTTCTTGTCCCCCGGGGTGTAGCCCGATACCTGTGTGCTGCCGTACTGTCCCGGCTGGACCTCCCTGCCGCGCCCGGACACCGTCGTGACGTCGCCGGCAGTAGCCGTATCCGCCTCCTTGGCGTCCTCGGCGGGCTTTGGGACGGATCCGCTGCCCACCCCCGGCGCGCCGCCGCTGTTGATGTTCACCAGCGTCCCCTGAATGGTGACACCTACGGGGTCAATATTGATGAAGCCGCCGGGGCCTTTGAGCGACAACTGAGCTCCTGCCTCGATGACGACCTTCATCCCTGCCTTCAGGTGGATCTCCGCCCCGGCCTCCAGCGCGTGCTTCACGCCGACCTTCTCCTGCTGGTTGCTGCCGACGGTGAGCGACTGATCCACGTCCACATTCTCCATCCGGGAGAGCATCACGTGGAGGTGCTGGTTCTGCTCGATCTTCTTCTTCTCGTCCCGCTTGACCACGATGTGCGAATCGTTGCCGATCGTCTGGTACGAGTCGTTCTTGACGCGGACGTCCATGTTCCTCTCCGCGTGCATGAAGAGCTGCTCGCTGCCCTTCTTGTCCTCGAAGCGGATCTCGTTGAAGCCCTTGGAGCCCTTGCTGGAGTCGGACTTGATGGTGCTGACCGTGGCCTTCGCGGGCAGGTCGTAGGGCGGCATCGCATCGCCGTTGTAGACCCTGCCGGTGATGATCGGCCGGTCGGGATCGCCCTCGAGGAACTCGACGATCACCTCCTGGCCTATCCTCGGGATGTACATCGCGCCCCATTTCTTGCCGGCCCACGACTGCGCCACGCGGACCCAGCAGGAGCTGTTCTCGTCGGCCTTGGAGTAGCGGTCCCAGTGGAACATGACCTTTACCCGGCCGTACTTGTCGGGCCAGATCTCCTCGCCGCTCTTGCCGACCACGAAGGCGGTCTGCGGCCCACGGATCATCGGGCGCGGCGTGACGCGCTCTGGGCGGAACGGCTGCTGGGAGTCGATGGCGGCAAATGAGCAGTCGTAGATGGCGCCCTTGCCGGTCGGGTTGCCGGAGGGGTCGAACTCGTCGGACTCGATCAGCACCTCCGTCGAGGTCACCAGGTACTGGCGGCACTGGTCCTCCCGCGGGAACTCGGTCAGGTTGAACGTGTAGCCCGTCGAAAGGCCCCTCGCGTTGGACAGGCCGCGCACGACCTCATAGTGGCCCTGCAATTCCTCCCTGCGGACGCGGGCCCGCGAATCCCCCTTCCCGGTGTCCTTGTAGAGGCCGGGATAATCGTAGATTTCAAGTCCTGGCGCCTTGCTGGGGCGCTCGAGCCTGGAGGTGGTCAGCAGCGACGCCTTGGGGCGTTCGAAGTCGAAGTCCGTGTGGGCGTAGGCCCCTGACACGACGCGCTGTTCCACCGTCAACTCCCGGATGTGCTGCACGGTGAGCTCGTGGTGTGGCGGGCGGTAGGGGATCTCCTCGTAGCCGCCGACGGGGGAATGAGCGCTCATCGAGTCGCACATCACGAGCTTGTGCGAGCCGTTCTCGTGCTGGAAGAAGTAGTAGATGCCCTCTTCCTCCATCAGCCGGCTGACGAAGTTGAAGGCCGTCTCGCGGTACTGGACGCAGTATTCCCGCTGGGCATAGTCTCCGGAGAGGGCCGTCTCGAACTCGGTGAAGCCCAGATCGCGGAATATCTTCTCGATGATCTGCGGCGCCGTCTGGTTCTGGAAGATCCGGCAGTCGGAGGTCTTCGTCAGGAACCACAGCCAGGGCACGACCGTCGCCTCGTATTGCGAGAGCCGGCCCCGGGCCTTCACCTGGGCGAAGCGGCCCACGAAGCCGTTGAAGTAGCGGGTCTGCCCGTCGTCGCGCTCGACGCGGACTGTGATGTTCCCGCCGAGCATGTCCTGGAGCCTGATGGAGTGGTTCTCGCTCAGGAGTTCCAGCTCAAAGCGGAACGGCCGTCCGAGCTCCTCGACGGCGCGCATCTTGCGGAGGAGCACGACGTCCTCCCCCAGGGGCGAGCCTACAGATATGATCCGGTGCGCCTGCGTTCTGGCCATGTTCGCACCATCCTGTTCGAGGCGTCCTTGCGGCTGGACACATAGCGAATCCGCGCAGTATTCTCCGCTGGCACAGAGGCAAATTCAACAAGGAACCGGAAGAATGGCGGCCGGCGCGAGAAATGGCTTGGGCAGACTGCGGCCCATCGAGTGGCTGAAGGTCAAGGTCGCGGACACGTTCTGGCTGCCGCGGATGGAGACCAACCGCAAGGTGACGCTGCCGCTGGAGTACCGGATCAACAGGCGGGAAGGCACGCTCGCCGCCTACAAGTGGGACTGGCCGGACCCGGCGAAGGGCGCGCCGCCCTGGCGGATATGGGTGGGCGACCTGGGCAAGTGGATCGAGGCCAGCTCATACAGCCTGGGCGTGCGGCCGGATGGACGGCTGGAGAAGCTGGTCGCGGGGGCGATCCGGGCCATCCTCGCCGGGCAGAAGGATGATGGGTACATCTATCCCAACCCGCTGCCCCGCGAGTGGCGATGGGCGAACCTCCAGGAGAACCACGAGTTCTACGAGGTCGGCCATGATATCGAGGCGGCCGTCGCCCACTGGCGGGCGACAGGCTCGCGGCGGCTGCTCGACGCGATGTGCCGCTGCGCTGACCTGTTGTGCGCCAACTTCGGCCGGGGGCGAGGCAAGAAGCGCGGCTATGACGGCCACCCCGAGATCGAGCTTGCCCTGGTGAAGCTCTATCGCGCGACCGGCCGGAAGCGGTACCTGGACCTGGCGAAGTTCCTCATAGACCAGCGCGGGCGCAGGCCGCACTACTTCGACATGGAGCGGCGCGACGCGCGGAAGAATGGAGTTCCGCTTCGCGGCTGGTTCAAGGCCCGCAACTATGACAACCTTCAGGCCCACAAGCCGCTTCGCGAGCAGACGGAGGCCGTCGGCCACGCCGTGCGGGCCATGTATCTCTACAGCGGCGCGGCGGATGTGGCCGCCGAGACCGGCGACGCGGGTCTGCTGGCGGCCTGCCGGCGGCTCTGGCGCTCGGCCACGCGCAGGAGGATGTACGTCATCGGCGGCGTCGGCTCGACATCATCCGGCGAGGCCTTCGCCAGGGACTACGACCTGCCCAACGAGACCGCCTACGCCGAAACGTGCGCGAACATCGCGCTGGTCTTCTTCGCCCACCGGATGCTCCAGATCGAGGCCGACGGCCAGTACGCCGACGTGATGGAGCGGGCGCTCTACAACGGCGTGCTCAGCGGCGTGTCGCTGGACGGCAGGCGGTTCTTCTACGCCAATCACCTGACGGCGTTTCCGCAAAGGCGCCAGGGCTCGGAGTTCGCCGGCCAGACCGCCGCCGCGCGGCAGAAGTGGTTCGGATGCGCGTGCTGCCCGCCGAACATCGCGCGGCTCATCGCGTCCATCGGCCAATACGTCTACTCGACGGCGGCGAATGCACTTTTCGTGCATCTGTACATCGGCGGCAGTGCCCAGGTCGAAATTGCCGGGCGGAAGCTCGCCATCACGCAGAAGACCGAGTACCCCTGGAAGGAAAAGGTCAGGCTGAAGGTCGACCCGGATGCGCAGGCGCGATTCGCTTTGGCGCTTCGCGTCCCGGCTTGGTGCCGCAGCGCGACGCTCAAGGTCAACGCCACGCCGATCAACATCCGGCGGATCATCCGCAAGGGCTACGCGTACCTGAATCGCGTCTGGTCGCGCGGCGACGCGGTGGAACTGACGCTGCCGATGCCGGTGGAGCGAGTTGAGGCCCATCCGGCCGTCCGCATGGACTGCGGCAAGGTTGCACTCCAGCGCGGGCCGATAGTGTATTGCCTGGAGGAGATTGACAACGGCCCTCGCCTGGCGGACATCGCCCTGCCCCGCCGCGCGAGACTGGCGGTCAGGTTCGACCGCAAGCTGGGCGGGGCGGCCGTCATCACGGGCAGGGCATTCCGCCGCGACATGAAGGGCTGGGGCGATGAGCTGTATCGCCCGCAACCCGCGTCGAAGCGCGTGGCGGTCAACTTCAAGGCCGTGCCGTACTGCCTGTGGGACAATCGCGGGGCGGGCGAGATGCTCGTGTGGATCCGGGAGGCCGACTGATGCGGTTCTACGTGTCGAGCGACATCGAGGGCATGTCCGGCTACGGCCATCCGGCCCTGAGCGACGAGGAGATTCAGCTTGCCCACATGGCGGCCGTCTCGCGGGGCCTGATGGACGGCGGGGCGGAGGGCGTCACGCTGACATCGTTCCACGGCATTCCGCAGGGCCTGCCGCCTTACGTCACGCCCATCCGCACGCGCGGGCCGGGGGAGTTCGACCTGCCGCAGTTCTCCGGCGAATACGCCGGCCTGGTGCTGCTGGGCTTCCACGGCGTCTGGCCCGGCTGCTACGGGCACTGCTACAAGTTCACGCACCTCCGCCTCAACGGCCGGGTCTGCGGCGAAGTCACGATTCAAATGATGCTCGCGGCCGATGCGGGCGTGCCGACCGTGCTGATGGCCGGCGATGACAGGGCCATTGCCGAGGCTCGATGGGTCGTGCCCGACCTGCCGGCCGTGCGGACGCGATGGGCCAGGTTCGGCGACGACGGCCCTCTCGACCCGGCCGTGATGGAGCGAATCCGCCGCGCCGCGGCGCAGTGCGCGGCTCACAAGATGCGGCCGGTGAAGGCGCCGGCAGTCCTCACGCTCGAAGTGCCATTCCGCACCGACCTGCCGGCCGAATATGCGGCGCAGTTGCCGTACCAGGTGATTCGCCACGGCTTGTGTGTCACGCGCCGCTCGGAGCGGTTCGCGGAAATCTACGCGTTTCTGCTGGACTGCTTCGACTGCGTGACCCGCGCCAGGAAGGTCGAGCAGGGCAACCCGTAGCCGCACCGCGCCTATCTGTGGCTCAATACGGCCCGCAGCCCCACCCGCAGGCCGGCGAGCTCCAAGGCGTCCTCAATCTCGCCGTTCGCTTCGCCGCGCGATGCCCCAAGGCGCATGATCGCCGCCCTGTGCGGCCGGGCGCCGTGGTCCCGAGCGTCGGAGTTCCTGGCTAACACCCAAGAGGGGCGATATGACACGGAAGAGAGAGACGAACCGCCAAGTGTCCCTGTTCCTCCCTCTTCACTGTTCACTCTTGTCTCTACGGAGATCCCGGGGCGTGCGGCATGGGCGGTCAGAGGCGCGGCGTCGGCGGCAGCCTGGGCCGGTTCCGGTTCAGCGGCCGCCGGCCGGGCCTGTGCATCGCTGACGGCCGGGCTTTCTGCCAAGGATGTCCCGCCGGCGCCAAAGTGGCCGAACCATAGGACGTAGTCGGCCATGTCGACAATGCGGTCGCCGTTGAAGTCGCCGTTGGCCCACGAGACGCTGCCCGTCTGGCCGAAGTAGCTGAACCAGGCGACGTAGTCGGTCATATCCACGATGCCGTCGCGATTGGCGTCGCCGGGCAGCAGCGGCAGGTAGAAGCCCTTCCACACGCCGCCGCCGAAGGTGTCCACGTACATCGTCGTGTGGTCTTGCGGGTCGAAGGCGACGTTGGTGACGGCCTGGAAGGGCAGGTTCGGGAAGGGGCTCCAGGTCGCGCCGGCGTCGAGGCTGACCCACAGCCCGTGGTCCGCCGTGCCGCAGTAGACGATATTGGGGTTGTCCGGGTAGACCTTGACGTTCAGCGCGTGCGAGTAGCTGGGCGTGTGCCAGTAGGCGATCTGCGACTCGTTCAGCACGCGCGTCCAGGTCGTGCCGCCGTTGGTCGTCTTCCAGAGGCAGGCCTGGGCGTAGCCCGGCGCGGCAGCGACGGCGACGTAGATGGTGTTGGCGTCCACGACGGCCACGTCGGTGGGCCACGCCCACTGGCCGCCCGTGATGTCCGTCCAACTGTCCCCGCCGTTGGTCGATTTCCATACGCCGCCATGGTCGTTGAACGCGCTGTTGACGCGAAGGCCCGTTACCAGCACGTAGAGATTGCCGGCCGGGTCGGTGGTGATGTGATACGCGTGCTTGTTGGCCCCATAGCCGATCCCGGTGGACTTCTGTACCCACGCGGCGCCGCCGTCGGTGGACTTCCACACCCCGCTGTAGTACATCGTCGCGTAGAGCGTGATCGCGCCCGGCGTCGAGGACGGATCGACCATGATGTCCGTGCATGGCTCCGTCGGCAGGCCAGTGCCGAGCCTGGCCCACGTCTGCCCGCCGTTCGTGGAGACCACGACGCCGCCGGCCGAGCCCGAGTTGTTGCCGACGGAGTTCCACTCCGGTATGTCGTGCAGGTTGCTGGCCGCCCCGTAGATCTTGTTCGGCGTGAACGGGTCGAACGCGATCTCGTACATCGTGTTGCCCCACGGGTTGCCGGAGTTGCTCCAGGCGAACGTCTGCCCGCCGTCGGTGCTGCGGGCGAAGCCCACGTCGGTGTAGCAGATGAACTGCACGTCGTGGTTGTTGGGGTCCCACTTGTAGTCCCAGTTGGTGGTGACCTCCAGGCCGATCGACTGGTGCCGGTTGCCGGACAGGTCGATGGCCATGTCGCCGTTCCACGTCGCCCCGCCGTCGGTCGACTTGTAGAGTTCGCCCTGCGTCGCCAGGTACAGGATGTTGCCGTCGCTGGGGGCGACGCCCAGCCCGCCGGAGGTTATGTAGTAGCCCCAGTAGAGCTGCGTCTGGATCCATGTCCGATTGACGTTGCCGCCCGTGCCCATCCGGAAGATGCTGCTCCAGGTCGAGCCGCTGTTGGTCGTGCCGTAGACCACCGTGCTGCCTTCCTGGGCCTCGTAGATCCTCGCGGTCTGGCCCGCGGGGACCTGAACGTCCGTCTGGCTGTTCCAGGTGTGGATCCTGGTCCAGTTCGTGCCGCCGTCGGTCGAGCGATACGTGCCGTTGCTGGCGGCGATGGCATAGACGGTGACGGGGTTCGCGCCGACCTGCACGGCCGCGACCGAGGAGATCGTCGCCCCGCTGACGCCGGTGATGGTGAGCGTGGACCAGTTGACGCCGCCGTTTGTGCTTCGCAACAGCGTCGTGCCCAGGGCGGCATAGACCGTGTTGCCGACGACGGCGATGTCGTTGCAGGCGGTGGTGCTGACGTTGGTCCACGTGCTCCCGCCGTTCTGCGATTGCCACAGGCCGCCGGAGGTGCCGACGAAGAGCTTGTCGGGCGAGCCGCTGATGGCCGCGATGTCCGTGATCGCGCTCGACCAGGGGGCCGCGCCGCTAAGGACGTTGGACCAGGTCAGGCCCTTGTCCGTGCTGACTTTGAGCATGTTGTTGGCGGCGACCGACTCGCCGTCGTCCGCCCAGTAGGTCTTCAGCGACGTGAAGGCGGGCCGCAGGGAGCTGGAGGAGCTGATCTGCTTGTAGTTGATCATCTGCCACGTGCCCCCGCCGTCTATGGAGCGGTAGTCGCCCGACATGTCGCAGGCGATGAGCACGTACTGGCTGTCGTAGGGCGAGACGGTGACCTGGAACATGCCGCCCCCGCCGCCCACGCCAAGGTTCACCATCGGGTCCGGGCCCGCCAGGAGCACGCGCGGCTCAAGCGGCTCAAACAGCGGCATCGCGTGCCTCCGATTTGCGGCGAGTGTCCTCATCTGGACCTCTGTGCAGTAGCGAGGATCACGGCCATTGTACCTCAGATCGCTCGATAGCGGACATGCCAGGTTCTGCCAGGCCGCATCCTCATTAGAGATTGCGGTAGGTACCGATTCCGTTTAGCTTGTTCCACATGTTCCGTGCGGAAGACAGCCACGGATTTGTCGTCCTGCGGGATACATCCCTGAAGTGCCCAACTGCGGCCCCTCCCAAGTACGAACGGCATTTCGCCGAATTGGATGCTCTCGCTCGTAGCGGACAACTGTTCTTCATCGATGGCGAGGGTCCGGTAGATCTGAGGGTCGAGATCCTTGTGCAGCAGTAGGTCCCCGCCGACCTGGCGCCACTTTACGAATCGGTCGGGGGCACATTCCTGCTCCGCGCACCATCGGGCGAACTGGCTATGACCGGATTCGACTCATGGTCCTCTGGCCACTCGACTGACTTCCTGAGAGTGCAGCCTGGGAACTACGCCGTGACGGTGTTCTCACGCGACACGTTCGACCTGACCGCCTATTCCGCCAAGGAGAAGGAACTCATCGGCCCCGACGACGTGAGATTCAGGAACAGAGTGGATATGGCCTCGCTGATCGGATGCCTGCCGTCGTTGGCGACAGCGCTGGTGTTTCTCGCCGCGATATGGGTCCCTGGCTTGTACAAGTATGCCCTGTGTGTGCTGGGACTGGCGGCCCTATGCTGGCTGCCCGGGGTTGTTCTGGCGCACACACCACGCTACCGCAGGATCAGGGAACGGCTCGAGAACTTCAATGCAGGCCTGCCACATTGCTATCTCCTTCTGACGCCAGTCGATAGACCGGAGGGCATGGTCGGGGGACACGTGCCGACGGTTGTGTCCGAACACCGTGACGTCAGCTAAATCCTTGACGCCTTCGAGCATCGGATTTCCTGAACATCGTCCGCTTTTTTCTTGACACCCGCTTGCGCGAGGATAACCTTGCGCCCCGGCTCGATTAGGAAAGGGACTTCCTATGAGGCTCCTCCCCTCTCTTTGCGCCGCTGTCTTATTGTGCGTGCCCGGCTTGGCGCTGGGCCTTACGGACCAGGATGATTCGGCCTCTCTCACAGACCCATCGCCCCCGGCGGCCACTGCGCCTGCGTCGCGGCCGATTGCCGAGCCGGCTCGCCCCGGCGGGGCAAGTCTGCCGGCCGTGGGCGAGAACGTCGAGGCCATCAAGACCTACGCCCGCGGCGACTACGAGCAGGCCGCCGCCATGCTCGAAAAGGCCTACCGCGCCAACCGGACAGGAATCCAGGACAGGCTGATCCTCGCGCGGGCCTACGTCCACTTGAAAAAGCCGGACCAGGCGCTGGAAATCCTGAAGAACGTCCTCGACACCGACAAGGAGAACCCCGACGCCAACAGCCTGTCCGGGCAGATCCTCCTTGCCGCCGGGAAGAACGAGGACGCCCTCAAATACCTTGAACACGCCTGGCGCCTCAAGCCCGACCCCGTGACCGCCAGCGCCCTTGGCCGGTGCAACTACGCGCTGGGCAACATCCCCAAGGCCAAGACCTACCTGACGGCCGCGCTTGGGCAGGACATACGCGACCCGTCCAACAGCTTCCTGCTGGGGCGGATTCACCTCCAGCGCGGCAGCGGGGCGCTGGCCGAGAAGTACCTCCTCATGGCCCAGGAGGCGGGCATGGAGTCGGTTGAGCTCCACCTGCTCCTGGGGCAGGCGTACCTGCTGGAGGCCAAGCCGCTTGGGCCTGTGATGGTCAGGACGCTTGCCGGCTCGCCGAAGGAAGGCGATGTGGTTGACAACTGCGTCGTCATCGGCAGGTTGTCCGACAAGGCCGCGGCGGACCAGTACAAGGTCTCGACGCGGTTCTGCGCCCTGTACGAGGGATACCAGCTTCTGAAGGCCGACAAGCAGCACGCGGACGGCCTCTGCATGGTGGCGTCCGGCTGGTTCGCCGCGGGCAACTATGAACTGGCGCTGGAGCACCTGAAGTTGCTGATGGCCAAGGAGCCGCGGAGCAAGCGTGCGTGCGAGCTTCAGGCACGGCTGCTCGTGGCGACCAGGGACTTCGACGGCCTGGCCAAGGCGCTCGCGGCCGGCCAAGCAGCCAAGGTGTTCGATTCGCGTGCGGCGGCCGACTTCCTGTGCCGAGCGGCCGCCGTGTTGCGGGCCGAGGGCAAACGCGGCGAGGCGATTGCACTCCTGAAGAAGGCCGAGCAAGAGCAGCCGACGGCCGAGACGGTCCTCCGCCAGCTGGCGGCCCTCTACCAGGCCACCGGCGACGACAAGTACGCCTTGGCGTACTACTCGCGTATCGTCGAACTGTTCCCGGATGCCACGGACATTGATGAACTTCGGAACGCCATGAAGGTCCTCCAGGAAAAGGCGGGGGTGAAGCCATGAACGATTGCAGATTGTCGATTATCGATTGTCGATTGAACGTTGCCCGGTGCCTGTTGCCCGTTGCCGCTGTACTTCTGTGGCTGGCGGCATCCGCGGCGCCGGCCCAGTCGGTTTCCGAGCTGGAAAAGCAGGTCCAGGACAATCCCTCGGCCGTCAAGCCCAAGGAGGCCCTGGCCGAGGCGTATCTGAAGGACTGCCAGCTTGAGAAGTCGCTCAAGCTTTGGCAGCAGATACTCGCCGCACAGCCGGACCACGCGCGGGCCAAGCTCGTCGTCGGCCGTCTGACCGCCCAGGCGCTGGACCTGGACACGCAGTTGGAGACGCTCGGCACGCTCATCGACAAGGGCGTGTTCAAGGGCACCGACGCACTCCTTGACGCCGCGGCCCAGCGTGCGGCCACAGACTCACAGAAGGCCCACATACTCTACCTGCGAGGGCGGCTGGCGCTTGGCGACGCGGTGCGCCCGGCGCAGGTCTTCGTGCCGGCCGCTGCGCCGGCCGAGGCGGAGGCGGCCGAGCCGGAGGGCGAGGATGGTTCGGATGACGCCACCCAGCCGGCCGAGGCGAAGAAGCCCCGCCGCGCGCCGCGCGCCGCGGCCAAGCCGACGCCCGTTCCAAGGGCGCAGGTGATAGTCGATGAGCCGCGGGCGGATGCGGCGCAGGAGGCGGCCGCCCGCGTGTGCTTCGAGGGCGCAATGAAGGTAGCCCCCGACAGCCCGTGGGCGGCGCGGGCCGCGATGGCGCTGGCCAGGCTGGATGCACAAGCCGGCAATCGCGACGCGGCGATCCGCCTGCTCCGCCAGGCGGCCGAGAACAAGAACCTCGCCGACGAGGCCGTCAAGCAACTGGCGAAGTTCCGGCTTGTCCTGCTGGAGTCGCAGGGCCTGACGCAGGCGGAGCGGATTGCCGCGATCAAGGAGCTTCTGAGCACCACGACGGCGGGGCCGGCCAGGCGGGCTGTGCTGGAGGAACTGGTCGCGATGACCACTGTGGCAAGCGGCCGATGGGGGCCGGAGGCCGTCGATTACCTGGGGCTGATGCTGAAGGTCTCGCCGGGCTATGAAGAGGCGGCGGCCGTGCTGGCGCGCCTGGCGGAAGTGGCCGCCGCGAGCCAGGACGGCTCGACGCTCGACCGCCTGGTTGCGGTGCTGAAGGACATCAAGAGCGACGATCCGGCCGTGGTTCGCCAGGGGCAGTTCGTGCTGGTCGAGGCGATGCTTGCCCGGGCAGTGGCGGCAGATAAGGTCGTTGTGGTCAAGGCGCTCGCGGCCGATGCGCACAAGCTGCTGGATTCGCTCGGCGGCGAGAAGGCACAGTTCTCCGACCGCGCCCGGGCCGGCGAGCTACGCGGCCGGTGCTTCCTCGTCGCGGCGCAGAAGCTCATCGCGCTGGAAGGCCCGACGCAGGGGATGCCGCTGCTGGTCAAGGCGAAGGACCATTACCTGGCGATGCTGCCTACCACGCCCGAGCAGTGCCTGGACCGCTTGGCGAACATCGCGTCGCTGCTGGAGCACGTGAAGGAATGGGAGATGGCCGTCGCGCTCTACCGCGAGGTGGCGACGAATTTCCCGCACCTGCCGCAGGGGCGCGATGCGCTCCTGAACGTCGCCAGGCTCTATGAAAAGCCGCTCAACAATCCGATGGCCGCACTGGCGGCGTACGCGGAGTACTCATCGCGCTACCCGGCCGAGCTCGCCTATCGGCAGTTGGAGGTGGGCAAGCGCCTGGCACGGCTGGGATACGCCAACGTGCTGGACTTCCAGAAGCGCAATAACCTCAACCCCGACGGCCTTATGGGCCCGGTCACAGCGGCCAGGCTTGAGGAGGTCGAGCGGACGTTCGACCAGATCTCGGCGACACGCGGCGACGACGGCGGAATCCTCCGCGGCCGGTTCGTCCATCCGCAGATATTCGCAATCGCCCGCAGGCTGGAGTCGGCCGGCAGGGCGCGGGACGCCATCGCCGCCTATCGCATGTTCGTCAACCTCTATCCGACCAAGGCCGGCGCGAACGAGGCCCTGCTCTCCGTCGCCCGCCTTCTGCGGGACAACCTGCTCTTCGAGGAGGCGCTGGGCGCGTACGCCGAGACAATCGAGGACTTCCCCAAGGGCGGCATGACCAGCGAGGCGTACGTCGAGTCGGCCTCGTGCCTGGAGAACCTCGGGCGATGGAAGGAGGCCCGCGAGTTCTACGACCTGTACACGAAGAAATTCCCCAAGTACAAGCACGTCGCCCTGTGCAAGGAGCGGATCGCGATCCTGGATGACCTGCGGCAGTACCAGGACTTCGTCGCCGGCGACCCCAGGAACCCCAAGGCGGCCGAGGCGCAGTACCAGATCGCGACGATCCTCTACGAGAAGCTCAAGAACAACACGAAGGCGGCCGTCGAGTTCCAGAAGGTAGCCGAGAACTTCCCCAAGCACGTCCGTGCTGCGGATGGGCTCTACACGGCCGGCGCGGCTCTGCTGAAGGTCGAGAACTTCCCGGCGGCCCGCAAGGCATTTGAGCAGGTCGTCAAGGACTATCACGACAGCCGGCTGGCGGATGATTCGCAGTTCTGGATCGGCCACACGTACGAATACGCCGCAAGGGCGCTCGGCAAGCTCGACGATCACCGCATCGTGCTGAAGCGCCGCAGCCTTGCCGAGCAGGCCAGCCTGGCGGCAGACCTGGAGTTTCGACGGACGTACTGGCCCAAGGCCGCGGCCGCGCCGCAGGTGCCCGAGGACATCTGGGGTGGCGATGCGCTTGGGGTGCTGACCAGCGGCTCGACGCGCGACCGCGTGAACGCGGACCTCTTCCGCGCGATCGACGCGTACCGCAAGGTGGTCGATGAGTTCAAGACCGGCGACATGGCCGGCAACGCGCTTCTGCGCATCGGCACGATCTACATCCAGTACCTCAAGGACCCCGACAAGGGCATCAATGCCTACCAGGAACTGCTCGCCCACTACGGCGCGACCAAGGAGGCGGTTGACGCCCTCTACGAGGTCGGCGCGCACTACCTCAAGAACGCCAACTACGACGAGGCGATCAAGTCCTACCAGCAGTTCATCTACAACTACCCCAAGGATGAGCGGGTGGAGGATGCGATGCTGGCCGTCGCCCGCTGCCAGGTGGAGAAGAAGGCCTGGGACAAGGCCCTCGACGCCTACCAGAGCTACCTGGCCAAGTTCCCATCGGGCAAGTCGGCCGAGTTCGCCAAGGCCCAGGTGGCGTGGATACGCATGTATCATTTCTGACGCTATGGAGTGCGGCGGCAAGATCGCGCAGCGATGCGACGCCGCTTTGGCTTGGCCGTTGGTCGTCGGGGAAAGCGAAAGCGGCGTCGCGTCCCTTTGGGGCTCTGCCGCCGCACTCCACTTGAACTGGAGACATCATGGCACAGACGGCCGAGCAGAAGAACGGCATGGCGATTGCGGCGCTGGTGCTTGGGATATGCAGCATCGTGCCGCTGGCGGAGGCGATTTGCGCGATCCCCGCCCTCATCCTCGGCATCATCGCATTGTCCCGCAAACCTCCGGCCGTGGGAAGGAGCGTCACGGGGATTGCCCTTGCCGGCGTCGGTGTGCTTGCCCAGGTCTTCTTCGTAGTGGTCCTGGGAAGCTACTTCTTCTACTCGCGGGCCACGGCCAATATCCACTCAATGGCCCTCAAGGCAAGGGCTGTGAGCGACATCGCCAACCTGAGCATATCTCTTGAGACCTTCGATGTCGACTGCGGCAGATATCCGACCACGGATGAGGGACTTGATGTGCTGCTCGTTCAGCCCAAGGACGTCAAGGAATGGAATGGGCCGTACATGGATGCTTCCAAGGGCCTTCCGGTCGATCCATGGGGCCGGGCGTATGTCTACCGCTGTCCGGGCCAGCAGAATCCAGACAGGTTCGACGTCTTCTCGCTCGGACCGGACGGCGTTGAGGGCACTTCCGACGACATCGGCAACTGGACCGGGAACTGAGAGAGATTGCGCAAAAGCACCAAACGTCTCGTCTGCCTGGCTGCCGCGGCCGTGCTGCTGATCTCCGGCGCCTATGGCGTCTACCGCTACGCGCGCTGGCGGCATGATTCGGACATCGAGGCTCGGCTTGCGCGGCTGGCGCCGATCATCTGGAAGCACGCGCAGGCCAACTCCCTGCCGACGGAGCTTGTGCGCGAGATGATCCGCGCCGAGAGCGGCGGCAACGAGCGGGCCGAGTCATCGCGCGGCGCAAAGGGAGTAATGCAGATCACGCCGGTTGCGCTTGAGGAGGTGCGGCGGGCCAGGCACATCGGCGAGGGCGACCTGTTCGACCCGGACTACAACATCGCCGTCGGCACGGCCTACCTGCGGATGATGCTGGTCAAGTTCGACGGCGATGTATACCTGGCCGTGGCCGCGTACAACATGGGGCCGACGAAACTCCTTGCCGCCCGCCGGGCCAACCCGGGCATGTCCGGCCGTGAGATCGTCGAAAGGACCGCCCCGCCCGCCACCATCAGCTACTGCCGCAAGGTCCTGGGCGATCGCGACCCCAAGCTGCCGGCAAAGCCCAGGTGACCTGGGGAATTGCGGATTGCGGATTGGCGGATGAACAAGCTGCCTGTCTTTCAATCCACAATCCGCAATCCGCAATCGGAGGTCTACTTCGCCCCGCCGCCCAGGTTCGCCAGCGCGGCCTGGGCCTGTTTTGCCTCCGGCGTGTCGGGGAAGTTGGCGATGACCTCTTTGTAGGCCTCGACGGCCTTGGCCGTCATGCCGCTGTCGCGGTAGAGCTGGGCCTTGTTCAGCGCGGCCTTGGCGGCGGCGGCCGTCCGCTGGCGGGTGATCGAATCCTGGAACGCCTTGTCGGCCTTCAGCTCCTCCAGGTCGGCGGCCGCCTGCATGCCCGTCGGCGATAGAGGGAACAGCGTCGCGATGCGCGTGAGCGTGTCGACGACCTCCAACTGCTTGTCGGCCGCCAGCGCCTTGATCCGCGCGGGGCGGTTGGGCGACGGCCCGGCCGGCGCGGACGACGGCTGCGATGCCGGCCGCGACGTTCCCGAGGACGCACCGTCCAGGATTCTCTCCACGACGCCGTTGATGGGCAGCGCCTTGGCCTCCTGCACGCCCGCCTTGGCGTTTGGGTCCGCCTCGGCCGCCTTGAGCGCCTCCAGCGCGGCCGTGCCGACGGGCAGCCCGATGAACGTCCGCGATATCCGCCCGTACTCCTTCAGGGCCTCGACGTATTTGGCCTGGTCGTACAACTGCGTGGCCGCCGCGAGTTCGTTTCGCCCCTCCTTCTCGATCTGCGTGGCCAGGGGCCCAAGCGCCTCAGCCACGGCCTGGTCGACGCAGTTGCGCAGGGCCTGGTCGAGGGCGTCCTTGGCGGCCACCCAGTCGCCTTTGGCAATGGCGGCCTGGCACCTTTCGGCGGCCTTGCGGCACAAGTTCCGCATCAGGTCGACCTCGCTGGTGGAATTGTCTATGGTCCCCAGCCCTGCGCCCGTTCCCACCGTGCTGCCGCCGGGCACGACCTTGTAGCCGCCGTTGCCGTCCGGCATGACAACACCGACGACCTGGTTCCCGACAGGGCCTGGCTTGGGTGTCGCAACGGGTGCCGGTCTGCCGCCCGCGGGCCTGCCGGCCTGGGCGGCCGCCGGGGCGCACGCGATGAGCAGGCACAGGATTGCCGCCAGTTTCCTCAGCATAAGCCGCGCCTTTCCGTTGGGCTTCATATCATCCGGATGCGGAACAAACCGTGGCGCAAGGCAAGAACACAGACATTATAACCGTAGACGGCCGCGGCCGTCGGGCCGACAACCATGGTCGCGCTGTGCGGGCCCCAGCTACCGTCGGGCTTTCGGGCGTCCCACAGGAACTGCTGGCCCTTCTGGATGGCCTGGTCGATTGCCTGGTCGCTGAAATCGCCCGACGCCGCGGGCCGGACAGGCCGGACCGGCGCCGCCGGCCGCGCCCTCTGCGCGGAGGCGCTGGCCGCACAGGCAAGCACGAGTCCCACCGCGATCACCCGCCTCATAGCAAGCTCCAGGATGGCGCGAGTGCCGGACGGCGGCCCTGACCGCCATCGGCCGCCCCCGCCAATTATACATTGAAAGCGGCCGGCCGCCATCCTTGTCGAATGGCGAAAATGGGGTACAATCATTCAGGACCAAGTCATCAGGAGCGTGTGTGTGCGTCCGGCCGCGATGGGCCGCAATGAGTTGCACTGCGGCGCGCGTTGTCGGCTGGAAAAGGCGGACATCATGGCCAGATCAATCAGGTTCGCGGGCGTCGCCGGCATTCTCGCGATATCCCTGTCCGGGCCCGCCCCCGCATCCGTCGTGGTCGTGAACAACTCAGCCGCACTGCGGAACGCGATCAACGCGGCCCTGCCCGGCGACCATATTCTCATGGCTCCTGGCTCCTACGGCGACGGCTTCTACATCGACGGGACATCCGGCGGCACGCTGGCCAATCCGATCACCATCGCGGCGCAGGACCCGCTGAACCCTCCCGTGTTCAACACGCCCGGCGGCATCATGTTCAACTATGTGTCCAACTTCGTGCTCGACGGGCTGGTCGTCAATTCCTCCGCCGCCAACAGCATCCAGATCGCGTTCGGGCAGAACGTGGTCCTGAAGAACATCCGCTCCGGCCAGTGCAGCACGAGCGGCTCGGGCACGCCGGTCAAGTTCACCGGCTGCACGAAATTCCTGCTCTACAACAGCTCCGCCGGGCAGTACGGCGGCCTGGGCGTCAACATGGTCGGCTCGGCGATGGGCCTGCTGATGAGCAACAGCTTTTCCGACGCGGGCACGTCCGGCGCGTTCTGCGCCTTTGAGGCCAAGGGCGGCTCGTACAACGTCGGCATGTACGGCAACACGCTCAACCAGTGCGGCGCACGCGTGCTCCAGATGGGCGGCGACACCGGGCCGCAGTACTTCCACCAGGGCAACCTCGCCCTGGGCTGGGAGAACTACGACTGCGTGGCGATGGGCAACAAGATCATCGGCGGCAACTACCCGATCTCGTACTCCAACGCCAACAACGTCCGCCTGGAGTACAACACGATCGTCAACCCGGCCAACGCGCTTCTGCGCATCCTCAGCGAGTCGGCCGCCGCGACTAATCCATCCTCCAACGGCGTCTACAGCCACAACCTGGTCGTGTACGGCAACGTGGGCGAGTACGTGAACGAAAGTCCCAGCAACATCAACCCCGGTTCGTTCACCTTCGACGGCAACTACTGGTACCGCACCACCAATCCGGGCGCGAGCAAGCCGCCCATGCCCGGAACGCAGATCAACGATGCCGGGGGCGTCAATCCGCAGTTGGACGCCAACTACAATCCGCAGTACGGGCCGGCTCAGGCCTACGGCGCAGGCAGCCCGTCGATGTACGCCGCGTGGCTTACGCACGTGGCCAAGTTCCAGTGGGCGTGGGACACCGCGCAGACCTACCTGCCGCAGGCCCACGCGGCCGCCACGGCCATGTCCGACGGCGTCAGGCTCGACGGCGGCGCATCAACGCCGGGCGCGAACTCATACGGCAACAACGCCTTCCTGGGCTACGCCTGGGACATCGACAACGACGGCCAGACCGACCTGTCTTCCGCAGGGCCGCTCGACATCAGCTACGCCCAACTGATCAACCTGTACGGGCTGTCGCCCGGCCATCACACGATGGGGCTGACGGTATCGGCGGCCAACGAACTGGGGCAGACGCTATGGTCCAGGGCGGACACGTCGACAAGCGTCTACGTGCCTTACATCGGCGACGCCGGCCTGGACGGAATCGTGGACATGAAGGACTACGTCACCTGGTTCGCCAACTATGGCCGGACAGGCACCACCTGGTCGCAGGGGGACTTCAACGGCGATGAAATCGTGGACATGGCCGACTACGTCGCGTGGTTCGCCAACTTCGGTTTGGGCGGGGCGGAAGGCGTGCCGGAGCCGGCCTCGCTGGCCCTGCTCGCAACGGGCCTCCTGGCAATGATTGGGCGGCGAAGAACTCGCTCACGGCGTT
Organism: Phycisphaerae bacterium; assembly: GCA_041946855.1. Lineage (GTDB taxonomy): Bacteria > Planctomycetota > Phycisphaerae > SM23-33 > SM23-33 > JBHGBE01. The sequence continues at coordinate 15,737 of JBHGBE010000033.1, read as the reverse complement.
CAGGCCGCACCCGCCCGACACGCCGCGCTAGTGCAGAGCAATATTCCTCTTTTTGGGAAACCCGGGCAACACGATCAGGCAGGACAGCATCGAAAATTGGTGACTGTCCCGAATTTAGAAATTCGGGACAGTCACCAGTTTTCGGCATTTCCTGATAAGGTCTCAGGAGAGACGACCCTTAGATTCAGGCTTGACTGCTCTACTGCTTCCCGGATCCATCCTCCTGAAGACTTGTGCGTTCTGAACCTTCCGCAGAGGGTCAGTCACGTCGGCTACCGGAAGAGAACACGTACAGGTCCTGGTAGATGATGCGGTTGCACTTCTCCGCGGCGTGCGGGTCTCCCTCGCTCCGCACGCCGATAAGAACGCCCAGCCTGCCCTCCGAGGCGGCCAGGTCGTTGACCGCCAGCAGGCGCTCCCCGGGCTTCTTCGCGACAAGCGCCGCCAGGTCGATTGTCTGGACGACCCGCCCGTCACTCGTCCTCATGCCGACCAGGCGGTGATGTTCGCTGATGCACGAGCCGTCGATGAACCAGAGCGTGTCATCCGTCAGGACCATCGGGCGGTAGACCGGGTCTTCGCCGCCCATCACGTAGCCCGCGTCGCCGGCGAACTTGTTGTGCTCGAACCACACGGCCTTCCCCCCCTGGCGCAGGTCCAGCTTCATCTGCCCGCGGTCCCCGACGACGTACAGGAAGCCGCCGTGACAGGCCAGGGCCGGATGGTCCTCGCCGACCTCGCGGGTCCACTTCTCCTTGCCGTCCTTTATGCCCGCGGCCCGGATCGTCTGCGCCTGCGCGCCGTTGTAGAAGATGTACAGGTCGTCAGTGACGATGAACCGCCAGTAATCGGCGACGCGGCCGACGGGGAAGTAGTACGCCGAGAAGCCCGCGTGTTCCTTGCTGTGCCACCAGTAGGCGGGGGCCGCCGCGCCGAAGTTCGACCGGCCGGCGTCATCGTACTGGGCGTCCCACATCCGCTTGCCGTCGGCCAGGCTCGTGGCCTGGAGGCACATCTTGAGGTTGCCCGCATCGTCGAGGAATTGTCCCGCGACGACGGCGGCCCCGGAGGGGCTGATCTTGGGATAATCGCAGAACCGCAGGAAGTTCGAGTTGCCCTTCTTGTTCTTCTCCGGCAGGTACGGGCCGATGTCCATCTTCCACGCGCCCTGAGCGCCCGCCTTCCAAGCCGCCTCGGAGGCGTCCACCGCGATGTAAGTGGAGTCATTGCGCGTGTCGCCGGGGCAGTAGACCACCAGGTCCCTCCAGCCGGTCAGGAAGGCGTTGGCGTCGCCGCCCCAGTTCCTGTGATTGGGCGAGCACTTGAGCACCTCCAGCCGTCCCCACTTGCCTGCGGCCGGATCGTACGCGGCCTCGCAGAAATGGTCGCCGCCGCGCTTGGCGTAGAGCCGGCCGTCGTCGCCCCAGAAGACCGAGTTGGTGTAGTGGTGCGAGTCGATCTCGCCGTGGTGCTGGCCGACGTGGAGCGAGTAGTTCCGCAGCGGGTCGTTCTTCATCCCCAGCCCGCCCGGCGCGTCGGTCTTGGCGGTGGTCCGCCCGGTGGACCAGTTGAAGAGGGTCAAGGCAACGCCGTCGCTCCAGTAGACGTACTTCTTAGGCGCGTCATTGGTGAACACGGCGGCCGTGCCGGCGCGGATCAGCACCGCGCTGGCGTAGTGGTAGTTGGGCGACGGCTTCGCCTCCTGGGTCCAGCCGCTGTGGAACCGCTTGACGTAGTCCTGTTTGAGTTCGCCGGCCGGGATGTTGTCGGGGCAGTACTTGGTCATGCCGGCGTCGCCGCCGATGTGCGACCAGCCGGCCATTGCCGGAGCAGAAGCACTTGCGGCAGTAGGCGCGGCCGTCAAGGAACGCGCCGGTGTGAACATCGCAGAGACTGCCAGGAACGCCAAGCCGACCGGCAGCGGGATTACTCTCACGATGGACATGCGATTGCCTCTTCGCCCACATGGCTGGTCCGACAATACAGGGGCACGGCCGGAAGGTAACAACTAACTAGGGCGTGTCAAAGGAATCTGCTCGGCCGGGCGCTTAAGCATCCCTACGGCGGAGATCGCTGTGGAACCGCATGGCTGAAGCCTCAGGCATTCGACTCTCCCGCGCGTACGTCGAGATCGGCGTGCGTGACAAGACCGACGCGGGCCTGACCAAGCTCCACGAGGTCAAGTGTCTATTCTGCTACCGTACTTTACGTTTAGCAGGCCTATTTGCATACTACGCCAGCATTGTTGACAGGCCCGTCAACAAGTTCTATTCGGCAGCCAACGACTCTAGCCTGTCCTTCTCCCACGTGAACTTCAATCTCGGCCGCGCCGGCGCGGGGAACCTGTCGAAGACGTACCCGGCCAGGAGCGGCAATGAGACACTCGGCTCGACCCAGGCCATGGCGAACCGGGCGCGGCTGCGGATCTTGCCCCACGACTGCGCCTCGCCGAGCGTCGAGCCGGACAGGCCGCCGTCCTGTGTGACGGCCGTCGTGATCTGGACGGCATAATCGTGGCCGCGCTCCTGGTTGAAGATGTAGGCCATGACGATGGCGTCGTTGATGTAGTTCTTGGGCACGCCGCCGGCGACGTAGAAGGCGGCCGTCTTGCGGCTGTGAAGGACGATCTGGGCGAGTTCGTAGTTGTCGCGGATGGAGTCGATGGCGATGCCCGGCCGCCCGGCCGTGCGGCAGCGGTGGTAGTGGTCGGTCAGGCCGATGCCGATTGATGAATCGTTGATGGCCGGGCTGAACATCGGCACGCCCAGGCGGTGGCAGGTGGCGACGATGGACTCGCCGTCGCTGAGCTGCGAGCCGAGGAAGTCCAGGTACGCGCGGCTGGAGTAGTTGCCGGGCGGCAGGCGGTCGGCCATGCGGCCGCACCAGACGTCGGTGTCCCAGAACTTCTCCTCATCGACGTAGGTGTCGTAGATGCGGTCGATGCGAAGCCGGCGGAGGGCCACGTCGTCGGCCGCGGGCGTGCCCTGGTAGTGGCCGTGGCCGCGGGCCTGGTAGATGTCCTGGTAGAGGATGGCGCCGGTCGAGACGACCACGTCCACGTACCCCCCGGCCACGAGGTCGCGGATCACGCGCCGCAGGCCCGCGGCGATGAGCGGCCCGGCCAGGCCCAGGAAGACCGTCGGCCGGGCCTTGTCGGTATAGACGCCGCTGAGCACCTCGGCGCACAGGCCGATGTTGCGGGCCTGGATCGACATGCCGGCCATGGAGGCCACCATGTCCGCGACCTTCGCGCCGCGCCCGATGCGAAGCTGCTCGACCTTGCGAGCGAGGATGGACTTCTTCAGCCGCGCGTCGGCACGGCCCAGACGGCCGTACAGGGACGCGGCGGGGGAGTTGGACTTCGGAGTGGTTCTCGTGCCTGGCTTCATGGTTGGTCCTCTGGGTTCACCTTCTCATTCTGCCTTCTGCCTTCTGCATTTTGCATTCTGCCTTCCCTGGCCCGGCGGAGGCAGGAAGGCAAAATGCAGAATGCAGAATGCAAAATGAAGAAGTTCTACTTACCGAACGATTGAACGAACGCGCTCAACAGGTTCACGACCGGCTTCAGTGCGTCGCCGCTGGGCAAGGGAAGCTTCAGGTACGTCCGGCCGGTGGATTCATCCGTGCCGATCAGGCCGCCGAGGCCGGCCGCGCCGGCTTGGGAACCGCCGCCTGGGCCTCCGGGCGAGCCGGAGGAAGCCGCGTGGCGCAACGATTGCCCCAGTTGGCCCAGCAGCGCTGCGCCGGCGGTCAGCAGGTCGCCGATGGCCTGGGGCGGCAAGGCGATCTGCCCGCTTGGCGCTCCGCCCGAGGCGGTTGGGGCCTGGGGAGCCTGTCCTCCCTGAGTCATCGCGGCAAGCGCGCCGCTTGGGGCTCCGGCAGCCCGCGCTCCGCCATCGCGTGGAGCTTCGCCTTCCGCCTCGCCATCGCCGTCGATCATCGCGCTGGGGATTGTGGAAGTCGCCTTGTCCACCGAGTCCATGAACTGCTTGAGCCTCGTGCCGCCGAGGAATACCTCGCTCTTGCCGCCGTCGAGCACGCCCGCGAACATCGACTTCTTGAACGTCAGCAGGCCGAGCATGCTCTCCTCGATGGTCCCCTTGGCGATGAAGTGGACGACCCGCACCGGCCTCCGCTGGCCCAGGCGATGCACGCGCCCGATCCGCTGCTCCAGCACGGCCGGGTTCCACGGCAGGTCCATGTTGGCCACCGCGCTTGCGTGCTGGAGGTTGAGGCCCACGCCGCCCGCATCCGTCGCCAGGAACAGCCGGCAGGCGGGGTCCTCGCGGAACCGCGAGACGAGGGCCTTTCGCTTCGGCCCCGGCACGCCGCCGTGGAAGAGCACGTGGCCCCACTTCCTGCGCTCCAGCCGGCGGGCGATCAGCTCGTGCATCCGCAGCCACTGGCTGAAGACGACGATCTTTGCATCGGCATCCTCAAGTATCTCCTCCAGCAGCGTGGCCAGTTCCTCGGCCTTGTGGCCGTGGTCGCTTTCGCCGTCAAGCAGGTACGTGCTGTCGCACGACATCCGCATGTTCTGTAGGGCCGCGGTCAGCCGCTTCTGGTCGATCTCCGAGAGGTAGCCGTACCGCCGCCACTTGAGGACGATCCGGGCGACGATCACGCGGTTCTCCTCGTGGTGCGCCATCTGCTGCTCGGTCATGGGCACGAAGAACCGCTTCTCCAGGCGCTCGGGCAATTCCTTTAGCACCGACTCCTTCGTGCGGCGGACCAGGATCGGCTCAAGCGTCCGCGATATGTCGTCCAGCCGCCGGTAGCCGACGACACGGCCGGCCTCATCCACGTGCTGGTGCGTCGCCAGGAAGCGGAACATCGGCCCCAGGCGGAACCGGTCCACGAACTCGACGATGGAGTGCAGCTCCTCCAGGCGGTTCTCCAGCGGCGTGCCGGTCAGCACCAGCGCGTGGTCCGACTGAAGCTGCTTGACGGCCTTGGCGGCGCGGGTCTTCCAGTTCTTGATCCGCTGGGCCTCGTCGAGGATGACAAGGTCGGGCCTCAGGCCCTGAATCGTCGCCAGGTCGCGGTGGACCACGTCGTAGTTGACGATCTTGTAGAACGACTCCGCCGCGTAGAGGCCCGCGCGGCTGAAAGTGAGGCCCTCGACGACGACCGCCTTGCGGCCGGTGAACTTCTCGATCTCTCCGGCCCACTGGTGCTTCAGCGAGGTGGGGCAGATCACCAGCACGCGGCGGGCATCGGCGTGGCGCGCGAGGATCTCGGCGGCGGCGATGGCCTGGATGGTCTTGCCAAGGCCCATGTCATCGGCGATGAGGCACCGCCCGGCCCTGGCCGCGAAGAGCGCGCCTTCCCGCTGATAGGGGTACAGCCGCACCTTGAGCAGCGATTCCCACGCCTTGTCCTCCACTCCCGCGGGAAAGGCGCGGTCGATCCGCTTGACCAGTTCGGCGCGGTCCCGCATCTGTGAGATGAAGGCCAGCGCGTCGTCGTAGCACCGCACCTCGTGGCCGTCGGCCTGAGCCGCCGTCGCTCGCTCGAGGAAGACGTGAAACCGGCCGTAGGCGTCGGGCCGCAGCAAGCCGCCCGGATCGAAGAACTCCCCGGCCAGCCTGCGAATCCCAGGCGGACACTGCGTCCCGGCGCGGAAGACCACTTCTCGCCTCGCGCCGTACTTCAGGTAGACCTCGCTGAACGGCGGTTGGTATCCGCGGGCCAGCGCCGCCTGCCCGCCGCGATGCCCGCGCAGCTTCGCCAGGACGGATTCGATGTGCTTGCACGTGCCAAGCGTGTTGACGGCGTAGTCGGGGCAGGAGCAGTAGTTCACGCCCAGGCCCTCGCCGCGGATCGCCACGCGGTAGGTCCGCCTGGTCTGCGGGTTGGTGACGCGGAACTCCGAGAAGACCGGCCGGCTCCCGGTGTTCTCGATCTTCAAGTCCAGTTGAGCGGCGAACTGCCGCCGCAGGGCGATTTGCCAGGCCTCCAGCGACATGTCCCGCGGCTTGCGCAGACGCGAGACTCCCTTGTGGCCGGGGCGATGACTCTCTGAACCGCTCATTGTGCGCACCTCCATGCACGGCCCGACGCCGGGCCGCGGTGAATATAGCGAAACCGTCCCTGCTTTTCTATCATGCGGCAAGGCCGATGACGCAACCGCCAATCCAACCCGCTGTGCGCCTGACATTCCGCGACGGCACCCTGCTGCTGCACGGCCGGTGTGCTCCGCCTGAGCCTGGGAAGGATGTCTGGGCATGGGACGGGCGGGTGGGCTTGTGGCGGTGCGATGCGATCCACCATGCGCTCGTGCGCAAGGCGCTGGCGGCCGCGTGGGGCGATGCGTTCCGCGATGACGTCCCTGCTCCGGCCCGCGTGTTCTGGCCGAAGGTGTCGCTGCCGCCGCCCCGGCCTGAGCAGGCCGAGGCGCTGCGGGCGTGGACGGTCGCCGACTGCCGCGGGCAGATCATCATGCCGACCGGCACCGGCAAGACGGAGGTGGCCCTGGCCGCGATGGTCCTGACGCGGACCGCCACGCTCGTCGTCGCGCCCGTCCGCGACCTGATGTACCAGTGGCACCGACGAATCTTCAAGGGCCTGGGCTACGACGCCGGCATCCTGGGCGACAACCTGTACAACCTCAAGAGCGTCACCGTCGCCACGTACGACAGCGCGTGCATTCATGCGGCCACTATCGGCGCGCTTTTTGGCCTGCTGGTCTTCGACGAGGAGCACCACCTGCCCGGCCCGATCCGCCGCGACGCCGCCCTGATGTCCACCGCGCCGATGCGCCTGGGCCTGACCGCCACGCCGGAGCGGTCCGACGGCCTGCACGCGGACCTCGACTGGCTGGTCGGCCCGGTGGTCTATCGCCTGGGCATGCCGCAGGTCCGCGGGCGGACGCTGGCCCAGTACCAGGTCGTCCGCATTCCCGTCGCTCTCAACCAGACCGAGCAGGCCGCCTACGACCAGTACTCGCGGCAGGTGCGGCACTTCATCGTCGAGCGGCGCAAGGCACAGCCGGGCTACACCTGGCAGGACCTCTGCGAGGAGTCGGGCAGGGACCCAGCCGCCCGGCTCGCGCTCAAGGCGTACTGGCTCAAGCAGGCCATCGAGGACCGCGCGGCCGAGAAGCTCCGGGTGCTGGAGGACATCTTCCGCCTGCACGCGGGGCAACGGGTGATCGTCTTCGCCGGCTCAAACGCGATGGCGATGGAGGTCTCGCGGCGGTTTCTCGTGCCGACGATCCTCTCGCACACGCGGAAGAAGGAGCGCCTGGCCGTGCTGGACGGCTTCGCCAAAGGCGAGTTGCCCGTGCTCGTCGCCAACCGCGTGCTGGACGAGGGCATCGACGTGCCGGAGGCGAAGGTCGCTGTGGTCATCGGCGGGCAGGCCTCCACCCGGCAGGCGCAGCAGCGCCTCGGCCGCATCCTGCGCAAGACCGGCAGCGCGCCGGCCGTGCTGTACGAGGTGGTGTGCCAGGAAACAAAAGAGATCGAGCGCAGCAGGGCCAGGCGGCGGACAGAGGCGTTTGAGGGGACCAAACGACGCAGAACCTGATGGTAGAATACGACTTGCGTGGAGAAAGGAAGCACTGGAATGAAGTTCACAATGACTGACTTGCAGCGGAAGCCAAACAAGGTAATGCGCGCCGTGCAACGAGTAGGGCGAATTGTAGTTACCCGCCGGGGCGAGGACATAGCAACTATCTATTCTGTTAAGCCACCTCCGGGCATACCTTCTCTCAAGGATCATCCATCCTTCGGCATGTGGAAAAACCGTCCGGAGATGAAGAACCCCACGGAATGGGTCAGGCGGCTTCGCAGGCGCAGGCGATTCCACTTTCCAGCTCGGGGTCAAGCCGCGAAGGACGGCGCTTGCTAACCAGCCAGGAGTCAATCGTCGACTACCGCGATGGCCGCGCGGTCCCCGACCGCCTCGACCGCCGCCGGCACGGCCATTACCTAGACTACGCGCGGCGAATGCTGGACATCTACGCCCGCGGCGTGGGGCGGCAGCGGCGGCAACTGCACCGCGACGTGGAGGCAGTCTTCGCGGCGGAGCCCGACTGCCCCATCCGCCGCATCCAGGCCTTCTGCAAGCTGCTGGATGACAGGAGCGTCTACCAGACCGACCCGCGCGGAAGGGCGTCGCAGCTCCGCATGAAGGTCTTCACGGCCGGCGCGAAGCTGCACCCGCTGGTGGCCCAGGCCGACCGGCTCTTCGAGCACGATGAGCGCCAGGCCAAGGCCGCCATCGCGGAGGAACTCAAGACGCCCTGGCCGGACATCGAGGATGCGCTCTACGCCGATGTGATGAGCTGCCAGAGGCTGGAGTCGTTCGAGCCATTCGCGGCCGAGGGCGGCCAGGCGGACGCCGCGGCGCTGCTGGGGCGGTACAACGTCGCCCAGCTCCAGGCGTGCCTCTACCGCTGCCAGGAGATGACCGTCGAGGCGACGGCCGACTTCACGACTATCCTGCGGTACGCCAAGCTGGCGCGGCTGATGGTCGAGGTGCGGGCGCTGGGACCGTCGCGGTACCGCATCGCGCTTACCGGGCCGGCGTCGGTGCTGCGCCAGACGCGGCGGTACGGCGTCAACTTCGCGCGGTTCCTGCCGGCGCTGCTGGCGTGCAAGGGCTGGAGGATGGCGGCCGTCGTCCAGACCCCGTGGAAGGGCCGCGCAAGGCTCGTGCTGTCCGACAGGGACGGGTTCACCAGCCACTTCCCGCCGCCGGAGGAGTTCGACTCGAGCGTCGAGGAGGCGTTCGCGGCGAAGTTCGGCGCCGAGCGGAATGGGTGGCGGCTCGTCCGCGAGGGCGAGATACTCCACGACCGGCAGACGGTGTTCGTCCCGGACTTCGCATTCCGCCACGCCGATGGCACGCGGGCGCTGATGGAGATCGTCGGCTTCTGGACGCCGCAGTACCTGGCCGCCAAGCGGCGGACGCTTGAGCAGTTCCGAGGGCACAGGATACTGATCGCGGTGCCGGGGCAGTCGATCCGCGATGGCGCGGAGACGGGCCAGAACGTCATCGTCTACAAGACGAGCCTGAAGGTCGAGCCCGTGATCGAGGCGCTGGAACGATTGCGGGAACGATACAATCCGCGGGTTACGCCGATTGGCCCAGATGACGAGAAATGAACGCGGATAGACACAGACGCGGCGCGGGGTTCGACGTGCGGTACTTCCGCCGCGACCAGAGCCACCGCGAGTCGCACGCCCAAGACGCGGCGCATCTTGCGCCCGTGGCGGCGCATCCATTGGCCAGCGCCGATCCGCCGGCGATCATCACAGACGCGCACGGCTTGGCGGAGATGATCGAGCACCTGAAGGCGGCCGGCTCGTTCGCGTTCGACAGCGAGTTCATCGGCGAGCGGAGCTACGAGCCGCTCTTGTGCCTGGTGCAGGCGGCCACGACGCGGCGGGTGTTCCTGGTTGACCCGCTTGCGGGTCTGGACCTGACGGCCTTGTGGGAGCTTGTGGCGAGCCCGGCTGTCGAGAAGGTGGTGCTCGCCGGCCAGCAGGATTTCGGCCCGGCCGTCGCGCGCACGGGCCGGCCGCCCGCAAACATCATGGACGTGCAGATCGCCGCGGGGTTCGTCCACGTGGAGTACCCGCTTTCGCTGGCGAGGCTGCTGGATCGGTTCGTGGGCGTGGCCGTCGGCAAGGCCCACTCCTTCACCCACTGGGACAACCGCCCGCTGACGGCCGCGCAGGCGCGGTACGCGGCGGATGATGTCCGCTATCTGCCGGCCGCGCGCGAGGCCATCGGCCGACAACTGGCTGCGCTTGGCCGCGCGGACTGGGCGAGGCAGGAGTGCGCGGCGGCGCTGGAGGACATCGCGCTCTATCGCCCGCCGCCGGAGATGCTCTACCTGCGGATTCGCGGGCGCGAGCGGCTTGGCAGGAGGGGCCTCGCGGTGCTGCGGGAGCTGGCGATCCTCCGCGACCGTGCCGCGCGGCATGAGAAGGTCCCGGCTCGGACGCTGCTGAAGGATGGAATCCTGCTGGCCCTGTCCCGCCGCCCCGCGCACAAGGTCGCCGACTTGGCGGCCGTCAAGGGCCTGCCGCGGCCGGTGGAGCACAAGTACGGCCGGCAGATCGTCGAGGCGTCCGCGCGGGCGCTGGCCCTGCCGGAGGCCGACATGCCGCGCCCCGAGCCGGAAGAGCCGCCGGAGATGAAGGAGCGCGTCGATGCCGCCTTCGCCGCCATCGCGGCGTTCTGCACCCAGCGGTCGATCGCGCCGGCGCTAGTCGCCAGCCGGAAGGAAGTCTCTCGTCTTATCCGCGCGGCCGGCGACGGCAGGAAGCCCGACGACGCCCTGGCCCGCGAACATCGCCTCATGCGCGGATGGCGAAAGGAGCTTCTGGGCGAACTGGTAGGCAAAGTGCTACGATAGCCCAACGCACAGGGCTATGAAATGGGACCGATCTGCAAACAATGGCGGTCGTTGCCGTGGTCTTTGTCGTGCCTGACGTCATTTCTCTCCTGTTTTCTTTGGTCTACGCCTAGTCGCTATTCCTTCGCCCCCGCCTCCTCCAGCACCGCGATGATTTCTTTGGCGTCCTTGGCCTTGGCGATCCACAGCGGCGTGAGCTTCTTGTCGCCGATGTCGACGGTGACGTTCACATCCGCCTTGGCGGCGATGAGCTGCTTGACGATGTCGAGGCTGCCCGCGCGCACGGCCATCACCAGGGCAGTCGTGCTGTTCTGGGCCTTGACGTTGGGGTCGGCCTTGGCGGCGAGGAGCAGCTCGACCGCCTTGACGTGGCCGTTCTGCGCGGCCATGTAGAGCGGCGTGACCTTCTGCGGGCCGGAGACGTTCACGTCGGCCCCGGCGTCAAGCAGCATCTGCACGATCTCGGTGTGCCCGCCGGCGGCCGCGCCGTACAGCGGCGAAATCCGCCGCGCATTGACGGCCTTCGGGTCTGCCTTGGCCTTCAGCAGCGCGTCGGCGATGTCCTTGAAGCCTTCCTGTGCGGCCATCGTCAGCGGCGTCGTGCCGTCGTTGTCGCGGACGTCGGCGTCGACCTTCGCCGTCAGCAGCTCCTTCACTATGTCGGCCTTGCCCTCGATGGCGGCAAAGTGCAGCGGCGTCCAGCCGGCGTCGGTCGTGCAGGACATCGACTGTCCCGCGGCCGTGAACGCCTTGAAGACCTCCAGATTGCCGCCCTTGGCCGCAAGGTGAATGGGCATCGCGCCAAGGTCATCCCTGGCATCCATCTTCGCCTTGGCGGCGATCAGCGCCTTGACAAGCTCCAGGTCTCCGGCGCGGGCGGCGTAGTGCAGCGGCGTTGACAGGTTCCTGGCGGCGATGCTCGCGTCGGCCCCGGCCTTCAACAGCGCGAGGGCGATCTTGCCCTGCCCCTTGTACGCGGCCCAGAGCAGGGCGGTCACGCCCTGGTCGTCCTGGAGGTCGAGTTTGGCCTTGGCGTCGATGAGCGCGGCGGCGGCGTCGGCCTGGCCCTTGACGGCCGCCACCATCAGGGCCGTCTGCTGCGAATCGCCAAGAGCGTTGACATCGGCCCCCTTGGCCAGCAGGGCCTTGATCGCCTCGACGTTGCCCGCGGCCGCGGCCTGGTGAAGGGTCATCCCCGGCCCGCTGGCCGGAGTTGAGGCGGGCACGCTCTGCCCGAACGCCGCCCCGACGCACAACACCACGCCCACCAGCACGCACGCCGCCAGTTGTCTTCTCATCGCCGTCGCTCCCGCAAGAGACCTGATATCTCCATGACGCCGGTAGTATAACGCCGGGGGAGGGAGAATGTTGCTAATCCGCCATCGAAGGACCACTGGTGGCCGAGGATCAGCATGCCACGTTGCGAGCCAATGCAAAATTGGGAATGAATGAATGACAAAGGAATGACAAATGCAAAATGCCGAACTCGCCTGCGGAACGGCGTGCCCACAGTAACGCCCCGACTGTTCGTGTGCCGGAGTTGCCCTGCGACTGAGCGGCAGACTCTCGACCTCCGCTCATTTGAGCATTCTGCATCTGTCATTCCTTCGGCATTCCTCATTCCCAATCTTGCGTTGGTTCGGATTGCCTTGTCTTCCATGCCGGCGGGTCGTATAATGTGAATAGTCATTCACAAGAGGCGACAACATGGCCCGTTCGAAGCTCGAGACGTCGATCCGCCAGCAGCAGATAGTCCAGGCGGCGCTGGACATCGTGGCCGACTACGGCCCCAAGGCCCTGAGCATGGCCCGTGTGGCCAGCAGGCTGGGGCTGGTGCCGTCGGCAATCTACCGCCACTTCGCGGGCAAGGACGCCATGCTCGACGCGGCGATGGACCTCGTCGGCCGCAAGCTCATGGACAACGTGACGGCCGCCACGGGCCTGAGCGACGACCCGATGCAGCAGTTGCGCGAGTTGCTCCTGCGGCACATCCGCATGATCCGCGAAAACATAGCCATTCCAAGGGTAGTTTTCAGCGAGGACGCCCTGGGCGCCCGCGCCGAGCGCAAGGCCCGCGCACGGGGAATCCTGACGGGCTACCTCGGGGCCGTCGCGGGCATCGTCGAGGGCGGGCAGGCCCAGGGCGCCATCCGGCGCGACCTGGACGCCAGGACGGCCGCGCTGATCTTCATGGGCCTCATCCTGCCGGCGGGAATATTGTGGCACATGACCGATGGCAAGTTCGACGTCACGCGCCATGCCGAGCGCGCGTGGCGGATATTCAGCCGGGCGATGTCCCCTCGTTGACCAACCGGCCGGACGGTCGGTTAGTTGAATGGATAGTGAAGAAGCATTCACAATAGGCGGTCTGGAATGAAGAAGAAACGGATCATCATCGTGCTTGCGGCGGCAATTGTCCTCGTCAACGCCGTCATCGCCTGGTACGCGCTGGGAGGCGGCGGCAAGACCGGCAGCATCATCCGCGTGTCGGGCAACTTCGAGGTGACGGCCGTCGACGTGAGCTTCCGCATCCCAGGCTGGGTCAAGGAGCGCCCGGTGGATGAGGGCTGGGAGGTCCATGCCGGCAAGACGCTGATAGCGCGGCTTGACGACGTGGAGCTTCGCGAGCAGGAGGCCCAGACCGAGGCGGACCTGGCCAACGCCAGGAGCGTGCTTGCGGAGCTGAACGCGGGCAGCCGGCCGGAGGAGAAGGCCTCCGCCCAGGCGGCCGAGGACCGCGCGGCGGCCGCCCTCGCGGAACTGAAGAACGGCAGCCGGCCGGAGGAGATCGCCGCGGCCGAGGCCGCCGTCCAGGCCGCCAAGGTGGAGGTCGACCGCACCAAGCTCGACTACGACCGCCTGGCCAGGCTGCGCGAGCTGGGCGCATCCGGCGCCCAGGAATACGACAACGCCCGCAGCGCATACCAGTCGGCCGCCGCCAAGCTGGAGGAGGCCCGGCAGCGGTACACGCTGGTCAAGATAGGACCGCGCAAGGAGCAGATCGACCAGGCCACGGCCGCACTCAAGGACGCCCGCGAGCGCAACAAGCTCGTGCAGGAAGGCCCGCGCCAGGAGACAAAGGACCAGGCGGCCGCGAAGGTCCGCCAGCTCACCGGGGCGCTCGCGCTGGCGCGGACGCGGCTTGGCTTCTGCACGCTGCTTGCGCCGGTCAGCGGCGTGGTGCTCTCGAAGAACACGGAGGCGGGCGAGTACGTGGCGGCAGGCACGCCCATCGTCACCGTCGGCGACCTGCGGAACATCTGGCTGCGGGCGTACATCAACGAGACCGACCTGGAGCGGGTCAAGCTCGGCCAGCGCGTCAAGGTGACGACGGATGCGTACCCGCACACGCGGTACGAGGGGCGGATCTCCTTCATCGCGTCGCAGGCGGAGTTCACGCCCAAGAACGTCCAGACCGCCAAGGAGCGGGTCAAGCTGGTCTACCGGATCAAGATCACCGTGCCCAACGAGGACCTCGCGCTCAAGCCGGGGATGCCGGCGGATGCCGAGATTGACACCAGTTCGCCGGCGGACCTTTCGCCAGTGACGACGAGCAGTCCCGCGGCTAGGGAGAAATGACTAATGCCAAGTGTCTAATGTCTAATGCTCGAGCGCGGTCAAGCCAGGTCAGCGCCGCCTTAGACATTAGACATTGGGCATTAGACATTTGACGCTGCGAAGATGGACGCGATAGCGACCGAAAATCTGACGAAGGCCTTCGGCCCCCTCACGGCCGTCGATGCTCTGACGCTGTCCGTTGCGCCCGGCGAGATATTCGGCCTGGTCGGCCCCGACGGCGCGGGCAAGACCACGACTATGCGCCTGCTGACTGCCATCATGGACCCCACGGCCGGGCGGGCCGAGGTCCTCGGTCTGGACACGGTCAGGCAGGCCGAGGAGATCAAGCCGGCCATCGCCTACATGAGCCAGCGGTCCAGCTTGTATGCCGACCTGACCGTGATGGAGAACCTGCTGTTCTACGCGGACATCTACGAGGTGCCGCGGCGCGAGTTGGGATCGCGGATCGAACGCCTGCTTGAGTTCAGCAACCTCGGCCCGTTCAAGCGGCGGCTGGCGGGCAACCTTTCGGGCGGCATGAGGCAGAAGCTGGGCCTGATGTGCGCGCTGGTCCACTCGCCGCGGGTGCTCTTCCTCGACGAGCCCACCAACGGCGTTGATCCGGTCAGCCGCCGCGACTTCTGGCGAATCCTCTACCAGCTCCTCCGCGAGGGCGCGACGATCTTCGTCTCGACGGCCTACCTCGACGAGGCCGAGCGGTGCCACCGGCTGGCGCTGATCCACAGGGGAAAGCTCCTCGCCGCCGGCAGCCCCGACGAGGTCAAGAAGCTTATGCGCGGCACGATACTCGAGGTGCGGTCGAGCAACCCGCGCCAGGCGGCCGTCATCCTCCGCGAGCGGCTGCCGGGCATGTCCGTCGGCCTCTTTGGCGACCGCGTACACGTCGTGACGGACGATCCCGAGGCGGCGCCCAAGATCATCCGCGACGCAGTAGTGTCCTCAGGCATAGAGATGCTCACCTGTACCCCCGTAGACCCCAGTCTCGAGGATGTGTTCATATCTGTGATCAGCGGAGGCAAGCCATGAGAGGCGCTTGTCACGACTGCCTTTGTCGTCCGGCTGACCACGCATCTCTTTGTCATCCGGCTGACCACGGATCGAGAGACCGACCTGGCGTGGCCCTCTGTAGCCGCGGGAGCGGCGTCCTTCAGCCGCGGAGCGGCGTCTTGCTTAGCCCCGGGCGAAGCCGAAGGCGAGCCCGGAGAACGAGGGCACGTAACAATCAAGCCCCGTCAGGGGCGTCTTGGAGAACGAACATGGGACACACCTATACGAACCTGATGTACCACGGCATCTTCTCAACGAAGGAGCGCCGGCCGCTGCTGGGCGCGATCCCGATGGCTGAACTGACCAAGGTGGTCGGAGGCATCATCCGCGACCGCGACGGCAAGCTTCTTGCCTTCAATGGAACGGAGAACCACGTACACTTGCTGGCGTTCTTCCATCCATCGCGGTCGGTGTCGGACATGTTCCGAGACATCAAGGCCGTCTCGTGCGATTGGGTCCACGCAACGTTCCGTGGCGTGCTCTTTAGTTGGCAATCAGGATACGGCGCGTTCACCGTCAGCAAGTCCAACAGCCCGGCGGTCGAGCGATACATCGTCGGACAGGTGGAGCACCATCGGAAGCAGACGTTTGAGGAGGAGTTCAAGCGGATATTGGAGTTGCACGGGATCGAATATGACATCAGGTATGTATTCGACAGCGAGGTGACGGGTTGAGGTCCAAGACGCCCCTCCGGGGCTGGATTGGCGCGGCCCGGATTTCCACGGGCTCGCCTTCGGCT
>JBHGBE010000032.1:0-50920 GCA_041946855.1 Phycisphaerae bacterium | reverse complement strand
GAACTACCATCACCTTTCGATTGGTAGGTCTATTACATTACTTTTGCGAAACGCAATAGCTGAAGCACGCGCTCGGCCTGCCGCCGCAGGTCGTCCAGGTGCTCCTTCTTGAAGTACCGTTCATCTTCGCACGTGTTGAGATCATCCATTAGCTCGCGCACACTGCCGCGCGACATCAACATGTAGCTCTTGTTGTGCCGGTACGTTCCGCACCCGTGACCTTCAGCAATGCAGTTCGTCACGGACAAGGCCGCCTTTCGCATTTGAGGGAAGAGGATGAATCTCTCTTCCGGCGGCAGCAACCTGATTAACCTGTAAACGCGCCTTCGCAGAACGCGTGCTTCCTGATACACCTTCAGGTCCTCAAATCCCTTGCCCATCTGGGACCTCATTCACGATGACACGACGTAACGAGTTAACGAAGCAACGAGTCAACGAGGTAGTGCCGTTATCCGATCGTGTGATCCTCAATCAACTCCCCGATCAGCGCCGCCGCACCATCATCCGTCGCCGGGTATTCCTTGTAGGCCCCGCCGGTGAGGACCACCGACTGGATGCGATGCACCTTCGTCGGGCTGCCGGACATGCCGCACCAGGCCAGGTCCGCGCCGATGTCGTCGAGATTGACCTGCTCGATGAGAAGGCCCTTGGCCTTGGCCGCCTCGCAGCGGGACTTGACCTCGGCGGCCTTGGCTTCGGCCGTGGCGGAAGCGCCCAGTTCGGCATCGACCGCCTTTGCGATCTCGGCGGACGAGACGGCCTTCTTGTACTTCATCATCTTGCGGGCCGCCCGAGGGCGGGGGTGATTGGCCGACTCCATCACGGTCAGCAGCGCCGGCAGCTTGCCCCTGACGACCTCCCAGCCGTTGCCGACGTTGCGACGGGCCTTGATCGTCCGCCCGTCAAGCTCCATCATCTCCTCGACGTACGTAATGAGCGTGAAGCCGAGTTTCTGGGCCATCTGCGGGCCGGTCTGGGCCGTGTCGCCGTCGATGGCCTGCCGGCCGCACAGGACGATGTCGGGCTTGAGCTGCCTGACCGCGCAGGAAAGGATGTAGCTGGTCGCCAGCGTGTCGGAGGCCGCCGCGCGGCGGTCGGTCAGAAGTATGCCGCGGTCGGCGCCGCGGTAGAGCGACTCGCGGATGATCTCGCAGGCCGTCGGCGGGCCCATCGTCACAACGGTGACTGTCCCGCCGTGGGCGTCGCGGATCGCCAGCGCCGTTTCAAGCGCGTTCATGTCCTCGGGGTTGAAGATGGCCGGCAGTGCGGCGCGGTTGACCGTGCCGTCCTCCTTCATCGCCTGGGCCGTGACACGCTTGGTGTCGGGCACCTGTTTCGCGCAGACCACGCAGTTGTAAGCCATGAGCCGCTCCTGCATAAAGCAAAGGCTCGCCGGTCTGACGAGCCTCAAGCCGCCTGAAGCCACGGGAGGATACCGGCCTCGCCGCGAGGGAGTCAAGGCCGATTTTCGCATCCGCCTGCGTGAATACGTTCACAGAAGACAGGGCCGGGATACGGGCATAAGACGAGCGCATGGAGCCAGCGCGTCGCAAGGACGGAGGGGATCGCGCCTACGCCGGATGGTGCGGGCCTGGCGGCAGGGATGTCTTCGACACACGGGGATGGCGAGGTCCGACGGCCGGGATGGCGTGACCAGCCTTGACGGCGGGCGCTGTCCGAGCCGTGCGCTCACGGCCGTTGGCTCTGTTGATCTTCACGCGGCTGGCCGCGCAGTTGGGACCTTCGACATCTATGACTTTGATTCGCATGATTAGGCTATCGGGCAGTTGGACCGGGGGCATTAACAGCCGCCGGCCTTCTCATCCGCCCTTGGATCGGATATAATATGGCCGTCGAACGAAAAGGAGCGGCCTCCGTGTCACGAATGCGGTTCAGTTCGCACACGATCCCTCTGGCGCAGGCCGGCTTGGCCATGCTGCTGGCCGGGGGAATGCTGGCCGGCACGGCGACGGCGGCCCTGTGTCCCAAGGAAGACCGCGGCGTCTATCCCGCCTCGCCGCTGGCCCTTACCGTGACGGCCGGCGGCACGTTCATCGACCCCGACTTCGGCACGACGATCATGCGCGTCACCGACGCCTCCGACAGCGCCGACAATCACATCGCGTACTCCTACTGGCCCACGTTCAACAAGGACGACACGTACTTCCATATCAACCGCGGCGGGGCGGCGTACCTGTACCATTTCGACCCCACACACATGAAGATCCTGGGCAAGGAGCCGCTGTTCAGCAAGAAGACCCCCTACGGCACGTATCCCGGATGGGAGGATTCCACCTGGAGCGCGACCGACCCTAACGTGCTGCTGGCCCACGAAGGGCCGCGCCTGTGGGGATGGAACGTCGTCACCAAGACCTACTCGCTCATCAAGGACTTCGGCGCGGAGCTGCCGGCCGGCATAGGCATCGCGCAGATGAGCCGGAGCCTGGATGACAACGTCTTCGGCTTCACCCAGAAGCGGTACTCCGCGCCGTGGGACGTGGTGGGCTACGGGGCATGGAAGCGCGACACCAACGAACTGAAGCTCAACACCACCACGACGCAATTGGACGAGGTCCAGGTCGACAAGAGCGGGCGGTACCTGGTCATCAAGACGGGCCTCCAGGGCGCGGGGGCGATAGAAGTCAAGATCGCCGACCTCCAGACAGGCGGCATCCAGAATCTGACCGACAACGGCCCTGACTACGCTCCCGGCCACAGCGACAACGGCTACGGCATGGTAGTCGGCGCGGACAACTGGCGCGACGTGGTCACCGGCCGGCAGCTCGCCACGCCGCACACGCAGTACACCGTCCTGAACTACAACAGCGACTGGAGCCAGGAGTACCACATCTCGATGCTCGCCGATGGCGACCAGTGGGCGGTGCTGAGCCTCACGCTGTCCAGCACGACGCTGCACTCGTCGGGGGTCTTCAAGAACGAGATCATCATGGTCGCCACGGACGGCAGCCAGCGTGTCATCCGCCTGGCCCATCACCGCACGGACTACGTGGATACGCGGAACTACTGGGACCTGCCGATGGCCAATATCAGCCGCGACGGGCGATTCATCGCCTACACGAGCAACTGGGACAACTCCGGCCGGCGGGACGTGTTCATACTGCGGGTCCCCATCTTCGGCGACGCCGACATGAACGGCCTGGTGGACATGGCCGACTACGTCCTATGGTTCAACAACTACGGCAGGTCGGGCGGCGTCGGATGGGACAAGGGCGACTGGAACGCCGACGGCCAGGTGGACATGGCCGACTACGTCCTATGGTTCAACAACTACGGCCAGGACATCTATGGGACGGGGGCGGCCGTGCCGGAGCCCGCCGTGGCCGCAATGTTGGCGGCAGCCTTGGGCATGAGGATGATAAGGCGGCGGAAATAGGGGATCTCGCCGGCCGCGCCAGCTTGTTCAGGATTTGTGTGGCAAAATGCCCCACGCAGTCTTATACTGCATTGCTGGAAGGCAGGTGAGACATGACCACAGCATCATCCAGTTCTCGTCTTGCGGTTCGGCTCGATCCCGAACTGAAAGACCTGATCGAACGGGCGGCCGCCGTCCTCGGACAGACGATCAGCTCGTTCGCAGTATCGACACTGACGACTGAGGCCAGGAAGGTCGTGGAAGAGCATGAGATAATCCGCTTGTCTAACCGGGACCGGGATAGGATCTTGGCCCTACTCGACAATCCGCCGGCACCCAGCGAGAGACTGCGGCGAGCGATGAAGCGTCATTCGGAGGCCGTGCGAAAGTGAATGGTCCCTGGGCCATCGAGCCGCTTGGCAAGCATCACGACCGCGAATCCTTCAACTGTGGCGAGCCGAGTCTGAACGACTTCCTTAAGATGCGCGCCCGCCAGAACGCAGAGAAAGGCGTTAGTCGGACCTATGTGGCGACACTGCCGCATTCGCCATCGGTCGTGGGGTACTACACTATCCGCGCAGGAGATATTGCGTTTGATCTCTTGCCCCTGAAGGCATCACGGGGCATACCGAGATACCCCGTGCCAAGTATTCACATCGCACGGCTTGCTGTGGACAAGAGACAACAGGGGCAGGGGCTTGGAGAGATCCTGCTCATGGACGCCCTCAAGCTGGCCAAGAAGCTGTCAGACCTGGTCGGGGTCTTCGTGGTAACGGTTGACGCCTTGAATAGCCGTGCGGCGCAGTTCTACATGCACTTCGACTTCGAGCGACTGCTCGATGATGAATTGCATCTCTTCCTGCCAGTCGGCACGATACAGATGTCCCTGACTTGATCGCTACTCATTCCGCAGCGCCGCCAGGAGATTGCCGCGAGTGGCCAGCCATGTCGCGCCGAGCGTCCACAGAACGCCGTTGACCGCAACGCCGCCCAGCGCCAGGGCCAGCAGCCCATAGGGCACGGGCGACGAGCCGGCCAGCAGCGCCGGCAGCACGGCCAGAACCGCCGAGACCGTCCCGCAGGCCAGCCCCATCGCCAGCAGCACCCAGTGCTCGGCCAGCACCAGCCACTGGAGCCGCCCGCGGCCGAAACCCACCGCACGCAGCAGCGCCAACTCGCCGCGCCGCTCCAGCACGTTGCGCATCACCACCAACCCAAGCCCCACGCTGCCCAGCACAAGGCCCAGGCCCCCGAGCGCCTGGAAGATCGACAGGTAGGTGTTCTCCACGGCCGCGAACTCCGCAAGCCGCCGCGCCGCGGGCACAAGCTCAAGGCCCGAATCCCACATCGATTCGGTCAGGGCGCGGGAGACATCCTCGGTGCGCCCGGCCGGTGCCTCGACGAGGAACGCCCTGTAGCCGGCAGTCGATGGAAAGCGCTCCTCGAAGTTCTTCCGGGAGATGATGAGGCTGCCCTGGAGGATGGAGTTGTCGATCATGCCGACCAGCCGCACCTTGAACGACCGGCCGTGATCGTCCGTGTATTCTAGCGCGTCGCCGACAGACTTGCCGATGGCCCACGTGATCGTGTTCGCGTCGCCGACGGCCGGCACTTCGCCCTCCGGCAGAGGCGCGTTCAGCAGTTCCCACGCCTGCTTAGTGGCGAAACCCCTGGCGACGTCGACAAACCTGAACCGGCCGCGGAGGTCGTCCGGCTCGACGCCCAGCAGTTGCGGATTGGACGGCTTGTTGAGGTTCAGGCAGCTCGCATCCGCGCCCTGTCGGAGGCGCATCTGGACGATCCGCACGCCGGCCATGTCGGCCTCCGGCAGGTTGTAGAACCGCCGGCCGTCGGGGCTGTTGAGGTCGCGGTAGATGGGCAGCGATGAAGTGCCAAAGAGCGAGAACCCGCCGCTGGGCGAGGCCGGTTCGTTCAGGTCCGGCTCGCCTTCGTGCCTGAACGCGCCGACCGACACGACGAGGAACACGCCGCAGGCCAGAAGTCCTATGGTCGCCAGGCTCCGCCACCGGCTCCGCGCGGCGTTGCGGATGGCCAGGCGCGAGGTGGTCAGCCGCGGGGCCGCCGATTCGGTAGTGCGCCGGCCGGCCGCGCCGCCAAGGACATGCCAGCAGAATGATATCGTCGAGACCAAGAGGAGCGCGCCGGCCCCGAAGAACGCCCCGGCGTTCGGCTGGCCGTGGGACATGAGCGACGGGACGGCCAGTGCAATAGCACCGATCAAGCACAGAAGAGCGATGCGGAGCGACCAGGGGAAACGTATTGCGGATTTCGGATTTCGGATTTCGGATGGCCCCGGTCGTGAGGATTGGCCATGTACACGGGGATCCGCAATCCGCAATCCGCAATCCGCAATCTCCTGCCCGCCTGCCAGCAAGACTCTCGCCGGAACTCGTGCCTGCCGCCGCAGTCCCAGCCACATCGTCGCCAGCGCGACGGCCAGGCTTGACACCGTCCCGACGGCCACTGTCGCGGGCGAGGCGGCGAACTGGATCGTCGAGGACGCCACCGCGCCGCGCCACACGGTCGCAAGACCCGCGAGCATCGCCTTTGTATATGCAAGGCCCCCGGCAGCGCCGACGACTGCGCCGATGGCCGCAAGCACGCCCGCCTCGATCAGCAGCAGCCGCCTCACCTTCCGCGGCGGCCACCCGACGGCCAGCAGCGTCCCGACCTCGGCCGTCCGCTGCTGGAGGCTGATCGCGAACAAGAGGCCCATCAGGAGCAGCGCCGCCACAATCAGAAAGAAGCTGAAGCCCAGGAAGAGCTGCCCAAAGTCCGTGGCCGGCGCGCTGGCGGCCAGGGCTTGCTCGCGCACGGGGCGGAAGTCGGCAAGCCCGATCGAAGCGGGGTCGATGCTCTTTCGGATCATCTCCTCGATTCGGGCGCGATCGGCGGGAGATGTGACCGGATAGCGCACGGCCGTCAGGTCACCGTAGCGGTTGGCCCACATTTCTTGCGCCGCCGCCAGAGACACAAACGCCTTGGGCGTGCCGCGGTGCTCCTTCCAGTACGCCTCATCCTCCGGCCGGATCTTCTTCTGGTCGATGGGAATGCCCGGCCTCCAGTCCTTGCACGAGTCGCTGTTGACTATGCCGGGAAACGGCGGCATGAGGTCGCGGTCGTCGGCCAGGCCCTCCATCGGAACGACCCGCGCCAGCTTGAACGAACTGGTGCTGGTCAGAAGCTGCCGCATCGGGCCGAGGGTGTAGTAGGTGAGTGTGATCTCGTCGCCGATTTTGAGCGGCTTGTCCGGCGATTGGCGCAGATCGCGCTCGAGCCAGTCGTCGATGACGATCTCGTCGTCGTGCCAGACCTGCACGGGCCAGGCCATCGCCGGCAGTTCAGGCGAAAGAGCGAGGACTCCGGTCGGGTACTTCGATGTCTCCGTCCGGCGAGCCATCGTGGCCGGCCCGACTCCGGAGACCATCGAATACGGCGTTGCCTTCTGCCCGCAGCGGATCTCGTTGACGAAGTAGGTCAGGATGCCCAGCGCCTCTCCGTTCAGCAGCGACCTGCCGACGGCCTGGTCCAGGAAGATCCGCGGGGTCTTGACTTCCAGCATCTCAAGCGGCCGCAGCGCCGGTGCGGTGCTCGATGTGGCCGGCTGCGTCGCCGATGGAATGGTCATCATCACCGTGTCGGACAGCACCAGACCCGCATCCGCTAACTGGAAGTGTTGTCGCAGTGCATCCTGCGCCCGCCGGACCGGCGTTGGAGGCGGCGGCGCGGCCGAGGGCTTCACCCAGTGGGCGAGCCCCCGCGAGCCGGACGGCTCGTCGCCGGACTTGCCGAGCAGAATCATGTTCGCGCCGGCTTGGCCGGTGAACCGCTCAAGCCACGCCAGCGGCACAAATGCGTTGTACGGCGGGACCTGGTTGGCCTGGAGGCTGAAGTTGCCGAAATCGCCCGCGCCTACGATGGCCGCCACAGTCAGCGTCCTGCTTGCGCTCGAATCATCCGCCTTGTCGATGGTCAGCGGGGCATCGCGCGGCAGCAGGCTTGGCTTGGGCACGCGGAGGACGACGCTGTCGCCGGCCTTGACGCCAAGCTGCGCCGCCAGACGCTCGTTGAGGACGATGCTGTCCTCGCCCGCGCCGGCCAAAGGGTCGCGCGAGCCGCCAAGCCGCCAGAAGCTCTCATCGACCCCCAGGACCTGAACGTTGTTCGCCCGGGCCTTCTCGTCCGGCCGCGTGACGGTGCCGTCCAGCGACATCACCGCCGCCGCCGGGGCGTCCAGCGTCTTGCCGACCTCGCCCGCCAGGGCGGGCCTGAAGAACCTGTCCGGCGCCGACATCGCAAGTTCCACACCGCCCAGCCGCGCCAGGGCAAGAGCCCGCAGGCTCGCCCGGACCGAATCCCCCACCGCCAGCGCGCCGACCAGCGCCGCGCCCGCCACGACCGCCGCTAGGACCACGCCCAGGTGCGTCCGCCAGTAGAACCGCAGGCTCCGGGATGTCATCGTCCAGAGCGTCATGCCTTTTGGCCCGCGGCAACCGTCTTGGGTGACAGCGAGCCGTCGCGCAGTTCGTAAATGGCGTTCATCCGCTGCGCAAGGTCCGTTGAGTGCGTCACGACGATCAGCGTGACGCCCTCCTCGCGGTTGAGTTCGGCCAGCAGTTGGGCCAGGTTCTCGGCCGAGGCGCGGTCCAGTGCCCCGGTCGGCTCATCGCACAAGAGCAGTTCCGGCGAATTGATCAGCGCCCTGACGACGGCCGCCCGCTGCTGCTCGCCGCCCGATAGCTGCCCCGGCCGGTAAGTCTCACGCTCGGCCAGGCCAACGCGGGCAAGCAGACGCCTTGCCTTGTCGGCAACATCGGATGCGGCGGGGCCGACCAGCGTCGGCACCAGCACGTTCTCCAGCACGGTGAGCTGCGGCAGCAAGTGATGAAGCTGGAATACGAAGCCGATCCGCCTGTTGCGGATGGCGGCAAGGCTGCTATCGTCCATTGCCCCCAGGTCGGCGCCGTCGAGGAGCACCTTGCCGGAGGTCGGACGGTCAAGCGCGCCCATGATGTTCAGCAGCGTGCTCTTGCCGCAGCCCGACGGCCCGACGATGGCCAGCGACCGCCCGGCCTCGACGCGCAGCGACACGCCCTTGAGGACGGCCGGCGCGCCAGCACCGCCGACGGAGTCGTAATGCTTGACCACGTCCATCAGCTCAAGCAGCGCCATTCCCTGCGATTGCGCCTGGTTCATGGTTTGGCCTCAGCGAGGGTCCGCCGGCAGACCTGTATGAAGTTCTCGGCAACTTTGTCCACGGAGAAGCATTGTAGCGCAGCCTGCCGGCCGCGCCGACCGAGTTGGCGGGCATAGTCCCGGTCAGTCAGCACCTTCAAGAGGGCGTCGGCCAATGCCTCTGCTCTGCCCGGCTCGAAGAGCAGGCCGCCGCCGGTCATCTCGATCAGCTCAGGGAACGCGCCGTTGCGCGGCTGGACAACGGGCACGCCGCAGGCCAGGGCCTCCATGACGTACAGCCCGGCGGACTCGCCGTGCTTCTCGGGAACGGAGAGCACCGAGAGCGATTGAAGGAAACGGACCTTCTCGCCGTCCTGGAGATTGGGCAGCAGCTCCACATCGCCGCCGAGGCCCAGCTCATCGACTCGCCGCGTGATGGAATCAACAAACGGCCTGTCGCGGCCTGTCATTCCACCGGCGGCGCGAAGCCTGGCGGCGGCCATGCGCGAGTCCTTCTTGATCGCGGCGAAGGCCTCGACCAGGATGTCCAAGCCCTTGTCAACGCAGATCCGCGAGAAGTAGCCGATGACAGGCACCGCGGGAGGCGCGGCCGGCGAGTGGGCCGACCAGTCCATTCCGTCATATATGACGTGGACCTTGTTGGAGGGCAGGCCCAGCCTCGATTGCATTACATCGGCGTAGTAGCGGCTTGGGGCGATGAAGGCGTCGACCTCGGCAGCGCGCTGGGCCATGATCCGCCAGGCCTCCGTGCGCTGGTCAGCATCGAGCGCATCGACGAACTCATCCTCGTCCTGGAGCCAGCAGATGATCCTCGCGCCCAGCGTCTTCTTGATCTTCCGGGCAAGGCCCAGGAGCAGTGCATCGGAGAGGCTGACGACGTCCGGTCGCTCGTTCCGGGCAAGCCAATCGACCAGCCGCGTAAGCTCCTTCTTCTGCCGCCCATGCTCCCCGCGGAGCATGGAGAGCATGGTCCTCCCCAGGCTGCGAGCGCTGGTCATGCCCGCCTTGCGCCCGGCCCAGCTCAGTAGCCGTGGCGAGTCGAACAGGCGGTCCAGCCATCGTGGAGTGTGGCGGAAGATGGCGCTGGTCTGCTGGAGGTAGACGTTGATGCCGCCGAAGAAGATCGGCCCCTCGCCCTCGCCGGCGCCCTTGCCCAGGATCGGCAGGTAGAGCGGCACGATCAGCGTCTTGTGCCCGGCCTTGCGGAGGGCCTTGACCACCGCCAGGTCGCGGATGCAGTTCTCGCAGTAGAAGCTGTCGCCGGAGCCGGGGGTAATCTGGATAATCTTCATTGCACTCTGGTCGCCAATTGCGCGCGGCAGCGCCACACGCCGCTACTTCTGGCCGAAGCAGTATACGTTCCCGTCGCTGCCGCCGATGATGATCCTGCCGTCCGCCACGGCGGGCGAGGAGGCGATCGCGCCGCCGATCTCGTATGACCATGCCTTCTTGCCGTCGGCGAGGTTGACGATGTACAGCCGGCCGTCGGATGAGCCGAAAACCACCTGGTCACCGCAGATCGCCGGGGAGCTGTCCACTCCGCCGCCGGTAGCGAAGGTCCATTGCTGCTTTCCGTCGGCGCGGCTGAAGCAGTAGAGGTTGTTGTCCTGGCATCCGACGACGACCTGCTTTGGCCCGACGGCCGGGGTCGAGCCGAACGGCGCTTCGCCCGTCCCCGTCCAGACCAGCTCGCCCTTGTCCATGTCGGCGCAGACAAACTGGTTCTGGTGGTTGCCCACGTAGGCGAACTTGCCGGCAACCGCGGGCGACGCCGTGACATAGCCGCCCGCGCCTACGCCCGTTGTCTCCTGCCCGTCGGCGACGGAGACGGCGTGGATCACCGCGTCGCACCCGCTGAAGAACACCTTGCCACCGCCGATGCTCGGCGCGCCGTAGATGTAGTTGCCGGTCGGGAAGGTCCACTGTTCCTTGCCGGTCGCCGCGTCCAGGCAGTAGACGCTGTTGTCGTAGCAGCCTGTCACGACGAAGACCTTGTCTCCGACGCCCGCCCAGTTGATCGCCCCCATGATCTTCGCGCCGCACTCGTACTTCCAGCAAAGCTTGCCGCTCGCGGCGTCGATCGCATACAGGCACGAGTCGAACGATCCCACGAAGACGGTCTGGCCCAGCAGGCACGGCGCCGACCCAACCGGGCCGCCGGTCTTGAACTCCCAGGCCTTCGTACCATCGGCCAGGTTGATGGCGTAGAGCTTCTCATCGTCCGAGCCGATGTACGCCCTGCCGCCTCCGACTGCCGCCGATGAGCTTACCGGCCCGCCGGTCTTGAACTTCCACAGGAGTTCTGGCTCTTTGGGGAGCTTGCCCTCTGCCACGCCGGTAAGTTCCGGGCATGCGTGGAACATCGGCCACGGGCCGGCCGGCCTGGTAGTCACTTTGGCCGCGAGGATAAACGTCAGCGTTCCCGGCCCGCCCTCCGGCTCGGTTGTCAAGGCTTGCGAAGTGGAGGACTGGCTTGCGGCCGGGGTCACCGTCGCCGGGAACGGCGTCGGTGTGCCGGCCGACACTGTGCCCTGAGCGTTCCCGTTGCGGCCGTCCGGCGAGTTCGTGCTCGAATCCGGCCGGCCGGAGGCCACCAGGAAGTAGACCGCCAGCCCCGCCACCAGTGCGCAACCTATGGCAACCGCGTATCTCATCGTCGCCTCTGGACGGCCCTCGATTGGGGCCTATCCTGGAACATCGTATCACGTCCCGGCGGTGCGGGCAAACCCGGCGGCGGAGCACAGCGCATATCGACTCGCGGGGCGGGCACCCCGCTTCCCGAGGAACCGAAGTACACCTTTACCCGTTTGCGACAATGGCGAAATCGCATGAATCCGGTTATTATCACCCGGACGCGCGTATTTCTTGCATGAGGAGACGGCAATGGCCCGCATATATGACGACATCACGCAGACTATCGGCAACACCCCGCTGGTGAGGATCAGGCGGCTTATCCGCTCCAAGGCGACGGTGCTGGCCAAGATGGAGTCGTTCAACCCGATGAACTCGGTCAAGGACCGCATCGGACTGGCGATGATCGAGGCGGCGATGCGCGCAGGCAAGGTCCAGCCAGGCACGACCATCATTGAGCCTACCAGCGGCAACACCGGCATAGCCCTGGCTTTCGTGGCGGCCGCCCGCGGCTACAAGCTCATCCTGACCATGCCCGAGTCGATGAGCGTCGAGCGGCGCAAGGTCCTGCGGGCGCTGGGGGCAGAGGTGGTCCTTACGCCGGCCGCGGACGGCATGAAGGGCGCCATCGCCAAGGCCGACGAGCTGGCAAAGCAGCTCCCCGACAGCTTCATCCCCATGCAGTTCGAGAACCCCGCCAATCCGGAGGCGCACCGCAAAACGACGGCCGAGGAGATATGGAAGGACACCGACGGCAAGGTGGACATGGTCGTCTCCGGCGTCGGCACGGGCGGGACGCTGACGGGCATCGCCGAGGTCATCAAGCCCCGCAGGAAAGGCTTCAGGGCCATCGCCGTCGAGCCCGAGCAGAGCCCGGTCATCTCGCAGACCATGGCCGGCCAGCCGCCAGTGCCCGGCAAGCACGGCATTCAGGGCATCGGCGCGGGGTTCGTGCCGGCCGTGCTCAAGCTCGACCTCGTGGACGAGGTCATCAAGGTTGACCAGGACGACGCCATCGACTGGGCCCGCCGCGCCGCGCGCGATGAAGGCCTGTTCGTCGGCATATCGTCCGGCGCGGCGCTCAAGGCCGCCGGCGTCGTCGCGGCCAGGCCCGATAGCAAGGGCAAGCTTATCGTCGCGATACTGCCCGACTTCGGCGAGCGGTATCTTTCCAGCCCTCTTTTCGCGGACATGACCTGAGCGTCACCGCACCACGCGCGTCCACCCATCCGGCTGGGGCCTGGAATTGCCGCCAGGCAGGACAACCGGATCGCCCTGATTGGTAATGTGCTTGTCCTCGTGGAGCTTCGCGTTGGAGGAGAGGCTGACACTGGAGGCCAGCACCGCCCCGTGGACCTGCGCGTTGCTGTTCAGCACGACCGGCGCGTGGGGGGAGACGATCACGCCCTGGAAGCTGGCGTTGCTGGAGATGGTGACCGGGCTGGTCCCAAGGTTGTAGAGCTTCATGCTGGACAAGTTCGGGTTGTCCAGGATGCAGGCGTTGCTGGAAATGGTCAGGGAGCCGCTCACGTAGACCGTGAGCGACGAATTGGGCAGGACCTCGATGGCGGAGTTGCTCGCGACGCTGAAATCGCCGTCGGCGAGAATGGTAACGGTGCCGCTGATCCTGAGTCTGCTGTTGGAGCTGAGGCTAAGGTTGTTGACGTGAAGGTTGCCGCTGATGGTGGCCGTGCTGTTGCTCGAGTAGCTCAGGTTGCCCGTGCTGGCGCCCAGGTTCGTCGGGGCGGCCAAGGCGGGCACGGCCATCGCCTGCGGCATGGCGCTGGTCGCGCCGGTGATGGTGGCGTTCGGTTTCCTGCTGATGACCTCGTCGGGGTCGCCGCCTGGCCCGACCTGCACTGATCCGTTGATGCCGGAGTTGGACGCGAGCGACACCCCGCCGGCGACCGTGCTGTTGGTCCTGACTACCGCGAGGGAGCTGACGTTGGATCCCCCGTACGGGCCGAGGCTGGAGTCGAAGCTGTCCACTATGGCGTTGCTGGCAAGGGAGACGGTGCTGATGGCGCTCAGCCCGGCCACGATGGCGATGCCGCTTCCGCCCGGCGTCATGTGCGCGCGGACGGCATAGCTGGCGGCGCCAACCGCCCCGGTGGAACAGATGGCGAAGGGACGCGCCGGATCGCCGCTCAAGGCCCCGCCGGAGTCATCGACAAGCTGCCAGGTGAACGTCCCTCGCCCCAGCGCCTTGGATACCGTCTGCCCGCTCAATGCGGCCCGCCAGTTGGTCGTGCTGTTGATCATGGCCATGGCGTGCTCCGCGCCGGAGAACGCCAGCGTCTGCGCCTCGGCCCAGTCCTCCGCCCCCGCGGCCGACCGGATGCTCACCCGGCTGATGGCGACCGCCGCCAGGCCGATCACGGTCAGTATGACGGCCGTGCCCAGCACCAGGAGATAGACCGACCCGCGCCGGCCGCAATCGCCGGCCCTGCGCCGCCGCGTCCCCGCCGGCCGCAAGATGTTCGTCCGATGAGGCATTCCTGACTCTCATCCTCGGACACAATCAGCCCGGAACGATGCCCAGCACATTCGCCCCGGTGTGTACCCGCGAAGTGCTGTCAGGGCCGACCTGAAGCTCCACGCCGATCCAGCGGACGCACGTGGTCGCACTGGCGGGTTTCTGGTCGTACGTGCCGCTGCTCGACCGCAGGGCAGTGATGGCCGTCGAGTGGCCCTGGGGATCGGTCACGGTGACCGTGATCCGTTTGACACCCAAGTCCGATCCCGTGATGGCCATCGTGCCGGGATCGATGTACTGCACGGCGACACCTCGCATCCAACCGGCGTAACCGCCGATGGCCGCGCCATCCTTCAGTTTCGGCGGCGTCTCGGTCCAGCCGTCGTAATCGTCCACGTCGTCGAAGTTGGCCCGCGTGCCGTTGGACTCGCCCGACTCCGGACCGAACACATCCGCGCCAGATGGCTCGCAGTACGGGTTCGCCAGCACCTCGGCCATCAATTGGCTGGCCAGGCACGTCGCCGGATACCGCCAGGAGATGAGCTGCTGCCCGCGGGCCAGCGAGCCGAAGAAGCTAAGGAAAACGACTACCACGACCGCCACTATCACCAGCGATATCGCCGACTCGACGAGCGTCAGCCC
Source organism: Phycisphaerae bacterium (assembly GCA_041946855.1). GTDB lineage: Bacteria > Planctomycetota > Phycisphaerae > SM23-33 > SM23-33 > JBHGBE01. The sequence continues at coordinate 36,581 of JBHGBE010000032.1, read as the reverse complement.
GCCGCGCTTCATGTCCATCTCGGTCTGCCGGCTCAATCGCGTCATGCCCGCCTCATGGGTCAAGCGTCCTGAGCAGGTACGTCAGGTTGAACTGGTGGACGTTGGAGGCGATTGTCGCCGGCGGCTCTCCGTTGTACTGCCGCGTCAGCGGATCGCCCGGCACGCCCGACCACGCGTAGCGGATCGTCTCCGGCTGGGTGTCGCCGTTCCGCGGCGGCACGATCATGGTGACGGCCGTACTCGTCCGCTCGGTGAAAGCAGTCGCCAGGCCGGCGTCCAGGGCGATCATCTGCGTCGCGCGGCTCTCCTGCCAGAAGCAGTCGGCCCTGGCGGCGCTGCTGGCCATGCCGTTCTGCGCGATGAACATCGCGCCGACGATCCCCATCAGGAGGATGGTGGCTATCCCCAGGCTCAGGACCATCTCCATGAGCGTGAATGCCGCCGCCGTGTCTCTCGCGCCGGGTCTCATTGCACGGTCACGTTTCCGCTGGCCTGGTCGAGCACGACGGTCTTCCGGAATCCGCCGCAAGTCACGACGACCTGCCCGCCGCTGTTCGGAAAGCCATAAGCGTCGAAGGTTACGCTCGCCTGGCCGCCGAAGCTTGCTGCGCCGATGGCCGCGTGGTATGGCTCGCCCGACAGGTCCACGACGAAGCCGGCCGCCGAGTTGTCCAGGCCCTTCACGCCGGTTAGCTCGTACCGGCCGGCCGACGGCGTGAACGTCACCACCTGCCCGGCCCCCGTCGACCACGCGTTGGAACGTGCGTAAGTCAGGTCAACCGCGATGCGCCTGGCTGCCATGCCGACCCGGTATGCGCTGAGCGAGTTGGCGTACCTGGGCTGCGCGATGGCCGCGATGACGGCGACGAAGAAGACGACCATGACCAGCTCAAGCAGGCTGAAGGCCCTGCCGCGGCGGCGCGGCTTGTCGCGCGTCTTGGTCATGGCGCATCAGTACGTGTTGTAGAGCTTGCCGGTTGCGTCGGCCTCGGTCGTCGTGTTGGCGGAGATGTTGCCGTTGGTGGCGTCGTAGATCCAGCCGATGCCCGTGCCCGCGGCCGCCGCCACGCCCGTGTTGCCCTTGGCCGCGCCGACCGGCAGCGGCGGAACCTGCCGGATGTATGGCCCGTAGATGTGCGTCGTGTCCCTGGTGGCCGACGTGGCGCCGCTGGCGTCGGTGTACGTCGTGATCGCGGCGTTGAAATTGGCGACCGTCGGATACGCGCCGCCGTGTTCGGCCGCGTAGCGGTCGAGGGCGTCCCGCAGGACCCAGAGGCTTCCCGTGAGGGCCGAATCGCCCGCGCCGGCCGCGCCCCGGCTCATCCGCGGTATGGCGATGGCCGCGATCAGGCCGATGATCACCACGACCAGCATCATCTCCAGCAGGCTGAAACCATGGGACTTACGAGTGTTCTTTCCAGGCATGTTGCCTTTCCTCCAACAGTACCGACCTCCGGCCGGCGGCCTTTCCGCCGGCCTGCCGGTCTAATCGGCCGCGCAAGCACCTGCCTTGAATATGCTTAGTCCTTCGCGGGCAACTCGAACCTCAGGCGAATGGCCCCGCACACAAGCTCGGCCGACCGCTCGCCCACCGAAACCAGCTCGAACTCGTCGATCTTCTGCCCGACGCTCATGCATCTGCTGTCGATGACCGCGCGGCGGCCCTCGCCATCGGGACCGACCATCACGGCCTGGAGCGAGTGTTTCTGGCGAAACGCCTCGGCCCGTGCTTTGTCTGGGTCATCGGCCTGCGCGGCTGGCGCATCATTCCCGGATGCGGGAAGCCACGATGCCGGCGGGCGGAAGGCGTCGCGCATGTCTGGCAGGTTCAAGCGGTTACCGGCGGCGATCCTCTCCATTCGCTCGGCCATCGTCCCGCCGCGGCGGGGCGTGGCGTCAACCCGGACCGTCGCCGGTATCGCGGCCGGCGGCGCGCCGGATGGAACCGCCAGCCCGGCCGCCGTCGAGGCCGCCGCCGCGTCGGGACCGAGCGCCGGCCGGTTCTGAACGCGGTCGTAAGCGAAGACGGCCGCGCCAATTGCGCAAAGCCCCATCATCACCTTCTGGCGCTTGGTGAGTTTCATCGCAATGGGAGTAGACGATTCGCATCGCCCGAAGGCAAATTAGGCAAGATAATTAGTCTGGGTCACCCTGACAGGCGGATTTGTGAAAAATGGGTTTGTTCTGCAAAACGACCTTTCTTGGAAAAAGGCACTCTTTGCGAGCTGGTATCGATTACTAACTCATTTTGTCAAAAGATGTTACATTTCAATTATTCTCTATATTCACTATTTAGGCTATCTTATCCATCTTGCGCTAATTTACATGATTGGCGTTTCAAGTTTAGCTATACAAACCAGATTGCGTATCTTCGCCATTCTATTCACAAATCCGGCCCTTCGCACGGCCGGGAATCGGAGTGGCAAGTTCTCCCCTTCGGAGGCATCCAGGGGCTCACAGTGAAGCGGCGGCCGTGGGCCTTGTTGAGGGCTCCGGCCGTGGGCCGGCCGGCGGCCCCGCGGCCATCGCGGCATCCAGCTCCTTGCGGAACGTGTCGATGCCCTTGTACCCGACCCAGTGGGTCCGCTCCTGATCGTTGACCAGCAGGACCACGTGCGGCATGAACCTGATCCCGAACCGCTCCTGCAACTCCGGCGACATCACGTTGTACACGAAGGTGAAGATCATGTACTTGGCGATCACCGCCTTGCCCTGATATTCCGTGGCCAGTTGGTCCAGGACGCCCGACTCGGCCGCGCACGCCGGGCAGCCCTCCTTGTAGAACATCACCAGGACCGGCTTGCCGGCCCCGGCCCCAGCCACAACCGACTGAAACTGGGCATCATCGTTGATCTGCACGGCCCTCTGATCGGGGGCGGCGCACCCCGACAGCACCACGGCCGCGAGGCACGCCAAGGCGGCAGCGCCCGGGACTCTTGCTGTGTGTCGTCCTTCTTTCATGTCATAATGTTAGGCGGCCGGCGGGGCGATTCTCAAAGGCAGGTGGGATAGGTGCTTTCTCCGAGGCCAGCCAAAGGTTTGCCATTGGACGCGTGCGGCGGCTATAATCCGCCGGCATCGCGGCATAACTGCTGCCCACGCGCCCGAACTGACATGGCGATTGAAAGGGATTTCGACGTTGCCTTCATCTCGCAACTCGCCCTGCGCGAGAAACAGATCCAGCAGAACTACCGCCCGCTCATCGCAGTCCACAAATGGTTCGCGCGGAGGCCGGGGACGCTCTTCCGCGGCCTTCTCCTTGCCGAGTTCTCGGACAAGCCGCTCAAGGAAGCATTCTACGAAACGAACCAGTTCCCCGGCCTCCGCATCGCTGACCCATTCATGGGAGGCGGAACGCCGCTGCTTGAGGCAAACCGCCTGGGCATCGATGTGGTCGGGTGCGACATCAACCCGATGGCCCATTGGATCGTCCGCCAGGAGATAGAGCATCTGGACCTTAACGCCTACCGGGCCACGGCAGGCGCTCTCTTGTCGGCATTGGACAAGGAAGTCGGGGCCTTGTATCGCACCACGTGCGTCTACTGTCGGCACGACGCCCCCGTCAAGTACTTTCTGTGGGTCAAGACCGCGACCTGCCGAGCCTGCGGCAAGGACATCGACCTGTTCCCCGGATATGTCCTATCGGAGGATGTCCGTCATCCGAACTTCGTTCACGTCTGCCCCGCCTGCGGCGCCCTGAACGACCGCAGGCGCGGACAGGACCTCGGCCAATGCGATTCCTGCCGCGCCCCACTTGCCGGCGGCCCCGCCGCCAAGGGCGGGCGGTGCGCGTGCAGGTCGTGCGGGCACGAGAATCGGTATCCCGACCCAGGGGCCGGCCCGCCAAAGCACCGCCTGTTCGCCCTGGAGTACCACTGCCCCCGGTGCAAGCTACGGCACGAAGGACGATTCTTCAAGGTCCCCGGCGCGGAGGACCTGGCGGCCGTCGCCCAGGCCCAGGCGCGCCTTGATGGCCTTCGTGCTCGCTTCATCCCCGACGACGAAATCCCTCAGGGCGACGAGACCACTCGTCTGCACAGATGGGGCTACTCCAGATACGGCCAGATGTTCAACGCCCGCCAACTCGTGGGGTTGGAGCTGGCCTGCCGCTGGATTGCCCAAGTGCCGGATGTGCGCGTGCGAAACGCGTTGGCCACGAACCTGTCGGACTTGCTTCGATATCAGAACATGCTCTGCCGGTACGATGAGACGGTGCTCAAATCGGTGGACATCTTCTCGGTCCACGGTTTCCCGGTGAGCCTGATCCAGGCCGAGTCGAACATGCTCGGGACAAGCGCCGAGGCCGGCACACCCATCGGCAGCGGGGGGTGGGCCAACATCATCGCCAAGTTCGTCAAGGCCAAGTCATACTGCGATCACCCGTTTGAAGTGCGGCAGGAAAGCGGCCGCAAGGTTACTGTACCCATTGAAGGGGAGTGGATAGGCGACGATCCCAACGGCCGGACCGGGGTCGCCCCGCGAAAAGTGGAATTGCACTGCGGCGATTCCGCTTCTTTGGATATCGAGCCGAACTCCCTTGACGGCGTCTTCACGGACCCGCCGTATTTCGGCAACGTCCAATACGCCGAACTTATGGACTTCTGCTATGTCTGGCTGAAGCGGCTTGTCGGGGGCGGCGAGCCGGCCTTCGCCGCCGCGTCCACGCGAGACAAGCGGGAGTTGACCGGAAACGATACGCTCGGGCGCGGCCTGGAGGACTTCGCGGAAGGGCTGTCGCGAGTCTTCCGCAGGATGGCCGTCGCGCTCAAGCCCGGGCGTCCGCTGGTATTCACCTATCACCACAACGACCTGGAGGCGTATGCACCGATCGCGGTAGCCGTGCTGGACGCCGGCCTTGATTGCACGGCCGCCATGCCCTGCCCGGCGGAGATGAGCGCGTCCATCCACATAAACGGCACCAAGTCGTCCATCATCGACAGCGTCTTCGTCTGCCGGAAGACTTCGCCGGCCGCTGTTTCGGAGTTGGGCAGCGCCCCGGAAACGCTTGCCGCCGCTGTCCGCCGGGACCTCGATGCCCTTGCCGAAGGCGGCCGTGAGGCGACCGACGGGGACACGCTCTGCATTATCAACGGGCACCTTACTCGCCAAGCCATAGGCGCCCTTTGTTTGGAATGGGACGCGGAAGTGCCGATCTCTGACCGGCTGGCAATGGTAAAACGCGCGTTTCATCGGTTGCCCGCGCCGGGCGAGATCAAGGTGATGCTTGAGGACGCGCCGAGGAGCAGGTTGAAACGGAAGGCGTTGGCCTTGTTTGGGAACACATGAACCAAGGGCGGGCCACCATGAGACATGCATTCGAGGCATCCGATAATGAACTTGCCGCTGACCTGGACGAGTTCGTCGATTCGCTTATAGCGTCCCTGCAATCGGAATTTCTGATAATGCCCAAGGGCGAGGGGTTTGTCGATTACCCGACATTCGAGAAGGGCTACGAGGCCATAAGGCTTGCCACCGACAGTTTCCGAAACATCCAGCCTCAGAAGGTCAACGAAGCCGTCCTCGCGGTGCCTGTTGCGCTGGTCGTGCTGCGCACGATGCTGGGATTTACGCCCCCGGAATGGGCGTACGTTACTACCGCCCAGACCAGCGTAAGTGTCACCCAAGGGGCAATCAGGAGCCTGGACAGGGCCGTGAGGCTTTCACCGTTGAAGGCCGACGGATTCGGCGGACCCAAGACAAGAGAACGCATCCTCGCCTTGGTCACGGCCGCATGCCGCCTCCTCCAAAGCGGCGCTCCCCGGCTCAAGGCCGATGAGCTCCACAGGCTTGATAAAGCCGATACGAAAGAAGGTCAGGACAGCCTCGTTTCGGTGTGCGGACTGGGGGGCCCGTACCCAATGCTCCTCTACGAGCGCTTCCTGGGCAGGCCCTTTGCCGGCCACCGCGACTCTGTCAGCGAGATCCTGGGCGACGTGCTGGAGTGCAAGATCGAGAAGGCCCTTTCCGCAAGGTCATTCCGTTCCGCAAGACCAAGCGCGCCGAACGCCTGACGGGCTTCGATCAGGCCCCGGACTTCGTGATACCCTCTGAGTTCAATCCCCGCGTCGTGATCGAGGCCAAGATCAGCGAAGATGACGGGACCGCGCGGGACAAGATCACGCGGGTCCAGCACCTTGCGGAGATTGCCCGCCAGGGATCGCCGGATGGCCGCCCGAAATTCCAGGTCGTCGCCTGCATTTCGGGGCGCGGGTTCACGGTCCGCCGCCAGGACATCAAGAAGCTGCTGCGGGCCACCGGCGGAAAGGTCTTCACGCCTCACACGATGGACAGGCTTGTCGATTGCAGTGCCCTCCATGAATTCGCGGACCGGCCGAGGTAGCCCGCAGCGCGTGCCGGTTGTTGTTGCCGGCGAGTCTCAGACTCGCCGGAAGCGGCAGGTCAGAGACCTGCCGCCAGATAGGGCGGGAACCTGCCGCCGGGGGGGTCTGTAGTGTGCCCGTGAGGGCATGATGCAACGCCTTACGGCGTCACTTCCAACCGCATGGTCCGACGCCTAACGGATTACGCTTCCACGGATTGCGGTGCTACTATTACAGGAACCCTCGCGGGCTCATGCACGTTCTGACGATAATCACATCGCGGCCGTCGCGGGCGCACGGGCGACGATGGCGGCGCGGGCGGCGGTGGCGGCTTGGAGACACTATGGCATCGACGGACAATCGCGGACGGGGCTTGTCGGTAGTTCCTCGGGCGGCTGGTTGTGCGGCGGCGGCGCGGGCGGCGATGGTGCGGTTGGCCAGGACGGCGCCGCTGACGAAGATGGCGTCGTTGGTCAAGATGGTGTTGCTGGGCGCGATGGTGTCCCTGGCCGCGCATGGCTGCGTCCTTGCGCCGCCCGAGACGGAGCAGGAAAGGCAGCGCCTGGCGCGGCACTCCGAGTTCGAGGTCCCCTTCCTGATACGGGAGCTGCCGCCGCTGCCGTCGCCGGCATCGTGGCAGGACCTGCTTCGCCGGGCGTTCCTGGCCAACGGGGAGCTGGAGACGGCCTACTTCGAGTGGCGGGCCGCGATGGCGCGGATCGACCAGGCGGCCGCCTGGCCGAACACGAGCCTGATGGCCGGCTTCAGCTACGTGTTCTCCGCGGGCGACATAAAGTCGTGGGACCGCAGCAGCTTCCTGTTCCAGCCCGATCCATCGATGAACCTCCAGTTGCCGGTCAAGCCCGCGCAGGCCGGCAAGGTCGCCCTCCAGGACGCCCGGGCCGCCGGCTATCGCTTCCTGGCGGCCAAGTTCGACCTCCAGCGCCGGGTGCTGTACGCCTTCTACGACCTGGCCCTGGTCGAGGAGCGGATACGCATCCAGAAGCGGAACGTGGAGCTGCTGGAGGGCGTGGCCAAGTCGGCCGGCGCGCGCGTGGAGGCGGGCGCCAGCCAGCAGGACCTGCTCAAGGCGCAGATCGAGCTGCGCCTGGCCGAGAACGAGCTGCTGAACATGGAGGCGGAGCACCGCTCGGCGCGTGCGGCGCTCAACGGCCTGCTCTCGCGCGAGCCGGAGGCGCCGCTGGAGCTCGCGCCGACGTTGCCGGCCGCGAGGCCCGTGCCGGCGGATGATGCGCGGCTCATAGCGATGGGCGTTGCGCAGAACCCGGAGCTGGCGGCCCTGGCGGCGCAGGTCCGCGGCCGGACGGATGCGATCGAGCTGGCGCGCCTGCGCTACGTCCCGGACATCAATCCCAGCATCGGCTTCACAGGTTCGCTTTCGCAGATCGTGGGGGTGGCGGCGATGCTCCCGACGAACATTCCCGGCATCGAGGGCGCGATCGCCGAGTCGCAGGCCCTGCTGCGGACGTCGCTGGCGACCAGCCGCCAGACCGGCCGCGACCGCGCGGCTAGCTTCGTGACGGCGCTGGTCCTCATGCGAAACGCCGAGCGGCAGGCGGCCCTGTACCAGGGAACGATCCTGTCGCTGGCGGAGCAGGCGATGAACGGCTCACGCGCGTCGTACGCGGCCGGCAAGGTGGGCTACTCGGACCTGATCGACAGCCAGCGGACGCTGCTGAACGTGCTGCTGACGACGGCGCAGGTCCGCATCGAGCGGGAGAAGCGCCTGGCCGAGCTGGAGGCGCTGGCCGGGACGGACATCGAGACGCTCAAACAGCCGCCCAGCGCGCCGGCGACGATGCCGGCCTCGCAGCCCGCGACCGCTCCGGCCGACATCCTGGCTGTTTTGGAGGACTGAGCTGCACGCCTGACCGCCTTCCCGGCACTGCGTCCGCGCATAGAATTCCGTGAGCGGACGAGCTGGCTTCCTTGACGGAAGGAGAACGATATGCTTGCCAGAGTAAGTACCGGGGCCGTTCTGGCCTCGCTGGGGTTCCTGGTAGCGGCGTGCAATGAGAACACGGGCGTGATTACGTCGGCCGGCCTGCCGCGGGTGGCCGCGACGCCCCGCGAGTATGGGGCCGCCGGCGTTGTGGCAGGGACGCCCGTCGCAGGAGGGCCGCTGGCGGTGGGCTCCGTCGCGCCGGACATCATGTACGAATCGGCCAAGGGCCGGCAGGTGAGCCTGACGAGAAACCGCGCGTCGGTGGCGATAGTGGCGTTCGTCGGCACGCCGGAGGACGACCCGTGCTGGCTGGACCCGGGCGTCGTGCGCCTGGCGGCGCGGTTTGAGAGCATGCCCATCACCGTCGTGCAGATTTCGGAGACGGGCATGCCCGCCTCCGCCCAGTGCAAGCCGCCGCGGATGATGAAGATGCTCATCGACAGCGGGCAGGTAGCCTGGAACGCCTTCGGCCGGCCCGCCCCCGGCTCGCTGTTCCTGCTGGACAGGAACAACCGCGTCAAGGCCGTCGGCACGCTCAAAGACCCCGAACCGTTCGCCTACGAGGCCGGGTCGCTTGGGCTGAAGGTCGAGCACGACATCTGGCCCGAGGACCTGAACGACTGAGCTACCGCCGCCTCAGCCAGGTCTGGCGGATGTCGCCCAGCGTGTAGCCGCTGCGGTTTAGCCTGCGGATGAGGCGAATGCGCTCGATGAGCCTGGCGTCGAAGAACCGCGCTCGCTTGCCGGGCGGGCGGATCGGCCGCACCAGGCCGATCATGATGTAGTATTCCAGCGTGCTGGTGCTCACATCCGCCAGCAGCGCCGCCTCCGAGAGGCGGACAAGTCTGGGCTTCGCCGGGTTCGGGGACTTTGCCATGGTGCTGACTTCTTATCGCCAGCTTCCGGTCGGCAACTTTAGACGGATGGCGGACACGACTAGGCGAGGGACCGAGCCCACGGCCCTTCGCAGGGACGAAATCCGAAGCACGCAACCCGAAATCCGAAACAAGTCCCAAGCACGAATGACCGAATGTCTCAAACGACTTGGTCAAGCTGCTCTGCGCTGAGCTTGCGGCGGAATCGGACGGCGTTGTCGGCCTTTGTGAAATTGGGATTTGGTCCAATGGGAAATTGTCTCGGATTTCGTGCTTAGGATTTCGGATTTGCGCATTGGGGCGAGTCGCGCAGTCTCGAAATTGCATTCCCGGCCCGGCAACATACAATCGTCTCCATGGAATCGCTGAGGGAGACGTTCTTCGAGGATCCGACCTACGTGTACATCGCGCTGGCGGTGGCCGAGATCGTGCTGGCGGCGGTGTGGCACGAGCGGCGGACGCGGCGGTGGGCGCTGGCGCTGCTGGTCCCGCCGGCGCTGGCGGTGATAGTCTTTGGGGTGGAGCGGCTGGTGGTGACGGACCGCGAGCGCATCACGGCCGTCACGCGCCAAATTGCCGCGGATGTCGAGAAGAACGACATCGATGCCGTGGCGCAGTACCTCAACGACCGCATCACGGCCCCGTGGGTCGCGCGGACGATCGGCATCCCGGCCGCGCCCGCGCGCGACGTGGTGATGGACGCCGGCAAGGCGATGCTGCGCGACCACCCGGTGAAGTCGGTGACTTTCGTCAGCCTGAAGGTCGAGGTCACCGGCCGGCGGGCGACGATGCTGGCCGTGACGCGGATCGAGTTCGCCGCCGGCGAGTACAAGGGCATGAGCGGGCCGGTCACGTGGAAGCTGCACTGGATCAAGCCCAAGGCCGACTGGATCATCGACGAGATCGACTACGGCCAGGGGACCGGGCCATGACGCCGCGCGAGATAATGAAGGCCGTGCTGCGGTTCGAGCACCCGCCGCGAATCGGGATGGTGCTGCCCGATCCGTACCCGCACGACATCGTCTGGGGGAGCCGCCAGCGCGTCGGCTGGAAGCGGACGGAGCTTGAGCCGCGGGGCAACGAGCACGCGCGGTGGATCGACGAGTGGGGCAACACGTGGGCCAGCCTGACCGACTACGACAAGGGCGAGGTCGTACAGGGCGCGATCACCGACTGGTCGCAGCTTGAGGGCTACCGGCCGCCCGACTGCGGGCGCAAGGAGGACTACGCCAAGGCGGCCGAGGTCTTCGCCGCGGCGGGCGACAAGTTCCGGGTGGGCGGGATGTTCGGGCTGACGTTCAACGTGGCCCGCTACATACGCAAGCTGGAGCACTACCTGTGCGACCTGGCGCTGGAGCCGGAGAAGATCGCGCGGCTCAACGCGATGGTCCGCCAGCAGCTTCTTGTGACCATCGACCGCCTGGCGGAGGCCGGCGCGGACGCGATCATGTTCGGCGAGGACTGGGGCACGCAGGACCGGCTGATGATCTCACCGGCCATGTGGCGGGCGGTGTTCCGGCCGGAGTTCGAGGCGCTCTGCGGGCGGGCGCACGAGCGGGGCCTTTTCGTGTTCATGCACTCCTGCGGCAAGATGACCGACATCATCGGCGACCTGATCGCCTGCGGCGTGGACCTGCTCCAGTTCGACCAGCCGCGCCTGCACGGGATCGAGCTGCTCGGCCGGCAGTTCGGCGGCAAGGTGACGTTCTGGTGCCCCGTTGACATTCAGACGACGCTCCAGACCCGCGACCCGAACCTCATCCGCGAAGACGCCCGCTTGCTGGTCGAGCACCTTGGCTCGCACGGCGGCGGTTTCGTGGCGGGCTACTACGAGGGCAACCAGGCAATCGGGCTGACGCCGGATGTGCAGGACATCGCGTGCAGGGCGTTCGTGGAGTTTGGACAGATGACGGGGAAGTGAGAACACGGATTATCACCACAGCTTCGCCGCGCCGTGCCAGATCAGGTCAACACCGGCAAGGGCCAGCAGGAAGTAGACGGTGCGGCTGAAGTTCTTCTCGCCAAGCCGGCGGTGCAGGTACACGCCCAGCACGGCCCCGACCACGACGGCCGGCAGCAGCACGAGGTTGGCCCCCAGCGTGTGAGCGTCGATCATGCCAAGCTGCCAGTACGGCAGCAGCTTTAGCTGGTTGCCAATCCAGTAGTAGAGTGCCGTGGTCGCGACGAACCGCGACTTGGACATGCCCTGCGGCAACAGGTACATGGTCACAATCGGCCCGGCGGCGTGCGCCAGCGTGGAGGTGAAGCCCGCGGCCGTGCCGACGGCCGTCGCCTGCCACAGCACCGGCCGGAAGTGGAACTGGTCCTTCCGCATCGACCGCACCACGTGCAGCACGACGAAACCCAGCGCGATCAGCCCGATGGCCAGCATCATCCAGGCGTTGGTGACGTCCTTGGCGCTGGCGGCGCCGGCCGGGCGGTTCTGAGCGGGCGCGCCGGCGGACGCCGGCATGGACGCCTCCTGTCCTCCCTTCCTCCCCTCCTCCCCTCCTCCGGTCTCCGTGGAGGTCAGGACAGGAGGAAGGGAGGACGGGAGGAAGGGAGCAGAGGAGGACCGGAGGACGGGAGGACGTCCGGGCGCTGAAGCGGCGGCATGATTGTCTCCGCCGGTGACCCCCAAGACATAGGCCAGCGTGATCCAGCCGAGCACGAGGCCGATGATCGCCCCGGGCAGCAGCGACATGGCCGCCTTCGTGTTCCACTGCCGCCACCACTGCACGACGATGACGTAGTCGCTGACCACCAGCATCGGCAGCATGATGCCCAGGGCCATCCTGCTGTCGCCGATGGCCATGACCATCAGCGGCGTCGAAAGCATGCCCACGCCGCCGCCGAAGCCGGCCTTGGCCATCGTCGAAAGCCCCGCCGAAATCGACCCGACGACCAGGAACAGCACCAGGTTCTGCTGAATCTCCGGCGGCAGGAGCGACCAACTCAAAATACACATCGAACGATCCTTCTTCGCAGTCCCGACGAGGGCTGAACATCAGCGGGGTCTTAGGCGGGAGATTGTAGATTGCGGATTGCAGATTGCAAATTGAGACTGGCGCGCCTCCGGCCGACGTAAGACCTCCCGTCAGGAGCGATTTACAATCTGCGATCCACAATCTACAATCAGTGTGTATGCACACGATCAAGTGCCCCAAGTGCGGCAAGACTCTGCGGATGGACCGTGCGGTCCAGAACGCCCGGCTCAAGTGCCGCAGTTGCGGACAGGTGTTCGTCGGCACCAGCCAGGAAGTGCCCGAACCTGCCGCCCCGCCGCCGAGAGCGCCTGTGCAGGCCGCACCGCGCGCCGCGCAGCCATCCGAACCGGCCGGCGGGCCGATCCCCTTCGCGGAACAGCCGCCATACGCACCGCCGCCCGTTGCGCGGCCGGCCGGCGCCTCAACGCCAGCCCCAGCACCGCGGCCGCTGGCGCCCGCCCCGGCGCCCGCGGCGCCCATCGACGCGCTTGGCGCGAGTCTCGGCGGCCAGCACCGCGCCTACGCGCCCACCAAGCCCAAGCGCTCGATGGCCCAGGCCGTCATCGCCATCGTCGGCCTGGTCGTCATCCTCGGCGTCGTCATCGGCCTGGTCTGGCTGCTCGGCCACGAGCACGTGATCCTGACCGATGCCGATGGCAAGACCGTACTGGTTGACAGGTGGGTCACGAGGCAGGAAGCGGCCCGTCTCCGGGAGGAGGTCCTGGCCGCCAAAGAGGGCCGCACTGCGACACCCGCCCCGCTGCCGACAGGCGCCGTGCCACGGCCGACTGCCGCAGGCGGGCCGACGCCCACGCCGGCCGATCCGGGCCTGCCCAAGTACGAAGGCGACAGCAAGATCTTCGTCGAGCTAAACCAGGAGCCGGTCTCCGAATTGGGCAGCGATCGCGGTTACTTCGTCGGCACCGTGAGGAACAAGTACACGTGCCCCGTCTCGGCCCTGGTCATCACGCTGCGATACTGGGAACCGAGCGCCCGGCAGATCGTCCCGATCGGCCAGCCGGTCACGTGCCAGAACCTCGCCCCCAACGGCGTAACGGGGTTCTCGGTCGCCTACGATGGGTACACTGCCGAAGAGGCCAAGAAGATCCCCCTGACCATCAAAGTGACCAATGTAATGACGCAGGATGATCGGATCGGCTTCGACCTGCCCAGGGATGACTTCGGCGGGACCATGAGCGAGGACGGCAAGACCTTCAACGTCTCCGGCAAGATCAAGAACACCACGCCGTACCAGTTGGGCCAGATGGAGGTCTACGCGGACCTCTTCACGGATGACGGCTTGTACATCGCCACCGTGAAGGGCGAGCTGGCCAAGGGCGTCTCCGACCTGCGGCCCAGCGAGCCGGGCAAGAGGCCCGACTGGGTCGATTTCACCATCACCTACACGTTGACCTCGGCGTCCCGCCCGTCAGGGAGCAAGCTCTACGTCCGCGTGATCGGGTCGAAGACATGAGGTCTTCCGGCCGCGCGGGCGATGGAACACGGATTTCACGGATTTGTTCCCCCTGACGCGATGCACGGATAGAATGTCCGCACGATGATTATCCCGGTCCGCACCGACTACCGGATGTCCCACCCGCCGTGGGTGAACTACGCCATAATCGCCGCCAACGCCGGCATCTTCCTGCTTGGGTACAACGGGCTGAGCGCCCACAACGAGCGCCGCATCGCGGCGTGGCTCCTCCAGCCCGATGCGCCGACGCTGGAGCAGTTCTTCACATGCATGTTCCTCCACGCAAGCTGGGTACACCTGCTGGGGAACATGCTCTTCCTGTGGGTGTTCGGCAACCCGATGAACGACCGGTTCGGGCACGTGGGCTACCTGGCCTTCTACCTGGCCGGGGGCGTGCTGGCCGGCGTGGGATACATCGTTCTCGGCGGGGCCGGTCCCGTGCTGGGGGCCTCCGGCGCAATCTGCGCGGTAACCGGGGCATACCTGGTGCTCCTGCCCCGCGCCCGCGTGACGCTGCTGGTGCTGCTGATATGGATCTTCGTGCCCTTCGACGTGTCGAGCCTGTACTTCGTGCTCGTCCAAGTCATCTTCAACCTTGCCCATACGCTGGGCGGCGGGGGCGGCGGCGTGGCGTATTCGGCTCACTCCGCCGGCTACGCCTTCGGGATAGGCGTGGCCGTGCTGCTGCTGGCCATCAAGGCGCTGCCGCGCGACCCGTTCGACCTGCTGAACCTGGTCCGCACGTGGCGCCGCCGCACCCGCTACCGCCAGATGGTGGCGCAGGGCTACGACCCGTTCGGCTTCGTGCGGCCGGTGGGCCAGAAGCCTCCCAGCCAGTGGGTCAACGTCCGCACCGTTCAGAGCACAGTTCCCAACACCAACGAGGCCCGCGAGCTGGAGCTCCGCCGCGACATATCGGAGACGATCGCCCGCGGCGACCTGGCCGGCGCGGCCGAGAAGTACCTTCAGCTAGTCCAGATAGCCGAGGACGCCGTCCTGTCGCGGCAGCAGCAGCGCGACGTGGCGAACCAGCTCATGCTGGCCGAGAAGTACCCGGCGGCCGCCGACGCCTACGAGCGGTTCCTGAGGCATTACGGCCAGATGCACGAGGACGTGGCCGATATCCTCCTGATGCTCGGAATCATTTATAGCCGATATCTGCACCAATACGACCGCGCGCGGCAGCTTCTGGAGCAGGCGGCCCAGAAGCTCTCCGATCCGCGCAGGCTGGAGATGGCCAATAGAGAGCTAGCATCGCTTCGACTGAAGCGTTGACGTGAAATGTCTAATGCCCAATGTCTAATGTCTGATTCCTGTGCAGCAGGTTAGACATCAGAAATTAGACATCAGACATTTCGACGAGTTCTTGCTTCGTGCAGACAAGGATGTCCAACCATGACAGCCATACCAACGCCGCCGATGCCGCAGATGCCCCAGGAGGTCAGCGGGTTCATCCTCTACGGCGCCTGCGCGGGGGCGGCCGTGGTGGCGCTGGTGCTCCTGTTGTGGGGCAGGACGCTGGGCCGGGTGGTGCTGGCGCTGGCGGCCGCGGGCGCGGGCGTGATGCTGGGCGGCCCGCTGGCGGTGCTGCTGAAGGCCCCGCCGATGGTCGGCCAGGTCGCACTGGGGATCACCGCCTGCGCGCTGGGCCTGGTCCTGGCAAGGCCGATTTGGGCGCTCTTCGCGGCCGGGCTCTTCGAGTCGCTGGCGCTGGCGCTCATCGTATCCCACTACCTGGGCGTCTACGAGGCCAAGAACGTGCCGGAGTTCAAGCTGCCCGAGGACGTGAACACGTTCGTCGCCTGGCTGGCCGCATTCGGGACGTTCTCGCTGGAGGCCTTTGACAAGGTCCGCGAGGCTAACCTCGGCACGCTGATGATCATCACGGTCCCGGCAGGCCTGCTTCCGCTGCTGATCGCGCTGATGCGGCCGAAGACCGCCGCCATCTTCAGTTCCTCGATCCTGGGCGGCGTGCTGATGACGGCCGCCCTGTGGCTTGCGGCCATCAACGTCCGCCCGTCGCTGTGGCCCGAGGACTGGTGGCGATTCCTCATCCCCACCGGCGTGGCGGTAGTGCTTGCGATCATCGGCTGGGTCTACCAGGGCCACGGAGAGCTGGCCGCCCAGCGCGAGGCCGCCAAGAAACGCGAGGAGGCCACCCCGCCCAAGAAGAAGGACGAGGACAGGGCCTACATCCCAGGCCAGAAGAAGGCCTGACCGTCCGCCACGGACGCACTTAGCACAGGAAGGAGCCTGCTCATGCTTGCCGACACGCCGCCGACGCTGCCGCCGGGAGGCGGATCCGCCTCCGACCTGGCGGCGAGGCTCGGCCAGTTCCAGATGCCCAGCCAGGATGAGTTCCTCAATCACCTGACGGCCACGATGGGCTACCTCCAGGCCATCCTCTTCCTGGCCTGCGGGCTGGTATACCTGCTGTACGGCTGGAAGGTGTTCAAGGTGCTGGTCGTGGTGAACGCGGCCATACTCGGCGCGCTGGTGGGCGCGTGGGCGGGAGGCAAGGCCGGCGGCAACATGCCGATCTACGGCGGCATCGCGGGGGCGCTGCTGCTTGGGGCGCTGTCATGGCCGCTGATGAAGTACGCGGTCAGCATCATGGGCGCGCTGGCGGGATCCGTTCTGGGCTACGGCGTCTGGAACTTCATCACCAGGGCGGCCAACTCAACCATGGACAAGTACGCGTGGGTGGGCGCTCTGGTGGGCCTGATAACGCTGGGCCTGCTGGGGTTCATCATCTTCCGCGCGACCATCATCGCCTTCACGACCCTCCAGGGGGCGATAATGTCAGTGTCGGGCGCGCTGGGGATACTGCTGAAGCAGGAATGGTGCTCCAGCGGCGTGAGCAACGCACTGAGAACCAATCCGCTCCTGCTGCCGCTGCTGTTCGTGGTGCCGGCGGTCATCGGGTTCGTCGTCCAGCAGACCTCCGGGGGCAAGAAGGGCGGCGGCAAGAAGCCATCCGGCGGTGGAGGCGGAAGCGGAGGCGGGTGATTGTCGATTGCAGATTGCAGATTGTGGATTGCGGAATATGGCCAACCTGTTCGACCTGACCAATCGCGTTGCTCTTGTGACGGGCGCTTCTCGCGGCCTTGGCAAGGAGATGGCCATCGCTCTGGCGACGGCCGGCGCGAGCGTCGTCATCGGCAGCCGCACGCCAAAGGACATCGAGCGGGCGGCCGAGGATGTCCGCCGCGCGGCGGCGACGGCCCGCGCCCCGGAGGGGTGTTCGCAGATCGTCCCCCTGCGGCTGGACGTGACTGACCCAAAGAGTGTCGAGGCGACCGTCGCGACGGCCGTCAAGCAGTTCGGCCGGCTGGACATACTGGTCAACAACGCGGGCATCAACATCCGCTCGCCCATCGAGTCGATCCGCGATGAGGACTGGCAGGCGGTGCAGCAGATCAATGTGACGGGCGTGATGAACTGCTGCCGGGCGGCCGCGCCGCGGATGGTCAAGGCGAAGTTCGGGCGAATCATCAACGTCGGCTCGGCGCTGAGCCTGATCGGCCTGGCCGGCCGGGTGATCTACTGCGCCTCGAAGGCGGCCGTGCTGGGCATCACGCGGGCGCTGGCGGTCGAGCTGGCGGGCACCGGCGTGACGGTCAACTGCCTGTGCCCCGGCCCGTTCGCCACGGAGATCAACAAGCCGCTGCTTGCCGAGCCGGCAAAGGCCAAGGCCCTGCTGGACCTTGTGCCGATGAGGCGGTGGGGCGAGATGTCGGAGATCCACGCGCCGGTGGTGTTCCTGGCGTCGCCGGCCGCATCGTTCGTCACGGGCGCGGCGCTGTCGGTCGATGGCGGATGGGCGACGCAGTGATTGTAGATTGTGGATTGCAGATTGCAGATTGCAGATTGAACGGCGGAGGCGGCGCGGACTGGGAATGTCCTTTTGGAGTCAGGAATTGACGGGGACGAATGGGAGAGCGGCTATCTTGCCGGGCATCCTTGCGTCGCCCTCTAGAACGACTATGCGCGTGTCCGGCACGGCTGCATCTGATGCGACGTAGGCCATGGCGATTGCCCGGTCGAGTGTCGGGCTGAATGTGCCGCTAGTGAGGACACCTGCCTCTGTCCCATCGCTTCGCAAGACAACTGCTCCTTGGCGCGGTATGATGGTCGAGCCAACAGCGCCTAACGGCAAGCCAGCATCGTTATCTGCCTGAGCATCGGCACTGGCTTGCCGTTCGGCGCTGTTGGCCTGGTCGATGGTTTGGTCCTGGGACAACCCGCCGACCGGGTCGAGGATGATTCCAACTCTCTGTCGTGCGGCGGTCCGTTCAGATAAGGGGTTGACCGCATCCGCTCCGACGAAGTCGTGGTTCATCGCGACCAGATCGCCAAGCCCGGCCGTGAACGGGTCGATGGTCTCGTTGATCTCATGGCCGTAGGCGCACTGTCCGGCCTCGATCCGCAGCACGTCGAGGGCGGCCATGCCGGCGGGCCTGATGGAGCTCTCGCCGGCCTTCTGCGTGATGAACCGCCAGGCCTGGCCCATGAACAGGTTGGGCAGCACCACATCCAGTTCCCACAGCCCCGCGCGGGCGGCCCGCATGACGATGTAGTTGGCCAGCATGAACGAGCCGAGACGCGCGGCCGTCGGGGGCAGTTGCGAGACCCGCTCGGGCAGGACCTTGTCGAGTATGCCGCCGGCCGCCGGGCCGATGACGGCCACCATGCCCGTCTTCTGCGTCTGGTCATCGACCTTCGCCGCGCCGCCAAGTTCCGCGGCCAGGGCCTGCAAGTGCGCCAGCACCTTCTCGCGGTTGAGCGCGCTTGTGACGACCACCCAGAAGCTCTCCAGGCGCACCAGGCGGCAAAGGTCAATGATCCCGCCGCGCTCGTTGAGCAGCAGCGTCTCGATGGCCGTGTCGTCCTCCTGATGGGCCACATCATGCGTGCAGGCCCGCTCAAGCAGCGTCAGCGCCCCATCGCCGCGGACGCGAATGCGGCCCATGCAGCACGCGTCGAAGACTCCCGCGCGCTGGCGCACCTCCCGAACCTCATCCAGCACGCCCTGATACGAAAGCGGCATGAGCCACCCCGCCACATCCGCCATCTTCGCCTCCATGGCGACGTGCTTGTCGTACAGCGGCGTCTTGAGCGGTTCGCTTGGGTCGGCCATCCTCAGAATCCAGGAGGTGCGGGAATGCCAAGAACTCTGCAGATGCCACGAACCGTGCCGCGCTTAAGCTCGCTATGGCGTTGGACTGGCGCCTGAGCCATGGTTCTCGGATTGAGCCAGATATCGTGTCTGCTCCCGTGGTGGGCGAAGAAGCACCCGCAGGAACGCAAGTGTTTCTCAAACGCTCGCCGGTTCAAGATGCTATCCCACCTGGCTCAGAGTCTTACTGAACAACTTGGAGCGCGACTTGCGCAGGGCCTTCAGTGCGTCGTGCGCGTTCTCAAATGCCTCCGCAACGCTTTCCGCCTCAGTGATTAACTCGGGATCAAGCGGGGAAGTCACGACGAACCCCCCTTCCTGCGCTTCCTCAAGGATCAGCACCATCTTGCCATCGCTTACTGTGTATTTCTTTGCCATGGTCGTCCTCTACGCCTACATCCTATCATGTCCGCGGCAAAATGGCATCTCACCTCCCCATCTGCACCGTCAAATCAAACCGAAGCACCGCCTCCAATATGTCAGTATCCAAGTCCTCTGCTCCGCCGTCCGCAATGCCTGGAAGCAGATCCATGAGATGCTGGCCAGAATTAGGACTAGCTCCACCCAGGCGATCGTGCGTCCCGCCACCCGTCGCCGGATTGCCGATATGGCGAAGCCGGCCGAGAAGGCGCCAAATGGCTTAGCGATTAAAACCGACTCCTCCCAATCCGGCGCTGCCAGCGAGGACACCAATAGGGCAACAAGAAAGAGGACCAGGGATCAGAGCAACTCGCGATCCGGAGTCCGGACAATTCGTGCGCTTTGCCCAACCTCGGCAAGAGCATCGATCAAGTCCTCTTGCCCGGTGCGACTCTCGGGACGTCCCTGGATGTCGTCCGATGGCTCGCCCATGCTTGCGTCCGTTCCGAATGCTCGACTCGCAATCATCAATCGGCAATCGTCAATCGTCAATACTTGTAGTGCTCCGGCTTGAACGGCCCTTCGACGGGCACGCCGATGTAGTCGGCCTGCTTCTTCGAGAGCTTCGTCAGCTTGGCGCCGACGCGAGCCAGGTGCAGGCGGGCGACCTCCTCGTCGAGCTTCTTGGGAAGCGTGTAGACGCCGATGGGCCGCTTCTCGGTCCACAGGGAAATCTGGGCGAGCGTCTGGTTGGTGAACGAGTTGCTCATCACGAAGCTCGGGTGGCCCGTCGCGCAGCCCAGGTTCACCAGCCGCCCCTCCGCCAGCAGGTACACGCAGTGCCCATCGGGGAAGACGTACTTGTCCACCTGCGGCTTGATGTTGATCTTCTTGACGCCCGGCCAATCGTTGAGCCGCCCGACCTGTATCTCGTTGTCGAAGTGCCCGATGTTGCAGATGATCGCCTGGTCCTTCATCTTCGAGATGTGCTCGGCCGTGATGATGTCGCAGTTGCCCGTGCAGGTGACGTAGATGTCGCCGTAGGGCAGGGCGTCCTCGACGGTGGTGACCGTGTACCCGGCCATCGCCGCCTGGAGGGCGCAGATCGGGTCGATCTCGGTCACCATCACGCGGGCCTTGAGGGCGGCCAGTGCCTGTGCGGAGCCCTTGCCCACGTCGCCGTAGCCGCAGACCACCGCGACCTTGCCCGCGATCATCACATCCGTCGCCCGCTTGATGCCGTCGACGAGGCTCTCGCGGCAGCCGTAGAGGTTGTCGAACTTGCTCTTGGTGACGCTGTCGTTGACGTTGATGGCCGGCACGAGCAGTTCGCCCCGCTCCCGCATCTGGTAGAGGCGGTGGACGCCGGTGGTCGTCTCCTCGGAGACGCCCTTCCAGTCCTTGACGACGTTGTGCCAGAAGCCCGGCTCGCTCTTGAGCGTCGCCCGCAGCAGGTCGTTGATGATCGCCAGCTCCTTGTTGTCGGTGGGCACGTCGAGGATGGAGGCGTCGTTCTCGGCCGCGTAGCCGCGGTGGATGAGCAGCGTGGCGTCGCCGCCGTCATCGACGACGAGCTGCGGCCCCTTGCCGCCGGGGAAGGTCAGGGCCATCTTCGTACACCACCAGTACTCCTCCAGCGTCTCGGCCTTCCAGGCGTAGACGCTCACGCCCGCCTTGGCGATGGCGGCGGCCGCGTGGTCCTGAGTGCTGAAGATATTGCACGACGCCCAGCGGACATCGGCGCCCAGCTCGCGCAGCGTTTCGATGAGCACGGCCGTCTCGACGGTCATGTGCAGGCTGCCGGTGATCCGCGCGCCCGCAAGGGGCTTGGAAGGCCCATACTTGGCGCGCGTGGCCATCAGGCCGGGCATCTCGTGCTCCGCCATCTCGATGGCCTTGCGGCCCATCTCCGCCAGGCCGATGTCGCGGACCTTGAAGTTGCAGGCCGTCGTGGGGGCGGAGGCGCTGGCGCGGTTGCTGGTCTTGGGCTTTCCGTTCTTCACTGCGGGCATACACATCTCCTCTTGGTTGTTCGTCAGAACTTGCGGAGCGACTTCGACATTCGTCATTCAATATTCAATATTCAATATTCAATAAGCAATGATAAAGTGCCACTCGTCCCGGCGCGGAAGAAAATCGTGCTTCCCTCAAATCCAATGTTCATAGCCCGCGTCTAAGATGGCGACGGCAGCATTGGGTTCCCAGTCGCAGCGTATGGAAGGCCTTTGACCAGCAGCGATGCCAAGAGCGCATCGGCGGGCGGCCGGCCTGACGACGGCCGCTCCATCGGCGTCGGCGTGCTTGCCGACCCGCAGGGCGATCTGCGCGCCGAGCTGGCCGAGTGCGGCCCGGCCGTGAGGCGATTCCTCTTCGGCATGTGCGGCGACTGGGACCAGGCCGAGGACATGGCCCAGGAGGCCCTCCTCCGGGCCTGGACCAGGCGAGAGAGCTTCGACGGCCGAGCCAATGCGCGGACGTGGATCTTTTCCATCGCCCGCAACCACTGGCTGGATCGCCTCAGAAGGAAGAAGTCGCAGCCGCAGGAACAGACGATGATCGACGATCAAGCCACCCCCGCCCGAACCGACGCTCCTTACGCTGGGCTATGGCGCGGCGAGGTCGCGACGGCCGTGCGGGCCGCGCTGGGCCGCCTGCCGGAGGAGCAGCGGGAGGTGCTGGCCCTGCGGGAGTCGGAGGGCCTGACATTCAGCCAGATAGCCTCGATGCTGGGCATCCCGGCCGCGACGGCCAAGAGCCGCGCCCGGTACGCCCTGCTGAAGCTGGCCGAGGAGCTCCGGCCGCTCGCGGAGCACATGGACGCCTGAGGGCGTCGGTCGGTTAGAGAGGATTCCAAGACTCAACGCGGAGCACGCAGAGGACGCAGAGGAAGAGAAGGTATGAGAGAGAAAACAAAGGCGAATCTCCGCGGTCTCTGCGCCCTCTGCGTTGAGACGGTCCCTGCGTCAGATGGAGCGTTCGGATGAACTGCGAACAGGCACGAGAACAACTTGTCGAGCTGGTGTACGGCGAGCTTGACTCACCCGGCGAGGCCGCGGTCATGGCCCACGTCGGGACATGCCAGGCCTGCCGGCTTGAGCTGGAGCAGTTCCGGCGCGCGCGGGCCGCCCTGCGCCAGTACCGAGCAGGCGAGCCGGCCGGTGGCATGGGCGTCTCGCCCGTGCGTGCCGCCGGCATCCTGCCGGCGGATGCTGCTCTGGAACGCGGGGGCGAGACGCCCATGCCACGTTACTTCGGCGCGCGCCGACTCGCCTTCTGGACGGCCGCAGTCGCGGCCGCGGTCCTCCTGGCCATCGCCATCGCCCGCTTCCTTCCGCCGGTGGAGATCACGTCGCCCGCGGTCGCCGGCCCGGTCGAGATCAAGAAGATGAACGTCGCGCTGACCATCCTCTCCCAGCCACCCGACTGGCCGGATTACGGCACTATGCAGATGGATCAGCAGGCAAAGCAGCAGACCTACGCTCCGCAGATGGACGTGCAGCTCGCCTATGGGCAGTCCTTGTCCGGGTACGGGCCCATCCAGGGCTGGCCCGGCCTGGCCCTCGTCCGCGACCAGCGAGTCGCCTTCAACCTGGCCAAGGGGACAAACCAGGTCAAGTTCACGGATGTGCCAAAGGCCATCCTGCCCGACACCGTCCGCCTCCGCAGCCTCGACGACCCCGAGGGCATGACCATCCTGGAGCAGAACTATCAGTACGACCTCGCCACGGCCTGGGCGATACTGCACAAGTACGTCGACAGGCAGATCGCCGTAACTTACAAGGACCAGCAAGCCGTCGTGGGCAATCTCCTTAGCTTTGACGAGAACTCGCTGGTCATCCAGCCCATGGATGTCAAAGCCAGGTCCGGCGGAGTCCAGCCGGCAGGCAAGTCGGGGCCGCAGACAATCGCGCGAAAGGAGATCAACATGATCTCCTTCGAGAAGCTCCCCGATGGGCTGCTGAGCAAGCCGACCCTCGTGTGGGACCTCAAGAACGCGGCCGCCGCCAGGCAGCAGTTCGAGGTCGCGTACATGACCTACGGGCTGAAGTGGCGGGCCGACTACGTGCTCAAGCTCCGCGTGGGCGGAAAAGAGAAGGCAAGAGGCGAAAGGCAGGAGGCAGAAGGCAAGACGCAAGAAGGAACAGGCGGCGGCGATCCGGGTTCTTCCACAAGAAAATCCGCAATCCGCAATCCCGAAAGGACCGTTGGTCCGCAATCCGCAATCTTCGACTCCGCGGACCTGGTGGGCTACGCCACCGTCGCCAACCACTCCGGCGTGACCTACCAGGACGCGACGCTGAAACTGCTCGCGGGCGATGTCAACCTCATCAAGCCGGACCGGACCAGGTGGCTTGAGAAGGAGCTCAAGGAGTTGAGGGATGAGGCGGACAAGAAGCAGGCGGAGCAGTTCCAGGAGAAGTCCTTCTTCGAGTACCACCTGTACACGCTCGGAAGGCCGACGACCATCGCCGACCGCGAGGTCAAGCAGATCGAGCTGGTCAGCGGCGACGGCCTTGCGATGCGCCGCACGTACATCTACGACCCCAATGTCAACGGCACGGCCGCCCGCGTCGTCAGCGAGCTTGCCAACACCGAGACCAATCACCTTGGCAAGGCGCTGCCGAAGGGCATGGTGCGGCTGTACGCGCCGGACCCCGAGGGCGTCGACACCTTCGTCGCCAACACCGAGATCGACCACACGCCCAAGGGCGAGAAGCTCCGGCTGCCGTGGGGCTTCGCGTTCGACATCGCCTGCTCGTACAAGCAGACCAACTACACCCGCAGCGGCCCGGCGTACGGCCTGTCCGGCCGGTACGCGCTGCGAAACGCCAAGGATTACGGCGTAAACGTGACGGCCGTCATCCATTATCCGATCACCGTGAGCGAGATGACGGTCACAGCGACGGAGCTGACGCCCGACGGCAAGCCGGCCAAGCCCGCGAAGAGCATCCCCTGGCACAAGCGCGAGGTCGGCTGGGCGGAGGTCGAGCTGCCGCTGGCGGCGGGGGCGGCCGTCCAGGTCGATTTCACGTACAGGGGCAACGACCGCCAGGGGGGCGGGCTGATGGCGCCCGACGAGTGATTGCAGATTGTCGATTGCGGATTGCAGATTGAAAAACAAGAGAACCAGGACCCAAGAGAAGGGAGTGCAAACATGAAGAACATTGTAGTAGCGATTGCTGTGCTGGTGATTGTCATGCCCGCGATGGCCCAGGAGAAGGCCGATGCGCCGAAGGAGGGCGTGGCGTTGACCGTGTACAACGGCAACTTCGCCGTCGTCCGCGACACCAGGATGATGGACATCGCGCCGGGCGTGGACGTCAAGTTCCTCGACGTGGCCCGCGACATCGACGCCACGAGCGTCCACTTCAAGAGCTTCACCGACCCGGCCGCCAAGCTCCTGGAGCAGAATTACCAGTTCGACCTTGTCTCGGCCGACAAGCTCCTTCAGAAGTACATCGACCAGCCCATCGAGGTCGTCTGCAAGACCGGCGGCAAGACGTACGCCGGCGCGCTGATGAGCTTCGACGGCGACCAGATCGTCCTCAAGGAGGACAAGGGCGGCCTGGTCATGGTCCAGCGCCCGGACAACGTTCAGGACATCCGCTTCAAGGCCCTGCCTGAAGGACTCCTGACCAAGCCGACTCTGGTCTGGAAGGTCGATACCACAAAGCCCGGCAAGCAGCTTGCCGAGGTGACGTATCAGACAAACAACGTCACCTGGCACGCGGAATACGTGCTCGTCCTGACGGACAACGACACCGCCGCCGACCTGTCGGGCTGGGTGAGCGTGTCCAACAACTCCGGCAAGACATACAAGGACGCGCTGCTAAAGTTCATCGCCGGCGACGTGCGGCACGAGCAGGCGCAGCCCAGGGGGCTGGCCGCGTATGGGTTCGCGGAAAAGGGCGGCGGGGAGATGCCCATGGAGGAGAAGGCGTTCTTCGAGTACCACATGTACAGCCTGCCGCGGCCCTCGACCGTGGCCGACAACGAGGTCAAGCAGCTTGAGATGTTCAAGCCCGCCACCGGCCTTAAGGTCGAGAAGAAGTATCTCTACACCCCCATTCCGGGCTGGCGGTGGTACGGCTCGCGCAACGTCGAGCCGACGTTCGGCACCGAGAACATCAACAAGAAGGTCAACGTCTTCATCGAGTTCGCCAACACCGAGGCCAACAAGCTGGGCATCCCGCTGCCGGCCGGCAAGGTGCGGTGCTTCAAGCAGGACCCCGCCGACAAGGCCATGGAGTTCATCGGCGAGCAGCAGATCGACCACACCGCGCGCGGCGAGAAGCTCTCGCTGATGATCGGCAACGCCTTCGACATAGTCGGCGAGCGCAAGCAGACCGACTTCAAGTCCGACACCGGCCGCAAGCGGGTCGAGGAGAGCTTCAAGATCACCATCAAGAACTCCAAGAAAGAAGAGGTCACGGTCCGCGTCAAGGAGCCGATGTACCGCTGGAACCAGTGGAAGATCACCGAATCCAACGAGAAACACGAGAAGCTCGACGCCTTCCACGAGGTCTGGGACGTGAAGGTCCCGCCGATGAAGGATGACAAGCAGGGCGAGACCGTGGTGACGTATACGGTGGAGTATACGTGGTAGGAGACATTGCGGATTGCGGAATGTGGATTGCGGATTTCCAGAGACGGTGATTTGGCGCCATGGTCCTCCTGTTCGGGAATCCGCAATCCGCAATCCACAATCCGCAATCAGTACCGCCCGTACTCCTGATACGCCCTGACCAGGGCGTCGATGTTCTCCGTCGGCGTGTCCGGCAGTATGTTATGTGCCGTGCCGAATATGTACCCGCCGCCTTCGCCGAGGACCTCCGCGCGGCTCTTGACGTGGGCGGCCACCTCCGCCGGGGTGCCGTTGGGCAGGACGCCCTGGATGTCGATGCCGCCCTGGAAGGCCAGGTGGCGGCCGTACTCGCGCTTGAGCCACGCGAGCCGCTCGCCCAGCGCCTGCGGCTGGATCGACTGGAGGATGTCCAGGCCCGCGTCGATGAACTCGCCCACCAGCGGGGCGACGTTGCCGCAGGTGTGGTACATGGTCTTCGCCCCGTGGCGGTGTGCCAGTTCGCAGTACGCCTCGAATCGCTTCTTGAAGAACCCGCGGTACATCTCGGGCGAGACCCACGTTGAGGCCTGCGTGCCCATGTCGTCGCCCATGAAGAAGATGTCGATCGTCCCGCCCGCGGCCTCAAAGAACCGCCGGTTGTACTCCAGGTAGTAGTCGCTGATGTGCGTGAGGATGGCCTCGGCGATGTCCGGCTCAAGCGCCAAGTCGGCCATGAAGTTCTCGGTGCCGCGGATGTACATGGCCGGCTTGAGCTGCGCGGTGCGGTCGAGCCTGTCGGCGCCGGCCACGACGCAGAAGCCCGCATCCTTGATGGCGCGGCACGCGGCCGCCACGCCCGAGTAGTCCCACAGGTCGGCCGTCGGCCAGTTGTGGCGATCGATCTCGGCGACGCTCGTCGCGCCGGCCAGCGGGCTTTTCAGCAGGTGCTTGTAGGTCCATGTCCAGGCCGTGCCGTCGCGACGCCTGCCCGTCACCGTCCGCGACTCGCGCAGGACGCCCCAGTGGTCCATCGTCACGCCGGCCGGCAAGTCCCGTGCGCCGCCCGGCGGGCCCTGGAGCGCCGGCCCGTTGAAGTACCGCAGGTCCGCCCCGACTCGCTTGAGCACCGCCTCTCTTGCCGCCTCGGCGCCAAGGTCCGCCAGGCCCCAGGCCTCCTGAAGCTGGCCGTACACCTCCGGCACCGCCCAGAAGTCGATGGGAATCCTGTCGGGAACGACGTGGGTGACTGCTTGGAGGACGCGATCCCGCGGAGTCATCTTCGCATGTTCCTCTCGGATGGCCAATTGCGGATTGCGGATTGCGGATTGCGGATTCCTCGGTGCCTGGCCCGGCCCCCAAGTGTGAAAATCCAAAATCCGCAATCCACAATCCGCAATCGCTTCATCTTCCCGCCCAGAACTCGCTCTTGAGCTCGTCGCCCTCGCGCGTGGCCTGGATAAAGTCGGCGACCTTGCGGAGGTCCTTGACGCCGGGGGCCTTCTCCACGCCGCTGGCCACGTCCACCGCCCACGGCTTGACCGCCTGTATGGCCGTCTCGACGCACGATGCGTCCAGTCCGCCGGCCAGGATGATCGGGTCCAGGGCCTTCATCGCCCCGGCGATGCGGGCATCCGCGACGAGGTCCCATCTGAACCGCTGCCCGGTGCCGCCCGCGAGCCTGGGGCTGTACGCGTCCAGCAGCACGGCCGTCAGGCGCGAGCGCAGCCCAAGCTCGTCCAGCCTCGCAAGCCAGGCGCGGACCTCGGCCAGCCAGGTTTCGTCGCGCACGTTGAACGCCTTGATGCACGGCGCGTGGACCTCGCCGACCAGCTCCGGCGGCTCTCGCCCGTGGAGCTGCGCGAAGCCGATGCCCGTCCGCTCGATGACGCGGTTGATGGTTGCCGCGTCGGTGTCGACGAACACGCCCACCGCCGCCACGAACGGCGGCAGCGCCGCGACGATGTCACGCGCCTGCTCCGGCGAGACCCAACGCGGCGATTCCGCGAAGACCATGCCGACGGCGTCCGCGCCCATCTGGGCAATCTTGACGGCCGTCGCCGGATCGCGAAGGCCCTCGATCTTCACGCGCACGCGCTGCATGGGGAGGCAGTATAGCGGACACCCGGCGGCTTGCATAGGCCGGTCATGGCTTGCCGTTCGGCGCTGTCGGCCACGTCAACCCCAGGCACCGTCAGCGACGTCAAGCCCAGGCGCTGACCAAAAGCGCCGAACGCCAAGGCAGATTACAGGTTTCCAATTGCCGGTTGGGCGTTGGG
The DNA here is from genome assembly GCA_041946855.1 of Phycisphaerae bacterium. Lineage (GTDB taxonomy): Bacteria > Planctomycetota > Phycisphaerae > SM23-33 > SM23-33 > JBHGBE01. The sequence goes on along the minus strand of JBHGBE010000032.1, from coordinate 8,579 downwards.
GCGCTGCTGATGCGCCCGATTGGCGCCGGAAAGAGGACCGCACAACTGCTTCCGCCGCATGGGGATGCATTTACGAGCAAGCGCCGCTTGTCGCCAAAAGGCGCTCCGGTTCGCCGTCACGCCCCGGGACTGTCGAGGTTCTCTTCTTCGTGAATCCCATGGACTTGTGACTTCGGGGACCGCCGAAGAACGCGCCAAAGCGCGCTCCGGCCAGGTGAGTGAAGAAGGACGCCTCGTGCGCCCCTCGGCGCTCCGCGAAGGCGGAGCTCGCCGGCCGGCGCGCCGGTGTTTGGCAATCGCATAGAGAACGGGGTTGTCGCCTGCGGGTGGCCCGTCCTTGCTCCCTTGCTCCGATGCCTCCGCTGCCATCGCCGAACAGTCGGCCCGCGGAAGCTTCCGGGCAACAACCGGGCCGAATCGGGCTGGATTGGGCCGAATTGGGCAGCATTGGGCAGCATCGGGCAGAAACGGGCAGGCTCGTGCCTAGCAAGTTGTTATATAATATGTGCTTACGATTTCGCCCCCGCCTTTTCGACAAGCCCCGCCAGCACCTCTTTTAGCCGCTTGCGTTCGGCCGTCGCGTCGGCGTCGGTCGTGTCGGCCGCGACGGGGATTTCCTTGTACGGCGCCTCCTTCATGTCGAAGAATTCGCCGTCACCCGTGAGCTTCCAGCGGTCGGAGCGGACGTATCGCTTGCCCTCGAGCTCTACGTAGACCCACTCGCGCGGCTTGCCGGCCAGGCCCTTGAGCTGCGGGGCGAAGCTCCGGCCGTCGATGGTGACGCCCTTGGGCAGCTCCGCGCCGGCCAACTCGGCCAGCGTCGGGTAGAAGTCGCTGAAGTCGATGAGGTCCTTTGAGACCTTGCCGGCAGGCGTCATGCCCGGCCAGCAGACGACCAGAGGCACCCGGCTGCCGCCTTCGAGCATCGTGCCCTTGCGGCCGGAGATCTTCTTTCCGCCGACGGTGGTGTTCGCGCCCACGCCGGCCGAGCCGTTGTCGCCCGTGAAGATGATGATCGTCCGCTCGCGGAGCTTGAGCTTGTCCAGCTCGTCCACCAGCTTGCCGACCAGCTTGTCCATGTATGCGATGTTGTCGGCGTAGATGGCCGGGCCGCCTTCGGCGCCGCCGGCGCTGTCCGGCGTGCGCACCAGCTTGGAGTGCATGTGCGACATGGAGTAGTAGACGTAGAACGGCCGGTCCTTGTGGCGGGTGATGAAGTCCACGAGGAAGTCGTGCATCATGTCGGGCATGTACTTGCCCTCGGGGATCTCCTGCGTCTTGCCGTTGACGGTGTAGGTGTCCTTCTTCTTGTCGTCCCGCCAGTAGACGCCGCTTGCCTGGAAGCGGAGGTACTCGTCGAAGCCGAAGGCGCTTGGCTGTAGCGGAAGCTGCGCCCACTTGCCCACCTGCGCGGTGACATAGCCGGCGGGCTTGAGCATCCTGGGGACCATGACCTCGTTGGCGGGCTTGATCTTGCCGCCGGAGTTGTTGCCGATCATGCCGGTGCGGAAGGGATACCGCCCGGTCAGGAGCATGCAGCGGGATGGGCCGCACAGCGGCATGGCGAAGCACCGTTCGAAGCGCGTGCCGGCCGCGGCCAGCGCGTCGATCCGCGGGGTCTTGAACCGGTCGCTGCCGCAGCAGCCGATGTCGGGCAGGCCGACATCATCCGTGAGGATGAAGATGATGTTCGGCGGCCTGGCCGCGCCGGTAGTCGGCGACGACGCGGGCGCGGTGTCGGCCGCTCCAATGGCCCGCGTCAGTCCTCCCAGCGCCACAGCGCCGGCCGTCACGCCAACTCTCGCGAGGAAATCGCGCCTGGTCATCCGCCCATGCTTCATGGTGTTCTCCTTTGCGACCAAGGATGGTTGAGTCTACCGAAGTGGCAGTTTGTCGGCCAGGGCCTTGACGGCGGGTGCATCGGAGAATGGTGGCGTGGGCCTCTGGCCCGCGCGTCTCGCGGCCGTCCCGGCCGCGTTGTGCCGCAGGCGAGACGCCTGCGAGACGCGCGGGCGGGACGCCCACGCCACGATTTGTTGAGGCGCCTTGGCTGCCGTTACGTCTGGTCCGCCGACGCACCAAAGTCAGCAGCGCCATCGCGCTCCGGCCTGAAAGGAATCGGGCCTACTTGCGGGCCAGGACGCCGCGGACGCGGTCGTCCATCGCCTTCTGGTCGGCGATGAAGCTGCCAAGGCCGGCCAGGTTCATCAGGCTGTCCATCGCGCAGGCGCCGGAGGAAAGCTCGGACCGCCAGTTGTCGATTCGCGGGATCTTGCCCTCGGCCAGGCTGCGGGCGCGCTGGTCCGCGGACCAGTCGGGGAGGAAGTCGCGGCAACCGTGGCCGGCGAAGAACCGCACGAGGTCGGCCGGCGCGAAGGAGTCGAGGTTCTCCCTCTCCAGGTCGTCCAGGCAGCGGACCAGCGGCTGGTCGATCTCCCAGAGCGAGTTGATCCGCAAGGCGCGCTCATCGACGCCCGGCGCGAACGTGGTCCGGAGGTCCTGGCCGGTCCTGTCGGTGATGGAGGCCGGCGGAAGGCCCATATCGAGGAACTGCCTGGCGACCTTGGGCGGCAGCGTCATCACGTTGATGCCGGCCAGGTCGCGGACCTGCGGGCCTTCGCGGAAGCTGGCGCCGATCTGCCGCGTGGGTGCGTTGCGGGCGCGCCGCAGCATCCGCACGGCCCGCTGGCTGGCGAGCGTCGCCCGCTCGCCGACGAGCCGGCCGTCCCCGAGCCTGTTGTCGGCGATGACGCTGTTGAGGCGGCCCAGGAAGACGTTGACGAAGGCCGGACGCCCGATGCGCGTGATGGCGTAGTTCTGCCGCGCCGAAAAGCCCAGCGTGTGGTTGACGCTGACGCCGTCGCGCGAAAGGATGCGCGTGGCCAGCAGGCCAGCCGGCGTGAAGGGCAGCTTCACGATGAAACGCTCCGGGCAGATCGCGTGGTAACGCTTGGCGGTCTGGACCGCGAGCGCCAGGTCGTCGGCCAGGTCGGTGTGCTCCTCGACGGACACATAAGCGTCGAACCGCTCGACCAGGCGCAGCGCGTGCCGGGCGTTGAGGATGAAGGCGATCTCCAGGACCATCCTCCGCTCGTCCAGGCCGTACTCGCGCAGCATCTTCGCGGCCGACGCGATGAGATCGTCGTACTGGCCCTTCTGCACCTCCTTGTTGAGGAGCGTGTTGTTGGTGGTCAGCGCGGTGAACTCGCGCGTCCACAGGCCGGCGGCCTCGTCGATGTCGCCGGTGTCGAGCCATAGCTCGGTGCCAAGCTCGCGCAGGCGACGCCAGGTCGCGCTCGACGTGAATGTCTCGGCGAGCTGGCCGTACCGAGGATGGAAGTCCGCGAGGATGAACTCCTTGACGTGCTCCGCCAGGTCGGGAGTGGTTTCAACGAGTGCCATGTTCGGCCCTTTCCTCTTGCCCCCCTTCAAGGTTAGCCGCCTGGAGGGGATGATTCAAAGTGCGCGCGGTGAATAGTGGGCAGAGGGACCGGGGGACGGGAGGAGGGGATGACGGGATTACAGGAGGAGCATTGTGCGCCTGCGGCGAATCCGTCCTCCTGTCCTCCCATCCTCCCTTCCTCCCGCCATGAATCCGAGGGTAAGCGCACCTGGAGGTCTTGGCGTGCAGTCGCGGCAAGACATCAGGCGCTTGATCAGCCGGCCGGCGCGGTCGTCGGGGCGCGGCGGGTCTTGCGCGCGGCCTTGAGCTGCTCGAGCCTGGCCCGCTGCTCATCCGTCAGCACGTCCTTGTGGATCTTCTCGAAGGCGGCCTTCCAGACGGCCTTTTTCGCGTCTTTGTCGGCTGCCTTCGCCGCGTCGGCGTGGGCGGCCTTGAAGATGTCCCGGACCTCGGCCTTCTGCTTGTCGGTCAGGTTCAGGGTCTTGAAGACGACGTGCAGGCGGTTGATGTTGGCAAGCCTGGCCCGCTGCTGGTCGGTCAGCACGTCATTCCTGATCTTGTCGAGGGCGGCCTTCCAGACGGCTTTCTTCGCGTCCTTACCGGCGGCCTTTTGGGCGTCGGCCCTGGCGGCGGCCACGATATGCTTGATCTGCGCCCTCTGCTGGTCGGTCAGGTTGAGCACCTTGGCCAGGTGCGCGAGCATCGGACGCCCGGCAGGCTGGGTCGCCGGCCGGTCAGCCGAGAGCACGACGGCCGTCGTCCCCGCCAGCAGCGCCACGGCCGTAACTGCTATCACGATCTGCTTCATGGCGTGTGTCCTTCACAGCGGAGGCAAGTCTACCTACTTCACCCGTACCCTTCACACTCATATTGAGCAAGACGCATTAAAGGTTTACCTGGCCCGCGCCACCCCTTAGCGGACGGTTCTCGTCCAAGGCGTGCGCCAGCGTGCCCTGCTCACCCATAGCCATCTGGAAACCCAGAAGCCGGAAACAGAGAACATCATTGACATCCTCCATGGATGTGGGCGTAAAATACCCGCAAACGGAGCAACACCATGTCCGCATCCCGCGGTCGTCATCGTGACGTGGCGTTCACACTGATCGAACTGCTGGTTGCTATCGCCATCATCGCGCTGCTCGTGTCCATCCTGGTTCCGTCTCTGGCCGTGGCGAGGGACATGGCCAAGCAGGCGATGTGCATGTCGAACATGAAGTGCGTTGGCACTGCCGCGAGCATGTACATCTCCGAGAACAACGATTGGGCGGTCCCGCTGGGAGGGACATGGTACTCCGGCACCAAGTCCTGGGCCCAAGGCAACTCCGGACTGTACTCCAAGCAGTGGGCATGGGCTGATTTTCTGGTCAGCGGCCCGCACGCGCTGAACCCGTACAACCCTAAGCCCAACCCGGGAAGCTACCTGGACCCTAATGCCTGCACAGGCAACAGCTACCGCAGCGATTCCGTGGTGTTCCAGCCGGCGGATGGGCAGTTCTATCGCTCGAGCACGACCTATCGCCCATCGCGCAAGATGAACTGTCCGGCACAGCCGTTTGCCAAGAGCCCGTGGGGGTCGAAGGCGCATTACGCATGGAACGCTTTCTTCGGGCCCAGCCTGACCTACTACGTCAGCGATCCGCCTGATGTGGGCTACGGCTGGAGCGGGATCTACCATGGGGGCAGGCCGCCCAAGGTCAGCATGGGCCCGGTCGCGGATGCCTACTGCATGATGCTCGACGCAGGGCCGCGGGACAACTGGCCCGGTGTCGGAGGCGACGGCTGGGCGTGCTGGACGGGCGCCTTCCAGTCCAGCGCGCAGTACGGCAGCCAGTTCTTCCCGGCCGTTATCGGGTCCGCCCCGCACCTGAAGAAGGCAAACGGGCTGCACCTGGATGGTCACGTTGCGGCGTACACCCGGGCTTTCATGACGAGCCATTCCTCCGGGTACTATGGCGGCCCATGCCCCTGGCCCCCATTTGGCTGGTGACGTGAGTGGCATGGGCCGGCGCCGGTATGGGGCGAGTTTCGCCAGCGGCATGCAAACCGCCACCGATCAACCGCGCGGGGGCGGGGATGCGGCCTTGGGCTTGGCCCGCCTGACGGCCGTCTTGAGCGCCTTGGCCAACTGGTCCGGGCAGCTTGTGCCGTTGCGGCACTCGATGCCCTCCAGCAGAGGGATCAGCTCCTTGACCTTCCGCCCGGCCGCGAGCGCCGCTATGCCCTGAAGGTTGCCCGTGCATCCGCCCTCGAACCTGATGCGCCGGACAGTATCGCCGTTAAGCTCGATATCTATCCGGGTGGAGCAGGTGCCCTTGGTGGCAAAGCGGATTTCACGCATCGCCCCATTCTACTTGCCCTTCATCGAGGTGACCAGTTCGGTGAGGACCTCTTTCGCATCGCCGAAGAGCATCATCGTGCCGTCCCGGTAGAACAGGTCGTTGTCCACGCCGGCAAAGCCCGGCGCCAGGCTCCGCTTGATGATCATCACGGTCTTGGCGCGGTCGGCGTTGAGGATGGGCATGCCGTAGATGGGGCTCTTGGGGTCGGTGTACGCGGCCGGGTTGACCACGTCGTTGGCGCCGATGACCATCGCGACATCGGCCGACTCGAGCTCGCTGTTGCCAGCGTCCAGGTCGAGCAGTTGGGCGTATGGCACGTCCGCCTCGGCCATCAAGACGTTCATGTGGCCGGGCATGCGGCCGGCGACGGGGTGAATGGCGTACTTCACGCCGATGCCCCTGTCCTCCAGCAGCGTGGCCAGCTCCTTGACCACGTGCTGGGCCCGCGCGACCGCAAGGCCGTAGCCGGGGATGATGACGACCTTGGCGGCGTTCTCAAGGACGATCTTGGCGTCCTCTGGGGTGTAGCGGCGGACGGTCTTCTTCTGGCTCTCCGCGCCGGTCGCGACCGCAAGGCCCACCGCCTCGAAGAGGACGTTGGCCAGCGAGCGGTTCATCGCCCTGCACATCAGGACGGTCAGGATCGCGCCCGACGCCCCGACCAATGCCCCGGCGATGATGAGGCCGGAGTTGGCCAGGAGGAAGCCAGTGGCGGCCGCCGCCAGGCCGGTGAAGCTGTTGAGCATGGCGATGACCACCGGCATGTCCGCCCCGCCCACGGGCAGCACGATCAGCACGCCCAGGACCAGCGCCAGCCCGATCAGGGGCGCCAGCATCCAGGCCTGGGCCGGCATCGCGCCCAGCAGGATGACCATCACGACGGCCACGCCCAGGAGGGCCGCGTTGATGACCTTCTGATACGGGAAGACCACGGGCTTGCCGCGCATGATCTCCTGGAGCTTGGCCGAGGCGATCATGCTGCCCGTGAAGGACAGGCACCCGATGAGCGAGCCGACGCCGGCTGAGACCGCCTCGCGCGGGCCGGCTGCGCCGTCGGCCCAGAACTCGACGATGGACACCAGGGCCGACGCCAAGCCGCCCGTGCCGTTGAAGAACGAGACCAGCGTCGGCATGGCGGTCATGCGGACGCCCAGCGCCATCGCCGCACCGGCCGCCCCACCGATCGCAAGGCCCGATATGATCCATGCCCACGCGTAAGGCACGGGCCGGAGCAGCAGCAGCGTCCCGGCCACCGCGATCAACATGCCCACCGCGCCGATGGCATTGCCCAGCCGCGCCGTCCGCGGCGAGGTCAGCATGTACAGCGCCACGATGAACAGTATCGCGGCGATGAGATAGAACAGGTCCGTCGTCTGGCTCGGGGTTGCGCCGCCGGACGGCGGGACCGCCGGCGATGCCGCCCCAACGATCAACGCCAACATTGGAGTATGGGCGCTCATTGTCCCTGTTTCTTCCGCTCGCCGGCGCGATTCGCCCGCGGCGACTTGAACATGCGAAGCATCCGATCCGTCACCAGGAACCCGCCGACGACGTTGATCATGGCCGCGATGATCGCCAGCGTGCCCAGCACCGCCCGCAGCGTCTGCGAGCCGGCCGCGCCCGCGCCGGCGGCCGCCGCCATCAGCGCGCCGACGATGACGATCCCGTGGATGGCGTTGGTCCCGCTCATCAGCGGCGTGTGGAGCAGCGTCGGCACCTTGGTTATGACGGCCAGCCCCACGATCATCGCCAGCACGAAGATGGTCAGCAGCGTCACCAGTGTCATGACAGGCTCCCATCCTTCTTGGCCTGCGCCTCGTGTACCGGCGCGAACAGGACCTTGCCCTCATTCGCCACGAGCATCGAGCGGATGACCTCGTTGGACATGTCGATGTTGACCTTCCCATCCTTGACCAGCTCGCGGATGAACGCCGCCAGGTTGCGGGCGTAGAGCTGGCTGGCGTGGACCGGGACCAGGGCCGGCAGGTTCGTCGGCGCGAGTATGGTCACCCCGTGCGCCTCGACGGCCTGGTCGGCCTTGCTCAGCACGCAGTTGCCGCCGGCGGCGACGGCCATGTCGACGATCACAGCGCCGGGCGGCATGGTCTGGACCATTGTCTCCGTGAGCAGGATCGGCGCGCGGCGGCCGGGGACCAGAGCGGTGGTGATGGCGATGTCGCAATCCTTCAGGTGCGGGGCGATTGTCTCCTGCTCGTCGCGGTAGAACTCCTCGCCCAGGTCGCGTGCGTAGCCGCTGGTAGCCTCGGCCTTGTGGCCGGCGACCTCCAGGTGGACGAACCGCGCCCCCAGGCTCTCGACCTGCTCCTTGACCGCCGGGCGGGTATCGACGGCCTTGACGTTGGCCCCAAGCCGCCGCGCAGTGGCGATGGCCTGGAGACCGGCCACGCCCGCGCCGATGATCATCGCCCCGGCCGGGTGGACTGTGCCGGCGGCCGTCATCATCATCGGCATCATCTTCTTGAGCCTGTCGGCGGCCAGCAGCACCGCCTTGTAGCCGGCCACCGTGCTCATGCTCGACAGGGCGTCCATCGACTGCGCCCGGCTGATCCGCGGCACGGCCTCCATCGCGAAGCACGCGGCGCCAGTGCCGGCCAGCGCCGCAAGGCGGTCGGGCCGCGTCAGCGGTTCGAGCATGCCCACCAGGACCAGGCCCTGACGCAGGAGCGTCATCTCGTCCAGCCCGTCGGGGCGCTTGGCGGGGATCTGGACCTTGAGGACGATGTCGGCTTGCCTGAAGATCACGGCCGGATCGGAAACGACCGCCGCGCCGGCCTGCGTGAAATCGCTGTCCGTGATGCCCGCCCCCTGTCCCGCCC
>JBHGBE010000031.1:0-51075 GCA_041946855.1 Phycisphaerae bacterium | reverse complement strand
ACGAAGACGCCCTGCTTGAGCACCTTCCACATGATGGAGAGGATGTCGTTGAAGCGTTCCGCCGCCTTGGCGTCCTCGGTCGAGATGGTGAGGCCCAGCTTGCGGGCCTGCTCCTGAAGGCGCTCGATACCCGCCGCGCCGCCGGAGAGCATCGGCAGAAGCTCCGTGCCGTTTCGGCCGAACAGTTCCATCGCCGCGGCGGCCTTGATGGTCAAGTCCTCGATCTTCGCCAGCCGGTCGGCGATGAGCTTGAACTGCTCTTCTGGCGAGAGGCCCGCCAGGTCCGCGACGGCGAGGCCCAGCATCGCCAGGGCGTCCTGCGCCGACTTCGACCCTTGGGCCGCATCCACAAGGGTCCGCTGCATCTTGCGGATGCCGTTCTCCAGCACTTCCATACTTGCGCCGGACAGGTCGGCCGCGAAGCCCAGCTCCGAGAGCGTCTCGACGGAGAAGCCCGTCCGGGCCGACATCTTCGCCAGGTCGTCGCCCATCTTCGAGAAGACCTTGGTGGACGCCAGCAATCCCCCCTCCTGGGCGAGCTTATAGAGCGTGGACCGGGAGATCTTCAGATACTCCCCGCCAGCTCGTCGATGCTCATCACCTCAACTGGACCAGATGTCATCTGCCACTCCTTGCGCGCACAACCGCTACCTGCCCAAGGAGATGAAGCCGGAGCTCAAGCGCAACGGCCTGTACATCGCCACGCTGCTTTACATCTGGAAGGCATCGCTGCCTTACGAAGCGCCTTACGACAGCGAGCTGCGCCACCGCGTCGCGTACGTCGCGGCCGGCGACCAGTTGATCGCCAGCTACCTCATCAACCGGACCTTCCACCTGTATGATGACACCGCGCACATGGCCAACATGATCGCGACCCGGCACATCCGGGCAAGGCGCGTTTCACCGGCTACCTCGACGGCCTGATGGGGTCGTTCTTCTTCAGTTCGACGACCAGACGGTTGCGCCGGCGGCGCTGAAGCTCTTATGCACGTTCGCCAGCATGGAGCTTGCGCGATTCCAGGTCTGGGCGCCGGCCAATCCGCCGCCGTGGACTGGCCCGCCGCCCACGAGCGCACCGGCACCCAAGCCTTGACGCGGCCGGGCGTGTCTCGCAGAATGGACGGATGCTCTTGTGGTCAAGGCTTTTTCGGGAACTCCCGGCCGGCTCGGAGGCGAAGTAGATGGCCGGCAAGAGACAGAGGGCCAACCCCAGCGCGATCCGCGCGCAGATCGACGCCATAGAGAAGCCCGTCAGCGGCATGCCCGCGGCGGCGGGACCGATGCGCCGCCTGATCACGTGCGTGCTGGCGAACGCGCTGACGGTGGTGCTTCTGAGCGCCTCCTTCGCGCCTCATAATGCCTGGTGGCTGGCCTACGTGGCGCTTGTGCCGTGGGCGTTGGCGCTGGGAGGCACGCGCGATGGCTGGCGGGCGATAGGCCGGCGGACAAGCGAGATATTCAAGCGCAACCAGCCGGTGGGGTTGATACTGAAGCTCGTCACGGCCGTCGTGCGCGTGATCGTTTCGCCGGGCGTCCTGTTCTGGGGCCTGAACCTCTACTGGCTGAGCTGGGTGACCGGCATCGGCTACGCGGCGCTGGTGTTCTACCTGTGGCTGTACTGGCTTGTGGCGACGTTCATCCTCCGCGCGGCGATGCGGCGCGGCTGGCCGGCCTGGCTCGTGCTGCCGATCACGTGGGTGGCGCTGGAGTACCTGCGGGCGTACTTGATCAGCGGCTTCCCGTGGTTCTACCTGGCGCACTCGCAGTACCAGCAGGCCCGACTGATACAGATCGCCGACCTGACGGGCCAATACGGCGTGTCTTTCTTCGTGGCGATGGTCAACGGCCTGGTCGTCGACCTGGTTCTCCGTCTGCGTCGGGCGGCGCGGAGCGGCCCTGCCGCCGACTCCGGCCAGCCGCCGGCGGCGGCAGGAAAGGGCATCATGCCGGGGCGGCTCTACCTGGGCTTTGGCCTGACCATCGTCACGGCCGGAGCGCTGCTTGGCTACGGCACCTGGCGGCTGGGCCAGGATACCACGTCGCCCGGGCCGGTGATCGGCCTGGTGCAGGAGGCGTTCCCGATCGCGCTTGGAAGGCCGACCGACGAAAAGAAGGTCATGCGGGCGCACATCGAGACCAGCCGCCTGCTGGCCGGCGCAGGGTGCGACGTCGTGATATGGCCTGAGACCATGCTGCCCCGATACGTCAACGCGGAGGCGCTGGCCATCGATCCAGAAAAGATGTCCAGGGACGAACTCCGGGCGCTGGCCTACAGGGTGTTCGGCCCGGGCGCCTCGCGGCGATACGCGGAGGACAAGGCGGAATTCGCTCGCCAGGGCAAGGCCGGCGATTTCGACGCAGTCTGGGACAAGACGCTGCGGGACGCGCTTGACGGGACTCTTCGCGACAAGCCCTCCGAGCCGCCCAAGGACTACTGGGTGCTGGAGGCCCGCTTGTACGACAGGAGCTATCTCCCCGCCCGCTGCTACGCCCAGGACATGGCCCGGCTTTCGCGCGAGCTTGCCTGCCCGGTGCTCGCCGGCGACAACACGCTCCATCGCAACCCATCGCCGATCGACGCGGCCGACCAGTGGGTGGTGTGCAACAGTTCGTTGGCGTTCGATGGCGACGAGGCGGCGAGCTTCGAGTACGACAAGGTCCACCTGGTCCCGTTCAGCGAGTACGTGCCATACAAGCGGACATGGCCCTGGATGTACAGGCTGCTGAGGACTCCCGTGCCCGATGTGATGGACCAGCTTGAGCCGGGGACGAAGTTCAACTCCTACGAACTGAAGCGCGGCGGGACCACCTGGCGGGTCGCCACGCCGATATGCTATGAGGGCGTCTTCGACCGCGTCTGCCGCCAGATGGTCGTGCGCGACGGCAAGAAGGCCGTCGATGTCCTGGCCAACATGTCCAACGACGGGTGGTTCGTCTGGCCGGAGAACTTCTGGCTCACGCGGTTGCTGGGGAAGAACGGCGTCGCCAGCACGGAGCAGTCGCAGCACCTGGCGCAGTACTGCTTCCGGGCGGTTGAGTGCCGCGTGCCGGTGGTGCGGGCGGTCAACACGGGGATAAGCGCCTCCATCGACTCTAACGGGCGGCTTGTGGCCGTGATGTCCTACAACGGCCGGCGCGAGATGGTCGCCGGGGCGATGCTGCTGAAGGACAAGGCGGCCGCGACCAAGGACCACGTGGCCGGGCCGCAGATTCTTGTGGACAGCCGCGTCAGCGTGTATAGTCTTGCGGGCGATATCTTCGCGCTTGCGGTCAGCGCGGCGGCGGCCGCGATGTGCATTGGCTTGGCTCTTAGAAGGCCAGGAGCAGAGAAAAGGGACACCTAGTGACCTCGAAGAACCTGACGGGCTTGTCGGCCAGAGCATTGACGATGCTCGTGCTGGTGATCGCCGCGATGGCCTTCATCGGTTGCCCGCCGCAGTCCGCGGAAATGACGATGCGTTCCGATCCTTCGAAGGACGCCATCGACGCCATGACGGTCCTTCGGGAGGCTGCGGAGGACAAGGACGACTGGGAGGTCCGGGCCCACGCGCTGGAGGCCGTGGCCGAGACCGTCGGGCGAAAGGAACAAGGGCTGATCCTCCAGTCATTGACTGACCCCGACCCCAGGGTGCAGTTGGTGGCCGTGATCGCCGTGGGCGACCTGAAACTCCAGACGGCCAAGACGCTGGTGGCCAGGATCGCCGACGAGCAGGGGCCTGACAAGCGCGTGTATGCGGCCGCGATCTACGCCCTGTATGAACTGGGCAACTACGAGCACATGCAGGACCTCCGCAGGCTCCTGGACCACAGGGAGCCTGACATCCGCGGACAGACGGCGCTGATGCTGGGCAAGATAGGCCATCCATCCGCCATCGACATGCTCAAGGAGCGGATCAGCGATGAGAAGGCGCCCAGCGCCGAGCTTCAGCTTGTCGAGTCGCTGGCGATGCTGGGCGACAGCTACGGCAAGTCCATCCTGGAGGGATATACACGAAGCCCGTACATGGACATCCGCCTGGCCGCCATCGACGCTATGGCCCGCGTCAGCGCCGACCGTGCGATGGTCGTGCTTGGCAGCCTGACCAACGCGCGTCAGCCGATCCCGGTGCGGGTGGCCGCGGCCGGGGCGCTGGGCAGGCTCGGTGTGGCCGGCGAGAGCGACTACAGGCTCTGCCTCGACGCCGCCACGGATCCCCTGAAACTCCTCCGGTCCGCTTACGGGTCGGGCCGGGAGATCGACCCTAAGGAGGTCAAGTGGACCCGCCAGTTGGGGATCACGGGGCTGGGGTTCATGGGCCGGAAGGCCGCTGTTGACGCGCTCTTGCCGCTGCTGAGCAATGAGGACATGTCCACTCGAGTGTATGCCGCCAGGAGCATCCTGAAGCTGCTGCCGATGTATGCCGGTTCGCCCGGGCCTTCATCGCCTTCGGCGCTGCCGACGGCGGCCCCGCTGCCGGTTACCGCGCCGGAGCCGACCGGGGCGCCGGCCTCCGAGCCCGTGCCGACTACAGCGCCGGCGCCTTCGCCTGAGCCGACACCAGCCCCAGCGCCTTCGCCGGCCCCCGCGACGACGTCCGCGCCCGGCCCGATCCCCACACCCGAACCGACCCCATCGCCGACCCCGGCAGTGGCCCCTTCGCCCGCGCCGGTTCCAGAGCCCACGCCAGCCGCGGGCACGGAGACCAGCCGGCCGGCCGATTCGGCGATCCCGGACACCCAGCCGGCCGGCGCGCCGAGGCCAAAACTGCACTCTTCCGGCGCTAAGGATTAGCGGCCGAAAATTGCTTGACTTGGATTTTTGTCAAAATACAATCGACTCGCAGCCGTGCGGCGTTTATCGTAAGGCATCCATAGATACTCAAGGAATCGATCCTGGCGGCGCTCGCATCCGCCCCCGTGACAACTCGAAGAAGTCAGTGCAAGGAGAGATCGCTTGAACATCCTGACCAAGATCAGCATCGTCGTCCTGGTGGTCCTGGTGCTCGTCGTCTCGGCCGCCTTCATCACGCTGGCCACGATCACGCCCGCCTACCGCGACGCCTATGACAAGGAGAAGGCCAAGACCGCGATGATGGCGCTGATGGCCAACCAGAAGGAGGCCGCCCTTTCCAGCGCCGTCGCCCAGCTCAACAAGGCCCTCAATGACCGCCTTGCCGCCGAGACCGCGACCATCGCGGCCAAGCGCGAGGGCGATGAGAAGGCGCTGAAGCTTCAGGGCGACCTGGACCAGGCCAACCGCAACAACGCCGATCTCAAGGGGCAGGTGGCCCTCCTGAGCGTGTCGGTCAAGTCGGAGGCCGACCTCATCTCCGCCTTCAAGGTCAGCAACGACGAGTTGAAGAAGCAGGCCGACCTCCTGGCCGTGGACAACGGCAAGCTCCAGCAGAAGTTCCAGGAGGCCGAGGGCAAGGCCGACCGCCTCAGCAAGCAGATCGACGTCGACATGCAGAACATCAAGGACCTCCAGGACCAGATTGTCGCGCTCAAGACGCGCGGCGCAACGCCGGCCGGCGGCGGCACGGTCGAAGGCCCCTCCAGCATCGAGGAACCCCGCTATACCGGCACCATCACGGCCGTTAAGAACGACCTGGCGAGCATCAACATCGGCTCCGCCAACGGCGTGAAGCAGGGCGACAGGCTGTTCGTCTACCGCGGCTCGAAGTTCGTGGCCTACCTCCGCGTCGAGCGGGTGGACGCCAACGACTCGGCCGGCGTCATCACCGAGAAGCAGGTCGACCCGATGCAGGGCGACAAGGTCACCAACAAGCTACAGTAGCATCAGGAGCGGTCATGACACCGTCGCCAAATATCCCGCCCACGGCCGTCAAGCCTAATCCCAACATCTACACCGCGCTTCTGATAATCGGGATCGTGGCCCTTGGCGTCGCGCTGGGCGTGGTGCTGCACATCCTGTTGGGTTCGCCGGAAAACGGCGGATACGGGCTGGATTTCGGCCAGTTGTTCAGCGGCATCGAGCCCCCCAAGTAGGCCCGCGAATGGCCTGGCGATGATCTTCGATTCGATACTTGGCCTGTTCTCAATGGACATGGGCATCGACCTGGGGACGTGCAACACCCTGGTCTGTGTCAAGGGCCAGGGCCTCGTCCTCAACGAGCCGTCGGTTGTCGCCGTCCGCCGGGGCACCAATCGCGTCCTCAACAACGGCAACGCCGTGGGCCTCATGGCCAAGGAGATGCTCGGCAAGACCCCCGGCTCCATCTCCGCCATCCGCCCGATGAAGGACGGCGTCATCGCCGACTTCGACATCACCGAGGCGATGCTCAGCTACTTCATCCGCAAGGTCCACCGCCGCCGCGGACTGATAAAGCCCCGCGTGGTCATCGCGGTGCCATCCGGCATCACGGCCGTCGAGAAGAGGGCCGTCCTCAACTCCGCCGAGCGGGCCGGAGCGCGCCACGTGTACCTGGTGCAGGAGCCGATGGCCGCCGCCATGGGCGCGGGCATGCCCATCGAGCGGCCTACGGCCTCCATGATCGTGGACATTGGCGGCGGCACGACGGAGGTTGCGATCATCTCGCTGGCCGACATCTCCGTCGTCGAGTCGCTCCGCACGGCCGGCGACGACATGGACGAGTCCATCTCGCTCCACATGCGCAAGACGTACAACCTGATGATCGGCGAGCAGACCTCCGAGCGGATCAAGATCGAGCTCGGCTCGGCCGCGCCGCTCCAGCAGGAGTTGACGATGGAGGTCAAGGGCCGCGACATGATCTCCGGCCTGCCCCGCAAGACGATCATCTCCTCCGAGGAGATCCGCGAGGCCCTCAAGGAGCCTGTCGGCGCGATCATCGACGCCGTAACGCGGACCCTTGAGAAGGCCGAGCCCGAGCTTGCGGCCGACCTGGTCGACAACGGCATCGTGCTGGCCGGCGGCGGCTCCCTGCTCCGCGGAATGGACACCGTGCTTTCCAACGCGACGGGCCTGAACGTCAGGATCGCCGACGATCCCTTGACCTGCGTCGCCCGCGGCACCGGCATCTACCTGGAGAACCTCGAGCGCTTCAAGGATGCGATGGAAAGCGACGAGGATGACTTCTGATTGGCGATTGACGATTGCCGATTGGCGAATTTCCCCACATCAGACAGAAAGTGCTCGTCCTACTCCTGCTTCCGCCTGGCATGTGAGCACCTTCCCGCCGCTGCTAGCAGGTCTGCGTCGACCGCCTCGACAAGATCAGTGGCGAACTTGACGCACGCCTGAATGTCTTTCTTAGTCAGGTCTGGCTAGCAGTCCCTGACAATTGTCTCGAAGGGCAGCCCTTCGGCGACAAGCTCCAGGACATTCACGACCGGAATCCTGGTTCCCTTGACGCACGGCTTACCGAAGTGGACCTTCGGATGATCTCTATGCGCCGGTTCATGCCATGGTGATACGCCGACGTGCCCGGAAATCCGTTGAAATTCGGTCCCTCTCTGGCGACAATGCCGGTCTTTCACGGCTTAGACTTATTGAAATGAGCCTGTCGCGGCCGTGACATGGCCGCACGGGCGCGCGGAGGCCCACCGAAGCCCCGCGCCGGCACGCATTGAGAAAGGCACAGCAACATGGCTCGCAACGTAACGATGATGGACGGCAACCAGGCGGCGTCGCACGTGGCCCACAAGGTCAGCGAGGTCATCGCCATCTACCCGATCACCCCTTCCAGCCCGATGGGCGAGAACGCCGATGACTGGTCGGCCGCCGGGCAGAGGAACATCTGGGGGACCGTTCCGCTCGTGGCCGAGATGCAGTCCGAGGCCGGCGCGGCGGCCGCCGTCCACGGCGCGCTCCAGACCGGCTCCCTGACCACGACCTTCACCGCCAGCCAGGGCCTGCTGCTGATGATCCCGACCATGTACAAGATCGCCGGCGAACTGACGCCGATGGTCATGCACGTCACAGCCCGCTCGCTGGCCTGCCAGGCACTGTCCATCTTCGGCGACCACAGCGACGTGATGGCCGTCCGGCAGACCGGCTTCGGCATGATCTGCTCCAACAGCGTTCAGGAGGCGATGGACATGGCGATGGTCGCCCACGCCGCCACGCTCGAGTCGCGCGTGCCGTTCCTGCACTTCTTCGACGGCTTCCGCACCAGCCACGAGGTCGGCAAGGTCGAGGAGCTGACCTGCGAAGACATCCGCTCGATGATCGACGACGACCTGGTCATGGCCCACCGCGCCCGCGCCATGAACCCCGACAAGCCCACCCTCCGCGGCACCAGCCAGAACCCGGATGTCTACTTCCAGGGCCGCGAGACGGTCAACCGCTTCTACGCCGCCTGCCCGGCCATCGTGCAGAAGGCGATGGACAAGTACGCAAAGCTCACCGGAAGGCAGTACAAGCTGTTCGATTACGTCGGCGCGCCGGATGCGACGAAGGTCATCGTCCTGATGGGCTCCGGCGCCGAGGTCGCCCACGAGACGGTCGAGCACCTGGTGGCTAAGGGCGAGAAGGTCGGCGTCGTCAAGGTCCGCTTGTTCCGGCCGTTCAGCGTGGAGGCGCTGTCCGCCGCGCTGCCCGGGAGCGCGAAGGCCGTCGCGGTCCTGGACCGCACGAAGGAGCCCGGCGCGGCCGGGGAACCGCTGTACCTGGACGTGGTCGGCGCGCTGGTTGAGTCGGGCCGCACCGGCATCAAGGCCATCGGCGGGCGGTACGGCCTGTCGAGCAAGGAGTTCACCCCGGCGATGGTCAAGGCCGTCTTCGACGAACTCGCCAAGGCCAATCCCAAGAACCACTTCACCGTCGGCATCAACGACGACGTGACCCAGACCAGCCTGCCCTTCGACCCCAAGTTCAACATCGAGCCCGACAGCGTCGTGCGGGCGATGTTCTACGGCCTGGGCTCCGACGGCACCGTCGGCGCGAATAAGAACTCCATCAAGATCATCGGCGAGGAGACCGACAACTTCGCCCAGGGTTACTTCGTCTACGACTCTAAGAAGGCCGGCGCGATCACCGTCAGCCACCTGCGCTTCGGGCCAAAGCCCATCCGCTCGTCGTACCTGGTCAACCACGCCAACTTCGTCGCCTGCCACACCTTCCCGTTCCTGGAGCGATACGACATGCTCGGCCCGGCCGTCGAGGGCGCCACGTTCCTCCTGAACGCCCCCTACCACAAGGACGAGGTCTGGGACAAGCTGCCCGTCGAGGTCCAGCGGCAGATAATCGACAAGAAGCTCAAGTTCTACGCCATCGACGCCTACGAGGTCGCCAAGGCCACCGGCATGGGCGGCCGCATCAATACCATCATGCAGACGTGCTTCTTCGCCATCTCCGGCGTGCTGCCCAAGGAGGAGGCCATCGCCCAGATCAAGAAGGCCATCAAGAAGACTTACGGCCGCAAGGGCGAGGAGGTCGTCAAGAAGAACTGGGAGGCGGTTGACCAGACGCTGGCCAACCTGCACGAGATCAAGTACCCAGCCCAGGCCACCAGCAAGACAACCAGGCCGCCCGTCGTGCCGGCCGAGGCGCCGCAGTTCATCCAGACCGTGACGGCCAAGATCATGGCCGGCCTGGGCGACGAACTGCCCGTAAGCGCCATGCCGATCGACGGCGTCTGGCCGACCGCCACGACGCGATGGGAGAAGCGGAACATCGCCCTGGAAATCCCGGTGTGGGACCCGGAGGTGTGCATCCAGTGCGCCAAGTGCTCCATCGCCTGCCCGCACGCGACCATCCGCACCAAGGTTTACGACCCGGCCCTGCTGGCCAACGCGCCAAAGACCTTCAAGAGCGCCGAGGCAAGGGGCGAGTTCAAGGGCCAGAAGTGGACCGTCCAGGTCGCCCCGGAGGACTGCACCGGCTGCGGCGCGTGCGTCCACGTCTGCCCGGCCAAGAGCAAGACCGACCCCAAGCACAAGGCCATCAACATGGCCGATCAGATCCCGCTGCGGGCGAGCGAGGCGGAGAACTACAAGTTCTTCCTCGGCCTGCCGGACTACGACCGCACGAAGCTCAAGCTCACCACCATCAAGGGCAGCCAGCTCTGCCGGCCGCTGTTCGAGTACTCCGGCGCCTGCTCCGGCTGCGGCGAGACGCCGTATGTCAAGCTGATGACGCAGCTCTTCGGCGACCGGGCGATCATCGGCAACGCGACCGGGTGTTCTTCGATCTACGGCGGCAACCTGCCGACCACGCCGTACAGCGTCAACGCCGACGGGCGCGGCCCGTCGTGGAACAACTCGCTCTTCGAGGATGCGGCCGAGTTCGCCTACGGCTTCCGACTGACCATCGACAAGCAGGCGCAGTTCGCCCGCGAGCTGCTGACGGCCAATCGCGACGCCATCGGCGCTGACCTTGTGGAGGCGATACTCAACGCCGACCAGACCACCGAGGCGGGCATCGCCGCCCAGCGCTCCCGAGTCGAGCAGCTTAAGGGCAAGGCCAAGGCACTGCCGCAGGGCAAGATGCTCCTTTCCGTCGCCGACATGCTGGTCCGCAAGAGCGTCTGGGCCTTCGGGGGCGACGGCTGGGCTTATGACATCGGCTACGGCGGGCTGGACCACGTGCTTGCGCAGGGCCGCGACATCAACATCCTGGTCCTTGACACGCAGGTGTACTCCAACACGGGCGGGCAGTGCTCCAAGGCCACGCCGCGCGGGGCGGTCGCCAAGTTCGCGGCCGCCGGCAAGGGCGTGCCCAAGAAGGACCTGGGCATGATCGCCATGAGCTACGGCACGATCTACGTCGCGTCGGTCTCGATGGGCGCCAGCGACGCCCAGGCCGTCAAGGCGTTCGTCGAGGCCGAGAGCTACCCCGGCCCCAGCCTGATACTGGCCTACAGCCACTGCATAGCGCAGGGCATCAACATGCGGACCGCGTTCGACCAGCAGAAGGCGGCCGTCGCGTCCGGGGCCTGGCCGCTCTACCGCTTCGACCCGCGCCTGGCCGAGCAGGGCAAGAACCCGCTCCAGCTCGACTCCAAGGAGCCGTCCATCTCCTTCGAGGAGTACGCCTACAAGGAAAACCGCTTCAAGATGCTCACGCAGACCGACCCCGACGCGGCCAAGGAGCTCATCCAGCTCGCCCAGAAGGACGTCCGTAGCCGCTGGCACGTCCTGCGCCAGATGGCAGAGATGGCCTACGGCAACGCCGCGCCCGCCGGCAAATAGGGGATGCTACATGAATGACATGTGCCGGACGGATGAACCGGCTCACTGGCGGACCGGACATGGCAGAGATAGAATGAGACTGCACAGTCTGGCCTCCCTGTCCGGACGGCGGGTATCAGTCTGCTGCAGCTGGCTGATCCTCGAAGGCGGCACGCGGCGGTAGAAACATGGTCGCGGCGGAAACTGCGATTTCGGAAATGGCGCGGCGGATTCGGGAAGCGATCAACCCGGATCGCATAATCCTCTTTGGCAGCCGAGGGCGTGGCGAGGGTGGGCCGCGGAGCGACTTCGACTTACTCATTGTGGCCCCATCTTCGCTGCCCAGGTGGCGCCGTGCTGCGGCGCTGTATCGTCTGCTCGCCGGCGTGGGGGTCCCTAAGGAAATCGTCTGGTGGACCCCCGAGGAAGTGGAGGAATGGCGCCTGGTCCGGTCGCACTTCATCAGCACGGCAATCCGGGAAGGGAAGGTCCTCTATGAAAGGCCCGCGTGACCACGCCCTGGCGCTTCTGGCGAAGGCGGCACATGACCTCGTGGCGGCGCGGGCGGTGATTGCGACCGGCGAAGCCTTGGACACGGTCTGCTTTCATGCACAGCAAGCCGCCGAGAAGGCCCTGAAGGCCCTCCTGGCGCTACAGGATGTGGATTACCCCTGGCGGCATGATATGGGCGAGCTTGTCGAGCTGGTCCGCACACACTACCCCAAGCTCGAGTTGCCCGCGGAGCAGCTCGCGGAGCTGTCTCCCTATGCTGTTGAGGCCCGATACGATGACGCCTGGGCCCCTGACGTCCAGGAAGCTCGCCAGGCCCTGGAAGTGGCCCAGCGGATGTGCGAACTGGTGGAACCGGTTGTCAACGCGACTTGATGGGGACATGACATCTGCCGTCAAGTCGCAGGCCCTTGAGACCGGCTTCGCCCGCGTGGGCATCGCGCCGGCCGGGCCTGTCGCCCGCGCCGAGGCGTTCCAGCGGTGGCTGGCTGGTGGCCTCCACGCCGACATGCGCTACATGGCGAGGAACGTCGCCCAGCGCCTCCGGCCGGACCTGCTCGTGCCGGGGGCCAGGAGCGTGATCTGCCTGGCGGCCGGTTACGCCCCCAAGTGCCAATCAAAAGATGGCGGCAGCGCGGCGCAGGCCGTTCAATCCGCAATCCGCAATCCGCAATCCGCAATTCCCCTTGTCGCCCGGTTCGCCTGCGGGCGCGACTACCACAAGGTGCTCAAGCGGCGGTGCATTCGCCTGATGGACCGCCTGCGGAAGGAGTTCCCCGGCTTTGCCGGAAGGGCCTTCGTGGACTCCGGGCCGGTCATGGAGCGGTCGCTGGCGGCCGCCGCCGGCGTTGGATGGATCGGCCGCAACGGTTGCCTGGTCGCGCCGGGGCTGGGCAGCTACGTGCTCCTGTGCGAGATCATCTGCAACCTGCCGCTTGCGCCGGATGGCCCCATCCAATCGCAGTGCGAGGGCTGCGGCCTGTGCGTCGAGGCCTGCCCCACCGGGGCCCTTCGCGGCGATGGGCTGGTCGATGCGCGGTTGTGCATCAGCTACCAGACCATAGAGAACCGCGGCGAGATCCCGCCCGGTCTCCGGCCGCTGATGGGCCGGCGAATCTTCGGCTGCGACGCCTGCCAGGAGGCCTGCCCGCACAACAAAGGCCTGCCGCCCGGCGATGCGGAACTCATCGCCGACGGCCCTGTCCTGGGCGGCGCCGGTCCCGAGGAAATCCTCCGCTGGACGGATGCCGACTGGGACGCCGCCACTCGCGGCCGCACCCTCCGCCGCGCGACCTGCGAGATGTTCCGCCGCAACGCAGCCATCGCCGCCGCGTCGGGATGACGTGGCATGGGCGTCCCGCCCGTGCGTCTCGCTGGCGTCCCGCCAGCGAGTCCGCGAGATGCAAGAAGTCCCGCGATTGACGGCAGGGCGGGCAGGATGCCCGCCCGACGCGCGGGCCGGAGGCTCACGCCACGGAGGCCTACGCCACGTTCAGTAAATCCCACAATCCCGGTTGACTTACTCCGAATCCGCCGCTACTCTCCTGCCGACACCCCGTTGCCTTCCTTGCTTTGGCTCTGACCTGAAAGGAAAGTCATGTATCGACGGCAATGGCGGATGCACAGTGCTTTCACGCTGATCGAGCTGCTGGTGGTCATCGCGATCATAGCGCTGCTGGTGTCGATCCTCGTGCCGAGCCTGACCGCGGCCAGGCTGCTCGCGCTGCGCGCCAACTGCAAGGCCAACCTGCACGCCATCAACACCGCCTTCGCCTTCTACACGCAGGACAGCGGGGAGGTCTACCCCTGCGACACCGACCCGGTCTCAACAAGCCCGATGTACTGGCTCTGGATGGGGCGGGGATGGCGTTGGAAGGTCGGGCCGTACCTGGGCGGAGTCACCAGGACCGACCCCTCGGTCCTGTTCTGCAAGGGCGACAAGGCGGTCACGTACGAGTCCACGAGCTACGCCTACTCGATGTCTTTCTACCACAGTCCGCGGCAGATCGACGCCATGACGAGCGTCGCCGACACCTACAGCAACGCCCGGCCGTCGGTGGCGCAGCGGACCGACTGGGTGAGCAGGCCGTCGGGCAAGATCATGGTCGGCGAGTGGACGAGCAATCACCCGCAGGTCCCAAAGGACTCCGGCTGGTGGACATGGGCCGGCCGCAGGACCTACCTGACGGCCGACGGGGCGATCCACGACCTGGACTCGACCTCCGTCCTGCCCGCGCATGACAACCTGCCCGACCCCAACCTGACCATCGGCGGCATCACAGGCCGCGACATCGCCAACTAACTTTTGACCCTGCGTGTCCGCGCGAATATAGTGAACCGGCCACCACACAGGGAACCGCCATGAGCAAGCTCGCCAGTCTTCGTCGAAAACGCCCGGCCGGCATAGCCCGTCCGAAGTTGGAGATCGACCTTCCAACCATCGAGAACGCCGTCCGCCAGATCCTCATCGCCGTCGGGGAGGACGTCAGCCGCGACGGCCTGCTGAACACGCCCAAGCGCGTCGCCCGCATGTACGCCGAGCTTCTGGGCGGCCTGCGCGAGGATCCCGCGGTACACCTGACGGCCGCCTTCACCGAGCGCTACGACGAGATGGTCGTACTCCGCGACATCTCGTTCAACTCGATGTGCGAGCACCACCTCCTGCCCTTCGTCGGCAAGGCGCACGTGGCGTACCTGCCGCGCGGACGGGTCATCGGCGTCAGCAAGCTGGCCCGCGTGATCGACGTGCTGGCCCGCCGCCCGCAGGTGCAGGAGCGGCTGACCAGCCAGATCGCGGACCTCCTCATGCAGCGGCTGGAGGCCATCGGCGTGGGCGTCATCCTGGAGGCGCACCACACGTGCATGACCGTCCGCGGCGTCAAGAAGCCCGGCTCGATCATGGTCACATCCGCCATGCGCGGCACGTTCAAGAACAACCTCGCCACGCGTTCGGAGGCGATCAATCTGATGATCGGCAGGGCGGGGCGAATGGACTGACGGTGATTCGGTTTCGGTGTACAAACTGCGGCTGGCCGGTCCGCGTCGCGCAGGTCTGCGCGGGCAGAAGGGGGCGCTGCCCGTCGTGCGGCAGCGTGATCATCATCCCGGCCGCGAGCACAGTGAAGGCCGACGCGAATGAGAAGACCGATGGCCTGGCGGCCCTGGCGGCCGCGGTCGACGGGACGGACGCGGTAAAGGAGGACACAAGCGTCCCCGCTCCCCCGCCGCCGGTGGCCGCCGAGCCGGCCGCCGAGGAACTGCCGCTTACGCCGGAAGACGGCGATGAATCACAGAAGACCGAAATCCTGCCCGCGGAGCGCGAGCCGCAGCAGGAGAAGCGCAAGCGTACCAAGGACCGGATAGAAGCATCGGCAAAGGCGCATCGCCGGGAATCCCCAGCCGCGAAGAACGAGGTTCTGGCGCCCCGGCCCGCCCCCGCGCAGCCGACTGCCGCCGGCCGCGGCGTATGGGTCAAGATCATCGTCATAGCGGTCGTCATCGCGGCGGTGGCCGTGGCGGTGCTGGCCGTCGTGCTGAAGCTGAGGAAGCATTAGTACACTATCTGCCAGGAACCCATGGGTCGTTTCCCCAGAAGACCCCGCCAGTAACTCCCGAAAATTAGTGACTGTCCCGACTTTCTAAGACTTTCTAAAATCCGGGACAGTCACTAATTTTTCCCCTCGAGAGATATGACACTCCGGGGCGGCTTGGCGCCCAATTCATCGTGTAGTGCAGCCTCAATCCCCGATGACGCCGAATATGCGGGTCATCTCTCCAGCAGACCCCATGATGCCATAAATTGGTGACTGTCCCGAATTTTAGAAATTAGGGACAGTCACCAATTTTGATGCTGTCCTGCGTGATCAGGATGCACACGCGTCCTAAAGAGACAAATCTGACGCTGCACCAGGATAGCCGGAGGCCGGTCAATGCGCCGAGGCCGACGTCGCGCTTCGCGAGGTGGCCAGGGCGCCGGGGGGAAGCTTGATCCCAGCATCTGCCGCCCGCTGGAGGAACTTGCGAGCCTCGTCGTCCTTGCCCTGCCGGAGCAACTCCGCCCCCCACAAGGCCCAGATCCGCGCGGTGGCGGCGGGGCCCTCGGCCGCGGCCCGGAAGAACTCGCTGCCGTCCTGACCCCGCGCCCGGAGCAGCTCGCCCTTGAGCCACAGCGCCTCGGCGTGCGTGGGCGAGTTGCGGAGGATGGCGTTCACCGTCGCCTCGGCGGACCGCGCGTCGTTCAGCTTGAGGTGCGTGCGGGCCAGCAGCATCCGCACCTCGACGTCGCCCGGATGTGTGCGCACATACGACATCATCAGGTCGCGGGCGACATCGGGACGCCCCGCGGCGATGGCCGTCTGGGCCTTGGCCAGCACCTCCTGCCCAAGTGTCTCCGTCGGCGCTGGCTCCTGTCGCGACGGCTGCCAGGGCGGATACAGGGCGAGCAATGCGCCGCCCGCAGCCACGACGACGGCCGCCGCGCCCAGGAGGAGCCACTTGGCCCGGCCCTTGCAGCGTTCGGGTCCTTGTCCGCGAAGATTGCGTTTCATGCGTAAGTGTCTTGATTGCGGCCGGGAGCCGATCTGGAAATTAGGAATTAGGAATTAGGGAATTTGGAAAGAATGGCAAATGCCTGAATGCAAAATGCTCATTCATCGGCATTGTCCTTTCCGCCTTGACTGACTTTGTGGAATATCTTGGAGAAGATCAGGTGCAGCTCCTTGGCTTCCTGCCACAAGAGGCGAGCATCAATCTTCACATCCGGGGCGGCCGCGGCCAACATCCTCAGCCAGTGCTTGGACTCGCGAGATTCCTTGCGACAAGTCCCGATGTTCTTGCGGAACTCCTTGCGTGAAACCGCGTCGTCCGCCTCGCAGTAGTTCGCGCCGACGCTCGTGCCTGCGCGCGTCAACTGGCCGATCAGGGGCACGGTGATAGGGCTCTGAGGAACCTTCTTGGCAAACCGGATGATCGCCTCGCCGAACCTGGCCGTGCGCTCCTCCAGGTCGAACTTGTCGTAGCCGGCATCCAGCACTTCCGGCGAACGCGGCGATTTCATTTGATCATTCTGCATTTGTCATTCTTTCGACATTCCTCATTCCTGATTCACCATTTGACTTCATCCCGGCTCCAGCGGGCCAAGGAGCGCCTCGACCTCGCCCGCGACATCGCTGGAGCGCATGAGCGTCTCGCCTACCAGCACGGCCGTCACGCCCGCCGCGCGCAGCCGCCGCACGTCCTGCGCGGTCTTGATGCCCGACTCGCTGACTATCGGCACGCCCTCGCCCGCAAGCTCCGCCAGGCGGATGGTCGTGTTGAGGTCCACCTTGAAGGTGGTCAGGTCGCGGTTGTTGATCCCCAGCAGGCTGTACGCGGCGTGGGGGAAGCCGATCATCGACCGCACCTGCATGATCTCGTCGGCCCCGTGTACCTCCACCAGCGCGGTCATGCGAAGTTCGGTGGCCAGGATCATCAGGTCCAGCAGCGTGCCGGCCGGCACGGCCGCGGCGATCAGCAGCACGGCGTCGGCCCCGGCGATGCGGCTCTCGTAGAGTTGAATGGGGTCGATGATGAAATCCTTGCGGAGCACCGGCAGGCCGACGGCGGCCTTGACCTGGGCGATGTACTCCAGACGGCCCTGGAAGTACGTCTGGTCGGTCAGCACGCTCAGCGCATCCGCGGTGGCGTCGCTGTACGCGCGGGCGATGGCCGCCGGGTCGAAGTCGCCGCGGATGACCCCGGCCGACGGCGAGGCCTTCTTGATCTCCGCGATGAGGCTCACCAGCCTCCGCGGGCGGCGCGTGACGGCCGAGAAGAAGTTCCGCGGACGCTCCACGTCGCGGGCACGCCGCGCAAGCTCGTCCAGCGACGCCGACGCGCGCAGGGCCTGGACCTCTTTGCGCTTGGTATCCAGGATTGTGTTCAGTATATTCCCGGCCATCGGTCACCGGTTGAGGGGTCCGCCCCCTCATCATCGGGCCCTATCCAAGAGAGCATAGTGATTTCAGCACTCAATATTGAATATTCAGTATTCAATATTCAAGTGGTTCAGGCCCTTGTCGGGGCGTGGGGCCTGGTCGCGCAGGCGACCGGCGCTTCCTGGCCCGCCGAGACGCCGACCTTGCCGCCGGTGCCCAGCGCGCTCTACGTCGTGACCATACTGGGCCTCATCGCGATAGTCGTCCTGGCGATCCGCGTGAGGACACGCCCCGGTCTGCTCGACCTGCGGCGGACGCCCGGCCGCCAGGGCAGCATCGGGCCTGTTCACGTGGCCGGGGTCCTGTTCCTGTGGATGGCGGTGCAATTACTGGTTCCTTACTTCCTGCTGCCTGTCTTCGGCATGACGGCGCAGACCGCGACGCAGCCGGACAACCGGCTCGCCCTCCTTCAGCTCACGGTCATCGTGGCGACGGCCAGCGCGGCGGCCCTGCTCGTCGCATCGCTGGCGGCCGGCAGGATCACGTTCCGCCTGGGCCTCGTCCGCGGCATGGGCCTGGACACCAGGCACTGGGTTTACGACACGCTCGCGGCCGTCTTCGCCTTCTTCGCCGTCATGCCCGTTGTCCTGGGCCTGCTGGAGCTCACGACCGCGGCGCTGGGCGCCCTGCACGTGAAGGTGCAGGAACACGTGGTCCTGACGGCCCTGAAGGAGCTCGGGCCATCGTGGAAGGCCCTGGCGTTCGTGGGGGCGGCGGTGATCACCCCGCCGGCTGAGGAGCTGTTCTTCCGGGGCCTCGTGCAGACGATGTTCCGCCAATACCTCGGCCGGTCGTGGGTGGCGATAGGGATCACGTCGGTGTTCTTCGCGGCCATGCACATGGAGACGCCCAACGCGATCCCGTCGCTGGTGGCGCTGGCGATGGTGCTGGGCTACCTCTACGAGCGCTCCGGCCGGCTTTACTCCCCGATACTCCTGCACGCGATATTCAACACGTTCAATATGTGCGTGGAACTGGCCGGGCAGAGCTGACAGATAAATAGGGACAGTCCCTATTTATTTCGCCGCCGGATCAGCATCCCCATCGCGGCGCAGGCCAGCACGGAGAGCGTCGCCGGCTCGGGGGTGGGCTGCTGGGTAAGGTCGAACGACGTGTCGGCCAGCGACAGGTTCACGTCGATAAACAGCGACCCCTGCGCGAGGCCCGGCCTGTATGTCGCGCCGGCAGGCACGGTCCCGCCGGCCACGTCCAGCTCATTGGCGTGGTTGGCGTCCCATCCCGACGCCGCCACCCAGATCGCCGTCGAGAACGGCCCGATCGAGAAGCCGCTGGTGGTCGTGTTCAGCTTGTTGATGGCCGCGAAGGGGGCGGTGACCTTCCAGTGGTAGTCCGTCCAGTCCGAGCCGGTGCCGTTGAGGATGGTCTCATCCATGATCTCAATCGTGGAGGCGGCCTGGGCGTCGGGCAGCCGCTGGTTGAACGTGATGATGTTGGGGATGAACGAGCCTTCGGCAGGCGGCTGGTAGAAGGTCTTGGAAATCTCGATCCTGACCACGCCGCCCTCTACGCTGTCAACGGAGATGCCGTTGTGCGTATTGTCGGCAATGATGGCCGTCCACCCGGAGTCGGCGCCGGTGAACGGGTCCGTCAGGTCCACGGAGATGGAGCCAGGCGAGGCGGTGGCCAGCACGCCCACGAGCAGCGGCACGAGTGCGACAGTCCTTGTAGTCATCGTGAGTCCTCCTGGGAACCTGGTGCGAGGCGGCGGCCGCGGCCCTTGCTCACCGCGAGCCAAAGGGCCGCCGGCCATGAGCGATAGGCCACGCTGCCAGGGCAACATACGATTCCATCGGCCCAAGGACGAACTGAGTGAAGCAACAAAAACGGCCTTATGACAATCAGGCCCGGCGCGCCCGCCGGCCGCCAATGGCGAACAGCGTCGCCAGGGCCAGCATACATAGCGATCCGGGCTCGGGAACGGCCAGCTCCTTCAGCGTGAAGTTGGCGTTGTCTGTGGAGTTGCCCGTCAGATCCACGTTTATGTACAGGTCGCCGGTGGGCGTCCAGGTGGCGCCGGCCGCGACGCCGCTGCCGCCGTTGGCCAGCAGCGCGCCGTTGGGACTGCCGTTATTGGACTGCCAGGCGCCGGGCGACGGGCTGAATGGCGTCACCGTCCACCCGCCGGATGCGCTGGGGTCGAACAAGGCCGTGCCCGTCTCGAAGATCGACCACCGGAACGCCGTCCAGTTGACGCCGGTGTCGTTCTTGATCGACTCCGAGTGGATGATGATCCTGGCCATTGTCTGGGCGTCGGGCAGGTCCTGCTGGAACGTCAGGAGGACCGGCGTCTTGATGTCCGTGAAGTCCTTGCTGACCGTGATGGTCAGCGTGGATGCGCCGGTGTTGATGTCGGTCACGGTGATGTTGCCGGCCGGCATTGAGGAATTGTCCCACGTCCACCCCGAATCGGTCGGCCCCAGCGTCAGCGGGACGAAGGCGGCGGGGGCGGTCCCCGCGAGCGCCACTGCAACCGCACCGGCGAGGACGGCTCGAGCGAAGCGCGTCAGTCGAAGCGATTTCATGAGCGGCCTCTTGATGGCTCCTCGCCCTCTTGCCGTCACACGGCGCGAGCAGTTGCCGCGCAACGAACTTCGGTGCGGCGCGTCGTGGCTCTTGAGCGGAAGAAGGGCGAAGATGAGCGTCTTCGTTAAGTCTTACGTGTCATACCGTTCCGCGAGCAGAGCGTCAGTGATTATACCGCCGGTGCCGTTTCTGGCAAGAGGAAAAAGGATGGAAATCCGCGGCGAGGCGGGCGGCGTGAAATGTTTGACATCGCGGGGACAGGCCGTAAACTCCTTCCAAGGCACTTCATAAAGGAGCCGCAGATGCCCAGAGTCAAGCTATCGAACGTAAGCTTAAAGCAGCTCATGGCCGAGATCCAGAGGCGAAAGGCGCTCTTGGCCTCCCTCGTCGCCCGGCGGGACGCCATGAACAAGGAGATCGACGAGCTCCAGTCGCTCGCCGGGATCGTGCCGGGCGCCGCGATCGCGCCAAGGCCCGGCCGCGTGCCCCGCGCAGAGCGGGCCACCGGCAAGACGCTGGCCCAGTACGTCTCCGAGGCCCTGGCCGCCACCCGCAAGGGACTGCGGATAGCCGAGATCCAGAAGGCCGTCCTGGCCGCCGGATATCCGACCAAGGCCAAGAGCCTCTATAAGGCGCTGGGCAACCTGCTGGGCAAGGGCGGGTTCAAACGGGTGGCCAAGGGCGTCTACAAGCTCAAGGGACGCGCGGCCGGCGCGATGAAGACGGCCGTCAAGACCGCAGCCGGCGGAGGCAAGGCCAGGAGGGGCAAGTTCCCCCAGACCTCCGAGCAGTTCATCCTCGACCTGCTCAAGGGCAAGGCTGCGACGACTCGCGAGATCAACAAGGCCTGGTCCTCCGCCGGGCGCGGCGGCGTGGCGGCCCCGACCCTGAGCAACCTCTACAAGGCCGGCCGCATCAAGCGCGAGCCGCTCAAGGGCCAGAAAGGCTTTACCTACACGGCGGCATAGACGAGATACATGGCCAGGCCGCTGAGCAAGATCGCCCCGCAATGGTGGGACTACACGACGCTGGACCGCGAGCTTCTGGCCGACGCCGCGCGGCTCACCGTTGGCGACATGCAGGGGCTCTCCCGCGAGGGCTTCAAGGTCGTCTTTTACGACACGCTTGAGGAGTTCTACCTGGCCGAGGCGCTGGAGTACATCGAGGCATGGCGCCAGGCGACGGCCGATGAGCCGGTGGGAATCTGCGGGCCTATCGGTCCGACCGAGCAGCTTCCGCTGGTGGCGCGGATCGTCAACGCGATGGACCTTTCGCTGAGGCACGCGCACTTCTGGGGCATGGATGAGTGGGTGCTGGACGGCAAGGAAGTGCCCGAGGACCACCCGCTGTCGTTCGCCCGCGCGGACCGCGAGCTGTGCTTCAACCGCATTCGGCCGGAACTCGCGATGCCGGAGGAGAACCTGCACTTCCCCAAGGCCGACCCGCGCCAGTACGTGGCGAGCTGGAAGACTGCCCGCTGCGCGGTGATGCAGGGCGGGCAGGGCGACATCAAGCACTGGGCGTTCAACGACCCGCCCCGGCGCGTGGGCAAGTACAAGGACAACCCGCCGACGCCGGAGGAGTTCCTCAAGCTCTCGACCCGCGTCGTGGACCTGCACCCGGCGACGATCATGCAAAACGCCCGCACCTCCGGCGGCGGACAACTCGACCTGGTGCCGTCGCAGGCGGTGTCCGTTGGCCCTCTCCAGACGTGGCAGGCCAGCCGAGTCTCGATCTGGCAGGCGGGCAACCACGACAACGCCTTCGGCCAGCGCCTCACCACGCTGATGATCTCCAAGAAGATCGCCGACGCCGCCTGCCCCATGTCGCTGCTGGCCCTGCACCCGAACGTGCAGTTCAATTTCTATCGGAAAGGCGTTGGTTCATGTCAGATCGAGATGCATTGACACCCGATAGACGAAGACAGAAGAGGGAAGAGGGAAGAGAGAAGAGGACCTCCTCATTCCGCATGTCTTCCCTCTTCGCTCTTGTCTCTTCCCTCTTCGCCGTTCTGCTGGCGGCGGCTCTTGTGACGGGCGGAGAAGCCGGCGCGATTGCGCAGACCGCGCCGGCATCGGCGCCGGCCTCCAGGGCCGCGCTGACGCCCATCCGCCACTCGCCCCCGCGCGTGCTGGTCTTCGGCGACTCGATCTGCGTGTACTACTTCCCGTTCGTGAAGGACCTGCTCAAGGACAAGGCGACGATCGTCCACGGCGGCCACACCGTAGGCACGCGATACGTGAAGGAAAACCTGGACAAGATCCTCAAGACCGGCGGCGGCGACTGGGACGTGATCCACTTCAACTGCGGCCTGCACGATGTGAAGGACCACAAGGTCGTGCCGATTGACGAATACGAGAAGAACCTCCGCGAGATCGTCACTCGGCTCAAGGCCGCCAATGCTCGCCTCGTCTGGGGCACGACCACGCCCGTCGGCGGCCACTCCAACGGCAACGCCGGCGACAGGCAGGACAAGGATGTCGCCGAGTACAACGCCGTCGCGCGGAAGATCATGGAGGAAAACGGCATTCCGATGGACGACCTCTACGCCGTCGCCAAGCCCAAGATCGCGGACATACAGAAGAACGACGGCGTCCACTTCGAGGATGAAGGATCGAAGCTCCTGGCCCGGTCGGTCGCGGATTCGATACTTTCCGCAATCTCGGCTAGAGGGACGGCCACGGCACCGAAGTAGCCAGACCAGGACCGGGTATCGAAAGACGTAAGGACGGGAGGAGGGGAGGAAGGGAGGAGAAGTCAACGCAAGCGCCTGGTCTGTCCTCCCGTCATCCCTTCCTCCAGTCTTCCCTTCTTCTCGTCCTTCCGTTTTCTGGATTCACCAGACCTTGTGGGTACACAGAGCCACCAGGTCGCTGACGCTCGCGGTCCCGACGGCCACGGTCGTGTCGGCCGCGCCCCAGTAGATCTTGCACGTCCCATCCGGCTCCTCGACCAATCCGCCGGGGAAGACCACGTCCGGCCGCATCCCCCCGCCGGCCGGCAGCTCGTACGGCTGGTCGGGGACAAGCACCGGCTCCTTTGATATGCCGATGATCCTGTGCGGCTCATCCAGGTCCAGCAGCATCACGCCCGCGCGGTAGAGCTTGCTCCACGTGCCGGACCAGCCGCAGCCGGGGCGATTGGGATCGAGCGTGACGCCGTGATATAGCGCCAGCCATCCCTGCTTAGTGCGGATGGGCGGAGTGGCCGGGCCGATCTTGTCGTTGGACCACGGGTTCTTCTGGGCGGGCAGCACGAGCTTGTGCCTGCCCCAGAAAACGCCGTCGGGCGACTGGCTCAGCCAGATGTCGTAGGGGCGCTGGGATGCGTAGCTCCTCGCGAACGGCCGGTCGAGCCGCGTGAGCAGGCCCCCGATCCGCTCGGGGAACAGGACGGCGTTGCGGTTGTCCGGCTCGGACAGGTAGAGCCGCTTGAAGTGTACCGCGTCGTCGCTCACCGCCAGGCCGGACCGGATGCCGTAGGGCGTGTCGGACGCGTACGCGAGGTACAGCTTGCCATCGACGACCTGGATTCGCGGGTCGTAGACGTTGGGCTCGTCGCCCTCGGCCGTGAGGGCCGGCTCGGGGTCGATCTTGAAGTGGACGCCGTCGTCGCTCCAGGCGCGGGCGATCTTAAGGTCGAAAGACTTTGGCGGCCATATGTGCATCCGCGCATCCGCGGCATTGTCGTAGCGGTGAACGTCCACGCGGAAGAGCATTAGATACCGCCCGTGAAACCTGCACGCGCCGCAGTTGTACGCGATAGTGCCCTCGAAGGGCAGGCCGGCGGCCGTGATGATGGGGTTGCCCTCGTGCTTGCGGATGATCGGTGATGTTGGCATGGGCGGGATTGCAACGGAAAGGCGTTGCTTCGTTAATCCGTTACCTCGTTGGTTCTGTTTTCCTATCCGTCCTATTAGTCCTATGCGTCCTATTGGTCCTATCTGGTTCGGCAGAATAGGACAGATAGGACCAATAGGACGCATAGGACGTATGGGAGCGGCATGATGAACTACGGATCGGCCAATCAGCGGCTCAGGCCTTGGCCTCTTCGATGCCCTTCCTCCACTGCGCAATGATGTCGTCCAGCCGCGCGGACACATCCGCCCAGGTCCTGACGCTGGACCCGGGAATGCCGCGGCACTTGCCCATGTGGGCCGTCTGGGCCGTCCCGGTCAGCGGGACGTACCAGGGCGAGGGCGTCTGGGCCTCGCTGATCCGCAGCTCGTCGGGGTTCTCGGTCGCGACGCCCCACTGTCCGTCGGGGGCGTGCTGCCGCAGGTACTCGATGGCGAGCCGCTCGAAGTCTGCCGTTGGGCCGCTGAGGTCCATGGACCGTTCTCCTTTTACTGGACAAAACGGCGTTTCCGACGACAATCATATTGTAGCCGGAACGATATACAATCCAACACGACGCCGGATGGAGATGAAGATGACGAAGTATTTGTACGTCGAAAGCTTGATCGGTCTACTTGTGATAGCTCTCACGACCGCCCCGGTCCCGGCGCAGCCGTCAACCACCAGACCCGCCCCGCGCGTCGCGGATACGATCGGCTGGCGGCAGAACTGGACGGGCCTGTTCCCGCAGGCCACGCCGCCCGCGACCTGGGGCAGGACCCTCAAGGACAGCATCGTCAAGGGCCTTCGCAGCCAGTGCGCCAAGCCCCAGGGCGACGAGCCGACGGATGCCGCCAAGCCGATGGCCGACGGCCTCCTGCTGAACTACCTCGCCATCGGCCTGTTCGATCCCAAGGACGCCGCCAAGGCGCTCGATGAGCCGCTGCTGGAAGGCGAGGACAAGGTCCAGCCCGACGAGGGCCAGGCCGTGGGCGATCGGCAGTGGAAGGTCCTCACGTGGGACCGCGCGGTCTACCCGCTGAACGATCAGGCGCCGGCGCCCCTCTACAAGTCGCTGCCCAAGCCCAAGCCCGGCCAGGTCGGCTACCTGCACTCGTATCTGTACTCCCAGCGCTCCGGCAAGGTGGACCTGATGCTCGACCACACGGGCGGGTGCAAGGCCTGGCTCAACGGCAGGGAAATCTACAGCCAGCCGAAGTTCAGCATCGGCTTTGGCTGGTGGGGGCCGATGAGCGCGGGCAAGCTGAACTTCCGCGACCCGCCGCGGTCCGCGCGCGTGCAGGTGGAGCTGAAAAGGGGCTGGAACAGCGTGCTGCTCAAGGTCGTCGCGATGGAGATGGAGTGGGGCCGCGGCTTCGCCGTCCTGCCGCGGTTCATCGACGTCGGCCCGGTCGCCTACGAAGACAAGAACATACTCTGGGCCGCTCCGCTTGGCGACACGAGCAACGCCAACCCGATCGTGGTGGGCGAGCGGGTATTCGCCCTCGCCGAGCACGATGAGCTGATCTGCCTGGACAAGAAGACCGGCAAGCAGCTCTGGAACCGCTTCAACAGCCACCTCGAGGCCACGCCCAAGGCCGACATCGAGAAGAGCCAGCCGCTCAAGGAGGCATGGACGTTCCAGGAGCAGCTTCATGGCGAGTTTGACAAGACGAAGCGCTACGCGATCCAGCGGCAGATCAGGAGCCTGCTGGACCAGGCCGACTGGAACTACGCCCTGGACTTCTACAAGGCCATGACGCCTGACCAGCACGCCAAGGCGCCGGAGGTCAAGGAGAAGGTCGAGCCGCTGCTTGAGAAGCTCAAGACGGCCGCCAAGGACGCTCGCGGCCCGATCCTGGCGCAGATATGCAGGGAGCTCAAGCCGGCCGGGTTCCTGCCGCGCTTCGAGATAAAGATGGAAAGCCACCCCGAGGGCCACTGGTTCTCGACCGGCTTCACCACGCCAGCGCCGTGCAGCGACGGCCGGTTCGTCTACCTGTGGATGACGCACGGCGTGGCCGCGTGCTACGACCTGGATGGAAACCGCAGGTGGATCAAGAGGATCGACGAGCTGGTCAAGAACCCCGACGACAAGGACGGCCCCTACTTCTATCCGCAGGGCTGCGTCCTGTCGGGCGGCAAGTTCATCTTCTGGGACAAGGAGACGTTCGCGCTGGACGCAGCCACCGGCGAGATCGCATGGAGGCAGCCCAAGCTCGCTCTGGGCCTGGGCGCGACGCCGGCCGTCATCGACGGGACCGATGTGGTCGTCACCGCCAACGACGTGATCCGGACCTCCGACGGCAAGGTCCTCTGGGCCAGCAAGGAGCGCGGATACGTCTCCAACGGCGGCGGCACGTTCCGCGACGGACTCCTCTGCGTGCCGCGGGGCTCGGGCCCCATGACGATCTTCGACTTCGTCGGCGTCTCTGGCGAGCCCTACAAGCCGACTCGCGTCGGCGCGGGACTGTTCACCGAGGACCAGAACCGCCAGAGCGGCGACGACTACAACCCCAAGGGCGCGTGGAAGGACCAGTGGCTGTTCGCCGCCCCGCTGATCCACGACGGCCTGGCCTACGTCGTCGATGCCTTCGCCATGCTGTACGTCGCGGATGTAAAGACCGGCGGCATCGCCTATCGCAAGCAGTTGCCGCTGGCCCCGCTGGTCAACGTCCGCAGCGTGGCCATCACGGCCGCCCCGGCCCTGGGCGGCAGGAACATCTACGCATTCGACAACCAGGGCGGCTGCGTCGTCTTCGAGCCGGGGCCGCAGTACAAGCAGGTGGCCCTCAACAGGATCGAGACCTGGATGCCCCGCACCCACACCGGCGAGGGCTGGCAGGAGCTATCGACCTACGGCTCGCCCGTAATCGACGGCGGCCGGATATATGTACGAGGCGAGGCTTACCTATATTGCATAGGCGGATGAATTGGACGGAACTTCCCGCGGCCGTGTGCGTCCAACGGAACGTCTGTGCTGCAACGAATGTCAAATTAGGAATTTGGAATGCCCAAGGAATTCCAGATGCCAAATTGCCGAATGTCCTGCCAAGGTCTGGCGCCAATCGGGGGGATGTGAGGTTCGACATTTGCCATTTGGCGTTCCTTCGTCATTCCAAATTCCGCATTTAGCATTGAAAGGAGACCCTCCATGAAGCGGACAGTTCTCACGGTGCTTGCGATGGCGTGCGTGCTTGGCTGGGCGTCATTGGCGATGGGGCAGGAAAAGGACGCGCCAAAGGCGGCCGATCAGCCCAAGGTCGAGATACCGACGACCAAGGTTGTGCTCTACTCAAGCGGCGTGGGCTACTTCGAGCACAACGGGCAGGTTGACGGCGACGCGGTCAGCCAGATCCA
This sequence comes from Phycisphaerae bacterium, assembly GCA_041946855.1. Lineage (GTDB taxonomy): Bacteria > Planctomycetota > Phycisphaerae > SM23-33 > SM23-33 > JBHGBE01. The sequence goes on along the minus strand of JBHGBE010000031.1, from coordinate 23,759 downwards.
GTTCAAGGCCGACCAGATCAACGACGTGCTCAAGAGCATGGTCCTGTTCGACTACAGCGGGGGCAACGTCACGTCGGTCAACTACGCGCCGCAGGAGCCGCTGATAAGGGCCCTGAAGAGCTTCGGCGTGGACATCAGCGGCGACCCCACCTTCGCGGACCTGCTCAAGCAGCTTCGCGGCGCGGAGGTGACGGTCCAGACCACCGATAAGACCGTCGGCAAGGTGCTGTCGGTGGAGGTCAAGGAGAAGCGCATCACAGACGGCGGCGTCACGACGATCATCAAGGACACGGTGCTGAACCTGGTGACCGACAAGGGCATCCAGGCCGTTGACATGGGATCGGTCAAGAGCATCACGCTGAAGGACGAGCGGCTCTCCGGCGAGCTCAACAAGGCGCTGGAGCTTTTGATCGCCTCGCACGACACGGCCCGAAAGCCGGTGGAGATACATTTCGCCGGCAAGGGCAAGCGCGACGTGCGGATAGGCTACATGGCCGAGACGCCCGTCTGGAAGACCAGCTACAGGCTGACCCTTTCCGGCGAGAAGCCGCTGATCCAGGGATGGGCCATCGTCGAGAACACCTCCGACAACGACTGGAACAAGGTGAACCTGGAGCTGGTCAGCGGACGGCCGATCTCGTTCATCCAGGACCTGTACACGCCGCTGTACATGCCCCGCCCGGTGGTCGTGCCGGACCTGTACGCCTCCCTGCGCCCGCAGTTGTATGAGGAAGGCATGGACAAGGCCGGCGAGTTGCGGAAGGAGGCGAAGCGCATGGCCGGCGACAAGGGCAAAGACGACATGGCCCTCGAGCAAGCTGAAGGCCGGTTGCGTGGCGCGCCGGCGGCCCCCGGCTCTGGCGGGGCTGCGCAGGCCGCCCGCGGCTACTATGACGGCAAGGCCCCCACCGGCGAGGTGGACCTGTCCAAGAGCGTCCAGTCGGCCGCATCCGCCGGCAAGATGGGAGAGCTGTTCAACTTCCGTATCAAGGACCCCGTCGACCTCCCCCGCCGGCGGAGCGCCATGCTGCCTATCATCAATCAGGCCATCAAGGCCGAGAAGGTCAGCATCTACAACGCGGCCGTCCTGCCCAGGAACCCGCTCAACGGCGCCTGGCTGACCAACGACACCGAGATGAAGCTCCTCGGCGGGCCGGTGACCGTCTTCGACGACGGGGCCTACGCCGGCGACGCGCGGATCGACAACCTCGTTCCCAGCGAGAAACGCCTCATCAGCTACGCCATCGATCTGAACGTGACCGTGGATCCATCCGCCAAGGAGGACCAGGCCATCACGGGCATCAAGATCGTCCGCGGCACGCTGGAGGTGTCGCACCTGCACACCTACACCCAGACCTACCTGCTCAGGAACAAGGGCGATAACAAGAAGACGCTCATCATCGAGCACCCGATAGTGAACCAGGAGCGGAAGCTGATCGACCCGGCCAAGTTCGAGGAGAAGACCCCGACCCTGTACCGGTTCAAGGTCGAGCTGGACAAGAACATGGACAAGGCCGTCGCCTTCGTCGTCAAGGAGGAGCAGGTCGTCCGCCAGGCGGTGGGGATACTGAACGAGTCGGTTGACACGCTGCTCTACTACTCCAAGACCGGCAAGCTCAGCGGCAAGGTGGCCGAGGCGATAGCCAAGGCCGTCGAGCTGAAGAACAAGGCCGCGGCCCTCCAGAAGCAGCTTGCCGACCTGACCGCGCAGCTCAACGATCTGACCAAGAAGCAGGAGCGCCTGCGCGAGGACATCAAGGTCGTGGGCAAGGACTCCGACATGGGGCGCAGGTACGTGGAGAAGCTCTCGAAGCAGGAAGACGAGATCGACAAGCTTGAGCCGCAGATCGACGACCTCCGCAAGCAGGTCCAGGCCGCGCAGAAGGCGCTGGCGGATTATCTACAGGAGCTCAGCATAGACTGATTCCAAGGTCCTTGCGCGGTTGAAGGATAGGGAACACGGATTACACTGATTCATCGGATTGCGCGAAGCGCCGAAGATGGTTTGTTCCGCAATCCGTTAAGACAGCGTAATCCGTGTTCTGTTCCGCCGCGGCGAAGCGGCGTACAATGCCGCGACCGTGCGCATCAAGACCGCATCCTGTGTCGCCCTGCTTGTGCTGGCCGGCGGCCTCTCCATGCGCGCCAGCGGGCAGACCACGCGCCAGATCATCCGCGCCGAGGACCAGCCCAACCTGCTCAAGGACGACGCATGGCAGCCATACGCCAAGGATGCGCCGCTGCGCCGCGACGGCGAGGTGTTCGTCCTCGACAACGGCAAGGATCCCAAGGCCGTCAACGGCGTCAGGCAGACGGTGACGCTCAACCAGGCCGCCCCGCTGCCCGTCGTCGCGTCGCTGTGGAGCAAGGCCCAGGACGTTGACGGCCGGCGCGACCAGGACTACTCGCTCTACCTCGATGTCTTCTACGCCGACGGCGAGCCGCTGTGGGGCCAGATCGCCGAACTGGCCGTCGGCACGCACGACTGGCAGAAGGCGGAGGTGAAGGTAATCCCCGCCAAGCCCATCAAGGAGATCGCCTTCTTCATGCTCCTGCGGTCGCACTCGGGCAAGGCGATGTTCAAGCAGCCGCGGCTGTGCCAGGTCGATTCGGCCAGGAGGTCGGCCATGTTCGATGGCTTTCCCGTCAAGCTCGCCCCCGCCGGCCAGGAGAGTTTCTGGGTCCGCGACGTGGCGGCCGGCTCGGACTTCGTGCCGTTCGAGAAGGGCCAGGCCCTTGGCCTCAAGCTCTCCGTGACCAGGACGCAGGCCGGCAACGCGACGTTCCATGCGGCCAGCCTTGCCGACACGACGGGCAAGGACCGCGCCGTCACGCTCATCTTCACGTCGCCCGTGGCCGGCGACTCGTGGCGATGGCTTGCCGGCCCGCGAAAGGACGAGCCCGCCAAGGCCCCCTTGGAGTACCTGACGGCCTCGGAGTTCCCTCTGACCGCAAGCGGCCGGCTCTCGAAGTACCCGTTCGCGGCCGTCGCAAAGGCTGACAAAGGGCAGGCCATCGGCATCGACATGGGCCGTCCGGCGTTCTTCCGCACGGCCTTCGCGGCCGGGACGGGCGAACTGTACGTCGCGTATGACCTGGGGCTTGCCCCGGAGAAGCCTTCAGCGGAGATCGCCCTCTGCACGTTTGCGTTCGACGGCGCGGCGGGCTTTCGCGGCGCGGCCGCCAGGTACTACGAGCTCTTCCCAGACTACTTCCGCTGCCGCGCGCCGCGGCAGGGCTTGTGGATGCCGTTCTACCCGATCAGCAAGATCGAGGGCTGGCAGGACTTCGGCTTTGCCTTCAAGGAAGGCAACGACGAGACCCAGTGGGATGACGCCCACGACATCATCACGTTCCGCTACACGGAGCCGATGACCTGGTGGATGCGGATGCCCAAGGACCTGCCGCGAACCTTTGACGCGGCCCTGGCCGAGGCCAAGCGCCTGGCGGATAAGGGCGACCGCGGCGCCGCGGCCTTGTTCACCAGCGGCCACTACGACCGGGCCGGCCGTCTCGTGTGCCAACTGAAGCGCGAGCCGTGGTGCGACGGGGCGGTCTGGAGCATGAACTCATCGCCGGGCATTGACGGCGACATCACCGACTTCAAGAACAAGTGGAACCCCGGCCTCAAGGAGAAGCTCTACGGCAAGGGCCGCAAGGGCGATCTGGACGGCGAGTATATCGATTCCAGCGAGGGCTACGTGACGGCCGAACTGGACTTCCGCCGCGAGCACTTCGCCGCCGCCAGGACGCCGCTGACGTTCTCGGCCGGCGATTTCAAGCCGGCTGTGTTCCGCGGGCTGATCTCGCAGGAATACGTCCGCGCGATCGCCGACGACGTCCACGGCATGGGCAAGCTCATGATGGCCAACGGCGCGCCCGGCAGGCTGTGCTGGCTGGCGCCGTGGCTGGACGTGATGGGGACCGAGACCGACTGGAACCGCCGCAGGAAGTGGTCGCCCATGTCCGATGAGGAGCTGCTCTTCCGGCGGGTCCTGTGCGGCCCCAAGCCGTACTGCTTCCTGATGAATACGGACTTCGGGGCCTTCCCGCACGAGCTGGTCGAGAAGTACATGAAGAGGAGCCTGGCCTACGGCATGTTCCCCGGCTTTTTCAGCCACAACGCATCCGAGGGCCACTATTTCAGCCAGCCCAAGCTCTACAACCGCGACCGCGACCTGTTCAGAAAGTACGTCCCGCTGTGCAAGCTGGTGGCCCAGGCCGGTTGGCGGCCGGTGACCGGGGCGCACAGCGACGACCCGAAGGTCTACGTCGAGCGGTTCGGCAACAAGCACCTCACCGTGTTCAACGACAGCGGGCAGAAGAAAGATGCCACGATCACGATCACGGCCAAGCCGCCGGCGAAGGTCAAGGAGCTTCTGAGTGGAACGGAACAGCCGACGCCCGGCGGCAAGTTCAAGCTGACGCTGAACGCGGAGGATGTCGCCGTGATCGAAATCCAGTAGAATCGGCCGCACAACGCGAAAGGAGCGATGATGAAGGTATCCTCGACGACCCTTGCCTGCCCCGACTGGCCGGTGGAGCGGGTCCTGGCGGAGTTCCCCCGGATGGGATTCGACGCGGTAGACTTCCGCGGCCTGAGCCGCCAGATGGAGATCTGGAAGCTGGACGCCTTCGGCCGCGACGCCGAGGCCACGGCGACGAAGATCGCCGCGTCAGGGCTGGCCGTGTCGGCGTTCTCCAGTTCGGCCCGCATGTACAACCCCGACGACGCGGGCCTGGCCAAGAGCCTGGAGGAGGTCCGCCAGTACGCCCGCCTCTGCCGCATCTTCGGCTCGCCGATCATCCGCGTCTTCGGCGGCAAGGTGGAGGGAAGGCCCATCGCGCAGGCCATTCCGGTCGCCGTTGACACGCTGCGGCGCATGGCGGAGATTGCCGGCCCGCGGGTCACGCTGGCCGTCGAGACCCACGATGACTGGGTGAGCTCCGCGCCCCTGGCCGAGGTGATCGCCAAGACGGCCATGCCCAACGTGAAGGCGCTGTGGGACCTGCACCATCCGTTCCGCCTGGCTGGCGAGACGCCGGAGGAGACCCACGGCCGGATCGGCCGCTACGTCGTCGCGGTACACGTGAAGAACTCGCGCACGACGGCCGACGGCAAATTCGCGTACACGCTTCCCGGCGAGGGCGGCGACGTGCCGCTGGAGCGGATGGTCAGCCTGCTCAAGCAAGGCGGCTACGACGGCTACCTCACGCTTGAGTGGGAGAAGATGTGGCACCCGGAATTGGCCGAGCCGGAAGTGGCCCTGCCGGCGTGGGCGAAGTACCTGCGCAGCTTGGTGTAGCCAATGTCGAGTAGATGGAACACGGAGAAAACGCATGAAAGTCATCGCCATGAACGGCAGCCCCCGCAAGGACGGCAACACGGCCATCCTCATCAACCATGTATTCGAGCCGCTCAAGGCGGCGGGCATCGGAACCGAGACCTTCCAGCTTGGCGGCTCGAACATCCACGGGTGCCGGGCCTGCTACGCATGCTCCAAAAAGAAGAACCGGCGCTGTAGCTTCGAGGACGACGTGGCCAACGAGTGCATCGCGAAGATGGCCGAGGCGGACGGGATCATCCTCGCCTCGCCGACCTACGTCGCCGACGTCACGCCGGAGATCAAGGCGCTGATCGACCGGGCGTGCCTGGTCGGGCGGGCCAACGGCGACATGTTCAGGCGGAAGGTCTGCGCGGCCGTCGTCGCCGTCCGCAGGGGCGGCGAGATTCACGCCTTCGACACGCTCAACCACTTCTTCCTCATCAGCCAGATGATCGTCGTCGGCTCGTGCTACTGGAACATGGGCTTCGGCCGCGAGAAGGGCGAGGTCGCCAAGGATGAGGAGGGCCTGCGAACGATGCGCATCCTCGGCGAGAACATGGCGTGGGTAATGGCGAAGGTACGCGCATGAGAAACCACATTCGATTGGCGGCACAAGTTGCCTGTGTGCTCGGCGCGGTGGCGGCCGGGCTGGCTGTCGCGGCGGATGGGCCGTCGGCCGCGACGAAGCCCCCGGCCAGCGCCCCGGCAAGCGGACCGGCTAGCGGACCCGCCACACGGCCGGTCGATCCGAAGGCCGTCGCCGCACTGGTCTCCAAGCTGGCGGATGCGAGCTTCGAGGTCCGCGAGACCGCCACGAAGAAGCTCATCGCGATGGGCGAGGGCGTCCGCCCGTTCATGGAAGAGGCACTCAAGGACAAGAGTCTTGAGCTTGAGGCCGTCACGCGGATCAAGAGCGTGCTTGCCAGGACCGCCCCGCCACCCAAGGAGGCCAGGACCGTCACGGACCGGGCCACGGGCATAACCGTCTCGATCACCGATGACGGGTCGGGCATCGCCGCGACTCAGAACGGCAGGATGCTTTGGAAGTTCATGTTCGGCGGTCTGCCGCCGACCTCGCTGAAGATCGTTGACGGACAGGTCGTAGTCAGCCCAAGCAACGTGACACTCGACCTGGCGACGGGAAAGGCCATATCCGTCGGGCCGCGATGACAAGGACGGGACTCGCGACCTGATGCGCGAGTTCGCGTAGAATTGAAAATAGGGAGGTCCGGCTATGAATGAGGAGCTGGCAAATCGCGTCCGTTCGGCGGCCATCGCGGGATGGTGGACGCTGCTCATCGCGGCCGTCTTCATATCCATCCAGTGGATCGCCTACCTGGTGGTCATGGCCAACAAGCCGTCCTTCGTGATAGCCTTCTGGGGCGGCGACGTGGGTTGGGACACGGTGCGAACGGTCTGGCTGTGGTGTACGGCCGTCTTCAAGCTGTGCGTCTGGGTGGCGGCGATGGTGGTCGTCTGGCTGTCCCTGTGGGCAAGGCGGCTGAGGCGATCATAGGCGCCGGCCGGCCCGCTGAGGGAACGGGAACTCCGGCCGCATCTTGCGGCCCTTTGCGCCTGCGCGGGCGTTGAAATTACAGGTCACCAAGTCGGCCCGCCGCGGCGGGCCTTGAAAAGGAGAACGATCATGAAGCGACTGGCGTTGCTGCTTGCGGTAGTGGCTGTGGGAGTGTGGGCGTTCTCATGCGCGCTGGCGGCGGATGGCGCGGGCGATACGCCCAAGCCCAAGACTGAGGGCGGCCAGAGCAAGGAGGGCGTCAAGGATGCGCCCAAGGGCGAGCCCAAGGCGGATGCGCCGCGGAAGGAAGGCGAGCGGAAGGAAGGCGAGCGCAAGGACGGCGAGAAACCCGGCCTCAAGGGCGATATGGCCCGCATGGCGGATGCCTGCGGCCTGACCGATGAGCAGCAGAAGAGGATCGCCGAGCTCAACGCCGCCCAGCAGAAGGAGATCCAGGACATCATCGCCAAGTACCAGGCGCAGATCATGGACGTCCTGACGGCCGACCAGAAGGCCAAGTGGAACACGGCCGTCCTGATGCAGGGGATGGAGAAGATGACCAAGCGATTCAACCTGACGGATGACCAGTTGACCAAGATCAAGGCCGCCATCCCCGGCCTGACAAAGGACATGGTCCCCACGGATGAGAAGTCCCGCGGCGAGGCCTTCCGCAAGCTCCAGGAGTACATCTTCAAGGACGTCCTCACCGACGAGCAGCGCGCCACCGGGAGGGACGGCCCCAGGGAGGGCGCCAAGGAAGGGGCAAAGGAAGGCGTCAAGGAGCCTGTGAAGGAAGGCCCGAAGGACGCGCCGAAGGTCGAGAAGAAGGAAGTCGAGAAGAAGGTCGAGAAGACCGACGCCGAAAGGAAGAGCAACTGGTGAGCCTCAGTCGGGCGCGATCGCGGGAGGCGCGGCGGGCGCGTGTGGCGCGATATTCCGCCGCGCCTGTTTCGCGAGCGATTCACGGCAGGCGCAGCCGCGGAGTCAGATCCAGCGGATACCGATCTCCTTCTCCAGTGGCCGGAACTCCGGGTCGCCCGTCACCAGCGTGGCGTTCTGGAGCTTGGCCAGGGCGGCGGCGAAGGCGTCGGCGTAGGACATCTTGTTGCGAGCCTTGAAACGGGCTGCGTCAAGAGTCAGGGCGGCATCAGCGTCCACGATGGTCACGGGATATTTCCCGAACGTCGCCAGGAAGGCGTCAGCGTACGATTGCCCGCCTTTGCGCAAGATCACGTAATAGCACTCCCCCCAGTTGACAACGCAAATCCAGACGGACGCCCTGCCTGCTACGGCCTCTGCCAACAGGGGGGCCACGCTCTTGGCGCCGGCCTCATTCTGGCAATAGGCAAGCACGGCGAAACTGTCCAGGACGAATCGCTTCACAATTCCCGTTCCCGCTTCTTCTCCCGCCGCAATTCGCCCAGAAGGTCTCCAGCGCCCCTCAGGAAACCGATGTTCGCGTATATCATCTCCTCCGTGATCGGGGCGATGCTGATCTCCCCGCCCCTGTCCTGGAAGCGGACCCGGGTGCCGCGCTTGATCTTGTACTTGCGGCGAATCTCAACCGGGATGACTACTTGTCCCTTTGTCGTTACAACTGCGTCTTTCATGTGCTACCTCCATAGTGCAGCCTTACTTATCCATCCTTGTAATACTACTTCGGCCAAGTAATACTTGTCAAGAAACAAACCTGTTCATTGCTCTGTGCCTCCGTTTCCTCCGTTTCTCTGTGGCCGGGCAACTGAACCACGCCGGTAATTCATTTTCCCACTTGCCCCCCTCGGCGTTATGCTTGTGGGAACTGGCCCAAGCGCCGGAAAGGAACCGCTTCCATGAAGAAACTGATGATTGCGACGATAGTCGCGGCGATGGCCGTGCCGTGCCAGGCCGCGGACTGGGAGAAGACGTTCGTCAAAACGTTCGCCGAGGCCCAGAAGGCCGCCAAGGCCGGCGACAAGCTCATGTACCTGCACTTCACCACCACCTGGTGCGGCTGGTGCCGCAAGATCGAGAAGGACGTCTACGCCAGCGACGAGGGGGCAAAGCTCCTTGAGCCGTTCGCGTGCGCGACCCTCGACTGCACCGTGCAGGGCGGCAAGCCCGCCGGCGAGGCCAAGATCAACATCGACCTGATGAAGAAGTACCACGTCTCCGGATACCCGTCGCTGGTGATCGTCGACGCCGACGGCGTGGTCATGCACTCCTGGAGCGGGTACGTGCCGCTGGACGCGTTCGGCAAGGAGCTCGACAAGGCGACGGCGACGCGAAAGGACTACAAGGAGTTCGTCGCCTACGCCGAGAAGGCCGACAAGAAGGGCTACGAGTACAACGCCAAGGCGATGGACGTGTACTCGCGCGTGCAGATGTGGGACAAGGCCGGCGACGCCGCCGCCCAGGTCCGCAAGCTCGACGAGAAGAACGCCAAGGGCGACGCCGCCAGGGCGGCCTACGTCGTCTACCAGGCGGCGACGGCGACCGACGCGGGCGACGACAAGGTCAAGGCGGCCGTCGATGATATCAGGAAGTTCGACCCCGCCAACGAGAAGGGCTACCTCCAGGAGGCGCTCTGGGCGCAGGCCATGGCCCTGGCGCAGGACAACAAGCTCAAGGAGGCATCAGCGGTGCTGGCCGACCTGACCTCCAAGGCCGCCAAGCTCGAGAACCCCGAGCGGGTCTGGGTAGTGGCCGGCCAGCTCCAGGTGGCCAACGGCGACAACAAGGCCGCCCTGGAGTCGGCCAAGAAGGCCTTGGACGCCGACTCCAGGACGCAGCGGACTCTCGCCATGGTCGGGCAGCTCCAGGCCAAGGCCGGCGACCCCAAGGCCGCCGCCGATTCGCTCCAGAAGGCCCTCGACCTGGACCCGAACTCGCAGATGGCCCCCGCCATCAAGCAGATGCTCCAACAGGTGAAGAAGACAATACCCGCCAGTTCCCCGGCCGCCGAAAAGGCAAGTGACTGACCCGGCGCGCCTGTACGGGCGCGTGAGCTCTATTTTAGGGCCGCACAGCGCGAAAATATTTCCGCGCATCCGGCGATTGTCGCTGTTGACTCGTCGAGCGAGAGATATATTAGCCATGCGTAGGCTGCGCGATTTTTTCTGCGGCGCGCGGCCGGAATGACACACGCCTGCGCGGCCGCGATTGCCGCCGATACCCAGGCGCCGTGGCCGGAAAGCGAAAGGTGAAATGACAGAGACGACAGCCAGGCCGTCCCGCAACGGGGTCGACGACGGCGCAAGGCCCATCATTAACCCCTCCCAGTTCGTTCCCGCGGAGGCGCACCGCACGCCCGCCTCCCTGATGAAGCTCCCGCTGCCCAAGCGCATCCGCTCGCTCATCAAGCTCCACGGCACGCCCCTGATGGTCATCGACCGCTCCCAGCTCATCCGCCAGTACCAGCTCTTCCGCAAGCTGCTGCCGCGAGTGCGGGTCTACTACGCCGTGAAGGCCAACCCGCACCCCGACATCATCCGCACGCTGGGCGAGCTTGGCGGCTGCTTCGACGTCGCCAGCGAGGGCGAGATGCGCCACGTGCTCCGCCAGGGCATCCGCCCCAGCCGGATCATCTTCGCCAACACCGTCAAGCGCCCGGAGGCGCTCCAGTTCGCCAAGCGGCGCGGCGTCAACCTGGTCACGTTCGACAACGAGCCGGAGCTTTACAAGATCGCCAAGTACGCGCCGGGCTGCCGCGTGCTGGCGCGGCTGAAGGTGTCCAACCTCGGCAGCATCGTGGAGCTTTCGCTGAAGTTCGGCGCCGACCAGGACCAGATCGTGCCGATGCTGCTGAAGGCCCGCTCGCTCGGCCTCCGGGCGGTGGGCGTGAGCTTCCACGTCGGCTCGCAGTGCACCAACATCGACAACTACCTGCGGGCGTTCGAGGCCGTCGCCGACATCATCGAGGACGCCGAAAAGCAGGGCCTGAAGATCCGGATGGTCAACATCGGCGGGGGCTTCCCCATCAGGCACTTCAAGGATGACAAGTACAGCCTGGAGGCCTTCGCCGGGCGGATGCGCCGCGAGCTGGACCGCCTGTTCCCGCGCGACATCGACATCATCTGCGAGCCGGGGCGGGCCATCGCCGGGCCGTCGGGCATGCTCATCTGCCGCGTCATCGGCCGGTCCATTCGCAACAACAAGAACTACTACTACCTCGACGACGGCGTCTACGGCGACTTCTCCGGCATCGTCTTCGACCACTGCAAGTACGAGTTCCACACGCTGACCAAGACGCAGAAGTTCCTGTCGATCCTGGCCGGCCCCACCTGCGACAGCTTCGACACCATCTCGCTGTCCCAGGAGCTGCCCGAGCTGGACGTCGGCGGCATCGTCTACGTCCCCAACATCGGCGCCTACTCCTGCGCCAGCGCGCTGACATTCAACGGCATCTGGCCGGCGAAGGTGATCGTGGTCTAGCCTGAAGGAAATCACGAATATCGAACAGGCAATATCGAATATCGAACTGAAGATGCGCCTCGCATTCCACTTCGATATTCGATATTGCCTGTTCGATATTCGATATTTCTGCCCGTGAAATTGGTGCAATTGGCCGCGGCAATGTCGCCGGAATGGGCGGGCCAGTGGCGGGCTGGGGCCGGGCCGGCTCCCCGAACAGCTTGCGCTTCTCCTTGTTGTGCCGGGCCTCGTGGAAGACGCCGTTCTCGACGATCAAACACGCGGCCGGCCCCCTGTAGATGCTCGACATGCCCACGTCGATCTTGATTATGCGCTCGCCCGCGCGGGTCGTGACGCCGGATGTGTCGTCCGTGTGGCCGATCACCATGTGCTTCGCGCCGTACGCCTTCAGCACCTTCTCCACGTCCCCGGCCACCAGCCGCTCGTCCTCCAGAGCGAGCGATCTGTCCCACAGCGGCCCGTCCGGGTCCATCGCGATCCCCCCGCCCTGGCCGGAAGCCAGCTCGTCGCGGACGGCCTTGTTGATCTGGGCCAGCGACTTGCCCGCGTACGCGGCCGTGATGCCGCCGTGGACGAACACGATGTCGTTGATCTTGATCGCCGCGTCGTGCGAGCGGATCCAACGGCCGTACTTGCCCGCCGCGCTCATGGCCTGGCGGTACTCCTTCTTGCCGCCGAAGGCGTCGATTTCGCCCGCGGCGACGTACCGCCAGTCGCCCAGCAGCACCAGCGCCTCGTGGTTGCCTATGAGCGCGTGGACGGCCCCGCCGGCGTCGGCCGCCTGCTTTTCCAGCTTCATCAGCAGGTCCATGCACTTGCGCGAGGCCGGGCCCTTGTCAACCACGTCGCCGGTCTGCACGAGATGCGTCCTGCCCGCGATCCAGTCGTCCTTGTCGTTGACGACGCTCGCGGCCCTCAGCACCTTGATGAACTGCGCGTAGTCGCCGTGCACGTCCCCCACCGCGACGATCCGCTGGACGCCGGACCACGTGCAAGCCCCCGCCTGCCCCGCCTCGCGACTGGCCGCGTCCGACCCGCGACTGGCCGCGCCCGCCGGACCATCCTGCGCGCCCGCGGCCCCGTCCCCCGCAACCGGCCTGCCAGCCGTGGCGGGCCCGCCCGCCGTCGCGAGCCAGAGGAAACAGCCCGCAACAACGGCCACCGCAAGCGCAACAACCAGTCGTGTTCGGCTTATCATCGGATGCCCGCCTTTAGCCAACCAGGAGTATGATACCGCGCCCCGGCCGGCAAACACGGACGTTTCGCGCGGAGCGCGGCGCACGCCCGCCCCGGCCGTGTTTAATGAGCATCGCCTGTTACGGGCTTGCCTTGTTGGAGTACTGGATGATCGACTTTGGATTCGTCATCGCCGCACGACCGAAGGGCCATGCTGCAACGGCCGCGCGACTGGCGGCACTGTCCTCGTTCCTGGCGGCGATATGCTGCCTTGCCCCGACGGTCGGGGCATCCACCTGGCAGACGCTCGATTTCGAACTGACCAAGAACGACCGCGAGGCCTACACCACAGACCTCCCAGCTGACAGCTTCACGCCCAACGGCCTGAAGGTACACGTCAAGCGCGGCGTCCAGTACTCGCTGACCGGCACGCGGATGTTCACCGGCGACTTCAGCTTCGACCTCCAGATCGAAGTGGCCGACCGGAAGGGCGCCGGCTCGATCCAGGTCGAAATGGTCCTGGTCAACGACGACGCCCGCCGAAAGGTCGTCGGCAACTACGCCAACCTGTCCCCCAGGCCCAATACCGAATCGCTCCACGTCCAGTACTTCAAGGACGGCAAGGCCATGGGCACGCAGTTCGAGGGGCGCTGGTGCGACTCCAGCACCGGCGGCAGCCACGGCGGCGTCATCGAATGGCTCCGAATCCACAAGCTCGACAAGCGCGTCTGGTTCTGCCACAAGCTCAAGGGCGACGAGTACCGCTGGGGCGGGCCGCTCAACTACCCCGAGACCAGCTACTTCAGGGAGGATTGCGACTCGTTCAAGGTCGGCTTCATCATCCACTGCGATGGCGACGCCACGGGCACGGTCCTCATCAAGGCGATGCGGATCAGCGGCGCCAGCGTCAAGCCGCGCGACCCCGCCGACCGGACGTTCCTCTTCGATTTCGGCCCCATCAGCCAGGAGCTGGAGGACGACTTCACCCCGGTCAGCGAGCACACGATGTACAGCCGTGAGAAGGGCTTCGGCTGGGTCATCCCGGAGCCGGAGAAGATCTGGTATTTGGACCAGGGCATCCCGCAGTTGACCGACGCACAGATCGCCGCCGAGGGCTACCCGCCCATACCTGACGACTGCGAGGCCTGGTACAAGGGCTTCCTGCGCCAGTGCTACTGGCTCCAGAAGAACGACAAGAAGCTGTTCTTCTCCACCTCTCACCCGGGCGACTGGGTCGAGTTCTTCAAGCAGCACCTGGACCTCAAGACTCCGCTCGAGCGCGACCTGGTCGGGCTATGCCGGCCGTACCAGTTCTCCCTAAATGACCTCTACAAGCGCGACGTGGAAGAGCGCCGCGGCTCGATCTACATGGACGACGACCTGACGGGCGAGTTCCTGGTTGACATGCCCAACGGGAACTACAACGTCATCATCGGCGTGGGCTACAGCACATCGCTGTTCTCCGGGGGCAAGTTCAACATCGAAATACAGGGCCGCGTCCGCAACAAGGACCTCGGTCCAAACTGGCGGCGGCCGGACCAGTTTCCCGTGCGGAACATCGTCGTCGACAACGGACAGATGAAGTTCCGCTTCTACGCCGACCTGCGGCAGTGCATGGGCCCTCACTGGAACTTCAACCTGGCCGCCGGATGGCAGATCAACTACATCGTCATCCTGCCGGCCGACCGGAAGGAATTGATGGACCAGTGGGAGTGGCGAATCATCAGGCGCCGCGGCGAAATCATCCGGCGCGTGACGTTCGTCAAGGGCGAGCCGCCCGTCACGCGCAACACGGCCGCACAGGCGGGACAGAAGGCCGGGTTCTTCACCATCAACGGCAAGCCGCTCTACTACCACAAGGTCCAGAACAACTACATCCCCGGCGACACCGAGCACGTCGGCTACTACTGCCTGGCCAACGCCATGAGCACGTATCACAACGTCAACCAGTCGCGCCACTTCTTCAAGCCCGACTGGGAGAAGCTGTCCTACTCGGATGATTACCCGTGGGACTCCGTCGATCGCATGAACGCGGGCTACTCCTGGGGCCTGATGACCTCGCTGCACCACGAGGGAATCCTCTCGTTCGTGCCGCACTCGGTGCAGGGGGAGGGCACGCCGACGGTGGATTCCCGCGGCCGCCAGAACCGCTGGAACATCCAGCCGCCACTGAATTCCGCCCTCGGCAAGGAGATTCAGAAGGAGGCCTACACGATGGCCGCCAACCAGCTCGGCCTGCACCCGGGCTACGAGCTGGCGTATATCTACGAGGAGCTGTGGCATCCCGACGAGCAGGGCTACGACGACCAGTCGCTCATCCAGTACTGGGAGTGGCTCAAGAGGAAGTACGGCACTATCGAGGCGCTCAATGCCGAGTGGGGCAGGCAGTACAAGGCCTTCGACGAGATCGTCCCACCCGTGCCCGGCAAGCTGGAGGTTACATTCTCTCCGGAGTGGGCCAACTTCCGCAAGTTCCGCGGCTGGGCGCAGCGGCAGACGGTCCAGGGCGCCGTCGATCTGATCCACAAGCTGGAGCCTAACCACGCGACCTGGGGCGCCAAGGGCGACTTCGGCACGCAATCGTGGTACACCGGCGACATCGTAGACGGCTTCGGCTGGTACGGCGGCTACACGGCCGCGAGCGTGTCGCGCCATTTCGGGCGAACGCCGCTGACCTTCGGCTATTTCCTCAACTGCGAGCACGCCTACACCGACGGCCGCAAGCAGTTCGACCACACTCCCGGCCCGCGCGACTACAAGGGCCGCAAGGAGACCCAGTCCGTCTACAACCACCTGCTGTCGGAGGTCTTCAAGGGGACCAAGGGCTTCTGGAGCGAGTGGTACAGCGACGGCCTTTGCCATCCGTTCCACCGCACCACTCTCATCAAGACCGACGGCCCCAAGTACCGCATCAAGGAGTGGACCAACCAGATCGCTTTCTTCGAGCCGGAAGCCTACGAGGGGCCGCCGGTGAAGATGGAGCGCTCCGCCCTCTACGCACAGCGGGCCAACCAGCTTCTCTATCGCGCCGGCCACCTGTGGCTGCCGGCGCAGCCTCTGGAGCCCAAAGTGCTTTTCCCATGCATGGAGGAGAGCTTCTGGCTGGACTTCTTCGGCCCCCGGCCGTACGGCGACTTCGAGAGCGTCTGCATGAGGTTCATGCGGTCCTGCGGCCTGTCCGCCGACTTCATGGAGATGACCGATGTGCCTGACCTGTCCAAGTACCAGCTCATCGTGCTGTCGGAGACGTGCCAGGCGATCACCAGGCGCGACGCCCAGCGGATCCGCGACTGGGTGAACGCCGGCGGCAAGCTCATCATCCTCGGCGCCGGCGGTTTCAGCGACGACGCCCGGCCGCGGCGGTATTCGCGCAAGCCCGGCGAGGTCTATCCGCTGGAGGAGTTCGCTGCGCTCGGCGGCTATCGCATCGTCGCGAGCGATGAGTGGCACATCGAGCAGAAGGGCGTGACGTTCACCTTCGCGAAAAACGACATCGACCCGCGGATCGCCGACGGCGCGCCTGCCGGCACGTGGGACACGCAGCTCTGGTACGAGCCGGCGGCCGATTCGCAGGTGTTCCTCAGGGGCCACCTGCCCAAGGCCAACAAGGACGTTGCAATGGGCCTCTTAAACGCCAGGCGCAATGTGATGGTCGTCAACTTCCCGCCGGCCATCACGTGGCTGCCGGATGGTATGCGCGACGGACTGAGCCACCCGCTTGCGAAGCTCTTCCGCAAGCTCATCGTTGACCAGTGGAAGATCGACCAGCGCGTGGTCCTGGGCGGCGTGGAGGACAACTGGGACTGGTACGCCGGCGCGATGGTGGGCGATGGGTACTGGCTGGCCGTCGTGTGCAATCAGAACGCCAAGGAGGCGCGAAAAGCCGCGCTGCGGCTGAACTTCCTGCCCGCAGGCGAGTACACGATTGAGGACATCACCGGCGAACCGCCCGACGTCCTCAATAAGGCCGACGGCGGGCTGACGCTCAAGCCGAATCCCGCCGCGCGCCAAGTGAAGATCGACTACCAGATGACGGCCCAGCAGATCGCTCAGCGCGGCATCGACTGCGATCTGCCGCCCGGCCAGGCCCGCATGCTCCTGATCCGGCCGGCGGCGACGAAGACCTGGGTCTCGATCTGGCCGCCGGCGCTTGCGGCGCTGGCGAGTCACTCCGTCACCGTCGCCTACGGTACGGCCGCCGAGGACAAGGCCGGCGCGGAGGCCGTCGCGGCCGCCCTGGTCAAGGTGGGCGTTAGGGCGACGCTTGCGCCGGCGGCCGACGTGAAGCGGAAGAAGATGGTCCACGAGGTCCGCATCAAGCCCGAGGGCACCACGATCAAGCCCGGCGAGAATCGCAAACAGTGGTATCTCGTAGACACGTTCGACAACGAAGTGGTCGACTCCGACGACTCGCTGATCATCGTCGGCTCGACACAGACCAACTCGCTGCTGGCGGGGCTGTGCAAGGAAGGCGCCTTCGCCTACGACAAGGTGCTGGAGAAGCCGACGGCGGAATTCCCCGGTCTGGGGCGCGGCGTGATCGGCTGGATCGACGCGGTCAACTCGCCCGTCTACGACCTGCGGACGCCGGCGAGGGATGCGGTCTTCGTGGGGGGCTCCGATGCCGCGGGGAAGAATGCAGCCGTCAACGAACTGGTCGCCCTGATCGCCCGCAACTGCACGCCCGCGGCCCGCGCTGAACTGGTCTTCACTCCGCCGCCCGGCCCTGCCTCGACCATGCCGACCACAAGGCCGGCTTCGGCAAACGCAAAGTGACCCCGCCTCATCGCTGCAGGCGGAACCGGCCAGACGGATCGTCGGCGAGGCCGGAGTGCCAGCGCGCCCCAGCCGCCCGCCCGGCTACGAACTAACGCCGTCGCCGGTCGTGCTGCCATCACGGGAAAAGTTAAAATAGATAACATAGCTAAATATTAAGATCCTCGCGAAATCTGCGCAAACTTGGTAAAGTTGACTAAATGGTTAACTTGGGCAATGCATCTTTTCTAACATGAGTATTCACAACATGTTATATCTGGCTTTCCCCCGCAAAAACCCCTCTGCGCCGAAAAAGGTCGTTTTGCAAAACAAAGCCATTTTTCACAAATCGGTCAATTTGGCAGTCCGGCCGTGGCCGGAAAAGGCAAATTCCCGGGACGAAGCCGAACTTATGGGGACTGGGTAATCTGGGTAACTTGGCCCTCCGATCACCTCGGGCCGCCGGCAAGTCACCCTCCGGGCGGCCGGGAAGTCATCCGCCGCGCGGCGGGCGCGGCCGCGGCGGGCGAGGCGGCCGGCCGGACGGCCGTGGACCCGGCGTCGGCGGCGCGGGAGTGGGGGTGACGACCGGCGTCGCCTTCGGCGTCGGCGCGGGCGCGGATGTCGGCGCGGGCTTGCCGGCCGCGTCCACTTCCTCCTGCATCGGCGGCTTGATCACTTCCTGTTCCGCCAGCGACGCGAAGATGTCCGCCGCCTCGATCAGGCGGATGCCGACGTAGTCCGTCCGCGACGGCACGGCCGTGTTGGAGTCGCTCTGGATCTTCGCCCCGGCCGGATCGGTCAGCGGCTTCTTCGCCAGCAGGTTGTCCTTGCCAAGCGCCGCAAGCGCGTCGAAGAAGAACCTGGCCCGCTCCTTTTCCATGACCACGGCCTGCGACTTGATGTAGTCCAGGATGTCGACGTAGACCTGCACGCCCTCCCGCACGAACTTGGCCAGATAGGCCACGAGCGCCTGGTCCATCGCGCGGTCGTTGGCCAGAAACATCAGCTTGGCCAGCGTAAGCTGGAACGCCGCCAGTTGCTGGTTGTGCAGCAGGATCAGCCGCTCGCGCGCGACCTTGTCGTCGCGGAGCTTCCTGGCCTTGGCGGCGTCGTCATCCGCGCCGGCCGGCGGCTGGAGGGCCTTCAGCTCGTTGTAGTCGAGGCGCGGGAAGGGCTTGTAGTCGCCCGCGGAAGCCTCGAATTTCCTGATCGCCGGAATCGCCGCCAGGATGGTCTCCGGCTTGGCCGTCAGCAGCGGGGCGATGAGCTTGTTGGCGACGTAGAGGTTGGCCGGGTCGCTGCGCTGCGTCTCCAGGGCCGCCGAGAGCAGAGCCAGCGATGCACCGTCGTAAGCCAGGGCCTTGAGCCTGTCGTCTGCCTTGGCGTCAACGGGGTTGCCGGCGAGCCAGGCCGCGGCGTTGCCATCGAGCAGCTTGACCAGGGCGTCCATGTCGGCCTTGGACGGGGCGGCGGGCGCTGCGTCGTCGGCCGGCATCGACGCCAAAAAGCCCAGGCCCGCGATGAACGCGACGGCAAGTGCGATGTAACGTCGTCTCATGGTTACCTTCCTCGGCGCAGACAGTCTATGAGCCCTGGGGCGCGCCGGCACGCCATTATCTACTATTGCTGACGCCCTCGCAGCCGTTTACCGTCATCTTCTCCGCGCCGGGAAGCGGACGTGCATGCCCTCGCGCAGGTTCTTGGAGCGATACAGGGTGCCGCGCCACATCAGCCCTCCGCGGCGAACGCCGAGAAACGTCGCGCGGACGCAGATCGAGAGCATGACGAACACCCCAATCGGCCAGAGGGCCGCCGACGGCATCGGCCGGCCGAACCACCGGGCGGCCAGCGCCAAGGCGGCCGCAATTGTCGCCGCCGCGACAGCGCCAGCCCACTGGATGGCGGGGTGGCCCCACGCCACGACAGCGGCCAAAGGCGACAACTCCGCGGCCATGGCGACGGCCAACACCACCGCCCCCCGCCACGGGTTGCACCGCGCCATCGTGGCGTAGCTCTTCTCGGACCCGACCGCCAAGTCGCGCCAGTGCCTGTACCAGTAGAGTCCGACGTGGTCGCGCAGGTTCACCATGGCGCAGGCCGCCCCGGATTGCTTCATCACCATGCCGAGGGCAGCGTCGTCGGCCACGCCGAGGCGGATGAGCTCGAACCCGCCCGTCCGCATCAGCGCGTCGCGCCTGACGAGGTCGAACGCGCCGACGCCCATGAATGCGCTCGACTTCGGGTCGCTCACCGCCCAGACGCGCATCCCCACCATCACCGACCGCAGTGCCATCGCGATGCCGGCGTCGACCGGGAAGTCGGCCTTCCATACCCGCGGGATGCCGGCGAGGAAGTCGAGCTTGTGCCGGCGGCAATGCTCGATCACCGCCTCTATCGTGCCTGGCTTGATGTGGACATCAGCGTCGGAGAAGAGCAGCCACTCGCCCTTGGCGATTTCCGCGCCGCACTTCAGGGCATGGACCTTGCCGAGCCAGCCCTCGGGCAATTCCCTGACGTGGACGGCGCGGATTCGCGGCTCCTGCGCGGCAATCCGGTCGATGATCGCGCCGGTGTCATCCGTCGAACGGTCATCGACAAGTATGACCTCCAGGCCGGGATTGTCATCCGCCAGCAGGCCACGCACGGCGGGCTCGATTGTGCCTTCTTCATTGCACGCGGCCATTATGACCGACACGGACGGCCGGGCGATGCCGGTTGCGCCGCCGGCCGTGCGAAGAACCGGAATCGAGCGCATTGCGAGGATGATGCCGGCGATGCTGAAGGCCCAGTAGATCAGGCCAAGGACGAGATAGGCCGCGAATATCCATGTCAGCAATGTCATTCACCGGGATTCTACCGGCGCTGGAACGCTATGCCTATCCGCCCCGCGCCGCGACGAGCCAACGGTGGCCCGCGCCTCCGCAACTAAGGGCTTTCGCTAGACTGCGACGGCCGTATAATTGCCCCCTGGAATCCCTCGAAGGAGTCTGCCATGAAGACAACGACTTGTCTGGCGGCCGCGCCGCTCTTCGCGGTCGCGATCCTTGTGCTGGCCGGTTGCGGTGACGGCGGAGGCGGTGGGGCCGTGAGCATCGACCACTCATCCGCAAAGGCCTTGGTCGTCAGCATCCACAAGGCCGTCGCCAAAAAGGACTACGCCTCCATCGCCAACTGCATGATGAGCGACTACCGCGGGTCGTTCAAGACCATCCTGAGCGCCGCGCAAGACTACATCGCCGCGCTGGAGTCGCTTGCCGACCTGATCGACCGGAAGATCGGCCCCGAGGAGGCGGCCAGGCATCGCGCCCAGGCCGAATCGGTCTTCGCGGGCACCGCGCCTGACCCGCTGGAAGGGGCGATCGAGGATGGCAAGATCGCGTGGGAAAAGGTCTCGCTGCTGGACGAGGGGTACGTCACGGCCGTGATGATAAGCGGACACGCGACGGACTTTGACGCACAGTTCGTCCTCGGCGAGAAGCGCCCCGGCGATTGGTACATGATGCCGCGGCTCAAGGACGTGCCGGCCGCGCAGCGGAAGAGGTCGTTCGAAAAAGAGGCCAAGGCGGTGGACCAGACGCTCCGCGGCTACATCAAGGTCGTCAACAGGATCAAGCAGAAGATCAGGAGCGGCGAGATCAATAAGGGCAACTTCGCGCAGGAGATGGCCGCGATGGCCGGCGAGGCCGGTCCGCCGCCGTCGAGCCAGCCGTAGGCAGCGCCTTACGGCGCGCGATCGCCGCCGCCGATCTTGATGGTACATTTGCCCGCGGGCAGCTTGCCGAGGATCTGCACGACAAGCCCATCCTTGTCTCCGCCGGCGACGGCCTGCGCTTCCTTGCCGTCAACGGACGCCCTGACAATCGCCTGGCTCTGCCAGCCCTTGATCTTGAACGCCGGGGCGAACGCGGCCGAGTCCTTTGCCGGCTCGAATGTCAGCGTTACAGGGCCTTTGTCCTTCAGCACGTAGCAGCCCTCGGACTCGTTGAACCCATCCTTGTTGAGGTCGCCCGGATCATCGGTGACGAGCTCCGCCCCGGAAATCCTCGCGGGCGTGCGGTAATCGGCGGCGATGGGCAGGCCGTCCTTGGGGGCCTTGAGCTCTGGCAACAGCGCGCTGCCTTGCGCGCCCAGTTGGATCATGCATGCCCAGGTGGACTTGTAGCCCTTCTCCATCACGATGCCATTGCTGCCGTAGCCGGCGCGGTCCCAGCCGATTGACGAGCCTTGGTGCCGCATGTGTCTGGGAAAGAGCTTCTCCTGCTCCTTGGGAATGGTGATGAGCAGGCCGGCCTTGACCTCGCCGGAGGTCGGATACGCCATCGTCAGTTCCTCGGCCGCCGACGCCCCCTTCCACTCCGGGAACTTCGGCGTGCCGAAGCCCAATGGCTCGCCGTTGGGCTTGCCGGCCCTTGAGCGGACCGTCAGATGCGGGCCGTACTCGCCGCTCCAGTGGAAGGGCTTCTCGCCGTCGTTGGCAACCGTCACGGCGCAGGCGATCCGCCCGGCCGGCCAAAACGTGTAGGTGCAATCGACGCCGAACCCCTTGTGGACCTGCTTGCTCCACCACGTGAAGTCGCTCTTGACGTGGACGCGCACGCGGGCAGGCGTGCTCTCCACCAGCTCCATGTCGCCCTGGGCCTTGAGTTCATTGTGGCCCTGCGACGGCCAATCGGCGCAGCCGTCGTTGCCCGGCTGCGTGCTGCCCGCGACCTTGTACTGCGCCCCGTGCCAGCCCAGTTCAAGCAGGCCGCGATCCTGCCACACCAGGTTCGTCTTGCACTCCGGGTCGGCGGATAGGTCGTAGACCTCGGTTATGCCGCCGCCGGAGGACTGCGAGACCACGGCCTTGTACGCGCCTGGCGAGATGACCGTGATCTTCCGCTTCGAGGGCGCTCCGCCGCTGTCGGCGGCTTCGAGCCTGCCGGCCGCGGGGGCGGTGGTGGCGGCATCGGCCCCGACGGCAAGGTCCACCGGCCAAGCGCACAGAGCGGCAAGAAGGGCAGCATTGAACAACAGTCCAGTGCGGCACTTGTCATTCGACGCGTTCATCGTCTGGCTCCTCTCGACTGTGATGAGTATGTCCGACACAGGCCGGCTCGGTCACGGCGGCCGCGCCGCAAGGGCTTGGCGGCCATGCGTTGACAACCCGTTTTCCGTCGCTTTATCGCTTGACAAGGTTCGCCGTGTCCGTTAGTATTATGGTGTCTCGCGGGCCCCGCTGCAACGCTCAGGCGGCACGGCCCGATGGCTCATCGCTCTTTGCCTTACGGCATGGCCCGCCGCGAAGAGGCCGACAGGAACAGTCGGAGGTAGAGGGTACAAGAGGCCGGAGCGGCCGCATGCGGCTGCTCCGGTCTTTTTGGCGCTGACATCGAACGACTCGCCGCCGCGGACTGAGACCCTCTGGAAAATCCCGCCGGCAACGAGCAACTCGGATGATGCAGGTGAGACATCCCAAGAGACAAGCCCCTCCGGCCGCCGGCCCAGGAGGGGCTTGTTCAGTGTTCCATCGCCTGTTGTCAACCGCCAATCACCGATTGGCGACCTCACCGTTTCCTTCTTCGCAGCAGCGGCAGGCCCAGTACCAGCAGCAGCAACGTCGCCGGCTCGGGCACGACATCGGCGAATGTGTTGCCGAACCGGACTTCGTCGAGCAGGCCCCCGGCGCCTGCGCCGCCAGTGCCCCCTCTAGCATAGAAGCCAAGATACTCGAAGGTATCCCACGGGTTGTTGACGTCCGCAATGACGTTGGCTGAAATCGTTGCCTTGGCGGTCCCCAAGGCGGCATCGCTGCTCACGTCAGTTGGGTTGTACCAGGCGCTGAGGGTCTGTGCCGACGGATTGGACGCGTCTATCTTGAGCAGCAACCAGTACACTGTGCTCACGGTTGTGCTGGTGGCAAGTGCGGCATTCCTAGCGGTGGTGCCGTCGTACGCATACAGTACGAGCCTGGTGACCGGACTCGTCAGGCCGCTGCCAACGCCGCCAATTGTGAAGCCGCGGCTGGCTGCGACCGGGATGCCCGTCGTGTTGCTCAGGCCAAGCGTATGATAAGGAACCGAGCTCATCTGGACGCTGGGAGTCCGGTAGATGACACTGAGCCAGTAAATGTTGTCGGCCGACGCCGTATAGGGGGAGGCTAGCGAGGCCTCTGCAAAGACGGCTGTATTAGCTGGGGCGCTCATGTAGACGGCACCGCCGGCAACTTCCGGAGGTGTGCCACCCGTCACTGTTGGGTAGGTCAGCCCGGCATCCTGCGGGTAGATGTAGTTGTTGGTAGTGCCCGCGTAGCTGAGAGTCAGCCCGCTGCCCGATGCAACCGGCTGGCCAGACAACGCGCTGCCGGCCGTGTAGCCGCTGCCGTCCGTGACGACAGGCTCGTAGACGATCAGGTCGCCCTGGGCGACCATCGCGGGCAGGGCGGCCCACGCCAGCGCAAACACGACGGCAGATCCGGCCAGACAGTTGAATGCGCGCGAGCTCCTCATGTGTGCCTCTCCTTCCTGCTCCAAGAGCCTATCCGAATAACCCGGAACAGCGATACGTAATGACTGCACAGACCAGATGAA
>JBHGBE010000030.1:0-51308 GCA_041946855.1 Phycisphaerae bacterium | reverse complement strand
CCGAGACGCCTTCGCTCCTGCATCGGGCCGGCGGACATACGCTTGTTTTGGGCCTAGTCTTTGTCGTGCCAGGAGGAGGCAGGCTTGGGTACTTGTCAAGGAACCGAGTAACCAGGTCGCGCAGGGTGAAGTTGTTGGATTCCGGTTTGGCCCAGCGCTTATCGAACACGTCGTCGATGTTGAACCTGACGCCAAGCGCCTTCTCAAAACGAAAGGCGATTTCCAGGAAGTCCAGGCCATCGAAATGGAGTTGAGAGAGATACTCAACTGTGTCCGATGGATGGATCGTGGTTGCCGGTACACAAAGGAGCGCCGCGAAGAGTTCTCTGATCGTGATGGCGATCCGCTGGTGCTGCCCTCCTCGATCACCAGATCGGCAGGAGTAAGCTATCTCAAGATTGGATTTTGAAATAGCTCATTCGGAAAGCCGTGGCTGCTCCACCTGGTTGCGCAGACCGCGCCGCCCGGCCGGCCCGCCCAGAAAAAGGGACGCCCCCCGGACAAGCCGGGGGGCGGTGGCCCCGCGGAATCTTTCCTGTCACCAGGAAGTTCCTTGGTGTGAAAAGATCCCGGAACGGGGTCGGTTACACTGAAGAACATTCTTGACGCGTCCAAGCCCGCGCGTCAACATGATTCCGAACATTTTTCGCCGGCCTTTGTCGGGAAGGGCAGGCGGGGAAGGGGCTTCACATGACGGACTACGTGCTTGGCTTGGACCTGGGCAGCAACTCCGTGGGCTGGGCGATCATCTCACAGGACGGCACACCTATCCAGGATGGGCGGCGCGCCTTGGCGGGCGTCCGCGTGTTCCCCGAGGGCGTGGAGAACATGAACAGCAGCAAGGAGAAGCCCCGAAGCCAGAGCCGGCGGATGGCTCGCGGCCAACGCCGTACACACCAGCGACGCGCACAGCGCTGCCGGAAGCTCCTGGCTATTCTCAGGGCGGCGGGCATGGCGCCAAGCGACCCGGCCGAACGCCTCACATGGCTTGCCAACGATCCGTACTCCCTGCGCACCAAGGGACTCGATGAGGCACTTGAGTTGCGCGAGCTCGGCCGAGCGATCTTCCATATTGGCCAGCGGCGGGGTTTCAAGTCGAACCGGAAACAGGAGAAAGCTAAGGAGGCCGGCGAAGTCGCCAAAAAGACCGCCGAGCTCCACAGGAAGATCGAGGAAGCCAAATGCCGCACGCTCGGCGAGTACCTGCACCTGCTTGGCGCCAATCACCGGCACACGTCGCCGCAGGCTGAGCGAGTCCGCAACCGCTACACGCTGCGCTCGATGTACGAGGAGGAGTTCGAAAAGCTATGGTCGGTCCAGTCGCCTGCTCACCCCGAAGTGCTCACCGATACGCTAAGGGCCGCCATCAGGGATGCCCTCTTCTTCCAGAGGCCCCTGCGGTTCGACCCCGGCGTCATCGGGGAATGCGAGCTTGAGCCGGGCCAGAAGCGATGCCCCCGCGCCCATTGGGAGGCCCAGCAGTTCAGGATGATCCAGGAGATCAACGTTCTCCGCGTGATCGACCCGACAGGAGAGGAACGCCCGCTCACGCCCGGGGAGAGGAATGCCGTTTTGGAAGCGCTGGCGCCGAGAAAGGAGATGAGCTTCGGCGAGATCAGGCAATTGCTGGGATTCCTGGATTCGCAGACCTTCAACATAGAGGAACTCGGAAAGCGCAAGGGCCTCAAGGGCAACCCGATAGAGGCGGGCCTGGCGCGCAAGCCACTGGACAAATGGTACGCCTCCCTTCCGTCCGAGAAACGCCAGGCGGTCTACGACGCCCTTGCGGAGGAACAGGACGAACAGCGCCTGCACGACGTGGCCGTCAAGGAGTGGGGGCTCGATGAGGCGCACGCTCAGAAGCTGCTCAAGATCGGCCTGCCGACAGGGCATTTCAAACTATCACTCTTGGCCATCCGTAAGATCATGCCGCTGCTCCTGCCCGCCCACGAGCACACGCCCAAATGCCTCGAACTGATGGCCAGGCGGGGCGAGACCCGCGCGGATGCGCCGCACCCATTCAGCGAGGCCAAGGAACTGGCGGGCTACGCGCTAACTGGCGCTATCGAGCGCCACGACTCTCTGCCGCCGGTGGGCGAGGCGCTGAAGAACCTGACGAATCCACTGGTCCGGCGCGCATTGAGCGAGGCGCGCAGGGTTGTGAACGCCATCGTCCGCGAGTTCGGGCTTCCGGCCAGAATTGTGGTCGAGCTCGCCCGCGACATGAAGCACACGCCCCAGAAGAGGCGGCAGCTCTTCTATGAGAGCCTCGATCGGCGCGACGAGAACGACGAAATCCGCCAGAGAATACCGTCCGAGTTTCCCGGCGTAACTTCGCCGTCACGCGACGATGTCATCAAGTACAAGCTCTGGAAGGAATGCGGCGAGATATGCCCGTACACCGGGCGTCCTATTCCAGCGCACAAGCTATTCACGGCTGAGGTGCAGATAGAGCATATCCTGCCCTACTCACGGACTCTCGACGATTCCTTCCTGAACAAGAGTCTCTGCTACGAGGATGAGAACCGCACCAAACACAATCGCACTCCTTTCGAGGCCTATGGGGCGGATCAGGCGAAGTATGACGCCATCCTCCAGCGCGTCGCCCGGCTGCCTTACCCCAAGCGCCGCAAGTTCATGCAGAAGGAGGTCAAACTCGACGCCTGCGTCCAGAGGCAGCTCAACGACACGCGCTACATCAGCCGGGCGGCCGTCGATTACCTGCGGATGCTTTACGGCTCGACCCCCGATATTAAGGTGTCCTGCGTCAAGGGCGGCACTACTGCCGAACTGCGCCACCAGTGGGGGCTGGACGAAATACTCGGCCTGCGCGGCGAGAAGAACAGGTTGGACCATCGCCACCACGCGGTCGACGCGGCCGTCATCGCGATGACATCGGCCTCGGCCCTACAGCGCCTGTCCAGTGTGAAGTACAGCGGCAGCCGCCGGCAACTCGACCCGCCGTGGGACGGTTTTCGCGACGACCTGGCGGGGGCAGTCCACGCCATCAATGTCTCTCACCGCCCGACGCGAAAGATCAGCGGCGCACTCCACGAGGAAACAGCCCTTGGGCCGATTCCGGGCAAGGACAGGGCCGGCAAGCCGACGAATTTCGTTCATCGCGTGCCTGTAGATCGGTTGACCGAGAGCATGATCGCGGCCATCCGCGACCCGGCGATCCGAAAGATCGTCCAGGATGCGGCGGCCGCGCGCGGGACCGGAAAGGCCCTGGTCAATCCGCCGCTGACCATGCCTTCGGGAGTCCCGATCAAGCGGGTACGCGTGGAGAGCGTTGAGCGGACGGCGGTTCCCGTCCGAACGGGTTCCGACGGACAGGCCGACAAGTACCTCCTTCCGGGGGGCAACCATCACGTCGAGATATACGAATTGCCGGACGGGACATGGACCGGGCGCGCGATTTCACGATTCGAAGCGCACCTTCGTGTGAGGCGGGCCAAGCCGGTTGTGGACAGGAACGGCGCCGGCGGCGGGAAATTCGTCATGAGCCTTTGCATGAACGACATGCTGCTGATAACACTCAAGGGGAATCGCGCACTATACCGCGTCCAGAACACCTCCGTCAGCTCCCCACTGCTTGTCTTGCGCATGCACACTGCGGCGCTTACGGACGACGACGTTCCCGAGGTCAAGGCTGCGAGGCATCTTGTGGCCACATGGGAGAGCTTCCGTAAACTGTCCCCCGAGAAAGTGACGGTAGACCCCCTGGGAAGGATTCATCCCTGCCATGATTAAGCGGACGATCGAAATCTCCGGGCAGGGGATGCACCTGTCCATCGAGCAGTCGAACCTGATCGTCAAGCGCGACGCCCGGCAGGTCGGCCACGTCCCCGTCGAGGACGTCGGCGTGCTGATACTGGACAACCCCGGCGCGACGTACACGCACGCGGTGTTAACGGAGTTGCTGGCGGCCGGCGCGGTCATCGTCCCCTGCGGCCGGAACCACCATCCCTGCGCGCTTTTCCTGCCGCAGGAGAACACGCTCCAGACCCAGCGGGTGCTGGCCCAGGCCCGCGCGGGCCTGCCGCTTCGCAAGAACCTATGGAAGCAGGTCGTCCAGGCCAAGCTGACGAACCAGGCGGCCGTCCTGCCGGAAGGCTCCAGCGGCCGTGAGACGCTGCAGGCGCTGGCGGCCAAGGTTCGCTCCGGCGACCCGGACAACATCGAGGGCCAGGCCGCGAAGCTCTACTGGTCCGCCTTCGGCGGATTCGCCGGCGCTGTGGAGTGCGGCGGCGCGTCGCTGCGCGGCTCTGCCGCCGCAATCCGAAGGGAATCCGCTCAATCCGCTCAATCCGCGGATGTCTTCCGCCGCCATCGCGAAGGCCCGCCGCCCAACAATCTGCTGAACTACGGGTACGTCGTTATGCGTGCGGCCGTCGCAAGGGCGATATGCGGCGCGGGCCTGCACCCCTCGCTTGGCCTGCACCACAAGAGCCAGTACAACTCGTTCTGCCTGGCCGATGACTTGCTTGAGCCGCTGCGCCCTCTGGTGGACCGCAAGGTGCTGGCGATGCGGGGCGCCTGGGGGCCGGAGCTCACGCGAGAGATGAAGGCGGAGCTGCTTACGCTGCTGACGGCCGAGATCGAGGTGGCCGGCGAGAAAGGCCCGCTCATGGTCGCCCTGACGCGGATGACGGCCTCGCTGGTGCGGTGCTACGAAGGGCAGTCCAGGACGCTGGAATTGCCCACGCTTGGCGATGCTTGATCGGGGAATTGACCGATTCACGAAATTGGACCTGAGCGGCTACAAGTTCATGTGGGTGCTGGCCATGTTCGACCTGCCGGTGGACACCAGGAAGGCCCGCAAGGCGCATACGGACTTCCGCAAGGCCCTCATAAAGGATGGCTTCACGCGGATGCAGTTCTCGGTGTACGTGCGGCACTGCGCCAGCGACGAGAACGCCGATGTCCACGAGGGCCGGGTGGCGGCCTGCCTGCCGGATGACGGCGAGGTCCGAATCCTGCGGATCACCGACAAGCAGTACGAGCGGATGCGCGTCTTCTGGGGCGGAAAACGCAAGCCGGCCGAGCCGCCGCCGCGACAACTGGAGCTTTTCTAGGCCCCGAAATCGCGGCAACTACCCGGCCGGCAGGCGCTTGGGCGCGAGACAGTGTAACCGACCCCGGCCCGGAATCAATCCACAACTCAAATCCAGTCTCGCCTATTCGTTCCAAGAGTGTAACCGACCCCGGCCCGGAATCAATCCACAACGAATAGTTGCAACGATTGAAGCGTCCACGGAGTGTAACCGACCCCGGCCCGGAATCAATCCACAACCAACAATCGCTAATGGCGTCGCAACGGCGGAGTGTAACCGACCCCGGCCCGGAATCAATCCACAACGGTTATGCCGATAACAGTTCTTTTTATTCCAGTGTAACCGACCCCGGCCCGGAATCAATCCACAACAATACCGATAACAGTATGTCATCAAGCGACAGTGTAACCGACCCCGGCCCGGAATCAATCCACAACTTAGCGGCAACGGGGGCGTATGAGCCTGCAAGTGTAACCGACCCCGGCCCGGAATCAATCCACAACGTAGTCTTCCACCAGTTGCTCCACGGCCGCAGTGTAACCGACCCCGGCCCGGAATCAATCCACAACAGGCGGGCGAGGTAGCGGTAGCTGGCCGCCAGTGTAACCGACCCCGGCCCGGAATCAATCCACAACGAACGCCTCTTGATACCGTGAACGGCCCTGAGTGTAACCGACCCCGGCCCGGAATCAATCCACAACGACGCGGTCGCGGCGGAGGCGGCGGGCGGCAGTGTAACCGACCCCGGCCCGGAATCAATCCACAACTTGACATGACGGGCGAGTTGCCGGTACAATAGTGTAACCGACCCCGGCCCGGAATCAATCCACAACGTGGCCGCGGCCAGGCGTTGGCGGGCATGGAGTGTAACCGACCCCGGCCCGGAATCAATCCACAACCAACCATTGGCTATGGCGCGGACGCCCATCAGTGTAACCGACCCCGGCCCGGAATCAATCCACAACAGCTATCTCCCGTGCGTAATCGCCCTGGCCAGTGTAACCGACCCCGGCCCGGAATCAATCCACAACGGCAGCCGGCGTCTGGTCCATCGGCCGGGAGGCCCGCCGCGCGCATCATCTTCGACCTTTCCGCGCAAAATACGGCGGGCCCGGCCGGGGCGGGCCGGACCCGCTGGGGGAAAGGAGCGCGAAGCGTTGGGCGAGGTCGCCGCAGGCCGCCAGCAACTTTCGAAGAGACGGCCGGCAGCAGACCTGCGCCCAACTCGGTACGTCTGGACCGTAGGATTCAGGACGGCGGGCGGCAAATCGCGTAGCGCCCTTTTGGCAGGAATCTGGCGGGCATCGAGTTGGGAGTGGGGAGTGGGGAGTGGGGTGTGAACAGTCTGTAGACTGGAGAAGCCGCCGCTATGCGCCAACCCCACACCCCACACCTTACGCCCCACTGCCCACTCCCTGCGTAGCACTCCCCACGCCCCACTGAATCACGGCGTCACAGGTTGGCCAGTTGTCCGGCGAGCTGGAGCAGGTGGCCCAGCTCCTCGACGATGATGGCGTCCACGCGGGCCTTTTCCTGCGCGGAGGACATCATGTTCTTCATGCCGGTCAGGAACGCGATGGTCTCGCGCTCGAAGGCCATCGCGCCGCGCAGGATGTCCTGCGAGGTCTGGTTGCGGGAGAAGAAGTTTGGCAGCTCGTCGTCCAGGGCGTCGATCATGGACCTGGCCAGTGTCGGCCAGAGCTCCGGCGGCAGGGGGGGCGAGCCCTCGACGGCGGGCGCGGCCTTACCGGCGGCGAGCGGGGCCTCGGCGCCGGCGGGGACTGTCTTGCCGGCGGCGGGGGGAGGGGCGGCCTTGGCCAGTTGCTCCCTCATGGCCGCGAAGACCAGTGCGTGGTCGACCTCCATGCGGGCAAGGCCCGTGAAGAGGTCGCGGAGCGATGCGCGGGTGGAGTTGTCGGCCGCGTCGAGGTAGAAGACGGTCGCCTTCTTCTCGACCTCCTCGGCCAGGATAAATGCCTCGTTGGCGCTGAATTCGACTTCCACGTCTTTTCCTCAACTCGGGACTATTCGTTCTTTGTGGGCCGGCCGTCGTCGGCGTCGTAAGGCCCGCCGCGGATGGCCGAGCCGCAGATCTCGATCCGCTGGATCGAAAGCGCCTTGCCCGTGTCGGGGTTGACGCTCACCAGCGCCCCCAGCAGGCGGATGTCGCCAGTGGCGACCTCGAAGAAGTGCGGCATGGATGTGGTCATCGCCGCCAGGACGCGGTCCTTCCGCCGGCCCAGGACGCCGTCGTGCGGGCCGGTCATGCCCAGGTCGCTTACGTAGGCCGTGCCCTTGTCGAGCACCCGGCCGTCGGCGGTCGCGATGTGCGTGTGCGTCCCGAAGACCACGCTGGCCCGCCCGTTGAGGTACCATCCCATGGCGATCTTCTCGCTTGAGGCCTCCGCGTGGAACTCGACGACGCGGACCTTGACCTCCGGCGGCATCTCGGCCAGGGCCTTGTCGATGGCGGCCCAGGGCATGTCCCACGAGCCCATGTACATCTGCCCCAGCACGCAGGCGACGCCGACCTGCCAGGAGCCGGACTTGGTGGGCACGACGGTCCACCGCTTGCCGACGGCCGGCGCAGCCAGGTTCGCCGGGCGGATGATCCGGTCGGAGGTCTCCAGCGTGCGGATGATCTCGCGCTTGCGATAGACGTGGTCGCCGAGCGTCACCACGTCCACGCCGAAGGCCAGGAGCTTCTTGAAGATGGAGGCCGTCATGCCGCTGCCGCCGGCGGAGTTCTCGCCGTTGGCGACGACCAGCTCGACGTTGTGCTGCGCGATCAGGCCCTTGAGGTGCTCGGCCAGGACGCTGCGGCCCGGCCGGCCGACCACGTCGCCGATGCACAGTATATTGATGGGCATTATGGGGGCTTTCTAGGCGATTCATTATACGGCCTCGCGCTGCCGCGGACAATCGACATGGAACGGAGGAAATGGTATCATCCAAGTCTAAAACCCGGCGATGGGCAGGGACCGCGGAAACCGGAACCCGGAAATCGGAACGCGGGAGGATTGCGCCGAATCCGGATTCCCTTTGCCGGATTCCGTGTTCCGGGTTCCGGCTTCTAGGAGACGGCGATGATCCAGTGCAAAGACTGCGAATTCTTCAGGCGGAATGAGACGGGCGAGATCGCCTTCGCCTGCGACCCCTTCTCGAACATCAAGGAGCCCGAGTGCCTGGCCAAGTGGCAGATCATCAAGGTCAACCAGATGGTCGGCCTCTACCAGGCGCAGCTCAACTTCTACCGCAAGCTTGCTCCAATGCAGGAGAAGATGTTCAAGGTCGTCGAGCGCGAGCTGGACGACATGTGCGAGGGCGAGAAGTGGAAGACCGACGAGGACGAGGACGAGCCGCCGAATGAGGACCGCGACAAGGACGAGCCCTGGCGGTGACTTCAGGAGAAGACAGTGCCAGGTTTCCCGGTATGCCGCATCCGTAAGCATCGAGGCGTCCCGGCCGTGTTCGTCGGCGGCGAGCCCGTCCCGCCGATGAGTTTCATGGTCCGTGAGTACCTGGACTACCGGTACATCCGCAACTACGTCCGGACCGGGCACCGGATATGCATCTTCGACGTCAAGCCCCAGTTCCAGCTCAGCCTGTCCGAGCATTACCAATGGCTGGACGACAAACTCAGCAAGCTGATGGGCCTGTCGGATGATCTGTACCTTATCCTCGCGCCGTACATCGCGTTCCCCAAGGCCTGGTGGGACGAGCATCCCGACGAGTTGACTCGCTACGAGGATGGCTCCGTCCTGCCCTACCCGGAAGGGGTGACGGGGCATTTCCCGGACTATCCGCTGGCGGGGCGGAAGGGGACGTACAGCTTCGCCTCGCGGAGCTTCGAGCGCGACGGCGCGGCGATGCTCCGCGGCTACGTCAGGTTCCTGCGGTCGCGGCCGTACGCGGATCGCGTGATCGGCTTGTTCCCGCAGGCGGGCTCGACCCACGAGTGGAACCTCTACGCCGGCCCTGCGGCGCACGACTTCTCGCCGGCGATGCAGCGGGCGTTTCAAGCGTTCACCCGCCGCAAGTATGGGACCGTGGCGGCCCTGCGCCGGGCATGGGGGGAGGGCAAGGTGGACTTCGACTCGGTCCGGGTCCCTTCCGCCGACAGCCGGAAGGTCGCCCACAAAGGCTCGTTCCGCGATCCTTCCATCGACAGGCGCGTAGTCGATTACTACGAATGTGTCACAAACGAGGTCTTCTGCCGGATGCGGGCATTCGCGCGGGCCGTCAAGTCCGCCAGCGGCCGGCGATTGCTCGTGGGCTTCTACTGCGGCACGACGCAGGACGGCGGGCCCGGCGGCCATCCCTGGGTTGCCTACCACCGCTGCCGCGACATCGACTTCGCCGCCAGCCCGCTGGCCTACGAGCAGCGATCGCCCGGCAACCACTCGCCTCTTCACCAGGTGATCGACTCGATGCACCTGCACAACAAGGTCTTCTTCAGCGAGGATGACCTGCGGCCGGCCTGGCCGGTCAAGGACCGCCGCGCGGAGCAGAGCGTCCGAAGGTACGGCGGCGGCTTTCCGCGGGCCGAGGTGCTGGAGGTGTTCAAGAAGGAGATCCTCCAGAACGTCATCTGCGGCGTGCAGGGATGGTGGTACGACTTCCACTATCGCTGGTACGACCGCCCCGAATACTGGCGGCTGTTCGACCGGTTGAACCGCGTCTTCGCCCTGAGCTTCCGGCACGACAGGCGGAAGGACGCCGAGATCGCCATCGTCTTCGACGAGGACAGCCATCGGTACTTCGCGCCGGACAACCGTGTCTGCCGCAACCTGTACCATCGTCAGATGATCGCGGAAATGGGCCGACTGGGGGCATCGGCCGACCAGATCATGCACGACGACCTCGGCCACGGGGACTTGCCCGACTACAAGCTGTACATCTTCCTCAACTGCTTCCGCCTGACCGGCCGAGAGAGGAGGGCCATCGACCGCCTCAAGGGCCGCGGCAGGACGCTGCTCTTCTTCTATGGCGCGGGATACATCAACGACGACCGCCGGCCCGCGCTTTCGACCGATCACATGCGTGCGCTGACGGGCATCTCGTTCCGCGAGGTCGCCGAGAACCGCGTGCCGCTGGTGACGCTCGGCGCCTACGACCATCCACTGTGCCGGGAGCTGCCCGGCGGCCTGACGTTCGGCCAGCACACGCGGATGCTGGACAACTATGGCTTCCCGCCCGCATACGCCGTCGGGCCGCTGTTCATAGTTGACGACCCGGCCGCGAACGTGCTTGGCCACTACTGCTTCCAGCACGACCCCTTGCCGGCCTTCGCGGTCAAGGAATTCGGCGCGTGGCGCTCGATCTACTCCGGCGCGATCCAGCTTCCGGCGGCCGTGATCCGCGCCGCGGCTAGACTGGCCGGCTGCCACCTGTACCTGGACAGCGACGACGTTGTGTATGCCGGGCGGAAGTTCCTGGCCGTGTACGCCACGGCGGGCGACGGCCGGCGGACCATCAGGCTCAGGCGTCCCGAAACAGTCTGGGACGTGTTCACGGGCAAGAAGATCTGCTCCCACGAACGTGAATTCTCGGTTGACCTGCGGAGGAACCAGACCGCGGGCTTCTTCCTGGGGCCGCGATTGGAGCTATGATCGCCGGAAAGGAAGCTTAGTTTTTCGTGCTCAGGTAGACCTGGATGCCCATCTGGGCGATCTGGTCCTGCTGGGCCTCGATCTCGTCGACGTGCTTGTCCTCGTCGTCCAGGATGCCGTCGAGGATTTCCTTGGTGGCGTTGTCGCCGACCTCGGCCGCGAGCTTGATGGCCGCGTTGTAGTGCTCGACGGCCGTGATCTCGGCGGCGTGGTCGTTGTCGAACATCTTGGGCACGTCGGCGCCGATGTTGATGTCGCCCAGCTTGCTGACGACGGGCCGGCCCTCCAGGAACAGGATGCGGGCGATGAGCTTCTCCGCGTGCTTCATCTCCGTGACGGCCCGCGCCTGGATCATCTTGTCCAGGTCGTCGTAGCCCCAGTTGTCGCACATCTCGGCATGGACCATGTACTGGTTGATGGCGGTCAGCTCATCCATCAGCAGCCCGTTCAGCGCGTCGATCAGCTTCATGTTGCCCTTCATCGGACGGCTCCTTCTATGTGTTTCGCACGTAAAGAAAATGCCCAAAGCGAGCGGCCACGCGGCCTGCACGGCGCAAGCCTAGCTAGTCACGGACATTATACGCGCGCCGATGCTGCCGTCAACTCCCTCCGCCCATTCATGGCAAGCCGTGACTGAAAATGTTTCCGCCGCCGCGGCCGCCGTCAGGCCACGGGCTTGGCTAGGGCCTCGGTGAGCACCACTATGTGAGAGCGCTCTTCCGCGATCACTTCCTCGACGGCTTCCCTGTGCCCAGCGCCCAGCAGGCCGCGCAGTTCGTTCATCAGCATGAGCGTGTCTCGCTCGTACCGCATGGCCAGGTTCAAGGCCGCCGCGTCGTCGGGGCAATCGCCGGCGGCCCGGAGCGCGGTCTGCTCATCCGGGAACGCCCTGGCGCCTGTAAGCGCGCGGAGGTACGCGATGTACTGGCCGGGATACTCCTCCCAGGGGCCGGTCCGGCCCAGGGACGCCAGCAGCTTCTCAAAACGCTTCTGATGGGCCTTCTCCTGCTCCGAGAGGCCCGCAAGGAGCTTCCGCATCGCGGGGTCGGCTGCACGGCCGGCAAGCGCCGCGTAGAACACAACGCCCGTCTTCTCATCCTCGATGGCAACTCGCATCAGGTCCGCCGTATCGACAAGTTCGCTCATGATGGTCCTCTTTGGGCCGCGCGCCGCCAGTGCGGGCGCTCATGCGGAATCATAGGAGCGAAGTCCCGGCCGCGCCGGCAAATCCGCCCGGCCCGGCGCGGGTGGCGCGGCGGCGGCCGCGGAGGGCTACTTCTTCTCAAACCAGCCCATCTGCGCCTTGTTGGGGCACTCGAACTTCATCGAGCCCGACGGGAACGCCCATAGCACCGCGTTGGCGATGATCCGCTGGACCTCCTTCTGGTGGTAGGTCGGATACGTCTCGTGGCCGGGGCGGAAGTAGAAGACCTTTCCCGCCCCTCGCCGCCACGTGCAGCCGCTGCGGAATACCTCGCCGCCGGCGAAGCTGGAGATCAGGATCGTCTCATCCGGCTCGGGTATGTCGAAGTGCTCGCCGTACATCTCCTCGTGCGGGATGATGAAGCAGTCGTCGATGCCCCGGAGGATCTCGTGGCCCGGGCGCGTGACCCACAGCACCTCGCGCTCGCCGGCCTCGCGCCACTTGAGCTGGCAGGTCGTGCCCATGAGCCTGCGGAAGATCTTCGAGAAATGGGCGCTGTGCATGCAGATGATGCCCATCCCCTCCAGGACGCGGCGGTGGACCTTCTCGACGATGGCGTCGTCGACCTTGTCGTGGTGCATGTGGCCCCACCAGATCATCACGTCCGTGCCGGCCAGCACCTCGTCGGTCAGTCCGTGCTGGGGCTCCTCCAGCGTGGCGGTGCGGGCGTCGAACTCCTTGCGGGCGTTGAGGAAGCCGGCGATCGCGCCGTGCATTCCCTGGGGATAGATCTTCCCGATCTCCGCGTTCTTCTTCTCGTGGACGCCTTCGTTCCAGACGGTGACTTTGATCCTGGGCATCGTGTTCTCCTCGATTTGCAGGTTCAGGCGCGGAACGAGGAAGGGGAACACGGATTACACGGATTGGAGGGATTTGACGCGGTGGCCCTGCTCCGCAATCCAGGAAATCCGCGTAATCCGTGTTCCCACTCTCTGAATCGCGCCAATGTCGGTCTCCACCGGCAGCCGACAGGATATCCGCCGTTGTGGCGCGTGCAAGGGATTTTGCCGGGCAATAGCAGGCCCGCCGGGGCGTTTTGCACGTAGAATGAGCAGGCGTCCGTGCGCCAGGGACCGGCCACGGGGAAAAAGTGGACGGACATCGCGCAAGGCGGGTAGTATAATCAAGGTTTGCCGACTCCGTAGGGCTTTGAGGAGAACCGTGTGAAGACAAGCTGGCGAAGCCATTGGGCGCTCGTGGGGATACTGTCCTTCCTGGTCCTGACAACGGCCGTCGGGCTGACCGCGTGGGGCGACGACCCGCCGGCGACCGCGCCCAGGGCCGACACGCCCAAGGAGGCCGCGCAGAAGCTTGCCTCCCTTGGCATGGAGCACGCGCTGTCGGGGCAGTTCGACCGCGCGTACAAGGAGCTGGCCGAGTCGTCCAAGGCCCTGTCCGACGACACCCGCCTGGCGGCGGCCGTCAAGCTCCTGGAAGGCTACCAGACCGTCTCCGCCAAGAGCGACGCCGAGCGGGCGGCGGAGTACCAGTCGGCCGTCGAGGACGTTCAGCGGAGCATGTTCGTCCAGTCGTACCTGCCCAAGCTGATCGAAAGCGGGCTGGACAAGAAGCTCCGCGCCATCGTGCTGGGCGTATCCGCCACGACGTCGGCCCCGGCCGGCGAGATAGTCATTTCAAGCACGGCCGAGAAGAACCACAACCTCGTTTCAGCCTACAACAAGATCGGCACGAGCGAGGCGCTGTTGGGCGCCAATGAGCCGGCCGACGCCACCAAGCTCAAGACCAATTCGGTCAAGGCCCTGGACGACGCCTCCGCCATCCTGAAGGAGTCCCTCGCGCTGGCCAGGCAGGACAAGGGCGAGTACGCCGTGAAGTTCGGCCAGGCCGCCGACAGGCTGGGCAAGCAGATCTCGGCATACGCGGCCGTGTGGAACGCGGTCAAGCCTGACGACGCCAAGAGCCGCGCCGAGTCCGCCAGGGAGCTTCGCAAGCTGGAGGATGACCTGGGCGACGCCATGGGCGACCTGGAGTCGATGGTCAGCGACAAGCCCTGGCAGTTGGCGCTCTCGCAGGCCCGCCTGGCGATGACGCTCTCGGCCCGCAAGGACAAGGACAAGGTCTCACAGGAGAAGTGGTACCGCGACCTGGTCGAGCAGGTCGAGAAGATGGCCAAGAACTTCGTGGCCAGGAGCGAGTGGTACGACGCCCAGAGCGCGTACAGCGGCCTCCAGGAGCTGGCGCCCGACGTGGAGACGTACAAGGACTGGACCAAGATCGTCCAGCGCCACGTCCGCGTCCTGCGGCTCTACGGGCAGAAGCCCGCGACGCAGCCGGCCGACGGAGCCAAGGGCCTCGACGACGAGCCATCGTGGAAAGACCTGGTCAGCGGCGTGGACTCGGAGATGGTCCGCTCGGCAATCACGCAGCTTGACGAGAACTACGTCACCGCCCCCGACTACAAGAAGCTCGCCAAGGGCGCCATCACCGCCATCAAGGTGCTGGCCGAGACGCCCCAGGCCGCCAACTCCTTCCCAGCGCTGGCCGACAACCAGAAGCGAGCGAAGTTCGTCGCCGACCTGGCCAACCTCAACGATGCGGCGCAGAGCAAGCCCACCTTCGACTACCAGGACCTCCAGATTCTCCTCAACCAGGTGCGCGACGTGTCCGACCACAGCGTCGACCTGCCCTCCGGCGTGCTGTGCGTGGAGTTCACCGATGGCTTCCTGGAGGAGCTTGACAAGTTCAGCAACATGATCTGGCCGTACGAGCTCCAGGACTTCGTCAAGAGCACGATGGGCAACTTCTTCGGCGTGGGCATCCAGATCGGCAAGGAGCCTCGCGAGCCGCTGAAGGTCGTCACGCCGCTGAAGGACTCGCCGGCCTACAAGGCGGGCATCAAGGCGGGCGACGTGATCCTGGCCGTCGACGGCGTTCGCACCGAGGGGATGAACGTGGACGCCCTGGTCAAGAAGATCACCGGTCCCAAGGACACGCAGGTGGTGCTGACCATCAAGCGGCCGGGCCTGGACCCGAAGGACTACACGCTCACGCGGGCCGAGATAAACATCGAAACGGTCAAGGGCTGGCAGCAGACCACAGGCGGCAACTGGGACTACCTGATCGACCCGGCCGCCGGCATCGGGTACATCCGCATCACGCAGTTCACGGAGCAGACCATCAAGGACCTGAAGGCGGCGCTGGACACGCTCAAGAAAGAGAACGCGCACTCGCTGATACTGGACCTGCGGTTCGACCCCGGCGGCCTCCTGCGTTCGGCCGGCAGCGTGGCCGACCAGTTCATCCGCGACGGGCGGATCGTCTCCACAAAGGGCCGCCAGAGCGGCGAGTCGGAGATCAACGCCACGCCCAATGGCGAGTTCCTCGACGGCGACCTGATCGTGCTGGTCAACCAGTACTCGGCTTCGGCGGCCGAGATCGTCGCCGGGGCGCTGAAGGACCACCACCGGGCCATCGTCGTCGGCCAGAGGAGCTACGGCAAGGGCAGCGTGCAGAACGTGATCTACATCTCCAAGCGCAAGGCGGTGCTCAAGGTCACCAACGCCTACTACTACCTGCCGTCGGGCCGGTGCCTGCACCGCAAGAACGGCGACAAGGACTGGGGCGTCGATCCCGACGTCGACGTGATGCTCACGCCGCGGCAGACCCGCCGCTGGCTGGACATCCGCCGCAAGACCGACCTGCTCCAGGACCTCGACGCGGCCACGCTCGGCAAGGACATGGCCGAGCAGCGCGCGGCCGACTTCCAGCTCAACACGGCCGTCATGCTCCTCCAGCTCATGCAGCTACAGGAGCACAAGACGGCGATGGAGACGGCGGAAGCGAAGTGATTGTAGATTGCAGATTGTAGATTGCAGATTGAAGATTGCGGACTGAAGGCTCAAAGAAGCGCCTAACGGCAAGCCAGCTATTGCGGCTCAGGTGAGCAATATTGCAGGCTTGCCGTTAGGCGCTGTTGACCTTGTCGGGCGCAGGATCATGGGAATCTCCGGGCGAACTCTCCTTCCTTTGCTGCTCCTTGCCGGAATCATCGCCGGTTGCCAGGCCGAGTCCATCTCAGCGCCAGGGCCAGTGCCGGTTCCCCCCTTCGCGATGGGCAAGCCCGACGTGGTCCTGCTGGTTACAGGCGGCACCGACGGCCGGCTGGAAATCTGCGACTGCCCCAGTTCGATGGTCTCCGGCCTGGCCCGCAGAAGCGGACTATTCATCAGCTACCGGGCGGCGTTCCCCGGCAAATGCCTGGCGATCGACACGGGCGACTTCTTCTACTTCGATCCCGAAGATTCCAGAAATGAGTTCGTCCTGAAGGGCTACCGCCAGATGGGCTACGACATCGCCGTCCTGGGGGAGCAGGAGGCTGGTGTTGGCCCCGAAAGACTATCGCACATGCTCGCTCAGGGGGGCCCAGTTTTCGTATGCAGCAATGCTGTCTCCTTCGGCCCCTTTGCCGATGAGTACGTGAGACGTGTCTGCTCCCGTAGATTCGATCAGGCGAATATCATGGTTCTTTCAGAACTGAGCCAAGATGCCATACGCTTCCTGGCGGAGCCGACTCGTTATACGTTCTTCCTGAAACCACATGGTTCCTTCCTTGGATTGACCAAGTACATGGGAAGCCAAGGATATGCACCGATTGTTGTGGCACACGGTGACCAAGGGCAGGCAGAAGGCCTGGCCAAGGAGGGAATCGCCGACCTGATCATCCGCGGCCATACATCCCGGACGGAGCTTGAGGTCAACCGGTCATTCAAGACGCCGATCATCCAGGTCGGCTCGAGCGAGTATGTCGGCGTGGTCGCACTCAAGATCGCCGACGGAAAGATCACCGCCCTTGAGTACCGGCCGGAACTGGTCGATGAGCGATGGCCTATCGACGAGCGGATGGTCCAGATCTTCCGCGATTACCTCAAGCAGAGGAGGGATAAATAGGGACGCACCCTATTTTTGACAGAAAGGGCTGAAAAATAGGGTGCGTCCCTATTTATCTGGCGATCCCCACTTCTGCATCTTGCATTGTGCATTCTGCATTTTGCCTTCAGCTTCTTCCGGCGAGCGCCTTTGCCTCTTCGACCACCGCCGCGACGATGTCCCCTTCGGCCACCGTCCGCAGCTTCTTGCCCCGACGGTAGAGGACCGCCTTGCCCTTGCCCGCGCAGATGGCGACATCCGCGCCGGCCGCCTCGCCCGGGCCGTTCACCACGCAGCCCATGATCGCCACCGTGATCGGCGCATCCAGGTCCGCAAGCTCCCGCCGCACCGCCTCGGCGATCGGCGCGATGTCCATCTGAATCCGCCCGCACGTCGGGCAGGCGATAAGGTCGATTCCCCGCCGCGGCCGCAGGCGCAGGCTCCACAGCAGCTCCAGCCCGTGGCGGACCTCGTCAACCGGATCGCCCGCGTACGAGATGCGTATCGTGTCGCCGATGCCTTCGGCCAGCAGCGCCCCCAGCGCGGCCGCCGAGCGGATCGCGCCGGTCTCGCGCGTGCCGGCGTGCGTCACGCCAAGGTGCAGGGGATAGTCCCACCGCGCCGCCAGCCGCCGGTAGACCGCCACCGTCGTGAACGCGTCGTGGCTCTTGGCCGACAGGACAAGGTTGCCGAACTTCGCCTCCTCGAATATCTCCAGGTACTCCGCGAGCTTGGCCTCCATCAGCTCATCCAGCGGCCGTGCCATGTCCGCGGCGCGAACGGCCGCATCCGCCCGCTCGACCACGCTGCCCTCGTTGACGCCCACGCGGATGGCCGTGCCGGCATCCGCGGCGGCCGCGATCACGCGGCGGACCTGCTTGCGGTCCTTGATGTTGCCGGGGTTGAGGCGAATCTTGGCGACGCCCGCGTCGATGGCCTCCAGGGCGCGGTCGAAGTGGAAGTGAACATCCGCGATGATCGGCACCGGCGCGGCCTTGACGATTTGCGGCAGCGCGGCCGTATCCTCGCGCGTCGGCACCGCCACGCGGACAAAGTCGGCCCCCGCCTCCGCCAGAAGCCGCACCTGCGCGATGGTCGCCCCGGCGTCGGCCGTGCGCGTGTTGGTCATGCTCTGCACGCTGACGGGCGCGCCGCCGCCGATGGCCGCGCCGCCAACGGGCACGCGCCTGGTCCGCCGCCTGGCGATTTCGGGCATTCCTTGCACAGGCCGGTAT
This sequence comes from Phycisphaerae bacterium, assembly GCA_041946855.1. Classification (GTDB taxonomy): domain Bacteria; phylum Planctomycetota; class Phycisphaerae; order SM23-33; family SM23-33; genus JBHGBE01. The sequence goes on along the minus strand of JBHGBE010000030.1, from coordinate 33,313 downwards.
TCTAACCTAAGGCGTTGACTTTTCGGCGCCCGCCCGTCACAATCGTATAATTGACAGACACGTGCCCGTAGCTCAATTGGATAGAGCGTCGGCCTCCGGAGCCGAAGGTTATGGGTTCAACTCCCGTCGGGCATAGTGGGCGTAGCGCCCACAGTCGCGAGGGTCCGCGGCCTACTTCGGCGCATCCTTCCCTATGAAGTCGCTCTCCAGCTTGTTCCATTTGCCTATGCCGACTATCTCATTGAAAGTGGCCCACGAAACGCCCATCTCGCCGACCTTCTTCAGGTCGCCGGCTCGAAGCGCCTCAAGGGACTTCATCATGGCCAGCGTGGCCGGATACAGGCAGACCATCGGGATCGACAGGAACTTGACGCCCATGTCGCTCAAGGTCTTGATGTCGAAGATCGGCGTCCTGCCCCCGGGGATGATGTTGAACGCCAGCGGCACCTTCAGTCCTTTGACCAGCCGCTCCACTTCCGCATAGTCGGCCGGACACTCCACATAGACATAGTCCGCCCCCGCGTCGGCGTAGGCTTCACATCGAGCGATAGTTCCATCGAATCCTTCGATTGACCGGGCATCCGTCCTCGCGCCGATCATGAGATCGGGGTTGTACTCATCAGCCGCCTTCCTGGCGGCCCTGATCTTCTCGACCATCTCATCGGCCGGGATGATGTGCTTCCCGGCCATGTGCCCGCACCGCTTGGGCCACTGCTGGTCCTCGATCCTGACCGAAGCCGCCCCGATCCGCGCATAGCTGAGCACCGTCCAGTACACGTTCTGCGCGTTGCCGTAGCCTGTGTCGGCGTCGACGTCGACCGGTATGTTCACCGCATTGATAATGTGCCTGACCTGGTCGAACATGCCGCCGAAACTCAGCAGACCTATGTCAGGTTGGCCTATCGTCGATGCGGAGATGCCGTAACCGGTCGTCCCGACACACTCGAACCCCGCCCGTTCAATCAGGATGGCGGACAGGGCGTCGTAGGCGCAACTTCGTATGATCAATCCTGGCCGCTCGAACAACTCTCTGAAACGTCTGGCCTTGCTTATCATCCGATGTTTCCCTTCTTGCTGTCCGCGCCATGCTCATGCCGAGATGAAGGCAGGGCGTCCGGGCTGACCGAGATGTCGATGTTCATGGGCCATTCCTTCCCTTTCCGGCGCACCTGCCGCCTGGGCTGGTCAAGGAGTATCTTCTCACACGTGCCGGGGTGCTTCCAGACCAATCGCATGTCCGTCGTTGCGGCGGCGGGGAAGGCGGGTAGAATCGCTGGAGCGCTGGTGAACAACCGTGGTACCGAACCGGAGCTCTGATGACATGGAGGCCTCCGCATGAATACCGCTCGTCGTGTCGTGTCGCTCGCCTGCATCCTGGGATTCGTGGCCGCGTGCGCGGCGGCACCCGGAAGCGACAGGTCGGCCAATGCGCTCGATAAGCTGTTGCCGCCGGACAAAGGGCTGTGCGCGGTCCTCGGCGATGCCGACGGCGGCGCGCTTCTGGCGCTGGCGCGCGGGCGGCCCGGGCTTACCTTCTACTCGCAGGTCAGCGACGATGCCCAGCTTGCGGCCGTGCGCGCGGCGGCTGCGGACAGGTTCCCGGAAGGGCTTCTCGGCACGAGGGCATGGGTCGAGCGGGGCAAGCTGTCGTCTGTCCATCTTGGCAGCGACCTTGCCGATGTGGTCTGGCTCGCGGGCGCGGCGGTCAAGGAAACACCCAGGGCCGAGATCGTGCGAATACTCCGGCCGGGCGGGGTCGTCATCATCGACGGCGGCAAGGAGATCGCCAGGTCGGACATCGCCAAGGGCGTCCCGGACGGCGTCGACTACTGGCCGCACCCATACCATGGGCCGGACAACAACCCGCTCTCGCAGGACAAGGTCGCCCTCGCCCCGTACCTGACGCAGTTCCTGGCGACGCCCTGGTACGGCCCGCAGCCGGAGCAAACGGTGACGGCCGGCGGAAGGCTCTTCAAGCTCATGGGCAACTGGGCGAACAAGGACCGCGAGTCGGCCCTGGTCTACACGCTCATCTGCATGAACGCCTACAACGGCACCGTGCTGTGGACGCGGCCGGCCAAGGCTGGCTACATGATCCACCGCAACACGATGCTGGCGACGCCGGGCGTGCTGTACCTGGCCGATAACGAATCGTGCAAGCGGATCGACGCCGCGACCGGCAAGACCATCGACGAGATCGCCCCGCCGGCCGATGTCGCGGGCGGCACGATATGGAACTGGATGGCCATCGACGGTGATGTGCTCTACGCCATGATCGGCGACAAGGAGCCGGACTGTCCCGCCAAGCACACACACGCCGACTGGGGCGGCTGGGGCTGGAACGACGTGACGGGCTACTACAGCAAGACCGGCCACCAGTGGGGCTTCGGCAAGACGATCCTGGCGATTGACCTGAAGGCCGGCAGCAAGGTGCTCTGGACGGTCAAGGAGAAAAGCCCGATCGACTCCCGCGCGATGTGCATGAAGGGCGGATGGATTTACTACTACAGCCCGGACGCGTTTCTGGCCTGCATCGACGCCAAGGACGGCAAGGAGGCCTGGAGAACGACCGACGCGAAGCTGCTGGCCGCCATCGGCAAGGACGGCTGGCCGCAGGAGCCGTCCACCGGCTACGCCGGCACCGCGTATGTGAAGTGTACAGATGATGCGCTCTACTTCGCCGGCCCGCAGCGGCCGTGGCTGGTGGCGGTGTCGGCCAAGGACGGCTCGATGCTGTGGACCTCGCCCAACGGCAACTACCAGCTCGTCATCCGCCCGGAGGCCCTGTACGCGGTCCACTCGCGCCAGCAGAGCCAGAAGCTCGACCTGCTGACAGGGCGGGTGCTGTCGCGTCTGCCGGGGGCGCGGACCAACTGCACCCGCGTGACGGGCAGCGCTGACAGCATCTTCGCCCGCGCCCTGGGCACGGGGCGATGGGACGTCAAGACGCTGGCGTACGAGCACCTGTCGGGCTTCCGCCCCAACTGCAACGACGGCGTGGTCATCTCCAACGGGATGCTCTACTGGGGGCCGTGGATGTGCGACTGCAACTTCCCGCTTGCGGGCGTGCAGTGCGTCCGCCCGGCGGGGGACTTCGACATCGCGGCCAAGGCGAGCGATGAGGGCCGGCTGGAGATCGCCGCCAGTGCGCCCAGGGCGGCCCAGGCCGCGGAGAGCCCGGCCGATTGGCCGACGTACCGCAAGGACAACGCCCGCAGCGCGGTCACGAGCGCCGAGATTCCCGAGAAGGTGACGCTGAAGTGGACGGCGAAGATAGGGGACGCTACCCCATCTTCACACGGTCGAAATAGGGTAGCGTCCCCTGTTTCTGACGTTACTCCTCCGGTTGCCACCGGCGGAAAGGTCTTTGTGGGTGATTCCGCCGGCGTCGTCACGTGCCTCGACGCGCGGGACGGCAAGGAAATCTGGCGGACGTTGACCGGCGGGGCGATCAAGCAGCCGCCGACAATCGCCAAGGGGCGGGCCTACGTCGGCTCGGCCGATGGCTGGGTCTACTGCCTTGACGCGGCGGCGGGCAAGCTCGTGTGGCGTTTCCGCGCGGCCCCGGCCGAACAGATGATCCCCGTTTACGGACAACTCTCCTCGCGATGGCCGGTCAACAGCGGCGTGGCGGTGCAGGATGGCGTGGCGTACGCGGCCGCAGGCATCGTCCACCACGACGGCACGCACGTCTACGCCCTGGACGCGGCGACGGGCAAGCTCAAATGGCACTCGACGGCCGCCAAACGGGACGATCCGGCCGCGGCAGTCTGCGCACAGGGCGATCTGCTGATCCACGGCGGCAAGCTCCACCTGGCCGGCGGCAACGTCGTCTCGCCAGCCACATACAACCTTGCAGACGGCAGGTTCGAGAAAGGCGCGGGCGGCGGCGGGTGGGACAAGACTACCACAGGCAAGGAACTGTGCCTGTCCGGCGGGCGGGTGGTCTCGTCCGGGCCGCTCCTGTACTCGCCGGATGAGTGCCCGCTCTGGCGGCCGACGATTCACGAACTGACGGACGGCGTAATCACAATCACCGCGAGCAAGGACAGGAAGAAGCCAGCCGGCAACCCCACGTCGATAGTCTGTGTCGAAAGCCCCGCGCGGGCAGGAAGGCAGGCCGCCACCGCGCCGCACGCGTCACAGCCCGCGACCGGGCCGGCCGCGCCGAAGGTATTCTGGGACTTTCGCGGCCCTACGCAGGTCTACGGCATGGCCATGACCCCCAAGGCGCTGCTCATGCTTGGCGAGACGATAACCAGGGGCCAGCCCTCCAAGTTCACGCTGTCCGCCATCTCCACCATAGACGGCCAGGAGATGTGGTCGCACGACCTGCCGGCCATGCCGAAGTTCTACGGCCTTGCGATAGACGCGGCCGGACAAGTCTACGTCAGCCTCAAGGACGGGCGAGTGCTGTGCTACGCAGAGTGACGCCGCGCTGAACCTGTGCCTGACACGAAAGGAACGGATATGTCTTGTCGTCCGCGATGTCTGCTGGTTGTTCTTCTATCCGCCGCCTCGGTCTTTTCGGCGACGAAGCTCCTTGCGCAACAGGCGACCAAACCCGTTCCGCAGTCCGAGCCGGCCGACCGGACGGTCGTTCTCGACACCGCCGGCTTCTGGCGGATGCACTACACGTTCAAGCTGCCGATGCTGCTGCGCGAGGGGAAGGCCGTGCCCCTTGCGGAGGTGGCGACGGAAGGGTTCCTGAAACAGCCTCCGTGGCTGAAGCAGGAGACCGCGCTGCCGCCCGATGGGTGGTTCCGCCCCGATTTCGATGACTCATCGTGGGAGCGCATCTGCGGCAGGCTGGTCACGACGATGAACTCATGGGGCGAGGAGACCGACAGCCAGAGCCCGTATTCCTCCCTTATCTGCGCCCGAGGGAAGTTCGCGGTGAGCGACCCCGAACGCGCAGGAGAGCTTTCGCTTGCCGTGGAGTATCGCGGGGGCGTCGTGGTCTGGCTCAACGGCGAGCGCGTTGCGCAGGCGCACATGCGGCAGGAGGGCGGGGGACCCCAAACGCGGAACACCGCGCTTGGGGACCCCTCCGGCGGCGCTGATGAACTGGCCCAGCCGGCCGGGGCAGCGGAGAAGCTGCCTCGCCGCCTGGACTGCCGGGTTCCGCCGAAGGCGCTGCGCAAGGGCGTGAACGTCCTGTGTGTGGCGGTGCATCGCGCGCCTCTGCGTGAAGACGAGGTCATACTCAATGGAACCAAGTGGCCGCAGGGCGTGGTGATTCCCCATTCGCCCTGCGCGCTGGAGAACATCCGCCTGTCCGCCCCGGCAGCTCCGCCGGGGACGATCCAGGCCAACGTCACGCGCCCGCGCGGGTTCCAGGTCTGGAACAGCAACACCCTCGCGACGGACTTCGACATGGATTTCGGCGACCCCAACGAGACGCTCAAGCCCATACACATCGTCGGCACGCGGGGCGGGGCGTTCTCAGGAAAGGTCGTGGTCGGGTCGGATGCCGAGATCAAGGGCCTTCGCGCCGCCGTCGGTCCGCTGGCGCAGGCCGGCGGGACCGGGCGAATCCCGGTCTCGGAGATCGAAATCCGCTACGGCCGTCCGCACGGCAGCGACTTCGCCGCCAACTTCCGCTACATGGCCGAGGCCCAGCGGCTCGACGCGCTGGACGACGTGGCGCCGGAGACGGTCGATGTCCGCATCACGCAGCCGGTATCGGCGCTTCAGTGGGTGGGCGAGGGCAAGAATAAGCACAGGGAGACAAGGAGCATCAGCCTGGTTTCTGCGGGGGTGAAGCCCGTATTCGGGGCGACGTGCTCGATATGGGTCACGGTACACGTGCCCGCCGACGCGGCCCCCGGCCGATACACGGGGACGCTCACCGTCTCCGCGGCGGATGCCAAGGCGGTCGAGGTACCGGTCAATATTGACGTCAGCGGGTGGCGCGTGCCGGAGCCGAAGGACTGGCAGGTCTTCACGGACATCATCCAGTCGCCGGAAACGCTCGCCATCGCCTACAACGCGCCGATGTGGTCGGACCAGCACTTCGCGCTGATCGAGCAGTCGCTGAAGATGCTGGGGCGCGTCGGAACGAAGACGGTCTACCTGAGCATGATCTGCGAGACGAACCTGGGCAACGCGGAGACGATCGTGCGCTGGGTCCCCGGGGCGGACGGGACGTACGACATCGACTTCGCCGCCTTCGACCGCTACATGGACCTAGTGCGGAAGCACCTTGGGGCGCCGCCGGCCGTCATCCTCTACGTGTGGGACAAGTTCCTCGAGCGCGACGCCAGCCGCGGCCAGTGGGAAGGCGACGACCAGAAAACGGCCATCGACGCCGCCAAGGGAAAAGGGCCGGAGGTGACGCAGCTCGATCCGGCGACGGGTAAGACGTCGCGGCTCCAGCTTCCTCTGTACAGCGATCCGAAGGCCGTGGCGATGTGGAAGCCGGTCAGCGAAGGCATTCGCCAGCGCATGGAGAAATGGGGCATGTCCAGGTCGCTGATGCTGGGCATCATGTGCGACTACATGCCCTCGCAGGAGTCGCTCCGCAGCCTGGGAAAGATCTTCCCGGACGTCAAGTGGGTCAGCCAGGCGCATCCGCTGCCGCACAAGAGCGTGGCCGCCCAGGTGGGCTACGCATCGCACGTGTTCGGCGACGAGGGATACCGCGACCCGGCCGAGAAGCGGCTCTACGGCTGGAAGAGGCCCGAGCTTCTGACGAACTACTGGCGGTACGCCCGCAACAACTGGCCCATCACGAGCTTCCGCTACATGGCCGAGTTCACGCTGATGAGGGGCGAGCGCGGCTTCGCGCGCATGGGCGGCGACTTTTTCCCCGTGCTCAAGGACCGTCGCGGGCGCGTCACGTCGAGCATCGCCGCCAGGTACGTCAAGAGCTACTGGAACAACCTGAACATCGAGATCAACCTGCTGGCCATGGGCGCCCGCGGTCCGGTGGCCACCGCGCGGCTGGACTCGATGCGCGAGGGCCTGGAGCACTGCGAGGCCCGCATCTTCATCGAGCGCGCGCTAACCGATCCATCACTTCGCGCCAGACTGGGCGACGACCTGGCCGTAGGCTGCCAGGAGGTCCTCGACGAGCGCGCGCGGTTCATACGCCGCGGTCTGTGTACTTATGTCGCCAGCGGCCATTACGAGGACTGGGCTATAGGCAACGGCTGGATTGCCCCTCCGATCTTCGGCAGCCACTGGTACATCAGCTCTGGCTGGGAGGAACGCTCTCGGAAGCTCTTTGACGCGGCCGAGGAGGTCGCCCGCAAGCTGGATGCATCGCCGGCCCGGGCCGCCGCCGACATCAAGGAGTGATCCTGCCTCATCAGAAAGGTATCCGATCTGGCAGCATGGGCGTCGCGAGACGAGATCGGTTATAAGTTCATCGAAGGAGACAGGCATGAACACCAAGTCGATCCTCATCGTGGCATCCCTGGTAGCCATTGCGGTCTCGATGGGCCGCGCCGCCGAGGCAGAGAAGACGCTCCTCTTGTGTGACTTCGAGGCCGACTCGGACTTGAAGCTTTGGGACATCCGTTCGGGGCAGGCCAGGCTCGTGTCCGACGGCGCCGCGCACGGGCGAACGGCGCTGGAGCTGACGCCCGGCGAAGGCGGGGCCTACATCGCCAGCACGAAGTTGCCGAAGGACTGGTCCGCGTATGACGCCCTTCTGCTGGACGTGTTCAACACCGGCGATGAGCCGGTGACGGTCAACCTTCTGATCGCCGATGAGGCCTGGCAGAAGCAGGGCGGCAGCTACTGGAACCGCCACAACAGCGTCGCCACGCTCTCGCCCGGCAAGAACACATTGACGATCCCTGTCCAGGGCCTATACCGCGGCGAGGCCGGCAGCCGCAACAACGACATCAAGGAGAACATCCATCCCGACAGCATTATCCGCCTGGACCTCGGCTTCGGCCGCAAGGGCGCGACGGCCAAGGTCATCGTGGACAACCTGCGGCTGGTGAAGGTATCGCGGCCCGATGGCGTCTGGGCGTTCGACTTCGGGCCGGCCAGCCAGGCGGTAGCGCTGGGCTGGACGGGGGTGTCCGACGAGACGAAGTTCAGCGACAAGCCTGGGTATGGATGGCATCCGCCCGCCGGCGCGCCAAGCGCCGGCCGCGCCCGTGACACGACGTTTGGGCCGTCCATGCTCCGCGACTTCGTGGAGGCCGGCGGCTGCTCGTTTCGCGTGAAGGCGCCGGCGGGCAAGTACGCGGTCACGGTCTTCTACGAGAACTCGGGCTACTGGGGGGGCGAGCAGGCCCAGCAGCGCCTGCGCACGATCGGCTGCGGGGGCAAAACGGTCTGGCGGCAGGAGAAGCCCGACGGCGCGGCCAACTGCCTTTGGCGTTTCGAGAACGTCGAGCCTGTCGGCGTCGATATCTGGGACACGTACATGGCCAAGGAGCTGGCGGCGCCGGCCGTCTTCGAGGCCGAGGCCGACAGCGACGGGCTGACGCTGAAGTTCGACTCGGACGCGGCGTGGGGCTCCCGCATCAGCGGAATGATCATCCACAAGGCCGGCGATGAGGCCGGCGCGGCGTGGGCCAGGCGGCAGATGGAGTCGCTCGCGAGCGAGTTTCGCGCGATGGCCGTCTGCCTGGACAAGCCGGCAAGGCAGGTCAATGCGCCCGAGTCGGGCTTCATCGCCTGGCCGGTGAGGATTGAGGACACGATCAAGCCGAACACCGTGCCCGACCCGCTGCCGGCCGGCGCGAAGTTCGAGATCTCCAGGATCGCGGTGCTCGGCGAGTACGAGCCATTCAGCATCGCGATCCGCCCGCTGAAGGACCTGGGCAAATGCACGTTGAGCCTGAAGCCGGCCTCTGGCTCGCAGGCGGTCGAGGCCGACATCGCGGTCGTCTGGTACAACACCAGCCGGGGGTTCGGCACGATCGCGTACAGGATCGAGCCGTTCACCGTCCGGCCGCAGACGACCGTCGATCTGATCAAGGATGTCACCCGCCAGATCATCGTCACGTTTCACGTGCCCCAGAAGCCCTCGGGCGAGGCCCCGTGGCCGCCGGAGTTCGTCAAGACGCTCGTCGTGACGGGGCCCGACGGCAAGGTGCTGCTGGAAGCGCCGCTGAAGCTGGCCGTCCACCCAATCGCGATGGACCGCAAATGCGACTACCAGATGGCGTTCCTGGGCCTGGCGCCGCCGGCGATGCTGGGTGTTGATCGCCAGGCGGCCGTCCTCGAAGAGACGCTCAGTATCCTCAAGGAGCACGGCCTCAACGCCGTCTCCGGCGGGCCCGCCTTCAAACTGGCCGGATGGAAGGACGGCCAGCCGGTGATCGAGGGCCTGGCTGAGATGGACGCGTACTTCGCGATGCTGCGCAAGCACGGCTTCGCCGGACCCATAGGCGGCTACGGCGGGATACGGCTGGCCGGCATCAACGACCGCTACCAGATAGGCCAGACCGGAAGGAACATGGCCAGGGAGGCGGGCCTGCCCTATGACGAGGCGCTGATGAAGGCGTGGAAGGCCGTCGACGAGCACGCCCGCAAGAACGGCTGGCCGACAATCTACTACGCGATGTGCGACGAGACGCGCGTCCGCGAGAACGCCGAGCGCGAGCTGGAGTTCATGAACGCGATGGCCAAGATCTCCAAGGCCTTCCCGAAGACCGTCCGCACCAGCGGCAGCTACAGCGTGAACTTCAGGACCCGTCCGGAGGACAAGAATGACATGCTCTACTGGCACCAGCGGTTCTTCGAGGCCCTCGACATCAGCGCCCTCAACACCCATGACGAGACGGTGATGGCCGAGGCCGCGAAGCTCGGCAAGGAAATCCACATCTACAACCAGGGCACCAGCCGCTACTCGTTCGGGCTCTACCAGTGGAGCGAGTACCGCAAGGGCGTCAAGGCGCGCTGGCAGTGGCACTTGAACGTCCTGCACGGCTACCAGTTCTTCGACCTCGACGGCCGCGAGCCGGATACCGCCATGCTCTGCTACGGGCGCAAGGCGGTCTATCCGACCATCGCGTTCGAGCGGTGCCGCGAGGGGGCCGAGGACTTCTGGCTGTACAACACGCTCTGGAACCTGGTGCAGAAGGGCGCCGGCGGGGACGAAGCCCGGAAGAAGGCGGCGAAGCTCCTCGAGGACACAGTTGCCGGCATCAAGCTGGGCGAGCGGCTGGACCCCAGGGGCTTCGACGCCGACGCGCTGAAGGTCAAGGTGATCGAGGCGATCGAGTCGCTGAGATAACAGACGTCGGTACAGACGGCAGGCAGCGAGGTATGTATGGCAAGAATGGGATGTGCGGCGGCAGTGATCTGCCTGGCGAGCTTGATCGCGGCGCAACCCACGACAGCCCAACGCCCGGCTCAGACCCAGGCAACGACCGCGCCCGGGACAAGGCCCGCGACCGCGCCGGCGACGGCCGAGGGCGGTGAAGGCTGGCGGAAGGCCTTCGGCCCCAAGGAGGTCCTCCAGCGCGTGCGGTTTGCCGAGTGCGACGACTACCTTCCCAACCCGCACCGCGGGACGGCCACTTTCCAGCGATTCAACGGCGATGATCTGTATCCCGGCGAGCGATGGAACGACCGCGCCGGCCCCGAGACGTTCGCGGACTTCCAGGGCGATCCGTCCACACTCAAGAACGACCGCTACCCGCGGACCACCATCGCATATTGCCGCTGGGTATGGAGCGTCATCGAGCCGGAGAAGGGCAAGTACCGATGGGACGTGATCGACGGGGCCTTGAAGGCCGCGCATCAGCGCGGGCAGACGCTCCAGATGCGCATCCAGCCCACGGTCGGCGCGGCGGGCCTGCCGCAGTGGGTCCGCGATGAGGGCATGGGGCGAGACCCAAAGGGCCGCGGCCCGGACTACAACAGCCCGGTCTACGTGAAATACTGGTGCGAGCTCATCCGGGCATTCGGCAAGCGGTACGACGGCCATGAGGACCTCGAGAGCTTCGACGTCGCCTACGCCGGCCCTTGCGGCGAGACCGGCGGCAACTCCACGCCCCAGACCGCGCGTGCTCTGACGGATGCGTATCTTGAGGGCTTCGCCAAGACGCGGCTGATCGTCATGCTGGGCACGGAGGGCGGACGATACGCGATGTCCAAGCGGCCGGAGATCGGCTGGCGCGTGGACTGCTACGGCGACCTTCACACCACCGACAGCAAGGATGTCCCGCCCGGCACCGACTCCAACCACATGATGGACACCTACCCGCGGGCGATCTTCCTGAACAAGGCGGAGGAGCGATGGAAGACGGCCCCGGTCGTCCTTGAGACGTGCTGGACGGTGGGATACTGGCGAAAGAGCGGGTGGGACATCGACGCGATCCTGGCCTGGGGGCTTCGGCAGCACGCCTCGGTCTTCATGCCAAAGTCCTGCGCGATCCCGGATGAGTGGCGGGCGAAGATCGACGCGTTCGACCGCCAACTGGGCTACCGCTATGCGCTGAGGCAGGTCACCTTGCCCTTGGAGGTCCGCCAGGGCCAGCGCGCGACGGTCGACGTGTCCCTGGACAACGTGGGCGTTGCGCCGATTTACACGCCGTATCGCCTGGCCCTGCGGCTCAGCCAGAAGGGCGCCCAGGCCATCGTCCTGTTCCGCGAGGACATTCGCTCGTGGCTGCCGGGGTCCAGGTGGTTCTCCGAGGACCTGGCCCTGCCGGCCGTCATCCGGCCGGGCGTGGCGAAAGTGGACCTGGCCATCGTCGACGACGCCACAAACAAGCCGGTGGTGCATTTCGCGGTCAAGGAGCGGCAACCGGACGGCTGGGTGCCGCTGCGGTACATCGACGTGCTTGGCCCCGACGAGCCGTCCAGGATCGACCCGGACAGCCCGTATCTGAAGGACCCCCGGTCACGTCAGGGCAAGTCGGACTAGCCTCCGGGCGAATGAGAAGACCATGGTCCGCATAGTGCTCGACTCCAAATGCCACCAGGCCATCCGACACCAGGGCAGTGAGGGCGAGTACTACCGTGGACGGCCGGCCAAGACAGGTCCGGGCGCGTGGCGCGGGCGGCGACTGACGGGCTTTCAGGACGCCCTCGCGGAGCGCGGATATGGCTTCGCGATCAGCGACCTCAGCGCGGCGATGCGGCCCGAAGAGGCGATTCTGGTGATCGCCGGCAGGGCGCAGGAGGCGCCGTTCACCGGGGCGGAGATGGAAAGGATCGCGGCGTTCTGCAACCATGGCGGCAGCCTGCTCCTGATGGCGAACCACGCGCGCCTGGTCGCGCCGCAGAACCAGATAGCCGAACTGCTGGCGCTGCCCGTCAGGTTCCATGAGATAACGGTCCCCCAGGACAAGCAGCGGCTGATCCTCGACGCCGGCCACGCAATCTCGAAAGGTTGCCCATCGGGACTGCGCATTCGCACATCATGCACGATGACCCTGGAGGACTGTCCTTCGGCGGCAGTTCTCGCGAGGAATGAGGACCCGGAGATCGGCGTCTTCGCAGTGGCGATGGAGAGTGAAGACAAGGGCCGAGGCAGAACGGTGGCCATGCCGTCGGCCGGTCACATCGCCAGCGACGACGACACGCACGCGGATCTGTGGCCAGCGGCGTCCAACGCCACCTGGACGCTCAACATCATCGAGTGGCTGGCATACAGGCTCTAAGAACACCCGCTCCACATGGGTGGTGCAGAAAGTGCTGACAGGGCCCTTGAAGGCGGGGATAATAGAGAGGCCGGAAACGACGTTTCCTGGCGAGCGACAGTAAGGAGGTGCGCCGATGCGGTCCGCCGGATTCGTTCGGCTCTTGGCAATGGCCTGTGCGCCGGCGCTGCTATGGCCGGCAGGCCAGCTCAAGGCGACCGAGTACTTCATCGCCAGCAAGCCCGGCACGGGCAGCGGCACATGGGCCGACCCCTACGGCCTTGCGGACCTGCCCAGCAGCACCAACTACACGAACCTGGGCAAGGCCATCAACGCCCTCCAGCCGGGCGACACGCTGACCTTCCTGGGCGGGGACTACTCGCTGAACACCGTGAACAACTCCGGGTTGTATTACCTGGGCTACCTGCGGCCGGCGCGGTCCGGCACGGCCGGTGCGCCGATCACCATCCGGGGCGAGCCGGGACAGACCGTCCGCCTCATCAACAGCAGCGGCGGCCAGCCGCTGCTCGGCACGCGGAGCGCCGCCGACACGCCGATAGACTACATCCGCTTCCAGGGCTTCACCCTCGTGACGGGCGCTAACGCCGCGATGCGGTTGGGCGGCAACTACGACGAGATATCCTACTGCGACATCCAGGGCAGCTACGTCAACACGGGCGACAATCACGACGGCATCCGCGTCGAGCACGCCACCCACAGCACGATTTCCCACAACATCATCCAAGGCGTCACCGGCGACAGCCAGAACAGCGCGGGAGTCAAGATATACAAGTCCTCGAATATGTTGCTGGCCAGCAACTATGTCCACGGGAACACCGTCGGCCTGTTCGACAAGGACTCCGGCACCGATAACACCATCCGCCGGAACTACATCACGGGCAACTCGACCACCCAGTTCCTTGGCAACAACCAGGGCACGCCGATGCGCGATTACATATACGACAACGTGCTCGACGGGCAAGTCGACCTGCACTACCTCGATAACGCCACGGAAACCCACGACAACCTCATCCGCGGCAATACGCTGACCAGCGCCTGGGCCGGACAGGCTTGGAACAATAAGATATGGAACAACATCGTCGTCAGCGCCGCAGGCCCGATCACGGCCTTCCGCGACCCGCAGAGCCCGCTGGTGACCAGCGGCTCGTACCCGCACTTCGCGTACCTGGACTACAACGTCTACACGGCCGCGCCGCAGTACCAGTTCGGCGAGTACGTCGGAGGGGGCGTGAACTACACGATGGCCCAGATGCAGTCGCGCGGTTACGAGCAGCACGCCCAGGTGGCGTCGGCCTCGTCGATCTTCGTGGACCAAACCTCCTACGTCCTCAAGACGCCCTGGGCGACGGCCGGGCGATACGGCGATGCTGTAGGTCCGGACGATATCGCCTCGATCCTCGACCTTACCGGCTACGGGCCGGGGGCGTACCGGGTATGGGGCGATGCGAATCAGGACGGCATCGTAGACATGGCCGACTACGTTGCGTGGTTCGCCAGCTTCGGCAGGACGGGCGCAGGCTGGCGGCAGGGCGATTTCACCGGCGACGGCCTGGTGGACATGTCCGACCACGTCGTCTGGTTCGCCAACTACGGGTCAGCCAGGGACCAACTGGCCGTCCCTGAACCGGCAACGGCGGCGCTGATGGGGCTGGCAATGCTGTTCCTCGTGGCCCAGAAGCACCTTGTTGGCGGCATCACGCTCGGCGGCCCTAAAGGGTAAGAAGATGGACCAGAGCAAGTTCCAGGAGTTCCTGAAGGCGGTCTACGCCGAGGCGGACAGAGAAGTGGACAGTATCGGCGTCCCGTCCGGGCCGCGCGAGGAGGTCGACCTCTGCCTGAAGTGGCGCTTCGCCAGGCAGGCCGAGGGGCGGGGCGGGCTGGGGTCATTTGAGCGCGACGGCTCGCTCGGTTCCCAAGTGGAGCCGCGGTTCAGGACGGCCGTGAACGCCGCCTACGACGACAGCTCGTGGCAGCGCGTCAACCTGCCGCACACGTGGAACGCCAACGACACGGAAGACACAGGCCCGGGCTACTGGCGCGGGATCGGGTGGTACCGCAAGCGGTTCCGCATCGACCCGAAATGCCGCGCCAAGGCCGTGCGCCTGCGCATCGGCGGGGCCAATCAGCGCTCCATCATCTGGCTCAACGGCCGGAAGGTCGGCGAGCACAGGGGCGGATACGAGGGCTTCGAGTTCGACATCACCGACAACCTTCGGTGGGGCCGGAAGCCTAACGTGCTAGCCATCCGCGTGGACAACCTCTACGACCCGGATGTCGCCCCGACCGTCAAGACGGACATCTTCTGGTACGGCGGCATTTACCGCGACGTGACGCTGATCGTGACGGGAAGGCCGTACTTCACCAAGGCCCATTTCATTTGCACGGGCCTGGAGAATGGCAAGCCGGAGATCAGGCTCGATGTCGGGTTGAGCGGCAAAGTGAACGCGGATGTGGAGGCAACGCTGCTTGACGCCGAAGGCGCGGCCGTCGGGCGATGCAAGGGGAAGGTCACGAAGGGGGCATCGCTTATCAATGGACCTGCAATCTCCAGACCGCGCCTCTGGTCGCCCGAGGACCCGTACCTGTACAAGCTGGCGCTGAAGCTGACGGCGGGAAGGCGCATCTGTGACGAACTGGCCGTTCCCGTCGGCTTCCGCTGGTACAAGTTCGACCCCGACAAGGGCTTCAGCCTCAACGGCGTGCCGCGGAAGCTGCACGGCGTGTGCTGGCACCAGGTGTACCCCGGCCTGGGCAACGCGCTGCCGCGCTCGCGGCACCGGCGCGACATGGAAGTCATACGCCGCATGGGGGCGGACTTCCTCAGGACATCGCACTATCCGCACCACGACGAGATCATGCGGGCAGCGGATGAGCTGGGCATCATGGTCCTGGAGGAGCTGCCCGTGATGAAGGAGATCGGCGACCCCAAGGCATACACCGCCAATATCCTCCAGCGGCTGGAGGAAACGGTGATGCACCACTTCAATCACCCCAGCATCATCCTGTGGGGCCTGGCGGGCGAGGTCAACGCTCCATCCGAGACCTGCTACGCCGTCGCCAAGGCCTGCGCGGGCAGGTTCAGGGAGCTTGATCCGACCAGGCCCATCGCCATGCACGCCCCGCGGGGCAAGGCCATCGCGGAGCTGTTCGACGTTGCGGGCTACTCCCTGCGCGGCTCGGAGCAGGCCAAGGATGAGCAGACCCTTGCCCACCGCGAGCACAGGCGCTCGCCTGGCCTGGCGATCATGGACACCGAGTACAACATGGGCCACTACTGCCGGGGCGTCTTGGGCGGCGGGCCGAACAGCGAGGAGCTTGGCTGCGACCGGCACGAGGACTACCTCGGCCGGATCAACGAGGTGGCCTGGTACTGCGGCGGGGCGATCTGGCATGCTTTCGACTACCACGGCGAGACCTATGACATGATCATCCCGCGCGTGGTCGGCTCCGGCGTGACGGATGTATGGCGAATCCCCAAGGACTCATATTACTTCTATCAGAGCCAGTGGAGCGATGCGCCGATGCTGCACGTGTGCGGCCACTGGACCTGGCCCGGCCAGGAGGGCGAGCCCCGCAAGGTGCGGGTCTACTCCAATGGCAAGAAGGTGGAGTTGTTCCTCAACGGCCGGCTGATCGGCGCACAGGATGCCCGACAGGGCGAACGTCTGAGGCATCCGCCCTTCTTCTTCGATACCGCCTACGAGCCGGGCGTGCTCAAGGCCGTCGCCCACTTTGACGGCCGGGAGCCGATCATCGAGGAGGTACACACCGCCGGCAAGCCATACGCCCTGGAGCTGGCGACCTCCGCCAGCGAGATCCGGTACGACGATTTCGACGCACACGCGGAGATCACCCTGCGCGTGCTGGACCGGGACGGGCATCTCGTGCCTGATGCCGCGATACCGGTGACGTTCTACCTCGATGGGCCGGGCAAGCTGGCCACGCAGACCTGGCCGCCCTTTGGGACCGGCACGAGCTGGTACACGCTGGCGGGCATGACGCGGATTCTGTGGCGGCCCGACGGCTTCCCCGGCACGGTAACGGTGAAGGCCTATTCGCCGGGCCTGCTCCAGGGCAGGCTCCAGATGCTGGCCGTGTGCCCGGGCGTCGATTTGATGCAGTTTCGCGAGTTTGCCCACGGCGATTGAGCGCGCCGGCGCATCATCCGCGGGCACGGCCGTCGATTTCAGGGCAGGCGGTGGAATACCTGAGCAGCGGGATAGACAGGAGCCACATCATGTCGCGCAAGACAACACAGTCTTCCGCCGGGCGCGCCCGGAAGTCGCCTTCGCGAAGCCACCTGGTGGATGCGGCAATCGAGGCGGGCGCACTGGCGGCCAAGGTCATCGACCCGGCCACCGTCCAGACGGCCGAATGGGTCCGGTGGAAGTGCAGGTTCGGCTGCGACTGCTACGGGTCGAGCCTGGTCTGCCCGCCCCACAGCCCCGAGCCGCGCGAGACGCGCAGGATGCTGGATGGATACAGGCTCGCGGTCTTCTTCGAGGCCCCGCCGGGGAAGGTCAAGCCGGTCGCCGTCGCGCTGGAGCGGAGGCTGTTCCTCGAAGGCCACTACAAGGCATTGGGACTGGGGGCCGGGCCGTGCTACCTCTGCCCCAAGTGCGCTTTCGACAGCGGCTGCCGGCACCCGGACCAGGCCCGGCCGGCCATGGAGGCATGCGGCATCAACGTCTTTGCCACGGCCAGAAAGCACGGCTTTGAGGTCAATGTCGTCCGCTCGCGCAGCGACCCTCAGCACTACTTCGGCATGGTCCTTGTGGAGTGAGGCGCATCATTTCCCGGCCAGGATTTCGTGCGCCTTGGCAAGTTCCTCGGGGATGCTGATCTTCTGCGGGCACTTCTCCTGGCACTTCCGGCAGCGGCTGCACGCTGAGGCGTCCTTGTACTGTTCGTACGGCCATTCCTTGTCGAACAGGGCATAGTCTCTGCGTGCGCCGCCCTCCAGGCCGTAGATCCGAAACGCGTTCGCCAGGCGGAAGATTTCGGATATGCCCACGCCTTGTTCGCAGGGCATGCAGTAGCGGCAGCCTGTGCAGAGCTTCTCGGAGGCGGCCTTGAACTCCTTGAGGGCCGCATCCACCGCCGCCAGCTCCTGGGCGGACATTGGCCGGAACTCCGTCGCCGTGCGGCAGTTCTCGACGATGTCGCTGCCGGCCGTCATGCCCGATATCGCGCAGGTGACGTTGGGGTTCGACAGGACGAAGCGGAACGCCGCATCGGCCGTCGAGCGGACGGCCGGGCCGCCCATCAGCTTGCGGATCGTCGGCGAATCGTAGCCGAGGATGCCGCCGTGCAGCGGGCACATGACCACGACGCCCAGGCCCAGCCGCCCGGCCTCGGCGATGGCCGGGGCATTGACGCGGTCCAGCACGTTGTAAGGCAGCGTCACCGACTCGAACTCGCCGGTTCGCAATAGCTTGATGATGCCCTCGACGCTGTCGTGCGTGGTGAAGCCCAGGTGCCGGATCAGCCCGTCGCTCATGGCCCTGCGGATGCCCTCCAGCGTGCCGCCGGGCACGGCCGCGATCTCGTTGAACTGGCGCCACCCAAGGCCCCAGAGCTGGTAGAAGTCCAGGTAGTCCACGCGAAGCTTGCGCAGGCTCTCTTCGATCACCTTGCGGGCGCTGTCCGCGGTCGGGAACTTATTGCACCCGCACTTGGACGAGATGTGTACCCGCTGGCGCGGGAAGCCCGCCAGGCCCATGCCGATCTTGGTCTCGCTGCTGCCGGAGCAGTAGCTGTTGGAGGTCTCGAAGTAGTTGAAGCCCGCCTCGGCCGCCTGACGGACAAGGCGCGCATGGGCCTCGGCGTCGCTGCCGTGGATGCGCATCCCGCCGAAGTTGACGATGGTCAGTTCCAGGCCGGTCCGACCGCACGTGCGCTTCTGCATGAACGCCTCCTGTTCTTCCGCCGGCCCGGAAGTCCCCGGGCCCGGACGGCATTATGTACATGATACAGTCTGGCGTGGCCGGGTGGACCCCCCGTTTAGCCGCAAGCCGCAGGCGGGCGCTGCCGTCGGTTCGCCAAACCGCCGGGCGAAACGATCAACCCGCTCGCCGGCGACGCAGGAGAGGTAGTGCCCCGGTCGCCAGCAGCGCCAAAGTCTCAGGCTCGGGTATGTACGCCCCGTAGATGTCGCCATTGCCGTTGCGGTCGTCCTGCCAGACGACGAGGTTCCCGCTTATCGACGGGTGGAACTTCGCTGATGGATAAGTCGAGATGGCGAATCCCTGGTTGGTGGAAAGGTCGTAGCCCTGAATACTTGATGCATCCGCCCAGACGACGATGTTCCCATCCATGGCCGGCTGCTGGACCCCGCCTGGCGTGGGGATCACGAACTCCGTGCCGCTTGTCAGGTTCTTGCCGTAAAGCTCGTTCTTGTTGTTCCTAAGGTCGATCCAGACCACGACACTTCCGTTTCTGACGGGCGTGTACTGCGGGTTGAGGTGCGTACAGACCGCGAACTGCCTCTTGGCAATGATGTCGTATGCGTAGATGTCCGACTCATGCAGCATCGAATCATCCTGCCACACCACTAGGTCGTCGCCGACGGCCGGGGATGTGTTGGCGGAACCCGTCGAGGCCCGAAACTCGGTTCCTGACGCCAGGTCATAACCGTAAATCATACCGCCGCCATTTCTCGCATCCTGCCACACGACGTACTTGTCGTTGGCGGCCGCAAGCCCCTGCTTATACTGGCTTGGGCTGACGGCTCTCTCGGTCCTCGTAATCAGGTCGAGGCTGTAGATATTCCGGACGCCGCTTCTTGGGTCCGACCAGAAGACCATGCCGTTGCCCAACGCCGGACCCTCAGCTCCATTGGACTTGGTCACAGGCGAATCGCCGGAATCCGCTAGGTATCTCCCGTAGATGTCGTTGTATCCGTCCCGAAAGTCCTCCCAAGCCACGTAGCCTCCCCTAACGACGGGGCCAAGCTGGAACGCGGGTGACGAGCAGACAGGGAAATCCTAGAACTCAGCGAGCGCTGGCAGCGCCACCATGAACAAACAGGATGCAGACGCGCTGAAGAGTCCCCATTTGTCACACATCTTCCACCTCTTTCCCGGCCCGCCGAAATGCCTGGCCGGCAACAATACATTATCCACCGGAATGACCGTTTTGGAGCAGGAAAATCACGGAATGCGGGCTTCTAAGTGGCAGCGTCGTTTGCGCCCACGCGCCGAATGTCTGGCCTTCACGGCTTGTTGTGGCTGCAAACGGCGCAGCCGCGCCACATGCCGCCAGACACATCTCATATCTTGCGATTTCCTGCCCGTCGGCCGCGTCCACGAAAGCGAGACACGCGGACCATGGCGGAAGTGGAGAAGGACAGCAGAATCACGGACACAACTACTGCATGCCGCGTTCGGGGATATGCCAGTAGGGCGCTCACGGCCCGAACTCTCGCCGCTCACAACGGCAGCCGCCGGTTGCCCCGGTCCAAGCCCTTTCAGGCTACTTTCCGATCTTCGCCGTGACCTCGGCCGCGGCGTTGAACAGGTCCTCGGAGCGCTTCTGCCAGGGCGAGCCGACGTAGTAGTAGTGCCCGACGACGCCCGGCGCCTGCCACCATGACTCGTGGGCCATTGCCCAACCAGCGTAGTGGCCGCTCTGTCTGAGCGTGCTGACGCCGCGCAGAACCTCGCGCGTGCGGTCGTCCAGCAGCTTCTGGCAGCGATCGGCCAAGTCGTCGCCAAGCTTGGCTCGCATGGCCTTGTCGGTCAGCGCCCGCTCGATAGCGATGCGGGCCTCGCACTCCTGGATGCCCTCGCGGATGGCCTCCAGCCGCGCGTTGGCCACCGGGCCGTCGGCCCCCTGCGCCAGCAGCGTTACGTGGATGTTGAGGTTGTTCCAGTAGCTCAGCGGGAAGCGCCCGGCCAGCGAGCCCACCTTCCGGCCCTCCTTGTTCTTGAGCACCTGCCAGAAGTCGGCCCCCACGCGGACGAAGCCGCGGTAGTTGCGGAGCTGGCTCATCTCCTCCAGAAGCCGGAACGTGGTGAGCGGGTAGAAGTCCCGCAGCAGGCGCGGGAAGTGGCAGTCCATGGCCGGGTTGTTCCAGCCGTAGAGCCTCCGCTCGGATGGGTCCAGGGCATAGTTGCCGCTGTCGGTGAAGACGTTGGCCTTATACTTGACTGGGAAGCCGTAGAACTCGCGCGGCCACTGGTGGGCCATGCTCGCCCAGGGGATGCCGGGGAATACGGCGGCGATGCCCTGTGCCGACTCCTTCGTCGGCTGGTAGTCGCATAGGAGGCCAAGGGTCAGCGCCCCTTCGAGGCCGCGCTTCCTCATCCGCTCCATGACGCCGGCCGCGACCGGCGCCCAGGCGTCCTTGCTCTTGGGGTCGGCCCAGGCGGGCATCTCGCGCGTGGGCGGCTCGCCGGCGGCCTGGCCTGTCACGGTCATGCACGGGCCGCGGTCCTTGCGCTTGTTTATCTCGGCCTTGACCTCCGCCCCTTCCCACTTCTCGTCGCCGCGCCCGCCGAGCGTGCGGTCCAGGAACGAGTCCCACAGGTACAGGCACACGACGGAGGGCTTGCCCTGGCCCTTTTCCACGGCGTCGAGGTAGCGGTCCATGACCGTGAAGTCGGGCGCGTACGAGCCGTCCGGCTGCTTCGCCCAGCGGACCATGGACTCGGCGTTGCCCATGTTGGTCTCGCACATCAGGTGGATGTAGACGACCTTGTTGCCGAGCTTGCCAAGCTGGCGGAAGGCGGCCTCGATGAGCTTGAAGTGCTGATCGCTCCAGAGCGGCACGTCATAGGCGCGGGCCAGTGACTCCGGCGACTCGACCACCTCTATGAACGAGCGAAACTCGTGCGGATCGGGCAGCCGCCAGTTGCAGACCTTGACCTGGAGCGGCACTTGAACCGGCGCGGCCCCTTGCGCGCTGACGGTGAGGGTGCCCTTGTACATGCCCGGCGCGGCGTCGGGCGGGATGCTGACAGTCACCCAGACAGGCACGACCGCCCCGAAGACCGGCGATGGGCCGGTGACGGGCGGCAGCGCCTTGTCGTCGGCCTTGCGCGTCCTGGTGTAGACAGGGATCTCGGCCGGCGGCGTCTCGTTCAGCGCGCCGAGCACCTCGGGCGGCTGAATCTTGGCGTTCTTGTAGGCCAGCGGGAATTCGTTGTCCACCTTCCCCGCGACGCCCCAGGAGCGCAGGTAGCGTGAGTCGGCGTAGGCCTCGATGCCATCAGGCGTGGCATAACGCACCTGGATGCACGAGGCGGCGATCCGGCCCTTGCCATCGGCGGCGGCCAAGTCGCTCGCGACGCCCTTGATGCCTTTGATCGGCGCGGCTATGCCCGCGACGACCTTGCTGGAGAACGAGCCGTTGGGCGTGCCGACAAGAGAGATCGGCCTAAGCGGCTCGTTGGGGTCGCCCCAGTCCATGTCGAAGTCGGCCGCCAGCGGATCGGAGTTCCAGACCTGAAGGCCCTTCTCGGCGGGCGGGCGGACGGCGTTGGGCACGACGGCCGTCGTGCCGGCCGGCGCGGTCAGGCGGATGCTCTCGACGC
Organism: Phycisphaerae bacterium; assembly: GCA_041946855.1. GTDB lineage: Bacteria > Planctomycetota > Phycisphaerae > SM23-33 > SM23-33 > JBHGBE01. The sequence continues at coordinate 11,196 of JBHGBE010000030.1, read as the reverse complement.
CGCAGCTTGCCCGGTCGAACGTGATGCCCTGCGGCCATTTCTTCTCGTTGATGAAGATCTCGTTCTCCAGATATGCCGCGCGGTGGCACTCGACCGCCAGGACATTCACGCCCTTTCGCAGGTCCGCCGGGGCAATGGCGACATCCGCCAGCCGGCGCGGGAACGTCTCGCCCGCCTGCGTAGATTCGGCCAGCGTGTCGGGCTGCGCATCCTTGGCCAGGTGCGCCCGCGCTATCTCCTTGCCGTTGAGGTAGACCGCGATGCCGCCGCGGTACTCGATGGTCATCTTCATGCCGCCGGCCGAGGCGGGGTCCTTCACCTCGAACTTGCCGCGAAGGCACTCAAGGGCCGTGAACGGCGACTTCGTGTCGGTGTTCTTGTCCGTCGAGGCGGACATGAACCCGGCCATCCGCAGCCACCGGCTGTCGTCGAAGTCGGGCGCGGCCCAGCCCTTGTCGGGAAGCGGCGTGGGCTGCTCCAGCCACTTGCCGTAGCTGCCGAACGACTTGGTCGGCATCTTCTCGACCTTGCCGGCCTTGAGGTAGACCGGCACCATCATCGTGTAGTGCGTGCGCCAATAGCCCGCAGAGTCGAGGATGATCGCGCCGGCCGGTCCCGGCGCGCCGGGATCGGCGGCGACAAGGACGAACGCGGGGAACATGACCAGCGCGGCCGGGAAGAACCATCGTGGGGAAACCGACATTGAACTTCCTTTACTTATCCTTCACAGGCATTCAGCTCCATACTATCCGCAAGCGCACACCATGTTGAACACGCCGATTGCGGCCGGGGAACGCGGGATTATATCCGTTGCCAAGCCGCGAATGCGAGGCTTATACTGTTCTGACAATCGCCGGCGCGGCAGGCTTCGGCCGGCCCAGGCCGGGCGGAAAGTGGAAGCACAAGGAGCGACAAGACCATGAAGGAATACCAAGGCAAACTGGTTGCCCCGGCCAAGGCGAGGTTCGCCGTGGTCGTCAGCCGGTTCAACGAGTTCGTGACCAGCAAGCTGCTGGGCGGGTGCAAGGACGCGCTGGTGCGTCACGGGGTCGACGAGGCCGGCGTGGAGGTGGTCTGGTCGCCCGGCAGCTTCGAGATACCCCTGGTGGCCCAGAGGCTGGCCTCCAGCGGGCAGTACGCGGCCGTGATCTGCCTGGGCGCCGTCATCCGCGGAGGGACGGACCACTACCAGTACATCGCCTCCGAGGTAGCCAAGGGGGTCGCTCACGCCTCGCTTAAGACCGGCGTGCCGTGCGTGTTCGGCGTGTTGACCTGCGACACAATCGAGCAGGCCATCGAGCGGGCCGGCGCGAAGGCCGGCAACAAGGGCGCCGACGCGGCCGTGTGCGCCATCGAGATGGTCAACCTCTTTGCGCAGCTCCCCGCCTCCAAGTCGCGGGACCAGTAGGACGCGATGCGCACATACCGCTCAAGGCGCCTGGCCCTCCAGGCCCTCTGCTGCCTCGACGCACAGGGCAACACGGTCTGGAACCTCGTCGATGAGTTCATCGCCGACGCGGATGAGCCGCCCGACGTTATCCAGGCCGCCCGCAAGCTGACGACGGACACGTTCGACCGCCGCGACGAGTGCGACGCGATCCTCGCCCGCCACGCCCGCCACTGGGACCTGTCGCGCCTTGCCATGGTGGACCGCAACATCCTCCGCCAAGGCGTATTCGAGCTGCTCGAAGGCCGCACGCCGCCCAAGGCCGTCATTACCGAGGCGCTGCACCTTGCCCGCGAGTTCTCGACGGCGGAGTCGCCCAGGTTCGTGAACGGAGTCCTCGACGCGGTCGCCAGGGAATTGCGGGCCGAAACCGCCGGACCGCCGGATGGTTAATCGGTTGATCCGTGAATCGGTTAATCGGGAGCAGCACAGCGGCGAGCGTGTTCGGCCCGATTAGCCGATCAACCGATTCACCGATTAACGAGGACTCTCATTGGCGGCACGAAATTCCGAGTGTGCCGCACCACAGTTCACGGAGTAAGCATGGCGTTTTTCAAGAAAGCGTTCGAGAAGCTCACCGCCGGGTTGGCCAAGACACGCCAGAAGGTCTTTGGCGCCATCAAGTCGTTCCTCGCCGGCCGTAAGCTCGACAAGGACCTGCTGGACGAGCTTGAGGGCCGGCTCATCCAGGCGGACATCGGCGTGGCCGCCACCGCCAGGATCATCGCCGACCTGCGGAAGGCATGGGAAGAGAAGCGCATCGCCACGGGCGACGATGTGGTGCCTTTTCTGAAGGCGGAGCTGAAGAACTACTGGCCGCCGCAGGACCGCACGGTTCGCATGGCGGCCGCCCCGCCGACGGTGGTGCTGGTGGCCGGCATCAATGGCGCGGGCAAGACCACCTCCGTCGCCAAGCTGGCCTGGCAGTTCAAGTCCGAGGGCAAGAAGGTCGTCCTGGCGGCGGCGGACACGTTCCGCGCTGCGGCCGTCGAGCAGCTCACAATCTGGGCCGACCGCATCGGCGTGGACATCGTCAAGGGCGGCGGGAAGGACCCCGGCGCGGTGGTCTTCGACGCCTGCGACGCGGCCGTCGCCCGCAAGGCCGACGTGCTGCTGGTCGATACGGCCGGGCGGCTCCACACCCAGGACAACCTCATGCGCGAGCTGACCAAGATACGCAACGTCGTGGCCAAGAAGGTCCCCGGCGCGCCGCACGAGGTGCTGCTGGTCCTCGACGCCACCACCGGCCAGAACGCCATCAACCAGGCCAAGGCCTTCACCGGCGCCATCGACGTCACCGGCATCTTCCTGGCCAAGCTCGACGGGACGGCCAAGGGCGGCATCGTCGTGGCCATCCGGTCCGAGGTCAACCTGCCCGTCAAGTTCGTCGGGCTGGGCGAGACATACGAGGACGTCGAGCCCTTCGACCCGGACCAGTTCGTGGAGGCCCTTTTCGCCTGAAGGATTGTGAGTTACAATTGTCTGAGTGCGGAAGGAGCAAGACACACTTTACGACAAGATGAAGCCCTTCATTGGCATGGGTGATGCTTTGCCCGCGGACTTCTCGGTGAACCACGACCACTACCTCTACGGAGCGCCCAGGCGCAAATGAAGACGGTCTTCGCGGACACCTTCCACTACGCCGCCATAATCTCTCCGAAGGACCCATACCACGGCGCGGCTCGTCTGGTGAGCCAGCAGTTATTCGGGCAGATCGTTACCACCGAGTTTGTCCTGATGGAACTTGGCAACGGTTTCGGAGCGACAGCGTTGAGGGAGCAGTTTGCCGCCTTCGCTGCTTTTCTGCGGAGCGATTCGGATACGGTAGTCGTGCCGGCTTCAAGCGAGCTGTTCAGGGCCGGGCTGGAACTCTTCGCCAGCCGTCCGGACAAGGAGCGGTCGCTGACAGATTGCACGTCGTTCGTCGTCATGCGCGACCGCGCGATAGCGGGAGCTTCGACGGTGGATAAGCACTTCGAGCAGGCCGGTTTCAAGGCGCTGCTGAGATGAGCAGCGAGTCGGGTCTGGCAGGCAACTCATGGCGATTGGACCGACCTGAAAACTTCCCTCGCGCTTCATATAATGAATTACGGGACAATAAGAGGCGCGCAAGTCGCCGGGGTGAAACACTTTTGGGGAGTAAGGAGTTAGTGCCATGAGCGTAATGCCGCATCCTTCGGAGATGGGCACCCAGGCCCACGAACTGAAACTCGCCAAGGGCGAGAGCATCGCGGGTTTCGTGCTGGGCGTGTGCTCGGTCGTGTTCGGAGTGGTCCCGCTGCTGGGCCTGGTCAGCGGAATCGTCGGATTGATCCTGAGTGAGGTCGGATTCAGGCGAGACAAGCTCTACTCCGCTGAGATCCGGAAGACCTACAAGGGCCTCTCCATCGCGGGCATCCCGTGCTCCATAGTGGGCATCGTGCTGGGCTTTATCGCCACCGTGTGGGCCGCCTACAGCCTGTACATGGGCCACGCGATGTGGATCAAGTTCTGACGCCCGGACTACTGTAGATTGCAGATTGCGGATTGCGGATTGAAGAACCGCCAGGCGTTCAACCCGTCCGCAGTCTGCAATTCATTTTGCCGTTTTCGCAAGGATATATGTTGACAGGCGTTGCGGGCGTGAGCACTATCTCCGCAACGGATTGGTCACGTTCGCTGCAAGGAATTGCGGAAACCTCACTCGGAAAGGAAGGAAGATGACTCAAGCACCGCCCGCCGCACCGATGCAACCGCTGCCGCCAGGCGTCCAGCCGCACCGGGGCACCATGATCCTGGTCTTCGGCCTTGTCGGGTTCTTCTGCTGCATCATCTTTGCGATCCTCGCGTGGGTGATGGGCAATGGCGACCTGAAGAAGATGGCGGCCGGCCAGATGGACCGTTCCGGCGAAGGCCTTACCAAGGCCGGCAAGATCATCGGCATGGTCGCCTGCATTCTCGCCATCGTCGGCCTCGTCTTCTGGATCATCATGCTCATCGCCGGCGTCGGCACGTTTACGTGGCACATCGGCAGCTGAATATGATGCGCTAAGGGGCGGCTTCGATGACGCCTGCGCCTTGTGCGACTGTACTTGAAGCCGGCATTCCTCCGGGGCCGGCGCCCCGGTGGAATGCCGGCAGTCCCGTCTTGCTTTGCCCAGGCAGAAATGGGAAGCTGCCCGGCTGATCCTGAACGTAGCCTACAAGAAGCGTGCGGGCCGGCCGCCTAAGGAGAGCGCATGTCCGAACCGTTTATCGTGAAATGCCCCAACTGCGGGCAGTCGCTCCAGGCCCCGCCCGAGCGAATCGGGACGCTGGTAAGCTGCTCGTTCTGCAAGACGCAGTTCACCGTGCAGGCGCCGGCCGCTGGGACCGCCGGCCCACAGTCGCCGCTGGAGGCGCTCCAGTCCGCGTCCCAGACGGGCTATGGGCCGCCGCCGGCGCCTGGCCAGCCCCCGCCGTACCCGCCCTATCCGCAGTACCCGTACCAGGGGCGATATCAGGTGCCTCACAGGGGCACGATGATACTGGTCTTCGGCATCCTGAGCTGGGTGGTCTGCATCATCTTCGGGATCATCGCCTGGGTGATGGGCAACACGGACCTCCGCCAGATGCAGGCGGGCGTCATGGACCGCAGCGGCGAGGGCCTGACCAAGGCCGGCAAGATACTGGGGATGGTGCACGTGATAATCGCGTGCTGCATCATCCCGATCTACATTATCATTCTCATTGTTGCGATGGGTTCCTCCCACCACGGTTTCTGAACGATGAGGTTGAGTGTTGAACGAGTCCCCCGCCGGCTGCCCGGTCCGTGGTGGGGGTGGGTGGTGGTGGCGGGGTGGCTGGGGCTGATAGCGACGACCGTGTGGCTGTCCCATCGCACGGGCGTCGAGGTCCCGCTGTGCATGCTCAAGCGCGTCACGGGCGTTCCGTGCCCCACCTGCGGCGGAACACGGATGGGCCTGTCGATGCTTCGCGGCGACGTCGTCCGCGCCTGGCAGTTCAACCCCATGCTCGCGACTGTCCTGTCCGTCGGCGGGCTTGTCGTCCTCGTGCAACTCGTCTTCGGGCGGGCCATCCGCCTGAATCTGACGCGGCGGCAGAGGAAGGTCTTCTGGGCGGCCATCATCGCGGCCGCGGGTGCCAACTGGGCCTACGTCATCCTCGTGGGGGACCGGATCGGGAAATAGGAACACGGAACCCGGGAAACGGGATACGGAATACGGAACCAGGAACACGGATTCCGGTTTCCGAATTCCGTTTTCCGCATTCCGGTCTTCCGTGATTCCGCTACCGGTTTCATGGGGGCATTGAATTCGCTGCCCGGGTTTCGCCCCACGCGATGCCGCCGCGGAGTCGGGTTCTCCTCGATGCGCCTGGCCTCTGCCGCCGCGGCGGCCGCCACTCAACTTGCGCGGGGCATCCATGCCCCACGGCGTCGCATATTTCACCTGGGCAAGAGGATGCAAGGAAAGAGTGGCATTCGCGCGGATTCGTCGCGGGCGCGGCGCGCGGAGTGCGGAATGGGGTATCAGGAATGACGAAGGAATGCTGAGTGAGAAATGCCGAATGCGCCGCAATCCGGCCTGTATAATCGTCTTCGCTTCACAGGATGACAGCGACGGAAAGCGAGGCGATATGGCGATCCTCTTCTTCGACACGGAGACCAGCGACATGATCGACCGGCGGCGCGGGCCCGGCCCGCACCAGCCGCACATCGTCCAACTCGCGGCCTTGCTGGTGGATGCTCACGAAGAGTCGTCTCTTTGCACACTGGTCAGGCCCGACGGCTGGACCGTCGCGCCGGGGGCGCAGAAGGTCCACGGCATTTCCACCAAGCGTGCGGCGGCCGAGGGCGTGCCGCTTGCGGATGCAATCGCGGCGTTCCACGACCTCGCCCGGCGGGCGGAGATGCTCGTGGCGCACAACATCGACTTCGACCGCCTGGTCGTCCTCTCGGAGTACGTCCGCCTTGGCCGGATTTCGCCGGGCATGTCCGGGCCGCCCAATCCCTTCGCGGGCAAGCGCGAGTTCTGCACGATGAGGGCCTCGACGGACCTGGTCCGCCTGCCCGGCCCGTACGGCTTCAAGTGGCCCTCGCTCCAGGAGGCCTACCGGCACTTCACCGGCCGTGACCTCGACAAGGCCCACGACGCGCTGGCGGATGTCCGCGCGTGCAGGGCGATTTACGAGGCGATTGTGGGAAGGCTCGACTGACGGGCAGGGCGAAAGCCTTTGATATCCGCCGGCGCGCGGAGTAGATTCCTCCTGCTGCGATGGTTCGGGAATCCCTTCGGATGGAAACGGCTGATTGTTATCTGGGCTACGAGGCGGCCGAAGGCATAGACTGGATTTGGGAGCATCGCTTGGGCGACCTTGCCAAGCTCGGCCTATCATACAGGCAGCCGAACAACATCGCGTCGATATGCAGGCGCGGCTTGACTCCGCCAAGACCTCCGCTGAACGCAACAAGATGGGGCAGTTCGCCACGCCTCCCGCGCTTGCGATGGAAGTCGTCCGATACGCCAGGAGCATTTTCCCCCGCAGCGCGAAGGCGAGATTCATGGACCCCGCGTTTGGGACGGGCTCGTTCTACTCGGCTCTGCTTGCCACGTTCCCGGCAGGCCGGATTGCCACCGCCATTGGCTTTGAGATCGACCCTCACTATGGCAAGGGGGCGGCACAGCTCTGGGGGGAAACCGCGCTGGACTTGAGGATCGCCGATTTCACGAAGGCCGTCCCCCCTGATTCGGAAGCCCGGAAGCCGAACCTGATAGTCTGCAATCCGCCCTACGTCAGGCATCACCACCTGTCGGCGGATGAGAAGCCGCGGCTTCGCAGGCTGGCGCAGCGGGCGGCCGGCGTGGACATGAACGGGCTTTCGGGCCTTTACTGCTACTTCCTGGCCGCGGCGCACGCCTGGATGGCCAAGGATGCCCTGGCGGTCTGGTTGGTTCCTAGCGAGTTCATGGACGTGAACTACGGGCGGCCGCTCAAAGAGTACCTGCTCGGGCGCGTCAAGCTACTGCGAATCCATCGATTCGACCCGACGGATGTTCAGTTCGACGATGCGCTGGTCTCGTCGGCCGTCGTGTGCTTCGCAAACGCCCAGTCGCAAGCCAACCACTGCGCCGAATTCACCTATGGCGGTACGTTGGCGGCGCCGAAGGCAAGTGCAGCAGTCGTGGTTGATACCTTGCGATCAACCAAGAAGTGGACTTGCCTAGCATCAACTGGGAACCGAGAGCGACCAGGCAACGGCGCGCGAATCTCCGATCTGTTCACGATTCGCCGCGGCATAGCGGCAGGATCAAATGAGTTCTTCATTCTCACGAAAGAGGCGGCTTCGGGTCTGCCCCGCGAGTTCCTTCGCCCGATCCTGCCAAGCCCGCGATACCTGAAGACGGATACCATCGAGGCGGATGAGTCAGGCAACCCGGTCATGGACGAACCGCTCTTTCTCCTGGATTGCAGTCTGCCGGAGACCCAGGTAAGGCAACGCTTCCCTCGCCTTTGGGAATGCCTGGAGAAGGGAAGACGGGCGGGGATTCACACTGGCTATCTTTGCCGCCACCGGGAGCCCTGGTATTCACAGGAGGCCCGGCCGCCGGCGCCTCTGCTCTGCACATACATGGGCCGCAAGGACAAGGCCGGCGGCGCGTTCAGGTTCATCCTCAACAAGTCCCGCGCGATCGCGGCCAATGTGTATCTGATGCTCTACCCCAAGCCGGCCTTGGCCCGGCAGATCAAGAAGAGCCATGACCTTCTGGCGGAAATCTGGCGTGCGCTCAATTCAATTCCTCCCGAATCACTGATAGGCGCTGGGCGCGTCTATGGCGGCGGCCTCTACAAGATGGAGCCAAAGGAACTGGCCGACGCTCCGGCTGATGCGATGGTGGCCGTGTTGCCGGAGAACTTGGCGAGTGAACAGACGCTCTTCGCCTTGAACCCGACGAGATAGCGGTAAGGCCCAGACAACACGACGCCTTATTCCCTTCCCACCGTAATCATCCGCGCGAGATCTTCGATATCCCTCACAATCCTACGGGCATCGCGAACCAGGGGGTCGCCATGGACGTTGCGCTTCGACAGGGCGCGAACGATCCGCCAGAGCTCCGGGGTGGACTGGATGATGAGTCGGTTGCACTCGGAATGGAGTCCAGAGATGTCCATACGTCGGTTGCGTTCTTCGTCCGACATTTCGCCATCGTCATTCACCCAAGCTTCCTCTTCGTCGGCTAACTCGCCGACGCAGTAGGCCCCGTTCTGTTCCACGTCCCGGTAGACGTGCCACGGCGCGGGGGTGTGGTCAAGAACTTTCATCGCGATGCTCCTATCCTGAATGCCGAACTACAAGTCTACTGGTTCTCACCGCCAAGTTCCCCCTTCTCCGCCGATTCGCCTCCCTGCCCCGTGATCCTGTTGAGTTCATCGCGTATCCGCGCCGCCTCCTCGTAGCGCTCGGCGGAGACCGCGCGGGCGAGCTTCTTCTTGAGTTCCTGCACTGGATCGGCCGGGATGCGGCCCTCGATCTCCTTGGCCAGGGCGCGGAGGACGGCGATCTCGCCGGATGCGGCCGCCGCCTTCTCATGGCCGTATCGCTTGTAGAACGCCCGGATCTGGTCCATCGCCTTTCGCACGGTGATAAGGGCCAGCTTCGGCCGGTTGTCGCGCAGGGCGATGCGGGTCCGCGCCCGCGTACACATCATGATGACGTACGGCCGGAACTGCTCCTGCGCGAACTTGTCGGAGTCCTCCTTGGCGTAGGCGTTGCAGAGGTCGAACATCCTCAGGTTGCGGAGCGTGTCGCGCTCGACCGCCTCGAAGTCCTCCAGCACGAACTCGGCCACGTAGCGCTGGTAGAACATCGCGCCCTCGGCCCTGAGCAGCTCGCAGGCCCGCTCGTCGAGGGTGAAGCCCTGGTCGTCGCCGTGGTCGGTCCTGTACTGCTGGAGCTGCTGCTCGTAGTACGCCAGGTAGCTCTCCTGGCCGTGGGGGCGCTTGCCGTCGGGGCGGCCCTGGGTCTCCATCTGGATGAGGCCCAGGTCCAGGCGAAGCTGTATCTTCTCACGGCCGTCGGCGCCGAGGATGCGGCGGGCGGTCACCTGGCCGTGCTCGAACGGCCAACCCTCAAGGATGCGGGAGATGTCCAAGTCCATATCCTTGATACGTTCAAAACAGGGGACGCTACCCTATTTCGCCTTGATGTCGGTGAACTCGACCTCGAGGACGGGCGTCTCGCCGACGAGCGTGTCGCGGCCGAGCTTCACTATGCGGAACTTGTGCGGGAAGACCAGGCCGCTAGGCAGCATGACGTACGATTCCCTGCCGTAGATCGTGACGGTGCCTCGGCCTCCGGCCGTGTCGTCGCCGGCCGACAGGAACCGCAGCAGGCCGGTGACGGTGTCGAAGTAGTACGCCAGGCGCGCGCCATTGGGGCCGGTGGCGCCGACGCGGTCAACGTCCGCGCCGTTTACGCGGGCGCGACGGATGTTCAGGGCCTTGTCTGTGTGCAGGAAGTTCAGCGGGCCCTCGCAGCGATGGAGGATCGTGGGCAGGCACGAGACCATCGCCGCGGGCGCGGGGCCTTCGCTACCGAATGCGCCGCCGATGTCGGCTTTGGCGGTCCACGAGCCTGTCGTGGCCCTTCCGGCCGCCTGGATCGTGCCGGCTGCGAAATCCATCGTCAGGTCCAGGCGGTCGACGAGGGCCGCCCCGGCGTTGTCGTAGCTGGTGACGATGGCGACCGCCTGCACGGTCTTGACCTTCTGCCAATCTTTGAGCCCACCGATGGAGTCGATGGACTTGGTGATGACTTCGCGGGCCGGCCCCAGGTTGGGATATGTTTCGCCGCCGCACCCGCCCGCCAGCGCCCCCGCGAACATGACGGCCAGAGCTACGCACACCTGACGCATCAGCGACTCCTTCTGGCAGGCCTTGGATGGTCCAACCGGCGCACACGCCGCCTCTTCTCGGATGTCGGCACGGCGGCCGGCCGCGAAGATGATATCGCCGCGCCCGGCGGGCTTCAATGCATTTCCGGCCCGCACTGGGGGCCAGCGGGGGGCTTCCTGACAGTCCGCCGGATGGCATAAGTGCGGGCCCTTGTGGACTCGAAGTAAATCCGCATGAGCATCTCCCCCATGATGCCGGTTGAGAGAAACACCAGCGACATCACGAATAGCAGGCAGCCCAGCACGAACATAGGCCCGTGGTCCTTGACGATGTTGTATTCCTTGCCCTCGATCGCGTGCATCACCTTCTGGTAAGTCTGCTGGAGCAGGATGCCCACGCCGATCAGTCCGCTGACAAGGCCCCACTTGCCGAAGAAGTGCAGCGGCCGCGTCAGGTACGCGCTCATGAACCGCAGCACGATGATGTCCATCGCCACGCGGAACGTCCGCCCGATGCCGTAGTTGCTCCTGCCGGACTTGCGGCGGACGTTCTTGATGGGCACCTCGGCGATCTTCGCCCCCAGCCTGGCGCAGACGGCCGGCACGAACCGGTGCATGTCGCCGTAGAGCCGCACGCCGTCGAGCACCTCGCGCCGGTAGGCCTTGAAGGTCGTGCCGAAGTCGTGCAGCGCCACCCCGCTGACCCTGGCCAGCAGCTTGTTGGCCATCCGCGAGGGGAAGCGCCGCAGGAAGAAGTTGTCGCCCCGGCGGATCCGCCAGCCGCTTGCGATGTCGTAGCCCTCGTCGATCTTCTTGATGAACAGCGGGATCTCGTACGGGTCGTGCTGGAGGTCGCCGTCCATGGCGATGATCACC
>JBHGBE010000003.1:0-121451 GCA_041946855.1 Phycisphaerae bacterium | reverse complement strand
TCCTCGCGCTGGCTGCCGCCGATGATCTCGCCGATCTTGGGCACCAGCACGTCCATCGCGGCGACGGTGGGCTGGCCGGAGTGCTCGGAGGCGTCGTCGTTGAGGCGCATGTAGAACGCCTTGATCTTGGCCGGGTAGTTCATCAGGATGACCGGCTTCTTGAACGTCTCCTCGGTGAGGAACCGCTCGTGCTCGGTCTGGAGGTCGGCGCCCCAATCGACGGGGAACTCCCACTGACGGCCGGACTTCTTGAGTATGTCCACCGCCTCCGTGTAGGACAGCCGCACGAAGTCGCTCTGGGCGATGTGCGTCAGCGTGGCGATGACAGTGTTGTCAACGTACTGGTTGAAGAACTCCATGTCCTCGCGGCAGTTGGCAAGGACGGACCTGAAGATGTGCTTGAGGAACGCCTCGGCCAGGTCGGCGTCGCCCGACAGGTCGCAGAACGCGACCTCCGGCTCGACCATCCAGAACTCGCTCAGGTGGCGCGGCGTGTTGGAGTTCTCGGCGCGGAACGTCGGTCCGAAGGTGTAGATCCGCCCCAGCGCCGAGGCGTAGGTCTCGCCCTCGAGCTGGCCGGAGACGGTCAGGTACGCCTGACGGCCGAAGAAGTCCTTGGCGTAGTCAACCTGGCCCTCGGGCGTGCGGAAAGGGTTGTTCACGTCCATCGTGGTGACGCGGAACATCTGGCCGGCGCCCTCGCAGTCGCTGGCGGTGATGATGGGCGTGTGGACGTAAATGAAACCGTTGGACTGGAAGTACTCGTGGATGGCGCGGCAGATCTCGTTGCGGACGCGGGCGACGGCCCCGAACGTGTTTGTCCGCGGCCGCAGGTGGGCGACGGTGCGGAGGAACTCCATCGTGTGGCGCTTCTGCTGTATGGGATAGACCATGTCGCCGGCCGGTCCGCCGAGGGCGTCCGCGCGGCCGAGCACCTTGACCTCGGCGGCCTTCACCTCGACGCGCTGGCCCTTGCCCTGGCTGGCGACAAGCTCGCCGATGACGACGACCGAGCAGCCGGCCGTCAGCTTGACGACCTCGGATTCGTAGTTGGCAAGCGCCGAGTCGGCGACGACCTGGATGTTGGCCATGCAGGAGCCGTCGTTGATGGCGATGAAGCTGAAACCCCCCTTGCTCGCGCGGAGCGTGCGGACCCAGCCGCCGAGGGTGACCTTAGCGCCGACCGGGACGTTGGTCAGCGCCTCCTTTATGAGTGTGCGTTCCATATCTGCTCCCTTGCCTGCGGACGAAGATGATAGCAGGGATAAAGGGGATGAGAAGGATGAAATAACATGCGCCTCGCATCCGTATGGCCAAGACGGTAGCCTGCATCAGGAGGGGCAGGGAAAGGACCGCGACATGAGCATCGAACGGTTCACGATAGCGGCCGCGGCAATATGCGTTTTGGCCGCCGTGGCATCTGGCGCACCAGCAACGACATCCTCGCCGGCGACAGCGCCGACGGCCATGGCGGAAGATCCCCTGCCGCCCGGCGCGATCATGCGCCTGGGCAGCGCGCATGGCAAGGCGCTGGGCGGGATAGTCGGCGTGGCGATCTCCGCGGATGGCAAGCGGTTGGCGTACGCGGGCAGTGAAGGGACGATCAGCGTCTGCGACGCCGACGGTCGGAACGCCGCCGAGTACAGGCCCGCACAGCGGATACTCGCCATCGCGATGGACGCCAAGGGGGGCGGGCTTGCATGGGCCAACTTCTGGGGGAACTTCGGCGTGATTGATCTGACCGGCGGCAAGGCCGACAGGAAGTTCAACTCCGGCAACAGGCCGGTCGTCGCGGCCGCGTTCTCCGTCGGCGGCGCGTTCCTGGCCATCAGCGGATTCGGCGGCGTGGAGCTGCTGGACACCGCCACGGGCAAGTCGTTGGCCAAGATCGCTGGCTACGACGGCACGGCGGTGCATCTGGCCGTTTCGCCGGCTGGCAAGCTGCTGGCGACGGCCGGCGTCAACAACAAGGTTCAGGACTACTGCGTCCAGGTCTGGGATGTCGGCACCGGAAACACTCTATTCGAGAAGAAGCTCACTAAGGATGAGAGCAAGCCTGAGCTTGTCTCGCTGGGGCTTTCGCCCGACGGCAAGACGGTTGCGTGGTGTGATGAATCGGGCACGATCCAGGCGTGGGACGTGCAAACCGGAAAGGCGGGCCCGAAGTTCGCGGCGGCCGGGCAGAACAACGTCATCTTCGTCCCCGGCGGCAAGCGGCTGTGCAGCGTTGATGCTACCGGCCTGATCTTCTGGGACACCAAGACGGGCAAGAACGCCCCTTCGGTCGAGACAACGCCCGTGCCCAACCGCGCACCGTGCCCAATGGCCGTCTCGGCGGATGAGTCGGTGGTGCTGTTCGGTACGGCCGACGGCGGCGCGGCCCTCTGGGACGTGGTCAAGGGCAAGGCGCTCTGGCGTTCCCAGCGCGGCGGGGGGCACAGCGGGGCCGTAACGGCCGTGGCGCTGGCGGCCGATGGCAAGTCGCTCCTCTCCGCCAGCGCTGACCGACAGGTCATTCGCTGGGGCCTTGACCATGGCGCATCGCGAGCCGAACTGAAAGTGCCGGACGAGTTCTCACCCGTCATGGCGATATGCGGCGAGACGGCCAGGGGCGTGTCCGCGAGCGCCTCATTCAGCAGCAACAAGCCCGCGGCGCTGGGCTACTGGGACCTGGCCAAAGGTGCGAAGGCCGCGGAGTGGACGTATTCGGCCGCGCAAGTGTTGTCGGCCGCACTGTCGAGCGACGGTCAACTGCTGGCCATCGGCGACGGCGAGGGCATCGACATCCGCTACACGGGCAACGGCAAGGTGTTGTTCCGGATCGACACCCGGACGGGCGGGCCGGCCCCCGGAGCCATGGTCAAAGGGCTGCCTCGCGAGAATTGGGTCAACATGTCGCTGGCGTTCTCGGCCGATGGCAAGTTCCTGGCGGCCGCCAACACGCGGCTCCGCGTGTTCGAGTTGGCCACCGGCAAGGAGGCCACGGGCTTCGGCAGCTACATGGGCGTGGCGCGGGGCCTGGCGTTCTCGCCGGATGGGCGGATGCTGGCGGTTTCGGGCGGCGGGCCGGGAATATGCTTCTGGGACCTGCTGAGCGAGGGCCTTCAGGCGGCGATCCCCCTGTCCCAGCAGGGGCAATACTCGCTGGCGTTCTCGGCCGACGGCAAGCGCATCGCCTCCGGCGGGCATGACAGCACGATTCTGATCTACGATGTGCCGCGGCAGGCCCCCGCTGCAACGGCGACAGCGCCCGCCACCGCGCCGGCCGAGGATCAACTGGCCAAGCTGTGGAAGGACCTCGCCAGCGCGGAGGCCGATGAGGCGTGGAAGGCGGCCGTGGGCATTGTTCGCGCCGGGGGGCGGGCCGTTGACTTCATCAAAGGCCACATCAAGCCGCTGCCCCAGCCGGCAAGCGGGCCCGACATCCCGGCGCTCATCCGCAAGCTGGACGATGAAAACGCCAAGGTCCGCGATGAGGCATCGGCGGCGCTGGCGGCGCTTGGCGATAAGGCCGTCGCCGCATTGCGCGAGGCCCGCGCCGGGAAGGCATCGCCTGAAATGGGGGCGAGGATTGATGCGGTCCTGGCCGGCCAGGCCGACCCGCGTCCCAAGACGCCCGAAGACCTCCGCAACGGCCGTGCGGTCCGCGTGCTGGAGCTGATAGGCGACAAGGCCGCCCGCGATGCCCTTAGCGAACTGGCGGCCGGCGGCCCCGGCCGGGTTACCTCGGATGCCCAGGCGGCGCTCAAACGTGTCGGACCTGCGAAGTAAGAGCTTCCCGCCAGCCTGGCGACCATTCGGCCGCGAGTGGAGAGTAGGGAGTGGGGTGTGAGGCGTGGCGCTCACCGCAGACCCGACTGCATCCACGGACAGGCCTATCCGAAGAAATCCGTCGAATCCGTGTTCCCACTTCCCGCAACGCCCCAAGCCGGTAGGCCCAACCGCGATCAGAAGTCAACCTGGAACCGCATCATGAAGGCGTCGGAGGATGTGCCCCAGGTGTTCTGCCAGGAGTGGATGTAGTTGAGCATGACCCTCACGTTCGGGTTGAGATACCAGTTGAGGCCGAGGGTGATGTCCTGCATCTGGCCTCCTTCGAGGCCTGAGCTGTTGAGGTCGATGAATGAGTACCGCGCGGCGAGCTCCAGCGCGCCCCAGCCGCCGTCCTCGCGGTAGTTCTTCTTGGGCCTGACGCGGTCCCAGCAGCCAAGGGCGGTGTTGTAGGGCTTCGACTCGCCGGTGAAGAAGTAGCCGCCTTCGGTGTAGAAGGCGGTGAGCACCCCATCGCCACGGGAGGCGTTGGTCTTTGCCGCCATGAACTCGCCCTCGACGTGGGCCGGCCCGTAGACACCGGCGGCCTCCGCCCCGAACAGTTGGAGCGGATCGGAGGTGAATTTGCCGGTGTCCACCAGGTACGGGGCCATGTGGTCCTCGGGCCTGCTGCGGAACTGGACCTGCGTCGGCGGTTCGCGGTAGCTGTAGGCGCCGCCAAGGTGGATGAGCTGCCTGCCGCCGTCGGCGTACAGAGGCAGGCCGGTGATGCGGCCGGTGCCCTCGTAGCCCCCATCGGCCTGCTGGAAGCCGAAGTCATCCGTGTCGCGGAACATGCCCACGGCGTAGGTCATGCGCTTTACCTTGGCCGAGTCCTCGATGAAGGCGTTGTGGGCCTGGAAGCCCACGTTGCGGGCCGGGACCAGCGCGTTGCCCAGCGAGCGCTCCATGAAGACCTGGTTGGCGTCGCTGGTGATCTGTTCCATGCTGAACGGCTCGTTGAAGTGGCCGGCCGTGATGTCGCCGATGCACGGTATCTTCGTCAGCCGGACGTAGACATCCACCGGCTTGGGCGCGCCGATCTGGGCAGCGTTGCCCTTGTCGTCCTCGACCTTGGTCTGGCCGACGAAGTCGTACTGGATGCAGAACTCCACGTTGTCGTATATCTGGCCGTCGAGCGTGAGGTAGACGCGGCGAAGCTCGGCGCCGTCCTTGGGCTCCTTGTTGCCCAGCGGGTGCTTGCTGTTGAAATCCGCGCCCCTGAACCATGTCCAGTCCGTCTGGAGGCGGCCGCCGAGGTGGATCTTGAAGGCCCCGTCGCCGGACTCCATGCGGACGCCTTCCCGCCAGAACAGCCGCATGTCGGTGTGCTTGTCGATGTCGAGCTTCATCTCCTTGATTAGCTTGACCAGTTCCTCGCGCTCGATCTGCCGGATGTGTGCATCACTGCTGGCCGCCTCCACGGCCTCCAGGCGGCGCTCCAGCTCCTTGATCTTCTGCTTCAGCGCGGCGGTGTCCTCGGCGTCGGCGGGGGCGGTGGTGGCTTGTTTTGTCTGTGAGGTCTGGGCGGGCAGGACGGCGGTCAGGCATAGCACCGCCGCTACAATCACGAGAAATCCGTTTCTCATCCATTCTCCTTTCCGGCCGGCTGCCCGGCTGTTTGCGGAGAGCCTGCCGGCTGGGCATCAAGCCCGTGCGAAGGACGGATTCAGACTGCGCTAATCCGACCGGAGTTATTGGTTCAGTCGGCAGGCGGCGGATACGCACTTTAGGCAATCATCCGGGACGTTGTTGCCAGCCGCCGGCGGCCGGTACAATGCCGCCATGTCGAAGAAGCGGGTCCTGGTCATCGAGGATGAGCGCGACATGGCCGAACTGATCGCCACGCGCCTCAAGAGGGAGGGCTACGTCATCGAGCACGCCTACGACGGCCAGGACGGTCTGGCGAAGATTCGTGCGGGCAGGCCCGACCTGGTGCTGCTGGACATCTTCCTGCCGAAGATGTCGGGCATCGACGTGCTGCGGGAGGTCCGCCAGGACCCGCGGACGAGCCTGACGCCCGTCATCATCGTGACGGCCAAGGGCGACGAGACCGACGTGATCGTCGGCCTTCAGTTGGGCGCCGATGACTACATCGCCAAGCCCTTCAACATGTCCCTCCTGACCGCGCGGATGGACGCCGTGCTCCGCAGGACCGCGAGGGGCGAGCCGACCGGCAAGGGGCCGATGCTGGTGGGCCAGATAATGGTCGATCCCGACCGCTACGTGGTCGAGGTGGACGGCCATCCGGCGGCGCTGACGCCCACCGAGTTCCGCATCCTTCTGGCGCTCGCGTCGGCCCGCGGGCGAATCCTCACCCGCAACCAGTTGATAGACCAGACGCTCGGCCCCGACGCGGTGGTGACGGACCGGACCATCGACGTTCACCTGACCTCCATGCGCCGCAAGCTCGGCAAGGCCCGCGACTGCATCAAGACCGTCCGTGGCATCGGGTACAGGCTTTCGGCGGACCCCGACGAGTAGGCCTGGCGAACCTGGCCGCATTTCCCCGCGTCTAATACTCAAGCATGGGAAAGCCGTGCGCGCCATAAGCGCACGGCCGGTAGAATCGGGCCGTCGCCGGTGTTCAAGGTATGGTCCCGGCCCCGCCGCCGGATGAAAGATTTTTGGCAATATCGCGGCGGGGCGGGCGTTAGACAGGTTGGAACATGGAATTGCAGCGGCTTCGCGCGACCATCGCGTCGGCCCAGGCTGGCAGGCCTGAGGGTTTTTCGGCGCTGTTGGAGGCGTATGGGCCGCGGCTTTACGGCTATTTTTTCCGGGCGACCGGAAGCCACCATGACGCCGAGGACCTGCTGGGCGAGATGATGCTGCGGCTGGTCAAGCGGCTGAAAAGTTATGATGATCGCGGGCGGTTCGAGCCCTGGCTGTTCCGCATAGCGGCCAACATGGTCCGCGACCGCATCCGGCGGAGCAGGACGAGTCCCTCGGGCGTGAGCCTGTCGGCCGAGGATGACTCGGGCGGCACGCTGTCGGAGCAGTTGGCCGGCGACAGCCCGGCCGTCGAGGCCGACATGCTGGCGGGCGAGGCCTCGGCCGAGATGAACGCGGCCCTGGAGCGGCTCGACCCGACGACGCGGCAGATGATCCTGCTGCGGCACTTCGGCGAGATGAGCTTCAAGGAGATCGCCGGACTGTTCGATTGCCCGCTCGGCACGGTGCTGGCCAGAGTACACCGTGGCCTGCGGGCGTTGCGAGAGCTGATGGGTGGTTCAGATGCTTGATGAACGACAATATGAAGACCTGGCGCGAAGCCTGGACGGCGAGGATGTATCCCTGACTGCCGAGCAGTCGGCGGCGCGGGATGAGATCGCCGGCGCGGAGGATGCGCTCGCCGCGGCACTTGACGTGAGGATGCCCGCCGGCGTCCTCGGGCGCGTGCGTGCGCGCATGGAAGCCGCGAGCCAGCCGGCCGCCAGCGAGCGGGAACTGCTGCTGGGGCAGACGGGCGGGCGGCGGGTCATCCGCATCGGTCCTTGGCTGCGTGCGGCCGGCGCACTGGCCGCGGCGGCGGTGATCGTCCTGGCGGCCGTCGTCGGTTGGCGCGTGATGTTCAATACGCCCGCCGCTAATAATAACGTGGTGGAGACGCCCACGGCGACGCCCGCGCCCAACCCGGACCAACTTGCCCTCTTGACCTTGCCCGCGCCAATACCCGAAGATAAGACTCTGGGCCTGCTGGCCCGCGAGATGGACGAGGTGGCCGGCGAGATGCTGACGCCGCCCGTGCCGGCGCCCATAGATGTCGAGATTGAGGTCATCCAGCATGGCGTGGACGACCTCCGCCTGGGTGCCCCTTTGGGCGGGCCGGCTGAAATGCCCGGGCCTGAGTAGCTGAGGAACGCGCATGCCTAAAAGTCTAAGCCCCGTGCCTCGGGCCAAGCCGGGCGATATGCCAAGACCTCCAGTGGCGGAGGAATGCGCGTGCAAAGAGCTTTGATCGCCCTGCTGTTGGCGGCGCTGGTTGGCGGCATGACGGGCGGGCTGAGGGCTGAACCAAGCAGCATCTCCCCCAGGGCCGTCTCAAGCCAGCCATCGCGGCTCCGCACCGATCCCCTGGCGAAAGAGCAGGAGGATGAACTGCTTGGCTTTCTCAAGGAAAACGGCGGCACCGAGAAGCTCAGGCAATTGCTCGACGCGAAGGTTTCCTCGCCGGATGGGTTCAACATTCAGGCCCGCTTCTGGTACACGTGGATGACCGGGATCAAGTCCTTCCCGCCGAAGTACTGGCCGGCCTACGTCCAGCAGATCGACGCCATGACGCGCGCGGCCGGGCTGATCGCGAAACTCCGCGTCAGCGTCGACGAGAGCGAGAAGGCCCGCCTCATAGACGACCTCCGCACGGAAGTGACCCGCCGGTTTGACGCCGAGATGCTCATCCGCGAGCACCGCCTGTTCCAGCTCAAGGAGCAGCTCACGCTGGCCGAGGACGAGCTGGCGCGCAGCCGCAAGAACCGGGACCAGGCCGTCAGCGACTCCATCCGGTCGTGGCTGCTGACCACCCAGCCGGCGCCCACGCCTTCGGTCGACAGCGCCGGCACAAAGCCCGTGCCGCGCGGCGTGCCTCGCACGACCACCTCGCGGCCGGCCTCGGCGCCCGTCCTCAAGCCGCTCACGAAGGCCCAGGAGGACGAGCTGCTGGACTTCTTCAAGAAGATGGGCTCGGACAAGGCCGCCCTGCTGGCGAACCTGCGCGACACAAACCCCCAGACGTACCAGACCATGGCCCGCGCGTGGTACTGGTGGATGGCCGGCATCAAGAGGAACCCCGAGAAGTACTGGAAGGCCTACGTGGCGCAGCAGGAGGCCCACACCCGCGCCACGCTGCTGGTGGACCGGCTCAAGACGCCCGGCGATGAGGTATCGCGGGCAGCGATCATGGAAGAGCTACGCAAGGAGGTCGCCCTGCTCGTCGACGCCCAGCTCCTGATCAGCGAGAACAGCCTGTCACAGCTCCGGGACCGGCTGGCGCAGCTTGAGGCGGACCTCGACCGCACGCAGAAGAACCGCGAGAAGCTCATCGCCGACAGCGTCGAGCAGTGGGTGCGCTCGGCGCTGCCCCAGCCGACCACAAAGCCGGCCGGCTGATTGCGGATTGCGGATTCCAACACTCCACAGATTTGCCCCTTGTCATCGCATGGGGAAAGCCCCAATCCGCAATCCGCATTCCGCGATCATCTGTACCGCGCGATGATCTCAAGCGCCTTTTCCGCTTCCCTCTGGTCCTTTGCCCGGACGGTTATGAACATCCCTTCCGGCCCGACCGCGTCCAGCAGCGGCCTTATCTCTTCCAGCTTCACGCTGTGCGCCTGCACGCCCTTGCCGCCCGCGCGGATGCGTTTGTAGAGGCCGAACCACTCGCGGTTGCCGGGGCTGGGCTTGCCCGCCTGCGGCGTCCACTGGATGGCGTCGAGCGAGTCGACCGCCAGCAGGGCGTCCAAGTGCTGCATGGCCGTCGTGCCGTCGAAGTGGAACATGGAGTAGTCCAGCCAGTCGCACTGTGCCTTCAGGAAGGGGGCGACGAACTTGGCGAACATCGCGGGCGATAACATGCAGCAGATATCGCACTGGAGCTTGGCCGTCCGGCCGGGGCCCCAGATCTGGAACGCGCTGAATGCGTTGCCCCCGTCGGCGTCCTTGACCTTGGCGAAGATGGCGTCGAAGGCGTCGAAGTACGCCTGCGTGATCTCCTCCAGCCGCTGGCGGACCCAGGATGGCCGTTCGATGCAGTCCACAAGCAGCGGCTCGGTGTCGCGCATGGCGGCCAGCGTGTCCATGCCCTCGATCAGGTCGGGCACGCCGACGAGGTACCGGCCGGCGGCGTTGCGGACGCCCTCCTCGATGATCGCCATCTGGGCCTTGAACCACTTTGCGCCCGGGTCGAAATTGATGGGGCCGAACGTGTCGGGATCGGCGATGCACGGGTTGTACCAGACTGTCTCTGCCACGAAGTTCGGGTTGGCGCCCAGGAAAGTGCCCAGGCCCCCCGGGCCGGTGTAGGTGTCGAAGTACGGAAAGGCGTCGCCGCCGTAGAACGTCCGCGACATCTCGTACTCGGCCTTGGCGCGGCGGTACTTGGGGTCGAGCCAGCGGACCAGCATGTCGGCCGGCTCAGCGGGCTTGGCAATATCCGCCACCGGCTTGTCGGCCGGCGCGAAAACCTGCGCCAAGAGCCCCTTGCGGTCCCACCACTTGACGAAATGCTCCTTGGTCTGCTCCCAATCGGGTTTCCATTTCATCGCGTTTTCCTTGCAGAGTGAGGCGACAGTCTAGCAGGATCGCCGCCGGGAGGAAACGGCCGTCCTGTTGCCAGCCGGCGTGCATCCGTGTGTAATGTCACGGCCGTCATGGAGAGAACCAGTGGCAACAGACACCTTGGAATCGCTTGGGCTTTCCCTCATCCCCGAACCGCAAGTCATCAAGCCGCTCAAAGGCGTCTGCGACCTGGCCAATGGCGCGGCCATCATCCAGCACAGGGGAGCGCCACGCGAGGATGTGTTCGCGGCCAGATGCCTGGCGCAGGCACTGAAGGCGGAAATGGGTGTCGACGCGAAGGTCGCCAGCGCCGGGCCGCGCGGGCGGGCTGTGACAATCGACATATCGCGGCGGGCCGGACTGCCGCAGGACGGATACCGCCTGACCATCGCGCCGCGGCGGATCACTATCGAAGGCGCGGATGCGGCCGGCATCTACTACGCCTGTCAAACGCTGCGGCAGTGCGTTCAGCGCGGCGACGACGGCACGGCAGTCGCGCCGTGTTTGGATATTCGCGACTGGCCGGATGTCCAGTACCGCGCCATACACTACGATACCAAGCACCACCAGCCGACGGCCGGCTATGTCGAGTCGCTCATCCGCCAGCTTGCCTCGTACAAGGTCAACGTGCTGGTCTGGGAATGGGAGGACAAGTTCGCATACCGCAGCCATCCGGAAGTCGGCGCCCCCGGCGCGTTCGCGCCTGAGCAAATGCGCGGCTTTGCCCGCTTCGCGCGGCAGCACCACGTCCAGATCGTGCCGCTGGTGCAGGGCCTGGGCCACGTCTCGTACATACTCAAGCACCCCAGGCACCGCCGCCTCCGCGAGATCGCCGACTCAAACTGGGAGTTCTGTCCGCTCAAGGATGGGACGTACGAGCTGCTCTTTGACCTGTGGGATGAGGCCATCGACGCCACGCCGGGCAGCGAATTAATCCACATCGGCAGCGACGAGACGTACGAGCTTGGCCTTGGCGAGGCCTGCGGGTGCAAGGCGCGGGCCGAGGCCGTCGGCAAGGACGGCCTGATGCAGGTCTTCATCCGCCGCTGCGTCGAGCGCCTGGAAAAGCGCGGCCGTAAGGTCATCTCGTGGGGCGGCCAGTGGAAGCCCTCTTCGCCGCACGCGCCGCCGCGGACGATGCGGTGCGTTGACTTCAGCGACGTGAGCTACCTCCGCGCCGCCAACAAGGCCGGGCACATCTACTGGGTCTACGGGCCCAACCCCGGCATCACGCCGCTGTTCCTGCCGCACTTCCCATGGATCGAGCGGTCGATGTGGCAGGAAGAGCCGGGCCGCAGGCGCGAGGGCGTGTTCGGCCAGACCGGGCCGACCATCGCGGCCGCGGCGGCCGAGAAGCTGGTCGAAGGCTCCATCACCACGTCATGGGACGACTCGGGCCTGCACACGCAGATGTGGCTGCCGCGGTTCGTATGCGCGGCCGAGTTCTCGTGGAAGGCGGGCAAGATGCCCGCCGGACGCACGGGCGAGACGCCCATGCCACGCGGCGAGCGCGACGTGGAGGCATGGACGCGCCGGTTCTTCCGCAACTACTTCGGCCCCCGTTCGCGGGACATGCACGAGCTCTTCGCCATCCTCCAGGAGACGGCCGAGTTCTACTACGACACGCTTCAGCGCAAGGTCTGGCACAGCGGCGACGTGGGCAAGGTCCACCTGCCCGATTTCCCGCGCGGCGACCTGGAGATCAGCAACTACTGGCGGCGGCGATACCGGCAGCTTGTGAACCTTGCCGGCGAGCAGAGGATCAAGCTGGCCCGCGCGACGGCCATCATCGACGACAATCTCGCCCGCGGCGCGGCCAACAGCTACGACCTGGAGATAATGCGGTCCTGCGTGGAGCTGATGCGCCACAACGCGGAGCTTTTTCCGATGCTCGGGGAGCTTGAGTACGCCGTATGCCTGGCGTCGAGCGAGCACTACTCCAACCGCCCCGCGGCCCTGGGCCACCTCAAGCGTGCGGCGAAGCTGATTGAGGACCATCTGGCCGACCGCCGCCGCGTCTTCGCCGAACTGGTGAAGCTGTGGGAGCGGACACGCCTGCCGAAGGGCATGTCGCTTCCTGGCAAGCCCTACGTATTCGCCCGCGACCGCGCCAGGCACTTCGCCAACCGCACGCCCGATATGACCTACCTCATTCTCGACGAGAAGCTCCTGGGCCTGGAGGACTATCTCGCCCGGCTCAGGAAGTACATCGCCCAATACCGGGGGGAAATGGACAGGTAGAGGCGGCAAATGCGATATCTGCTCTGGGACTTCGACGGAACGCTCGCCCGGCGCGACGGCGGCTGGACGGGGGCGTTGCTCGATGTGATCACCCGCCAGTTCCCCCACCTGGCGGTGACGCGGGAGCAGGTCCGCCAGCATCTCCAGTCGGGCTTTCCCTGGCACACGCCGGATGTCCCGCACACGGACCTACGCACGGCCGACGAGTGGTGGGCGGCAATGGAAGGTGTCTTCGCATCCGCGATGACGGCCGTCGGCGTCGAGCCAGCACGCGCGCCCGAGGCCGCGCGGCTCGTGCGCGGGGCCTATCTCCGGCCGGATGCGTTCCGGCTGTTCGACGAAACGGCCTGGGCACTGGATACGCTGACCTCGCGGGGGTGGACGCACGCCATACTGACGAACAACGTGCCGGAGCTGGACTTGATACTCCAGCGGCTGGATATCGCGGGCTGGTTTGCCCGCGTGTTCAACTCGGCCCAGACCGGGTTCGAGAAGCCGCACCCGCGGGCATACGCCATCGCAATCGACGCCCTCGGCGCGGAGAGCATCCGCTGGATGATCGGCGACAGCTTCGAGGCCGACCTCCAGGGCGCCAGGCGGGCGGGTATCGAAGGCATTCTCGTCCGCCGCCCGCACGAGCGTGCGACGCGCTATTGCAACGACCTGCGGGAACTGACGGCATGGCTGAAGGACAGAGGTGGCTGAGTGGGCCGGAAGAAGGCGGACAGGCTCATCCTCGGCTGGGACGTCGGCGGCACGAAGTCTGCCGCGGTGGTCGGCACATCCGCCGGCGCGATCGTTGACCGAGTCGAGTACCCGTCGAACTCGGCGGCCAAGGGCTCTCGTGGGATGATCGACGAGTTTGTCGGCCACGCCAAGGCGATGCTCAAGAGGCACGAGGGCATCGCGGCCGTCGGCGTGAGCATAGGGGGCCCGCTCAACGCGGCCAAGGGCCTGGTCATCGCCCCGCCGCACCTGCCCGGTTGGAACAACGTCCCCCTGGCGGACATCCTCCGCGAGGAGCTGGGCCTGGCGGTCGTGATCGAGCACGACGCGGCCGCGTGCCTCTTGGCCGAGTGGCTCTGGGGCGCCGCCCGCGGCATGACGCACGCGGCCTACCTGACCTGCGGCACGGGGATCGGGGCGGGCCTGATGATCGACGGCCGGATCGTCCGTGGCCCCGACGGCCAGTCGCCGGAGGTCGGGCACATCCGCCTGGCGGAGGATGGGCCGGACATGTTCGGCAAGCCCGGCTGCGTCGAATCGTTCTGCGGCGGCGAGGGGATGAGCAAACTGGCGCACTGGATGTTCCCCAGTCGCTTCGCGCTGCCGACCGATGCCCGCGTGCTGGACAAGCTGTCGCGCGAGGGCGACGTGGATGCCCGCGCTGTGCTGGCCGAGGCCGCCAGGCGCACCGGGCAGCTATGCGCGATCCTGGCGGACACGTTCGCCCCACAGGTCATCGTGCTGGGTTCGCTCGCCAGGTACTTCGAGCAGTGGTGGATCGAGGCGATCCGCGAGGAGTTCGCGCGCGAGGCCCTGCCGGAGAACGCCCGCCACGCTCGGATCGTCCCGGCGGCGCTCGGCAAGGACCTTCAGGACCTGTCGGCCATCGCGCCGTGCTGCACCTAGGGAAATATCGAATATCGAACAGGGAATCTCGAATAACGAAGTGATGATGCCTTCTCAGGTCTGAGTCAAGTTCGATGTTCGATATTCCCTGTTCGATATTCGTCATTTCCTTTCACTTGCCGGTCTGTTTTCGCGGGTCCAGCAGCGAGGCCAGCTCCTTGGCGGGAAGGAGCTTCTTCTCCAGGCAGATTTCGCGGATGGTCTTGCCGGTGGCGTGGGCCTCCTTGGCGATTGCGGCGGCCACGTCGTAGCCGATCCGCGGGGCTAGCACCGTTATCATCGCAAGCGACTGCTCTACAAGTTCCTTGCATCGTGCCTCGTTGGCCTTCAGGCCGCGGATGCACTTTTCCTCCAGAACGCGGGCGGCGTTGGCCAGCAGGCGGATGGACGTGAGCAGGTTCCAGGCGATCATCGGCATGGCGACGTTGAGTTCCAGTATGGAGCCGACGCCGCCGGTAGCGCCGGCCGTGATCGCGGCGTCGCAGCCGACGACCTGGCAGGCGACCTGGATGACCGACTCGCATATCACCGGGTTGACCTTGCCGGGCATCATGGAGCTGCCGGGCTGGGTGGCCGGCAGGATCAACTCGCCGATGCCGCACCGCGGCCCGGAACCCATCAGGCGGATGTCGGAGGCGATCTTGCCAAGGGCGATTGCGGCCGTCCTGAGGACGCCGCTAGTGTAGACGACGGCGTCCTTTGCGGCTTGGGCCGCGAAGTGGTTATCCGCTTCACGCCACTGTCCTGGGATGTGCACAGTCAGTCTGTGGCAAACTTCCTGGCCGAAGTCCTTCGGCGCGTTCAGACCTGTTCCAACCGCGGTGCCGCCGATCGGCAGTTCCCAAAGCAGCAGGATGGCGTCGGTCACCCGGTCGCTCACCCATTTGGCCTGCGCTGTGTAACCCGCGAATTCCTGTCCAAGCCGAATCGGGACAGCGTCCATGAGATGGGTGCGCCCGATTTTCACTACCGCATCAAACTCCCTACTGTGGGAATCCAGCTCCTGCACGAGGATCCCAAACGGCGGCTTCAGGAAGTCGCGAATGGCTATGTACGCCGCAACGTGAATGGTCGCGGGGATCACGTCGTTTGAGGACTGGCACATATTGACGTGATCATTCGGGTGGGCCCTGTGAGTGTTGCCTCGCTCGGCCAGAAGCTGATTCGCCCGGTTGGCGATCACCTCGTTGGCGTTCGTGTTGGTCGACGTGCCGCTGCCGGTCTGAAAGACGTCGACTGGGAAGTGCTCGTCGAGCTTGCCGTCCATCACTTCCTTCGCGGCGGCGACGATCGCGTCGGCGATATCCGCCGGCAGGCGCTTGGCCTTCTTGTTCACCTCCGCGCAGGCGAGTTTGATCGCCCCCAGAGCGGCGATGAACTCGCGCGGCATGGTCCAGCCGGAGATGGGGAAGTTCTCCACCGCCCGCGCGGTAGAGGCCCCGTAGAGGGCATCGGCGGGGACCTCCATTGGGCCCATCGAGTCGGTTTCCGTGCGTGTCTTCATTGACATGATTCCGTTTCCCGCGTCGCTTTGCCCCGCTGATTAGAAGGCCCGCCTAGCGGAATTACAAGTGCGGAATTAGGAATGACGAAGGAATTCCAAATGACTCAATGACAAATGCTTCCTTGCCCCGGCTCAGGCGCCGTCGTTGACCTTGCCCGTGGCGGCCGGCTTGGACGTCGCGGTGGGCGCGCCTACGTTCTGTAGGTTCCCATCCGTGGCCTCAAGCATGGCCTTGATGACGACCGTGCCTTCAGCGTTGTCCGCGCCGACCAGCCAGGTGCTCCCATCCGGGAACTGCGGCGTCGCCTCCTGCCTGACGGCGTAGAAGTACTTGCCGGCCTTGGGCGCCGCCCCGCGGAGGGCCTTGATGTCCTCCAGCTCAACGTCCATCAAGTAGATCGGCGGCATGCTCTTGGCCGCGCCTCTGAGTCTGGACGCCTTGATCTTCGCGGTGAACAGGATGGGCGATTTCTTGAGCTCGGCCGTGAGCTGCGCGACGCGGGCATTGTCCACCGCTACCGGCTCGATGGCCGGTCCGCTGGCGGGTCTGCTTGCCGGTCCACTGGTGGGCTGACTCATAGCGCCGGCGCCGATGGCCTTAAGGTTCTCATCCGTCGCCTCCGCGACGGCCACGATGACGCCGTTGTTGCCCGCGACGTTGGCGGCGACGATCGCCCTCTTGCCGGCCGCCAGGGCGGGATCGGTTCGACCGCGAGCGCTGTAGTGGAGCGACAGGTTCCCCGGCGCCTTGCCGCGGAGCATCTGGAGGTCCTTGAACGTGATCTCCATGAGGATGGTCGGCGGGATGCTGGATGTCATCGCCACCTGCCGGGCCTTGTCGACGGTGGCGACGAACAGTATGTCGCCCTGCTTGAACTTGGCGGCCAGGTCGGCCTTGGGGGCGGCCGTGGGCGCGGGTGCGTCCACGCCGTCGGGGTTGATGGGGCGGATGGCCTGACCGAGGGCCGGCAGCGTCGCCAAGAAGGCCGTTGCCAGTAACGCCGCGGTTCTGAAGTGACCCATGTGGTTGCCCTTTCAATCACGAACGGCGTAAACCCGTTACCTCGCTGATCCGTTCGCTAGCCACAGTTGCTTGACTTGCCACGGAGTATCGAGTCAACGAATTACGAATTACAGCCGCTGCCGTTCACGCCATGCTGGCGGCCATCGGCTCGCGCCGCCACGGGCGGAGGATGCCCTTGGAGTCCAGGTATGCCTCGCAGCGGGTCATCATGCCCGCGTCGTTCGAGTGCCCGTCGAACTGGAGGCTCAGGAACGGCTTGCCGCTGGCGGGGCGGATGAAGTGCTTGATGTACGAGTCCGGCCCGCACTTGAAGTTGGTGATGTAGATGATGTGCAGGTTGGGCCTGGTCCCGACGAGCTTGGCCGTGGCCAGGATTCGCCGGCCGAGCTCCCAGTACATGCTGTCGTTGATGTCGCGGACGTCGATGCCGGCCGTGTCGAGGAAGTCCATCGGCACGCAGTTGACGCCGTACGTATCCCGCAGCTTGCGCCCCACCGAGAGGTTGACCCCGGCGTCATGCACGTTGTACGGCCGGCCCGCAAGGACGATCCCCGGCGCTCCGGCGCGGTCGAGCGCCTCGAGTGCCTGCCGTCCGGCGGCCAGCACCGCCTCGCGGAACTTGTCCTGCGCCTCGAACCCGGCCGTCACCGCGCGCTCCAGCGCGGCGTAGGAGATGCCCCGCGGCGCGAAGTACTCGCCAAGCTCCTTCAGCACGTTCCCGCGGCCCTCGCGGAAGCGCACAGTGGGCGCGAGGAACTTCGCGCTGTGCCCCTGGATGGCCGGCGCCTGGCGGATGACAAAGGGCATCGTCTGGTGCCAGGGGCACAGGTGCGACTCGGTGTACAGCCAGCGTGTCTCCATCGACAGCGTGTTGGGCAGCAGGATGAAGTCCACGGCCTTGCCGGCCAGGTCCAGGACATGCCCGTGGGCGACGATGATGGGAAAACACGGCTCGGCCACCACGCTCTCAAGGCCGGCCTGCGTGATCTTCTTGTTGGTCTGGTCCGACAGGACGGTGCGATAGCCGCAGTGCGCCAGGAACGTCCGCCAGAACGGCAGCGTCTCCCACGCGAACATCGTCATGGGGATGCCGACCGCGGGCGCGGCCGCTGGCGCGGGCGGCAGGGCCGACTCATCGAGCAGCAGCTTCATCCGCAGGGCCAGCAGGTCCTCGATGACCGGCTTGGTCGCGGCCTTGGCCCGCTTACGGTAGCGGTCGGAGCACTTGTCGCCCCAGTAGGTCTTCTCGCCCTCGACGTCGAATTCCTGTATCTGGCAGGCGTTGGAGCAGCCCTTGCAGATGAACTCCCGCAGCTTGTAATCGACCTTGGACATGTCGTAGCCGCGGAAACGAGATTGGCGATTGACGATTGGCGATTGACGATTGCTCGTCGCTCCAGCCGCCTTCGCCAGTTCGGAGACGTAGACGCCCAGGTTCCTGCCACCGTCTGGCGGAACATCTTTCAAAGTCTTGGCGGCCTTGTCACCGTTGCCTCCGCCGGCCAATCGAGAATCGGCAATCGGCAATCGGCAATTGCCGTTCATCTTGTCCCACGCCAGGAGCGCCGCGCCGATTGCGCCGATGACGCCGTTGTACGGTGGAACGATGATCTGCTTGCCCGTGACGGCCGAGAACGCGGCCGCCACGGCGTCGTTGTACGCCGTGCCGCCCTGGAAGAAGATGCAGTCGCCGATCTTCCGCCCCCGCACCACGCGGTTGATGTAGTTGTAGACCACCGAGTACGCCAGGCCCGCCACCAGGTCCGCCTTGTTCGCGCCGCGCCGGAGGTAGCTGTTGACGTCCCGCTCCATGAACACGGTGCATCGCTCGCCCAGGCGGATGGGCGCGGGGCTGGAAAGCGCCATCTCCGCGAACTGGCCGATGATGGAGATGTCCAGCTCCTCGGCCCGCTCCTCCAGGAAGCTGCCCGTGCCGGCCGCGCACGCCTCGTTCATCGTGAAGTCCACGACGATGCCGTCCTGGAGCGAGATGAACTTCGCGTCCTGCCCGCCGATCTCGAAGATCGTGTCGGGCACGCGGCCGCCGAGCATCTTCTGCCCGACCGACATGGCGCCGGTCTTGTGGGCGGTGATCTCGTCGTTGACCGTGTCCGCGCCGACGAGCTCGCCGATCAGCTCGCGCCCGCTGCCGGTGGTGCCCACGCCGCGGATGTTGAGCCGCTCGCCCCACTCGCGCCGGACCTCCTCCAGCGCATCGGCCACTACCTCGATGGGCCGGCCCTGCGTGCGGACGTAGATCTCTTTGATGACCCGGCCGTCCTCGTCGACGGCCACGACGTTCGTTGAGACGCTGCCGACATCGAGGCCCAGGCAGGCGTCGATCTTCTGGTCGCCGTAGGGCGCCTCGTAGGCGTCGACGCGGTCGCGCAGGAGCAGCACGTTGTCCATCACCAGCGGCGCCTGGCGGGGGAATGCGCCGTGCGCGGTGTCGCTTGCGGCCCGAAGCTCGCCCATGCGCGACAGGCCGACCGGCGCCTGCGCCTTTGAGGCCGCCACGGCCGCCCCTATCGCGCCCGTGTGCGCGAACGCCGCGGGCACGATGAAATCGGAATCGCCCAGGTCGAACATCTCCTTCATGGCGCGGACGACCGCGGCGTTGGCCGCCACGCCGCCGATGAACGCCACCGGCGCCTCGACCGGGTGCGAACGCACGACGGCGGTCTTGAAGTTCCGCGCCACCGCGTTGCACAGGCCGCGGAGCACCTCGGCCGGCGTGTAGCCCTTCTGCTGGGCGTGGATCATGTCGCTCTTGGCGAACACGCTGCACCGCCCGGCGACCTGGGCCGCACGGTCGGCAGCCAGCACGATCCGCCCGATGTCCTCGACGGCGAACTTCAGCCGCCCGGCCTGCTGGTCGAGAAACGAGCCTGTCCCGGCGGCGCAATCCCCGTTGGTGGAGTAATCGACGATGCCGACCTCCGGCGAGCCGGGTCCGCCGCGCGAGAGGCGCAGGTACTTGGAGCTTTCCCCGCCCATCTGGAAGACCGTCCGTGGATTGCACCCCACCGCCGACAGGCCCGCCGCGATGGCCTTGAATTCGTTGACGACGGCCGAGCCGAGTTTGTCGGCCGCCAGCTTCGAGCCGCTGCCGGTCATGCAGATACCCGCTACGGCGTCAGCGCCCAGCGCGGCGATGATCTGCTCGAGGAGTTCCGTGGCGGCCGCCAGGGGCTTACCCTTGGTGCGGCGATATTGGCTGAGGTACAGGCGGCGACCCGGCACGGCCGCATCCGCCTCCGCGAACTGGCCGCCGAACCGCGCCAGCAGGCCCTCGCCGTCGCCCTCCACCAGCAGGGCCGCCGTGGCGCTGACCGCGCCTATGTCAATCCCGACGTAACAACGCATGTCCGTTGCTCCGCATCACGGCCGAGGCAAAAAGCACAGAAGCGAGGAAGCATCCACCTGCCGTCCATCCGTGGGCAGTCCGGCCGAAATCCATCCTCCATGATAGCTCGCACGTCTGGGGCCTGTGCGCAACACGACCCGCCAAGGCGGGTCAAGGCCCAGCCAGACGAAGCATTATGGCGGCGAGGCGCGGGATTTTTCAAGCGAAAAGCCGGCGCGGGGACTGTCCCAGGTGCCGGGGCTTTGGGACTGTAATCGGTTTCTTCTCACAACGGAGGAACCGGAGGAACTGAGGCAAGTATAATGGCCCTGCCGCATTTGGCGGCCTCGTTCGGCAGCCAGGACCTCGGACTACCGCGACACGCAGGTAGTCTCCCTCCGTTCCTCAGGTACCTCCGCTGTCGAAGCCCTTCAGCCGTGTGCGCAAAAAGAAGCCTCCGCGAATGCCGGTGGCGGTCAGGAGAAAGAACCCATTAGTTCAAGTGGGTAGCTGCCAACCGCCGGAGCGATTCGGACCAGGCTTCCCTTAATGGGTTTATCGGTTCTTTTCACATGACGCGCCCGCCGGGCACGGCAGAGGCGTGTGATCAACTCTTATTCACTTTTCCACCGCCATTATACCACCGCATTTATCGGCGCGCGGGCGGGAAAACTTGAGGCTTCGCGCCCGCGCCTGCCCAACGCACGGCGGCGCTGAACGTTGCGCCGGGGAAAATCCGGCCGGCGCTTTATGCTTCGGCTTGACGCGGATGCGCGCGAAGCACTTGCGCTTCATCGCCGCGGAAGTTGAAGCCGCCCGAGCGGCGGCGATATACTCGCCTCGTGCATCGCTCGCCCTCATCTCGCGGCATGGCGGACCTTCGCGCGATCGTCACGGTCCTGGCGATCGTGCTGGCCGGCGCGGTCCGCGTCGCCGCGCTGGCCGTGACAAGTGAAGATGCCTTCCTGCACGATGACGGCACGGAATACCGCGACATCTCCCGCAATCTGGCCGCGGGGCGCGGGTTCGCGGTGAGCTTCTACCGCTGGTACGAGCCGGCGCCGCCGAATCCCCCTGCCTTCCACGCCGATGTGTACCGTCCGCCGCTGCTGCCCCTGATCGGCGCGCCGCTCTGGTGGGTGGGCGGCCAGTCCGCGCCGCGGGCGTGGCTGATCTGCGCGAAGGTGGCGGCGTGGGTCATGGCTATGGCCCTGGTGCTGGCGGGGATTGGGCTTGCGGGGGCCGTCGCGCCCGGAGTGCGGTGGGCCAGGCCGCTGGCGGCGCTGGCGCTTGGCTTCCATCCGGCCGTCATCCACTACAGCCGGATGTGGAGCAGCGAGACGCTCTTTGCGCTGTGCATCCTTGCGGCCCTGTGGCTGCTGGTGAGGCTGCCCGCCGTCGCACGGCCGGGCCGGCTGGATGAACGTGGCATGGGCGTCCCGCCCGTGCGTCCCGCAGGCGTCTCGCCTGCGGTCGCGGCCGAGACGGCCGCGAGACACGCGGGCCAGAGGCCCACGCCACAAGAACACGGCCTGGCACGGCCGGGGCGAATGGGAGCACTTTGCGGCGCTGCGATGGCCTTGTGCTGCTTGGCAAGGCCCAACGGCCTGGCCTTCTGCGCGCTGATCGTCGCGGCGTTGGCCGTGCTGGCGGTCGGGAAGAGGCGCTGGGCGCGGGCCGCGATCCTGCCGGCCGTGCTGACGATGGCGGTGGTGCTTGCGCCATGGACCATCCGCCAGGGCATCACCGGCGCGGGCTGGACTCCGACGACGGCCTTCGGCCCGTACAACTTCTGGCTGGGCAATAACGCCCGCATCCTTGCCTCCTACCGCGCGGCCGACAAGGCGACGTTCGACCGCGAGCAGAAGGCACTCTACGACGAGGACTCGGCCCAGCACGTCGCCAAGATGCAGCGCGACGGCCTGTTCGATCCCCGGCAGACCGGCCGTGAATGGACCGCGCTGGCGATGGACTGGCTCCGCGAGCATCCGAGCGACGCGGCCGCGATATGGGCGTACCGGCTGTGGCACTTCGTCCGCCCCTGGCCGACGGTGTTCATCATGCCGGCCTGGCAGGCGGCCGTGCTGGGGATCGTCAACGGCCTGACGTTCGTGCTGGCGGCGTGGTGGTTCATCCGCCGGGGCGTGTCGTGGTCAACCGGCGCGCCCGTCCTGCTCTGCGTAGCGGCCAACCTGGCGGCCGCGCTGCCGTTCGTATTCCACCAGCGATTCCGATTCCCCATGACGGAAGTGCCGTTGATAGTCCTCGCGGCGTGTGCTGTTGCGATGATCGTGACAACAGAGCAGACTTCCAGATGAATAAGGACAGGATAGGAGCACACATACATGACAAAGCACGTTCTGCCGGGCGAAGATGGCCCCAGCGATTGGTTTGGGCGACTGAACGGTTTTGAGCAACAAGAAACGCGCAGGCAGATAAGGTTCAAGCGCAAACACTGGCCCGACCTACCCGATGGCGCTTGGGCCAAGAGGAAGAACGACACTTATCCGCACATCCTGCCCGATATTGACAACGCTCTATACTCAGGCATAGCCGACAAGGCAATGGAGTACTGCCGTACCAGCAATATCGCAGTACACTCCGAGTTCTCCAACCTCAGAAGTTCGCAGGCATGTTGCTTCAATGTGTTGTTCCCGCTCCACCTGGACCTGGAGCTTGCCGGAACCGCCTTGGAGCCAGCACTTCCAGGGGTAAGAGAGGTATCCCGGATCGAGTTCGAGTACACCGGGCCTGACGGCGACGGGGCCACGCAATGGCTTGGTGAACCAACTGGCGGCCAACGCGGCCAGAACCGCACGAGCATAGACGCCGCCGTCTGGTGGACTAACGGCAGTCAGCGACTTCTGACGTTCATCGAATGGAAATACACGGAACGCAATTACGGCACGTGCGGCGGGTATTCCTCCGACGGCAACATGGAGAAGCATCTTTGCGAGAACCTAGACGCGTCGGGTGATCCAGCGTCAGTCTGCTATCTTGTTCACGGCAGGAACACGCGACGCTATTGGGAGCATCTCAAGGATGCGCACATAGACCTTTCGGCGTTCCGGGGCCTGAAGGGCTGCCCGTTCATCGGGCCTTTCTACCAGTTGATGCGCCAGTACGTCTTGGCTGCTTACTGCCGAGAACATGAAGGCGCGGATGAAGTCTATGTTGCCTCGGTCGGGTTTGCGGGGAATGAATCGCTTCACGAACTCCCTGCCGCCCATCGCTGCCTTGGTCCCACCG
The DNA here is from genome assembly GCA_041946855.1 of Phycisphaerae bacterium. GTDB lineage: Bacteria > Planctomycetota > Phycisphaerae > SM23-33 > SM23-33 > JBHGBE01. Next base: position 98,369 of record JBHGBE010000003.1, on the reverse strand, counting down.
TGGAGGATGCCTGGAACGCGTCTCTGCGAGGCGTTTCGCCCATGAAGCACATCAACGTTGAGACGATAATGGAACGCATCAAGGCGAGTCAGCGAGCAGATCGGAATTGGCTGGCCTACCTCGCCGAGCGATACGGCCTGTAGTTGTAGGTTCTGCACGCGAAATTCCCCCCGTGCAACCCGGTCCTTCGGACCTAGGTAGCACGCCCTAACGCTACCGCTGGCCACACCCCGCTCCCCACTCTCTACTCCCCACGCTTCTTCACAGCCACCCCTTCGCCTTCCAGTGCTCGTACTCGAATTGCCAGTCGGCCTTGCGTGCGGTGATGAGCTGCTTCATCCGCTCGACGAACGCGCCGCGGCGGGTCTGCTGCTGCGGGTAGGACTCCCTGGCGGCGATGGCCCGGCAGAGGTTCGCCCCCAGCTCGACGGCCGCCTTGAGCTGCTGCGCGCGGAGGGCGTCCTGGTGCAACTCGAACGCGGCCGCACCGACGCTCCCCACCGTCCAGCATCCGGTGGACTGGAGGAAGCGGAGCATGTACTCCTGCACCTCCTCGTGGCCGGCCCCGCCGGAACTGACCACGGCGGCCGCGTACTTGTCGGCGAATAGCTGGCAGTGCAGCGGCCCGCAGCAGCGGTCCAGCACCGCCTTGAGCTGCGCCGAGACACTGAAGATGTAGTTGGGACTGGCCAGGATGATGCCGTCGGCCGCCGCCATCGCGTCGCGGAGCTTGGGGAAGTCGTCCTTGATCGAGCACGAGCCCGTCTTGTGGCAGACGTCGCACGCGCGGCAGGGCTTGACCTCGTACTCGGTCAGCGAGAACACGCCGACCTCCGCGCCGGCCGCGCGGGCGGCGGAGACGACCTCGTTGAGCAGCATGCCCGTGGCGCCCTTCATGCCGTGCGGACTTCCGAGAATGGCGGTGATCTTCATTTTGGCTCCTTCGTCAATGATCTCTCAGTTGGTAGCGCGTGCAACTTGGCGGAGCGGGTTGCACGCGGAATACGGGGTGGATGTTGGGGTCGAAGCGGATTGCGTCCGCTGACCTTTGGCGCTTCCGAGCCGCGCTACGCAACCGGCTTGCCGCTATACCAAGGCTATGTCTCATCTCCCACCACCATTGTTCCGCGCGCAACGCCCTGTCGGGCCAAGTTGCACGCCCTACAGACTACCTCTTCCTCAAACTACGTCAGGAATCCCTTGAACTCGATCTGCAAGAGTGAAGAACAGCCATCCTCACAGCATAGGCGTCTTCCGCCTGGCGAACTGGATGGGGACGCCCCAGGGGTCGCGGAGGGTGGCGACCTCGTCGCCGCTGGCCAGGTGCTCGATCTCGCCGACGGGCGTTGCGCCGGCCGCGATGATGCGGGCGCGGTCCGCCGGCACATCCTCGGACACGAAGGCCAGGTGGAAGTTCAGCGAATCGACAGCGAAGTAATCGGGAATGACGGCCTTCGTGTTCGTGTATATCTCCACGATGGCCTGCCCGCCGGCGTCGGCCATGAAGTGGCCCCAGACCGGCGGCCCACCCTGGCGGACGACCTCCAGGCCCAGGTGCTGGATGTACCACGCGGCCATCGCCCGCGCATCGGGCACGTTCAGCGCGACGTGTTCGATCTTCATAGGGATTTTCCTGAATGCGTCGGGCCAATCTTACAGGAGGGCATGCCGGCCCGCTAGGGTGAGGAGGCAAGAAGGCGGCGGACCTCCTGGGCGTTGGCCTCCGCGCTGCGGCGAACCTTGGCGATGTCACCGCTGGCCTTGGGCAATGTGGCGGCCCCTTCGAAGTTCCTCAGGGCTTCGTTCAGAAGTGACTTCCTCAGGGCCGGGTCGGCGGTTCCTTGCGCCTTCGCCATCAGCACGACGCCCAGGTTGTTGTGCGGGTTGGCGAAATGCGGATCAAGCTCAATGGCCTTCCGATGGCGCGGGATCGCCTCGTCGAACTGCCCGTCCAGGTAGTAGGCGATGCCGCAGTTGTCCCAGACCTCGGCGCGGGTGGGCCACACTCGCAACGCCTGCCGGTAGTGTTCCTTGGCCTCCTCCCGATCCCTCTTCCGCGCCTGCGGGTCACGCTCGTGGGGCCGCTGGAGGAGCATGTTGGCCAGGTTGTAGTGGGCGTCAGCGTAGTTCGGGTCGATCCTGACGGCCGCGCGGTACTCATCGGCGGCCTGGCGATAGACTCGCTGCGCATCGCCCGCCCTGTTCTCGGCGGCCAGGTCGTCGGCGAGGTTGGACAGCGCCTTGCCATACTGGTAGTGGCCGCGGGCGTGATGGCCGTGGGTGGCGGCCACATCCGACCACATCGCCACGTCATCGGCGTAGGCGCGATTGCGGAGATGGGTCAGGACGACGAAGACAATTACCAGAGCCGTGGTCACGGCGATGCACCCTATGCGAACGGCGCGGGGCGTGGAGGCGATTTCGGATTTCGGATTTCGGATTTCGGACTGTGCGGGACCGGACGACTGGCTGCCTTGGCCCGCCCTCCGCCGGCTCATTCGGCCTGCCAGCAAGGTCGCCAGCCAGTATCCGCCAATGGCCGCAAACGCGATCACGCCCGCCAGTGACAGGTACACGCGGTGCTCGAAGATAAGGTCCTGGATCGGCAGGATGGTCGAGGTAGGGGCGAGGATCAGGAAGAACCACAGGCCAGCGAAGCCCGCGGGCCTGCCCTTGGCCAGCGCCCAGGCCGTCAGGCCGAGCAGGGCGACGATGAGCAATGCCGGCGGTAGGACTGCCCATGGCGTGCCCGCCACGGGCCAGCCGTAGTCCAGGCACAGAGGATGGGGCCAGACCGCCAGGCGCAGGTAGTGGACGACGACGCCGAACTGCGTCGCCGCATAGGTGATAGGCGTGATGCCCGACGCCGCCAGCGCCGATCCGACGGATTCGCCCGTGGGGTAGACAGCCAGCAGCGCAATCACGATGCCCAACGTGGCCGCCAGGCCGGCATAGAGCCTCCATCGCCGGCGGAAGACCTCGCCGAACGACCCGGCCAGGAACATCCTGTCGTAGGCCAGCACCACAAGAGGCGCGGTCACCATCACCTGCTTGCTGCCCATTCCCAGCGCGCACGCGGTGATGGCAAGGATGTACCACGCCGAGCTTCGGGAGGACCGGGGGGCCGAAGCACGGGAGGACGGGAGGACGGGAGGAGAGGAGGAAAGACGGGCCGGTCTCGTGTCCGGAATCCTCCCCTCCTCCCCTCCTCCCCTTTTCGCGTCTTCGCGCGTTGCGCCAGCGCCACGTATCACGCAGTACAGAGTCAGCAGGTAGAACAGTCCCATCAACGACTCGGCCCGCTGGATGATGTAGGTGACCGACTCGGTCTGGACCGGGTGTACCGCCCACAGCACGGCGACGGCCGGCGCGAGCCAGAAGGCGGCCCGGCCGAACCGGCCGATCATCTTCGGCGTCATTAGCGTCCGCCGCACGATCCCCATCAGCGTCAGCGCCGCCAGCAGATGGATGACCAGGTTGACGGTGTGGTAGCTCCATTCGTGGTAGCCAGGCTGGTGCTTGTGGACATCCAGGCCCGTGTCAACCGCCTTGCTGAATATGCAGTTGAGCGTCAATGTGAAATCGACGGTCGGCCGCATGGCGGCGCAGAGGTGATCGAATGCCTCGCCCGGCGGCCAGAGCTTGCCGATGTTGGGGTTCTTCAGGATGAACGCCCGGTCGTCGAAGAGCAGCGAGCCGCCGAAGCTGTTCCAGTATGCCGCGACGACCGCGACGGTCACGACGGCAGCGGCCAGGAATGCAGGCGCGCGTCCGCGTTCCGCCGTCCGCAATCCGCCGTTCGATTTTCCTTTCGCCTTCCGCATTCCGCGCTCTGCCTTCCTGGATTCTAACAGAAAGGCAGAGCGCACAGTGCGGAAGGCAAAAGCCAGAATGAGGAAACACGCCTTCCGGCGGCCGGGGACCTACTGAACGGTGCGTCCGAGGCTGGGCAGGAAGTAGTCCTGGACGACATGTTCCCAACTCATCTTCTGTGCCAGTTCGTAGCCGGAGGCGATGAGCGCCTCCATCTCCTTGTCGCTGCGGGGCAGCGCTCGGATCAGCGCCCTGGCCATGCGGGCCCCTTCGGCCGATTCGATCTTGTCGCGGTCCTCGATGGACAGGGCCAGCAGCTTCTCGACGGACAGGTTGCCCGCGTTGAGGAAGTTGGCCTCAATGATGTTCGGGCACGGCAGCGGCGCGTCGGGGTCATCCGGCGGCTCGAACCGGGCAAGCCCGGCCGCCTTGCGGGCGAAGCCCATGCACCCGCAGATGTTCGACGCCACGCAGATCGCCCCGAAGCACAGCGCCTCGAACTGGCTTATCCCGAACGGCTCGTAGATGCTCATGCCCAGCTCGACGTCCGTGCCGCAGCGGATGTCGGCGAAGGTCATGTCGGCGGGCATCCGCTCGCCGCAGAACCGCTGGTTCCAGTCCCACTGGTTGACCAGCACGCCGCGCGTGCAGCGGTGGTCGCGGTTGAAGTAGTTGATTATCGAGCCGAGCTCCTCCTCGCCGCCGCATAGATCGGGGTAGCCTTTTTCGTGGGAGACCGGCCAGCCGTAGACTCGCTCCATGTGGCGGATGTCCTGCGGCCGGCGCTGCCCGGCGAGGGTGCCCAGGAGGAAGTAGACGGCCGTTTCGCCGCGTTGGGCCAGGTACGGCTCAAGCTCGTGCAGCAGGCGCAGGTCGCGCCACAGGCCCTTGGAAAGCACCGGCCGGCAGACGTGCGTGAATATCCACGTCGGCTCGCGCCCGAACAGGTTCCTGGAGTAGGCGCGCATCCTCGCCCGGCTGGCCTTCTTGTCGGCCATCGCCAGCGGGAAGGCGGGCACTCCGTTGTACACCAGGTCGATGTCCATCGTCCGGAAGTGCGGGTCCAGGAACCGAAGCTCCTCCTCGATATAGTCGCCCACGGCAAACACGTGGTCGCAGTACCGTGCGGCCTTGACAAGCGCGTGCTTATAGTTGTTGAAGACGCTGGGGAATATCTCCTCCATCGTCTTGTCCTCCGCGGCCGCCTGAACCATGACATTGTAGAACATCGTGTCGTGGCCGGGGGTCTTCTCGACGATCGGGCGGACCGACGCCACCTCGTGGGCGTAGAACACGGTGCGGGTGTTGGCGGAACCGGCCAGCACGACCTTCAGGGCGACGGGCATGCCCATGTACTCGTGCGCCAGTATGACCACCTGCTGCGAGCCGCCGTTGCACCCGATGGCCTTGAGGGCCTCGAAACCCGGCTCCGCCAGGCGGACGTACTGCTCGTACTCCCAGATCTTCTCGAAGTCGGCGCTGGGAACGTTGAACTTCCTGTACAGTTCCCCCTTGAACAGGTTGAGCCTGTTCTTGTTGGCGTGGAAGACGTCGATCAGGAGCACCTCGGCGTCCACGGTCTTCCCGCAGCACGGGTCGTGGACCTTGCGCGTGCCGTAGATGATCCCGACGTCGTAGGTCCGTTCGATGGGCAGGAACTTCTCCCGCCACGGCGGCGTGTAGACTGCGTCCAGCGAGCTGTAGATGACGTGGCCGCCCTCGCCCAGCCGCAGGTTTACCGGCTTGTCAGTGGTAAGTAGCGGTCCCAGAAGGACCGTGCGCGAGACAGACTGCTCGTAAGACTTTGCGGTCATCAACCCCGCTATGACCGCCCCGATGCCGCCAACTTTCTCAACCGCCTCGTGCGTCACATGCACGACAATCATGCAGGCTCCTTCACAACCAACTCATTCTAATATCGGCCGGTGGTCCTTCCCAAATGATTCGATATTGGCGCCCGGCCAGGCGCACACCGGACAAGGGAACACGGATTTCACGGATTCGGGGGGATTTCATGGAGTGTTGTTGGCGATCCGGTGCGAGCCCCTGGATTGACCCAGCAGGAAGACATGAGACCGAGAGATACGGCCCTTCATGCTTGATTCTTGTCTCCGCGTGACCCCCGGCGAAGCCGCTGGTCCGTCAGACGCGCCTGCACGAAATCCCAGGAATCCGTGAAATCCGTGTTCTCCTCCCCACTAACGCCGGACGACTTCGTCTTTCCGGAAGACTTCGCCTTTAGCGGTTTTTATTTGCCTATTGCCCCGGCGCGCGTGAGAATGCCCGCCGGTCAGTGTCAACGGGTACGGCGCCGAGGCGGTAAGGAGCAAGCTCATGCGCACGGACGTGAAAATCGGCATCGCGGTCTCGGTCTTCGTCCTCCTGGTCGTCGTGGTGTACCTCGTCGTGTTCAAGCACCCAAAGCCCGACGACAAGGTGGCCCAAACGACGCCCACGCCCACCAACAGCGTCGCGCCGACGGCCACGCCCCGAACGACGCGCACCCCCACCCGTCCGCCGACGGCCACGCCGACCCCTCTGGCCACGCCGTCGCCGACTGCGCCGCCGCTGCCGACCATAGACGTGTCATCGACGCCCGCGCCTACTGCCACGCCGTCCCCCCTGCCGACGATAGTCGTCATTCCCATTACGCCCGCGCCTTCGCCCACTCCGGCCGGCGCCGGTGAGGAGCGGAAGTACGTCGTGCTCGCGGGCGACAATTTTCATTCCATCGCCCAGAAGATGTACGGCAGCAGCCAGTACTGGGACCTGATCGCCAAGGCCAACCCGGCGTCCAACGCCAACGCGCTCAGAGTCGGGCAGACGCTCATCGTCCCTCCGCTGCCCAAGGTCTCGCCCACGCCCACCCCGCCCGGCGGCGCGCCGCCCCTGCCGGCCGGCGCTAAGGAGTACGTGGTCAAGGAGGGCGACGGGTTCTGGAGGATAGCCGAGGCCATGTACGGCAACGGCAGCCTCTGGCCGACCGTCGCCAAGGCCAACCCGGGCGTCACCAATGACTCGCTCAAGCCCGGCATGAAGCTGGTCATCCCGCCCAAGCCCACGCCGCTGTCCACCACGCGCCCCGGCGGCACAGGCCCGATCGCCGCGGTCGATTACACGGTCGTGGCAGGCGATACGCTGCACTCCATCGCCAGGAAGCACTACGGAGACGACAAGTATTGGACCACGATCATGGCGGCCAACGGCCTGACCAGCGATACGCTCCAGGCCGGTACGACGCTCCACCTGCCCGCGATCGAGGGCGCCAGGGCGCCGACCACACGCCCGGTACGCGGCGGGACCTCGCCCACCGCCGCGCCGACCAGGGCCCCGCGTGTCACGCCGCGCGCGACCATCGAGCCGGACCGGCCGGACATGTCAGGCGGCCCGACCTGACCCCGTCACCCCAGCGACGGCGCCAGCGCCAGCACCCACCGCCACTGCTCCTCGGGGAACCCCCCCGCCAGGACCGCCTTGGTAAGGCCGGCCAGGTCCTCCGGCGACAGCCCGCCCAGGTACATCCCCGCCGATGAGACGTAGGCCTCGGCGACGAGCTGCATGAGCAAGTCGTCGCCGGCATCGGCCGGCCGGGCCTTGTTGCGGACGACTGAGATGTTAGCCAGTTGCGGCAGCTTCAGCCCGGCCGTCAGATAGGAGGCGATCTTGAGGAAGATCGCCGGCCCCAGTTGCGCCCCTTTGCTCTGGCGGTGGGCCGCGTACAGGCAAAGCACCGCCTTCCGGACTTCCTCGGGCAGTTCCTTGGCCAGCGGCGCCAGCGCGTGCCTGAACTGCTCCGGCTCGATCACTGGTATGGGCACGCGGACGAACCGCCGCCCCAGCGCCTGGCCGAAGCTGAACACCTTGTGTGAGTCCTGGACGTTGTACGTGCCCATCAGCCGCCACTCCAGGCCCGCCTGGAACAGGATCGGGTCCGACGTGACGATCTTGTCGGCGTCCAGCAGCTCAAGGCGAGCGGTCTTGCACGGGGGCGCGTCGTTCCAGTCGAGCATCACCGACGGCGAGTTCATGTCGGTACACGCCTTGCCAAGCTCGACCCGCTGGTCCGACAGCCAGGTCAACAGGCCCCCGAAGATCCTGTCCATGTTGGCGCGGTTGGCCTCGTCGAGCACCAGCCAGCGGTCCTCGTGGATGGCCTCCAGGACGTGTCCCATGCGGAAGCGGCGGCGGCCCTTCTCGTCGATCCCCTGCCCGCCAACCAGGTCGGCCAGCGTCCAGTTCTCCGACGGCGTGACCCACTTGGGCTCGCGCGGGATGTTCCTCAGGCCGAACGCCGCGGGGTTCCTGGCGACCTCCTGGAGGAGCTGCTTGATGATCGTGGTCTTGCCCGTTCCGGGCGGGCCGACCAGGATGACGGCCGAGGATGACGCAAGCGCCAGGCGGGCCATGCGCATGATTCGCTCATCCATGACGATCGGTCCTGCGGCGGCGGAGCCAGGACCTCTGGCCGCCCCCGGCGAGGCGGTGGCCGGCTGCACCACCTGCGCCGACGGGGAAAGCAGGTCCTTGATCCTGGCCCCCAGGCCGTCGCTGCTGCGGCAGATGATGATGGGGATGTACCAGTCGTTGTAGCTGGACAGCGTACACATGGCCGCGCAGTCGAGGTTGCGGCCCTGGCCGATGAACTGGGCGATGGCCTTGGCGCAGTTGGTCAGCTCGCTGCCGTGCTGGACTATCGCCAGCAGGAGCCTGCACTTGCCGTTCGGCAGGCGGTCGCTGAGAACCGACGTCACCGCCGGCGCGCCCGCGATGGAGGCGATGGCCACTTCGCGGGTAGAAAGCTCCAGCACCGAGGCCATACGCTGGCGCAGGTCGTCGAACTCGGTCGGGCCGGGGGATGACACGTTCAGGCCGTGCAGCGCCCGGGAAAACTGGATGGCCAGGTTGTCCTGTGTGATGGTTTGCATGTCCGCGCGGCCCGCGCTCACCTCTTGCTTCTGTATCGACCTGACGCCAGCGGCGGATTACTTGGGCCAAGGGGCATTTTCGGCCGGCGCGGACGAGGGTATAATCGCCTGCCCCGGATGAAAGGGACCGCATGCGCTTCACGAAGATGCAAGGCGCGGGCAACGATTATGTCTACGTCGACTGCTTCAACCAGCAGATCGACCCGAAGGGCGCCTCCGCGCTGGCCAGGGCGGTCAGCGACAGGCACTTCGGCGTCGGGTCCGACGGCCTGATCCTCATCATGCCAAGCCGCACCGCCGACGTCCGCATGTGGATGTTCAACGCCGACGGGTCCGAGGGCCTCATGTGCGGCAACGGCATCCGGTGCTTGGCCAAGTACGCATACGACCACGGACTGTCGCGGGCCAACCCGATGCGCGTCGAGACGGCCAGCGGCGTCAAGACCATCGACCTGAGGCTAGGTCCCGACGGCAAGGTCACGGCAGCCACGGTTGATATGGGCGAGCCGGTGCTCAAGCCGGCCGACATTCCCGTCGTGCTGCCGGGCGCTGAGTCCTTGGACAAGATAGTGGACCTGCCGCTTGACAAGTACGTCAGGGTTGATCGGTTGATCGGTGAATCGGTTAGTCGGGGGGCCATGGTCGAGGGTTCCCCGGTCAAGCGATTCACCGATTCACCGATTGACCAGTTGACCGATTCACCGATTACCCGCATGACCTGCGTCTCAATGGGGAATCCGCACGTGGTGATCTACTCCAAGGATGTGGCGGCGGTGCCCCTGGAAATGGTCGGCCCTGTTATCGAGCGCGCCCCGGTATTCCCGAAGCGGGTCAATGTCCACTTCGTCCAGGTGCAATCCGCGAGCGAAGTGACGATGCGGACGTGGGAGCGCGGCAGCGGCGTGACGCTGGCCTGCGGGACCGGCGCATCGGCCGTCTGCGTCGCGGGCGTGCTCACCGGGCGGACCGGCCGGCGGATCGTCGCCCACCTGCCCGGCGGCGGACTGGAACTGGAATGGCGGCAGTCCGACAACCGCGTGTACATGACCGGCCCGGCGGTCGAGGTGTTCTCGGGCCAATGGCCTGACCGCGAGTAGAATTCCGCATCCGCGGGACATTTTTGCTTTGGGGGCTTATAATTCTCTTGTTATTCAGACACTCCGTATCTGGCATTGGCTTGGCCGCGCCCAGGAGAACACGATGCGATTGACATCCGTTCTGACACTTGCCGTGGCCCTTGCCCTATTCGCTGGCGTGGTCATTGCGCAGGGAACCACGTCCCCCGCCAGCAGGCCCACCACCACGACCGCGCCTTACATGATCCCCGATTCGGTGATGAAGAGGATTGAGCAGCCGTTCGCCGTTGAGCCGGCGACGGAGGAGGCGGCCATCGCGCAGATGGAGACAGTGCTCAAGCTCGGCGCCGACGCCGAAAAACGCTACGAGCGAGCCGGCGACCTGTACAAGGTCCAGTTGCAGATGCTGGAGGCGGCTGGGTACATCGCCTCCGTCAAGAAGGACCCCGCCAGCCGCAAGCAGGTGGCTGACATCTCCGCGCGCGTCCTGGCGTCCAACGCGCCGGATTCGGTGAAGGTCCAGGTTGACTTCGGCCTGGCGCTCAACCGGCTCCAGGCCAAGGGCGAGCCGAAGAAGGATGATGTCGCCGCCGAGGCGCAGGCCCTTTACGACAAGTACGAGAAGACCGACGCGGCGGCCAAGGGCGCCATGATGGCGGCCGTGCTGGGGCTACAGATGGACCAAGGCGACGTGGCGAAGAAGTTCGCCAGCATCGTCAAGGACAAGTACCTCGACGTCGAGGGAGCTCGCGGTTTGTTGCGCCAGGTGCTGCACCCGGACAAGGGGCAGCCCTTTGCAGCCGAACTGACCACCCTCGACGGCAAGAAGCTCTCCTTGCCCAAGGACCTGCTGGGCAAGGTGGTGGTGATCGACTTCTGGGCCACGTGGTGCCCGCCGTGCCGCGAGGAAGTCCCGTTTATGAAGAAGATGTACGCCGCGTACAAGGCCAAGGGCGTCGAGTTCGTCGGCGTCAGCCTGGACCAGGAGGGCCAGAAGGACCAGGTCGCCAGGTTCGTCAAGGAGCAGGGGATGGACTGGCCGCAGACGTACGCCGGCAGGTTCTGGGACGACCCGACGGCCAAGCGCTATGGCGTCGACGCGATTCCCAGCCTGTGGATCATCGGCAAGGACGGCAAGGTAATCGTGGATGGCATCGAGATGCAGACGCTCGAAGAGCTCGAAAAGAGCTTCCCCGAGGCCCTGGACAAGGCCCTCAAGGGCGAGCCGACGACCAAAGAGGCAAGATGAGTCGTCGTGAAATGCCACGGCGTCCGAAACCGAAGTTCGAAACAAGAGATCCTAGACAAGCACCAATGATCGCAGCACCAATGTCATGAATGTGCATCACGCGAGGAATTTCGCAGTAGCGGTCCTTCTGCTGCTGTCGGCGGGTTGCGGCCCCCCGCCCCAGCAGCAACAACAGCCGCCAACCCCGCCTCCCGCCCCGCCGCCGGCCGCGAACGACCCCATGGCCGCTCAGATCAAGGACCTCGAGGCCGATATCGCCACGCTCAAGGATGAGATCAAGATCCTCCAGGAGGACAAGGTCTACCTTAGCCGCCGCGAGGAGACCATGGCCGCCGAGCTCCGCAAGCAGAAGTTCATCAACGAGCAGCAGGCCAAGGCGCTCAAGGACCTCGGCGACGCCGCCAAGGAGCGCGACTTCCAGAAGTCGCGCGCGGACCGGCTGGCAACGGAAAGGGACGCGCTATCCGTGCAGGTCGCTGAACTCAAGAGACTGACAGAGGCGTTCCGGAAAGGCGCTTCACCGGGGATCACCCCGCCGGCCGCCTCTCACCCGGCCCCGACAACCAGCCATGCCCCAGTCGAGCTACCCGCGGACCAATAGCGCGCCGATCAGTTTGCCGTCGCATTCGCGCGCCCTCGGCCATGGTTGGACAGGGTCATTCGCGCGGGTCGTTGGACGTGGCGGTGATCTTGCCGAATGTCACGTCCGCATTGTGCGCGATGAGCAGAGCGCCGCCAGCCTGAATGCTGTTATGTGCTTCCTCCGCGTCCACTTGCCACCAGCCAGGCTCCGGCTCGCCGTCCTTCCACAGCTTTGCGCGGTACCGGGCGATGGCGCCCGAAAGCTTGTCGACGCGCAGCTTCATCATGTAGCGGACGCCGAGCTCGATCTTGCGGGCGTCCTTCTCGATGGTGCCTGCGGGCATGTTCTTCTCGTCGCCGCCGTGCAACACGTGCCACGAGCACCGGTCGAGGTCCTCCGGGAGGTCTAACATAGCGGCCACGCCCAGGGGATACCACTTCACCCGCGGTTGCAGCCCGTCATCGGCGTGACCAAGCCAGCGTGCGGCGATGGCGACCGCCGAGCCGTGAACTCGCGGTCCCTTGTGCGTCGGCCGGATACCGTGGATCGTGACCGCCGCGGTCACGGTGTAGTCCTTCCATGTGCGATCGCCGAAGGCCAGGACACGGTCGTAGTAGGGGCTTGCGGTTCGCACGCCATCCGCCTCGAGCCTCCAGTGGCCGTCGACGACCTGCACGGCGTCGGCTATCGACCGCGCCTTGCTCCAGTCGACCGTGTAGGGCAACGGCCAGGCTTTGCCGCTTCGGTAGTTCACCGTGACCGTGCGTTCGGCGCGACGGCCGGCGGCATCGGTGGCCACGAGCGTCACAGTGTTCGCGCCCTCGCGCAGCGCTGCGGGATCGATCTCGACGTTGAAGTCGCCGTCGCGGGCGAGCCGTTTGCCGTCGGGGCCGAGCGAAAGCGGGCTCGGCGCGGCGCCGTTGAGCGAATACAGGAGTTTCAGCGGGCGCTGGCCAGTCACGCCGCCGAGCACGTTGACCCACTTCTGCGGCACGCCAAGGCGCCCGAAATCCTGTTGGTCCCCGTACCACACGTGGATCGACGGCGGCCCTTCCCGTCCCGCTTCCGGGTTCACTACCGCGGAAGTCGAAGACGGCGCGCAGCCGGGCGCGAGGAACGCCGCAACGGCCATAGACAGGACGCCCATGCACTTCTTGTAGCGTAAGGCAATCCGTCGCATCGCGATCTTGCTCCTATGGACCGACATTTCCAGCATGACTTCCCGCTGACGACGGCCGTCAGCGGTTTCGACGATTCTATCTCGCCGTCGCGCTCCGGCAAGCGGATTCACGACGCCCGAGTGCGTTCTTCCGCGAACTTGGGGCAAAGAGTAGAATGTCCGGTTTTCCGCAGATACATTGTCGCCATGCGCGTGGTCGTGACGGGACAGGTCGGGCTGGACAAGAAGCCGTTTCTGGCCGCGGTCGAGCAGGCGGCGGTGGCGCTCCTGGGCAAGGGGCTGGACATCATCACGTGCAACGTCGGGCGAATGATGTACGCCGAGGCCCCCGACGTGGCGGCCGGCAGAATACTCGACCTTCCGCTGTCGCGCCTCAACAGCCTGCGCCGCAGCGTGTTCAAGGACGTGCTGGCCGCGTGCGAGGCCCACGCGAACGTGCTGGTTAACACGCACGCCACGTTCCGCTGGCGGCACGGCCTGTTCTACGCCTTCGACTACGACCAGATGAAGGCCCTCAACGCGGACCTCTACGTGGCGCTGGTGGACGGCGTGGATCGCGTTCACTACCGCCTGGCGCGGGATGGCCACGCCGACCACACCCTCAAGGACCTCATGGTCTGGCGCGAGGAGGAGATACTGGCCACCGAGCTGCTGGCGCAGATCGTCCGCGGGCACGGCCGGTTCTACATCATGGCCCGCGGCATGGCCGATGACCGGCAGGTCGATCCCGGCGACGCGGCCGTGCAGGCCATGTGCCGGCTCATCTTCCGCCCGCAGCTCAAGAAGGCGTACCTGAGCTTCCCCATGACGCACGTCAACGGCGGCGCGGCCGCGGGCGTTCTCGCGGAGATCGAGGCCTTCCGCGCGCTGATGAAGCGGCACTTCGTCTGCTTCGACCCCGGCGACCTGGAGGAGAAGAACCTGTGCGACCTGGCGCTGGCGGCCGCGCAGGAGGGCCGGCGGACGGTCGAGGTCGGCCCGCCGGGGGCAAGGGCCTCGATGGAGACCAGCCAGCTCCTGGACATCATCGCGGATATCGATGGACAGATTTACGCCCGCGACTTCAAGCTCATCGACCAGGCGGACATGATCGTGTCGCTTGTCCCGCAGATGCCGGAGGGCCGGCCGGCGCTGTCAAGCGGGGTCGAGCGCGAGCTTCAGCACGCCCACGAGGCGGCGAAGGACGTGTTCGTGATATGGCGGCCGGCGGCGGCGCCGTCGCCGTTTGTCACCGAGACCGCCACGCGGGTATTTCGCACGGCCGACGAGGCCGTTCGCTTCTTCCACGATGGCGGATACATTCCCCCCGAGCGGGCGGGAGGCCTGTTTGCGTAGTATGATTGCGTAAACGGATTGGGGCGCCCTATGCGGATCCTGCTCCTTCGGCCGCCGCGATACGTCTGGCCATTCAACAGCGAGACCTCCGCATTCTGGCAGCCGCTGGGCCTTCTGTGCCTGGCGGCGGCCGTGCTGCGGGACATGCCGGGAGCCCAGGTCGAGGTGTGGGACTGCCCAGGCCAGAAGTGCGGGTGGCGGACACTTGAGCAGCGCCTGGCGGCGGAGCGGATCGACGTGCTGGGCGTCGGCGAGGAGACGGTCAGCGCACACGAGGCGATCCGGGCGGCCGCCCTGGTCAAGCGGCTCTGGCCGGATTGCGTCGTAGTGGCGGGCGGCGTGTACTTTGCGCATGCAATCGAGGGTACGCTTGGCGCCAGTCCGAAATCCGCAATCCCGAAGGGAGCTTCGGTCCGAAATTCCAAATGCGCCGCGGGCGAGCCCGGCTCAGTAGATGTCATAGTCCGCGGCGAGGGGGAGGCGACGTTTGTCGAGTTGCTCCGCAACCTGCACGATCGCGCGAGGTGGGCAACGATCCCAGGCATCGCATTCAGGGATTCGTCGGGCGGGCTTGTCATCACCCCCGCCCGGCCCCTGATCGAGGACATGGACGCCTTGCCCATGCCCGCGTATGTCCTGCTCGACATGTCCCTCTACGGCCGCTCTTCGCGGAACCACCCGGCGCTTGTGAGCGTCGAGCACTCCCGCGGCTGCACCGATAACTGCAACTTCTGCATCCTCTGGAAGCAGATGGGCAGCAGCATCGACAACAACGGGCGGGTCCGGCCGGTGTACCGCACAAAGAGCGCCCAGCGCAGCTTCGAGGAGGTGGCGTGGCTCCACCGGCGCTTCGGCCGGCGGACGTTCGGCTGGGTTGACCCGACGTTCAACGGCTCGCCCGCCTGGTCCGACCGATGGGCAGAGCTGATGCTCTGCTCGGACATGATGGACGGCCGCGGCCAACCGCGGACGCTTCACACCGCCTGGGTGCGGGCCGATGGCATCATCCGCGACCAGAAGCTCGGCGTGCTCGACAAGCTCGTCCGCGCCGGGCTGCGGCAGGTGATGATCGGCGTCGAGCGGGACGACGCGGCGGGCCTGGCGGCGCTGGGCAAGCACAACAACTCCGCCGACGTGTCGGCCGAGGCCTTCGCGATCCTCCGCGAGCGGCATCCCAAAGTGTACACCATCGGCACGATGATCTTCGGCCTTCCCGGCGACACGCGCGAGGACCTCATGCGGCTGGTCGATTGCCAGTACCGCATGGGGATGGATTACTGCTTCATCATGCCGCTGACGCCCAACCCCGGCACGGCCGTCGCCGAAAACGCCCTCCGCGAAGGGCTTGTGGCCAACGAGGACCTGGCCAGCTACAATTTTCATACGCCCGTCTGCCGAACCGAGTCCATGGGCCTGCGCGAACTTGAGAGCGTCTACTGGCGGCTGTCTCTTAAGCCCGGCCGGCGGCGGGCGGCGGTCCTGCTGGCGCAGATGTTCCGCCAGCGCGACAGGCGCAAGCGGCGGGTGAACATGGCGCTTTTCAGGCGGGGCACGGCGATAGCCGCACGCAGCTTCCTGCGGGCGATTCTCCACCCCGGCGACAGACAACCGACACTCTACTCAAGGAGACCATCATGGTACGACGATTGAGTCCGCTGAAGCGCGGCTGGCCGGCCTTCGCGCTGATGTCCGTCGCGGCGGCGGCCGTCCTGTGGCACGTCCTGGCCTGCACGGAAAGCCCGATGGCGTTCTCCCCCGACGGCAAGAAGTTGGCCTTCGCGGCCGTGGACCCGTGGCCCCAGGAGGCGAAGGACCTGCCGCCGCTGGTTTCGGGCAAGCAGACCTCGCGAATTCTTATCCTCGAAGAGGACAAGGGGCTCAAGAAGTACAAGACCGTCGAGGCCAGCACAACGGCGCTCCTGGCCGCGCCATCCTTCAGCAAGGACGGCCAGTTGCTGGCCTACCTCCGCGTGCCGCTGATGACGCAGGAGCAGGAGGACAAGTTCATCGATTACCAGAAGGCCCGCATCGATCAGGCCAAGCCGCGCGAGACGGCCACGCAGGAGTCGCCGCCGGACCTTACGGCTATGCTCAACCTCAAGCCCGCGCCGGTCACGGAGGACCTCGCCGCGGATGCCGCAAAGGCCGGGCGCGAGTATGCGGGGCTGACAAGCACGCCCGGCTACCCGATGACGCTGGTGATCCGCGACTTGAAGGCGGACCGCGTCGTGTCGGAGACGCCCTTCGCGACGCCGCTGTTCCAGTACGGCGATGACGACAAGCGGCTGGGCACCGGCATCGTGATGGCGTACAGCCTGATGCGGACGCAGTTCGCCCCCGACGGCAAGAGCGTGTGCGTGTCTGCCCTTTACCAGGGACTGATAGTGGACCCCGAAAAGCCATGTGTGAAGGTCATCGCCGGCCCGGCCGCCGGAGCGCGTTGGTCGCCGGATGGCAAGAGCGTCGCGGGCGCATACAACGACAGGCTGGCCATCTGGCAGATGGACGGCCGGATGGTGTCCGCGCCGGTGGCTGAGCCCGACGCGTGGGGCGTCGGGTGGCTCAGCAACGAGAAGGCTGCCGTCCTGTCGGCGGAGTCCAAAAAGGACCAGGACAAGACTGAGTTCGTCCTGGCCGTGATGGACCTCAACGGCAAGGTCACGCGGCAGAAGCTGGACATCACGCTCGACAAGGACAAGACCGACGTCATGGAGATGGCCTTCGCACCCGATGGCAAGCATACGGTCATCTGCGGGCCGAAGAACCTGCTGATCCTCGACTCTTCCGGCAAGGTGACCGGCAAGGTCGATACCAACTACAACTACTACAGCCCGACAGCCACACCCGATTCCAAGGGCTTCGCCTTCAAGTACCGCGGCGACAAGGACTCGTACGCCACTGCCATTGTCACGCTCGACACGGCCGGCAAGGAGGTCTCGCGCACGCCGATCCCAAAGGCGCCCGCGCTGCCGGCTGGGTCGGAACCCGCGACGAAGGAGTAGCCGACGAGGTGGACCTGATTGCGGACATCTTCTCCCACCTGTGCGGCCAGGGGCGGTGCTTCGTCGTCGACGGCCGTGCGCTGCCGGTCTGCCAGCGGTGTCTGGGCCTGTACGCCGGCGCGGCGCTGACGATGGCGTGGCTGATCGCGTCTTGGATCTGGCGGAGCGGCCTGGCGCAAGGGGGCCTGGCGCGGCGCGGCCGTTGGCGAAGCGGCCTGCGGCGGAGCGGGGCGGAGCCGCGTGGGCTGGAGCTGCGGTGGCCGCTGAGCGCGAGTGTGCTGGCGGTCAACATCCTTTGCCTGGCGGCAGCGATGCTCGGCGGCCTGCACATCATCGACATCGGCCCGCGCTGGCGGATGCTCTGCGGTTTGTGGACCGGCCACGTCGCCGTGCTGTGGCTTATCGGCGCGAGCGCGTATCTGTGGCGGGAGTGCCTATGGAGTGCGGCGGCACAGTCGCGAAGCGACACGACGCCGCTTTCACTTGCCGCGACACATCGAACATCCAAAGCGGCGTCACGGCCGCCGCACTCCACATGGGTTCCTCGCGTACTGGGTAACGCACTTCGGGCCATCGCCGCGCCGGTTGCGTTGGCGGCGATCGCGGCCGCGTTCGACGTCCTTGGCGGCCTGGGCTGGTGGTTCTGGGCGGTGATCGGCGCCGCCGGCGTCGCGGCTGTGGCGATGTCAGTAGGCGCGGCCGTTGCTTCGGTTGTCCGATTCGCCTGGAGAACGGGACGTTACCGTCAGTGCGTGTCCTTGTAGTAGCCCAGCCACGCCATCTGGATCGCCTCGAGAATCTGCTCGCTGGAGCCGTCGGGCTTGTCGGCGAAACCCTCCAACTGCGTCACCCAATCGCGCAGGTCCGTGAATCGAACTGACAGGGGGTCGGTGTCGGGGAACTTCTGGCTCAACAAGAAGCCAATTTCATCCGCGTCTGACCACTTCAGATCCGGCATCCCTGTCATCCCTGCTAATGTTTCTCCGACACGGCGTTCCGGTTCCAGCCCGGTACCGTGACCGTCACGTCGCCCTTGACGACCGCCTGGCAGGCCAGGCGGCTGGTGAGCGTGGCGTTGGGGGCCTGGTCGACCACGTCCATCTCGTCATCCTCCGGAGCGGACAGGTTCTCCATGCCGGCGTTGACGATCACGTGGCACGTGCCGCACACGCCCGCGCCGCCGCAGGCGTGCTCCAGTTGGACGCCATTGGCCAGCGCGATGTCGAGGATGCTGCCCTCCTTGCCGAAATGGTTAGGCGGCAGGTGGGCCGGATCGACCTCAACGGTCACGTTGGCGGGGAGGAATGTGAGCTTGTGGGTCATTGCGCTGAATTCTAGCAGCGGGATATTGTGAATTGTGAATTGCGTATTGTGGATTTCCATCGACGGGCTCGGCCGGCTATCCGCGGGTCAATGCTGGCACGGGGAAATACACAATCCACAATCCACAATTCACAATCCACAATCAGAACTCCTCCAACTTCTTCCCAACCGCCGTCTTCTTGATGACCTCGTCGAACTGGGCCTGTGTCAGCGGCGCGGCGGCGTTGTTGGCGGCGGACATAGCCTCGTAGATCGCGTCGGGGTCCTTCGACTCGGCCATGAGCCCCTTCAGGTTGGCGACGGCCGTATCTAGGGCAGCACGCTGCTCCGCCGTCAATGCGCTCGGCGCGGCCGCGAGGGCCTTTTCGATCGCCGCCAGGATTCGCGTGGCCTCGTTGTGCAGGTCGATCAGGCGGTGGGCGGTCATGTCCTCGCGGGCATGGATGTATGACTCCTTGACCATCGAATCGACCTCCTCGCGCGTCAGGCCGTGGGCAGGCGTGACCTGCACGGACGCCTCCTTTCCGCTGCGAAGCTCACGGGCCGAGACGTTGAGAATGCCGTTTGCGTCGATGAGGAAAGTCACCTGGATTCGCGGCATCCCGGCGGGCATGGGCGGGATGCCCTTGAGCTGGAACCGGCCCAAGCTCCGGCAGTCGCGTGCCAGCTCGCGCTCGCCCTGGAGGATGTGGATGTCGACCGAGGTCTGGCCGTCGACGTAGGTAGTGAAGGCCTCGCCGGCCTGGCACGGAACGGTCGAGTTCCGCATGATGAGCTTGCCGGTGGCCCCGCCGAGCGTCTCAATGCCCAACGACAGCGGCGTCACGTCCAATAGCAGCGTGTCGCGCCGCATCCCCGCGAGGATTCCCGCCTGCACTGCCGCGCCCAGCGCGACGACCTCGTCTGGGTTGATGGCCGTGTACGGCTCGCGGCCGAAGAACTCGCCCACCCTCCGCAGGACCATCGGTATCCGCGTGCAGCCGCCGACCATGACGACCTGGTTGATGTCCGCGGGACCGAGCCGCGCATCCTTCATCGCGGCCTGGCAGTGCTCGATGGTGTGATCGATCCATCGCTTGGCGCGGGCCTCGAATTCATCGCGGGTGATGACCCGCCTGTACGTCCGGCCGGCCCCAAGCGAGATTTCCACATTGGCCGACTGCTCCGCTGACAGGCGAATCTTGGTCGCCTCGGCGAAGTCGCGGAGCGCCTGCCTCGTGGCCGGGGGGAACGTGATCGACTCGTCGAACTGCTTGCGGATTTCGCTGGTGACCAGCTCGATGATCTCGCGGTCGAGGTCGTCGCCGCCCAGGTGCGTGTCGCCGTTGGTGGCGAGCACCTGGAACACGCCGCCGGAGACGCGGAGGATGGAGATGTCGAACGTCCCGCCGCCCAGGTCATAGACGGCGATGGTGGCGTCCTCCTTGCGGTCCAGGCCATAGGCCAGCGCGGCGGCCGTCGGCTCGTTAACGATCCGCCGCACGTCAAGGCCGGCGATCCTGCCGGCGTCGCGCGTGGCCTGACGCTGAGCGTCGTCGAAGTATGCCGGCACTGTGATGACGGCCTGCGTGATGTCGCGCCCGACGGCGGCCTCGGCACGGACCTTGACCTCGCGCAAGATGGTCGCCGAAAGCTCCTGCGGCGTCATCAGCTTCCCGGAGACGTTGACCAGCACCGTGTCGTGCGGGCCTTCGACGATTGGATACGGGAGGAACTTGAGGTCCTCCTGCACATCCGCCAGGCCCTTGCCCATGAGCCGCTTGACGGAGTAGACGGTGCTGAGCGGGTTCTCGACTGCGTGCTTGCGGGCCTCGGAGCCAACCGTCACCCGCCCATCCGGCGCGAAGGCGATGACGCTCGGCACCAGGCCGCTGCCGGCCGTGTCGCGCACGACCACCGGCCCGGCGGGCGTCATGTACGCGCCCAGCGAGTTGGTCGTGCCGAGGTCTATGCCCAGGATGAAGGGCTGGTCCATTCTCAGTTCCAGGCCGGCAAGCAAGTTCACAGCGAATCATAGTAGCCGGGATTCAGGCGGACAACAGCAAACGGCCCTTCAGCTTCGGAAGAGAGGGTGGATGTCATCAGGCGTGATGCCGATGTCATCCGCGATTGGCGCGAGCTTCAGCACCCGGCCGATGCCGGCCAGGCTGTGCGAGTCGCTGGCGAAGTGGAACAGGCACCCGCTGCGCTTGGCGATCCGCAGGATGCGGAGGAATGACTCATCGTGGAACCCATCCTCTTCGCCTTGCTCGCAGGATGGGAACATGGCCGTGCTGACCTCGACGCTGACGTGCCGTTGGGCCGCGCGGCCGAAGCAGGCCTTCAGGTCATCGTCGCTCAGGTGCGACGTTATCTCGTCAACGCGCTCCGCATCGCCTACTGGCAGGAACGGGTGGGGTATGCCGGTGGCAAGGCCAAGCTCGACGACCTCGTTGAAACGCTGGACGAGGAGGTGCGCGATCTGGCCTGGGTCGGCGAGCCCCTCCGGCACGACAAATCCCCTCATGTGGAAGTGCGACATGGGGAGCAGGACGAAGTCGAACTGCCGCGCCGATTCCGGCGTGATGCCCACCTTGCCGCCGCCGCAGTAATCGCTCTCGCAGCCGACGAGCACTCGCACACTGCGCGCGTCATTAGCCAGCGCATCCCGCGTGCGCAGCACGTGGGCCACATCCTGGGGCCGGTACCAGTTGCTGCCGCCAGGCACGGCCGAATCCCACAGATGATCGGCGAAGCCGATGGTCTTTAGCCCGACCTCGGCCGCGCGGGCGATGATGTTGGCCGGCGTCGCCCTCTCATCCGAACAGCAGGCCGACAGAACGGTGTGTACGTGGACGTCGTGGTCAACGATCATGCGAACTGGTCCGATGTCGTGGCGCAATGGCGCGATACGCGTCTAGAACTTCTGCCACGCCGGCGGGTCCTGGAGCTTGTAGAGCATCTCGCCAGCCTTGGGAACGTAGAGCCTGCCCTGCGATTCCTTGCCCTGCCAGTCCTCGACGCGGATGGAGGCCACGTCGCGGTAGCCCAGGTTGATCTTGCGGCAGAGGGCTTCGGGGATGCCGGTGGCCAGCGTCACGCGGATGCGAGGCTTTTCCACGCCGTCCGTCATCGTGCCGATGCCGCGGACGTGCGTCGAGTGCGCCAGCACGCCCCAGGGGTAGTGCTTGAACTTGTCCCACTGCGTGCGGAAGTAGTCGCGGACGTGGTAGCCGATCTCCTCGATGATCGCCCCGTGCGTGACGGAAATCTCGGTGATGTGCGGGGCGTAGATGATGAGTTCGCCGCCATCGGCCACGACCGGCTCCATCTTGTACATGCACTTGCCGCCGGTCCACAGGTCGTCGTACATCTTGGGCGCCTTGGAAAGCACCGACGAGAAGGGCTTTTCCACGTAGATGATGTGAATCTTGTCCGACAGGTCCGCGGCGGCCGACCACGCCGCCTTTGGCTCGTCGAAGTAAAGGCCCGCAAGCTCCTCGCCGCGGACGACCATGCAGAATGCGTACTTGTTGACCTTGAGCATGTCGCCGGCCGCATCGACCACGGCCCGCACAGGTGTGTGCTTTGTGCCGATGATCCGCGGGTTGGTGATCACCGCGCCCAGCCAGTGGAAGAAGTTCAGCAGCTCCGGCCCCGAAATGCCCGGGAAGAAATACTTGCACCCGCCGGAGAACCCCACCACCTCGTGCGGGAAGACTGGCCCGACGATCAGCACTATGTCGTAGTCGAAGATCAGCTTGTTGACCGTGACCTCGACATCCATCGAGAACAGGCCGCCGGAAATCTCGTTGATCCTGTCGGCGCTGAGCGAGCCAACGCGGGCCAGGGACTTGGGGTCCTTCCACGTGTGATTGAAGACCTTGACGCCGGGGAATACCTCGCCGCGCTTGCCATCGGGCACGCCGAGCAGGTGGTCGATTTGCGAGTCGCTCATCGGCGGGTGCGTGCCAAGGGCCACGAGAAAGTCCAGCCGCTTGGCCCTCTTGCCGACGGCCGAGTGAAGCTCGCGGAGGAACATCGGCAGGGGGCAGGTCCGCGTGTGGTCGGGGATAATCGCCAGTATGCTCTTGCCATCCGGGGCAAGACGGCCCACGGCCTGGGCGATGATCTCGCGGACCTTCGCCTGTGAGAGTGACTCCTGCGGGCCGCCCGTACCGATAACGCTCGTGGAACTCATGACGGAATTTCTCCTGGGCCGATTATAGCAGAACTTCTTTGATCGCGGCGGGCAGGAAGTCTATCAGGTCCGAGGCGATGAGTGATGTCTGGCCGAGCTGTTCCGCCGCCAGGTCGCCCGCACGGCCGTGGAGATGAACGGCCAGGCACGCGGCGTCGAACGGTTCGAGGTGCTGGGCGATAAGGGCGGCCGTCAGGCCGGTCAGCACGTCGCCGGTGCCGCCGGTGGCCATGCCGGGGTTGCCGGTCTTGTTGATGTAGACGCGCCGGCCGTCGGTGACGACCGTGCCAGCGCCCTTGAGGACGAGCACGACTTCGCATCCGCGTTCGTAGTGACGCCGTAAGGAGTTCTTCGATGTCTTTGCGGGCACGCTGCGAGCGGATGCCCTTACGGGCACACTACGAGCAGTCCATTTCCTGACGGTCTCTACAGCGATTCTCTCCCGATCGTCCTGGATTTCCCGGATCGTCTTGCCCGTCAGGCGCGAGAACTCGCCCGGATGGGGCGTCAGGATCAGCGGGCAATTGCGCAGCAAAGGCCAGTCCTCGATCTTCGCCAGGTTATTGAGGCCGTCGGCGTCGATGACGGCTGGCTTTTCCTGCTCCAGCGCCGCCTGCACGATATTCCGCTGGACAACTCCCACGCCGAACCCCGGCCCGACGGCCAGGACCGTGGCCTTCTCGAAACGCTCGCGGACCTGCGGCAGAGCGGCCGGAGAAATCTCGCCGTGCTCGTCGCACTCCAGCGGCAGCGACACCGCGCAGGGGCACAGGCCCGCGATGATCGGGTGCGCGACGGCCGGCGCCGCGAACTCCACCAGCCCCGCCCCGCCGCGCAGCGCCGCGTTCGACGCCAGCGCCACCGCGCCGGACATCTTCCTGCACCCGCCGACGATCAGCACCCGCCCGAAACTGCCCTTGTTTGCGTCGGCGGCACGCGCTGGAAGTCTGGGAACAGAGGTTACTCTCTCGACGCCCATCGGAAGAACTCGACTCACTTCCCTATCGCCCGCTGCCACTGGAAACGCATGACTTCCTTAGGGTAGTCTATCGTTAACCTGAACGATGCGAACAGGTTGTCCACGCCAAGTATGACTAGGGAGTTGCATTCGGCGCAGTCTACTTCCATTTTGCCGGACCGCCAGACCACCCTTTGCAGGTCCTTCGACATAAGCTCGACCCGGAAGGTATGCTTTTACGTGGTGACAGGCCTTTCCTCAATCCCGCTGGCTACGCTTGCCTTGACGCCCTTGGCCTTCAGGACATGTCCAAGCTTTGCGGCCAGATTGGCGGGAAACAGACAGGACTCCGCGCCCGTGTCTATCAATCCCCATGCCATTCGCCAGACGCCTGTTGACGGATTCGTGATGCGAACGGGGACAAACGTCTGGCCTCTCTCGTCAACTATGCCATTGGCGTAACGACACTTGACGAAGGAGTACTTGTAACTAGGCATGTTTGTCAGTAGGTGTGCCGTCTGCCAGGCCTGGGTACGAACATGATGATCGGGTCCTTTACCCCGGCCTTCGCGGCTTTCTCAAGAACCTTATCCAGATCATTTCCGTGGGCGACGACCTCCGTATCCATCGGCGAGCGCATGGCAAGGATGCGGCTTCTGCGGCTCGGAACCTTGATTACGATTGCGTTTCCCATATCAACACTCAATTATAAGGGCGTCAAGCCGTAGCGACAAGCAAGAGAATCTTTCGTCTTCATGCGTTCCGTCCCCTTCGCACTTGTTGCTTTCTTGTGTTGCCAGTTGCCCGTTGCCCGTTGCCTGCCGTCTGCCGATTTATCATCGCCGCGATGTAACCGGCCGCGAAGCCGTTGTCGATGTTCACCACGCTCACGCCCGATGCGCAGCTATTGAGCATGGTCAGCAGGGCCGCAAGGCCGCCGAAGCTCGCGCCGTAGCCCACGCTGGTCGGCACGGCGATCACCGGCACCGCCACCAGGCCGCCGACCACGCTGGCCAGCGCACCCTCCATGCCGGCCGCCACGACGATGACGTTGGCCTGCTGGAGCTGCTCGCTCCGGGCGAGCAACCGGTGCAGGCCGGCCACGCCCACGTCGTAGTGCGTCGTCACGCGCTGGTCCATGATCTCGGCCGTCACGCGGGCCTCCTCGGCCACGGCAAGGTCGCTCGTCCCGGCCGTCACCACCGCGATGTGGCCCACAGGCTTGTGGTCGCACTGGCGCAGCGTGATCGCACGCGCCAACTCGTGGAACTCGGCCTTGGGATGTTCTGCCGCGATGGCCTGATACGCCTCGCGCGTCGCACGCGTGGCCAGCACGTTGGCGCTGGCGGCCGCGAGGCGACTGAAGATGCCTACGATCTGCTCGATCGACTTGCCGGGACAGTAGATCACCTCCGGGAAGCCGCAGCGGATCGCCCGGTGGTGGTCGATGTTGGCGAAGCCCACCTGCTCGAACGGCATGTGCCGCAGCCGCGCCACGGCCGCATCGACATCCATCCGCCCGGCGGAAACCTGGACCAAGAGTTCGCGGAGGAGCTTGGCGTTCATGCCGGAATTATATGGCCATGGAGGGCAAGGGACTAGGGATTAGCGATTAGCGACTTGGGGTATCGATGTTCGGCTGGAATGCGAGACGTGAGCGCTCTCCGCGACACCTGGTCGCTAGTCCCTCGCCCCTTTTGCCTTCTGTCAACGTCGCACGGTCGCATTCGCCTCCAGGTCCAGCGTGTCGACCTTGCCTTCGCGGAGGTAGTGGAATGCCAGGCCGGCGGTCATGGCCGCGTTGTCCAGGCAGAAGCGCAGTTCGGGCATGCGGAGTGGGATGCGGAGCCTGGCGGCCAGATCGGTCAGGGCGGCGCGGAGGGCGGAGTTGGCGGCCACGCCGCCGCCGAGGATGAGCGTCTTTGCGCCGATGAGCCTGGCGGCCCGGCGGAGCTTGATACGCAGCACATCGACGACGGCCGCCTGGAAGCTGGCGGCGATGTCCGCGACCTCCTGGGGCGAAAGGCCGCCCGCGCCCTTGCCCGCGCCTCCTGAGGAAGGCGTTCTTCCCTTGCCGGTCGCGCGCCGCCGGACCGCTCCCGGCACGCCGTTGACGTGGTAGAGCACGGCCGTCTTGATGCCGCTGAACGAGAAGTCCAGCGACTGTCCCCGCAGGAGCGTGCGAGGGAAATCGACGGCCTTGGCGTTGCCCGTTCGGGCAATCCTGTCGATGGCAGGCCCGCCGGGATAGCCCAGGTTCAGTATCGCGGCCACCTTATCGAAGGCCTCGCCCGCGGCGTCGTCGATGGTCGTGCCAAGCAGCTCCAGTCGCGTCGGGGAATCGCACCGGTATAGAGCGGTGTGGCCGCCGCTGCAAATGAGGGCCGCCGCCGGGTAGTCAATAGCCGGCGCCTCCAGCGCGGCCGCATAGGCGTGGGCGTAGACGTGGTTCACGCCGACAAGCGGCTTGTCCCACGCCCACGCCAGCGTCTTGGCGGCCATCAGGCCCACCAGCAACGAACCTATCAGCCCCGGCTCGTGCGTCACGGCGACGGCCGCGATGTGGCCGGGAGACACGCCGGCGGCCGCTATCGCCTGCTCGATGACCGTGTTGATCGCCTCGATGTGCGCCCGCGACGCGATCTCCGGCACGACGCCGCCGAACCGCGCGTGCAGGTCGATCTGGCTGGCGACGACGCTGGAGAGCACCGCGCGCCCGCCGGCCACCAGGGCACAGGCGGTCTCGTCGCAGCTCGATTCGATGCCGAGGATGATCGTCCGGTCGGGCATGCCTAGTGCGGCGCGGCCGTCGTCGCCCGTGTGGTGGCCGGTTGTGTCTTGGCGGCCTTGGCGGCCAGGCGCGCCTTGCGCGCGCCATTGATGATGTCCTGCATGTCCTGCGGCGTCTGGAGCAGCTTGACGGCCGTTGCGAGCTGGGGATCCATGTCGAGCAAAATCTGGATGCGTTCGGCCCGCGCCGCGGCCGGCTCGGTTGCGGCCGGCGCGGTGGTAGAACGCGGCGGAGGGGCAAGCTCCGACTCCAGCCTCATGCGGTACAGGACGTCGTGCAGGCTGTCGGTGATGGTCACGACCACGTGCGGCTCGATGCCGCGCATGGCGATTGGCGTGTCGTCGCCGACGTAGTACTCCGAGGTCGTCAGGTTCAGCTCGCCGCCGGGGTCGTCGTCGAGCTTGATTATCCGCTGCATGCATCCCTTGCCCAGCGTCCGCGTGCCGACCAGCACCGCGCGGTCGTTGACGCTCAGCGAGCCGGCGACGATCTCCGCGCCCGACGCGCTGCGGCCGTTCACCAGCACCACCACCGGCACGTCGAGACAGGCGGCCTTCTTCTCGGCGGCGAACTTCTGGGGCGGGGCGTTGCGGCTGAACACGGTGACGATCGTCCCCTCGCGGAGAAACAGGCCGGATACGCCCAGCGACGACTTGAACTCGCCGCCGGGGTTGTCGCGCAGGTCGAGCACCAGGGCGCTGAGCGGCTCGACGGACCGCAGGGCCGCCTGGACCTTCTCCAGCGTGTCGGGGACGAACTCCTTGATCCGCAGGTACGCGATGCCATCCTGGGGCGAGATCAGGTATGCCGGCCTGCCGTCGGCGTCGCGGAACAGGCCGTACACGCTCTCGACTGCGAACTCTGCCCGCGTCACCGGGACACTCTCCTCCGGCTTGCCTTGGCGGAGGATTGTGAGCACGGCCGTGGTGCCCGGCCTGCCGTCGAGCATCCGCCGGACCTCATGGATCGTCTTGCCCGCGACGGGAAGTCCGTCGATTGACGCTATCACGTCGCCGGCGACCAGGCCCGCGGCCTGGGCCGGCGAGTTGACCATCGCGCCTATGACGCGAAGCTCATCGCCCGCCCACTCCACTTCCAGGCCGACGCCGCGGGCCTTGCCCATCACCCGGTGCGAGAAGTCATCGGACCTGGATGGCGGTATGTAGCTGGAGAACTTGTCAAGCCTCTCGATCATGCCGCGGACCATCTCGCGCCGCAGCTCCTCCTCACTTGGGACAGTCGCGGCCTGGCCGTTGCGGCGCTTGTCCTCCGGCGTCGGGATGGGGTACCACTCGCTGCGGATCTTGTGGGCGGCCTCGGCGACGCCGCGGTAGCGGGCCAGCTCGTCGTTCGTGACGTAGATTGTCGACGGCGTCCGCGTCATCATCACGACGGCCGTCGCCGCGACGATGGCGGCCAGGATCAGGAGCAGGTTTCTTTTCGGCATGGCCTCACCACCGCCTGGCGGAGGAACGGAAAATGGGTAGGGCCGGGATTGAACCGGCGACCTCGGCATTTTCAGTGCCGCGCTCTACCAGCTGAGCTACCTACCCGTATGCCGGCCGGGGCCTTCACCGCGCCCGGGAGGCAAACAAATACTTTATCGCCCGCCGCGTGCGAGGTCAAGGCGCTCGCGGGCCGCCCTCTTCCAGCTTCTTCTTGTAGTCCACGCGCTTGGCGATGCCGAACGGAAACATTCCCTGCTCGGTCATGCCCAGGAAGAACCAGCGCTGGAGCCCGCTGGCCAGCCGGTTGTTGGCCAGGTAGCCGGCGATCACCCGCCGGCCGAACGACTCGAACTCGCTCTTCACCGATGGCGAGTAGCCGATCCGCTGCACCAGCACGACCTCGCGCTTCGGCGGCAGGCGCAGGGACAGGATGCCGCTGGTTCCATAACCTTGCGTGGTCGGCTCGACGTTCTTGGGGACCAGCGAGAAGACCTGGCCGATGACGGACTCCTTCAAGGACTCCCTCATCTTGGCGTTCTCGATGGCGTCCAGGTCCAGCTTCGGCACGTCGTTCCACTGTAGGTTGAAGTTCTTCCGGGAGAACATGCCTGTTTCGTAGCTTTCGAAGCCGGCGGCCGCGGCGGCCTTCTCAAGCCCGTCCTTGACCGCCGCCCGCTCGATGGCCAGCGCCTCCTGCTGGGCCACGGCCATCGCGACGGTGATCCTGATGTCGTGGATGACCTTCTTGCGAAGCTCCGCGTCGGTGTTGATGGCGGATGGCTCGGGGTCCGCGGCCGGCGCGGCGTCCAGCAGCCGCCACAGCAGCCAGCCGGGCGTGGCGCCCATGACCTGCATCTGAGAGCCCTTGTCGCCCACCTTCATGTGCGGCATGCGAGGATCGCCGCCGAACGGCTGGGCGGTGAATGCCTCCTGGATCAGCGTCCGCCCGCCCCCGCCAATTACGTAGCTGCTGCCCAGGACATCATCCTTGCGGAAGGCGTCGAGGTCCTCCAGCGGCGTCTGGCGGGCGGAGACGGGGAACATCTCAAGATCGTCCACGTCTGAGGCCGGGATGGGAAACAGTACGTTGTCGACCTGGTCGCACATCCGCCATCCGCCGATCATCGCGGTCATCTTGAGTTGCATCGCTATCTGCTTCAGTGCGGCCTCAAGCGTGATCTGCTGCCCTTCGGGCACGTTGACCGAGACAAGCAGCGACTGGCTGTAGGTCTCGCTGCCGTGCCTGCCCCACGGGTAGCAGATGGCGGTCAGGCCCACATCCTCCGCCAGCATGTCCATCGCGCGGTCCAACGGCACGTTCCTGATGGGGGACCTGATGGTGGCGGCGAGCTTCATCTCGGCGGGCCCGGTCTGCATCAGGCCCGGCACTTCGGGCTCCGGCCCGGCCGCCGGCAGCCCGCGCACAATGGCCTCGTAGATGTTCATGCCTGTCGGCAGTTGCCGGCCGGCGAGTCTCAATTCGATCTCCGCGGCGCGGTTGACAAGGTCGTTCTTCCTCTTGTCGGCGGCCTCGGGCGCAAGGAGCTTGACGATGATCGGCTTGGCCTGGCTGAACGGCAGGCTGCCCAGGACGACCTCCTTCTCCTTCGGCGCCTCCTCGGCGGATCGGCTGGCCGGGGCGGATGCCGTCGAGGGAGCCGACTCCGGCCTGGTCTGGGCGGAGGCCCCCTCGGGCACCCGAACCTTGTCCTTGCGATGATCCCTGTAGTACTGCATCAGTTCATCGGGGCTGGGGCGGACCGCCCTGTCCAGCACGCGCTGGCTGATGAACAGGTACGCCACCTTCGCCCGGTCGGGCAGCTTGTAGCCGAAGCCGAAGGCGCTCTTGTCGGGCAGCGTGCCCGGCGCGACGCCGCGGAAGCTCATGAACTGGGCGTTGATCTCCGCCTCGCTGGGGACGGCCGCTATCCTCTTGAGCGCCGCTTCGGACGGGGCGCTCGCCGGCGACGACGAGGGCGCGGTCGTGGGCATGGTCGTGGCCAGGGCCTTGGCCACCAGCTCCTCCGCGGAGACCTTGACCACGCGGAGGTTGATCCGCTCGGAGATATCCTGGTAGAGGTGCGCGACCTCCGTCTCCGAGGGCGGCACGTCGTACGCGTTTTCCTGCGCCGACTTGTAGACCATCAGCCAGTCGCGGACGGCCTGGCGGACTTCGGCGTCGGTGACCCGGCCGGCCTCGCGGTCGCCCTGGAGCCTGGACAGCAGGTTCTTGTAGTACTCCCCCGTCAGGCCGATCATCTCCATCTCGTTCTGGACTTCCTGGCCGGCGACCTTGACGCCGTTGTGCTCGGCCTCCTGTAGCAGCAGCGCGAAGGCCAGGGCGTCGTTGTCGCCGTTCTGCTCGAGCAGGGCGAATTCGTCCGCGCCCGGCACGCGGTACCTGCTCGTCCTCCGAAGTCCTTCCGACAGGGCCGTCTGCCTCAGGATGTACAGCTCGGCCTTCAGGGACTGAAGGCGCCCGGCCTGTACGGGGCCGTAGACCGATGTGCCCACCTCCCTGAACTCGGGATTGAGGTGAAACAGGTCCGCGATGCGCCTGCCTATGTACTCCCACCCGAGAGTGCTGACCAGGAAGCTGACCATCAGGAAGACCATGATGATCATCACTCCCTTCTGGTGGCGGCGGAAGAATCCCAGTGCCATGAAAGCTCCTAAGGCTATTGCAGATTGACGATTGTCGATTGACGATTCACACGGCCCACCGGCGCCGTCGCCGCAGGCACAATCGAACCAGTATTATCCGCTGGGCCGGTTTTTGCAAGGGCATTGAACATGATTGCGCCGGGCGAGGCGAAGGGGAGTTGCGGCTCTGAATCGGCAATCGTAAATCGTCAATCACCCTTTGATGACGCCCATCGGCCGCAGGCGGGCGACCTTGCGCGACAGGCCGGCCGACGCCACGCAATCGACCACGTCGTTGACGTCCTTGTAGGCGGCCGGCTGCTCCTCCTCCAGGCCCGTCCGCCCGCGGGCGCGGGCGTAAACGCCCTGGGCCTCAAGCTCCTTGTCGATCCGCCGGCCCTTGGACTGCCGGATTGCCTCGCCGCGGCTTAGCACGCGCCCGGCCCCGTGGCAGGTCGAGCCGAACGTCTGCTCCATCGAGCCCTGCGCGCCCAGCAATACGAAACTGGCCCGTCCCATGTCGCCGGGAATGATCACAGGCTGGCCCAACGGCCGGTACACCTCCGGCAGTTCGGCGTGGCCCGGCGGGAAGGCCCGCGTGGCGCCCTTGCGGTGGACGCAGACGGTCCGCTCCTTGCCATCGACGGTGTGCCGCTCGAACTTGGCGATGTTGTGCGCGACGTCGTACACCTGCCGCAGGCCCATCGACTCGGCCGTCTGGCCGAAGAAGTGCTCCAGCGAACGGCGGATTTGCGTGGCGAGCAACTGGCGGTTGCACCAGGCGAAGTTGGCCGCCGCGCGCATCGCGGCCAGGTACTGGCGGCCCTGCGGGCTGTCGCACGGGGCGCAGACAAGCTGGCGGTCGGGCAGCGTGATGCCATACTGGGCCGGCAGCGTCCGCATGGCGCGGATCGTGTCCTCGCACACCTGATGGCCCAGGCCGCGCGAGCCGCTGTGGATCATCACCGTCACGCAGCCCTGACGCAGGCCCAGCGCCTCGGCCGCCTGCTCGTCGAACACGGCCTCGACTACCTGCACCTCGGCGAAGTGGTTGCCGCTGCCCAGCGTGCCGCACTGGTCCGCGCCGCGCTTGAACGCCTCGGCCGAGATGGCGTCGGGGTCGGCCCCCTCCAGGCAGCCGCCCGATTCCGTAACCTCGATGTCCTCCGGCGTTGCCAGGCCGCGCGACAGCAGGTACGGCGCGCCCTCGGCCATCAGCGTGCCCATCTCCTTGTGGGCGAACTCGAAAGGCCCGCCCACGCCGACGCCCACCGGGATGTCGCGGAAGAGCTGGTCAACGAGGGCCTTGAGCCGCGGGCGGACATCATCGGCCGATAGATCGCTCCGCAACAGCCGCACGCCGCAGTTGATGTCGTAGCCCACGCCGCCGGGCGAGATCACGCCTCCGGCCGTAGGGTCCGTCGCCGCCACGCCGCCGATGGGAAAGCCGTAGCCCCAGTGGATGTCGGGCATCGCCAGCGACGCCGACACGATCCCCGGCAGCGTGGCGACGTTGGCCACCTGCACTAGGCCGCCGCCGGTAACGACGTCATTCAGCAGCGCGTCGTTGGCGTAGAAGACGCCGTCCACGCGCATGTCCGCGCGCTGAGACTTGGGAATCCGCCAGCGGTTGGCGTCGATACGCTCTATCTTCACTTCGTCATGCTTTTCCATCATGCACCTCGATGAACCGCAAATCGCGAGTGGCGAATCGCGGCTAGCGAATTCACAGATCCAGTATCACCCGGCCTATCCAAGTGCCGTCTTGCTCCTGCGAAACCTTCAGCAAATGGTAGGTGATGGCCTTGACCTCCGTGTGAATCTCGTGGCGGGACGCATCGAACGGCTCACCCGTCAACTCGGCCGTCACTTTGACTTTGGAGTGCGGTGGCAAAGTCCCGAAGGGACGCGACACCGCTTTGGCTGCACCGGCCGAGTCTCTCTTGCGTGGAGAATCACCTTCATCGGCGCCAGCCAGAGCGGCGCCGTGTCGCTGCGCGACTGTGCCGCCGCACTCCATGACGCTCACGGCCGTCACCATGAACCTGTCCGCCTGAATCACGTTGAGCAGTGCCGCCAGGAAATCGACCGCCAACGCCTCGACGTCCTCGGCCTCGACCGTCAGTGTCCGCTTCTCGCGCGGCCGGACGGTCGTGCGCGGGCAGATGTAATCGGCCAATCCTTCGCCCAGCGCCTCGAACAGCTCCCCCGGCGTGTCCGCCCGCGCCGCCAGGCCAACATCGGCCGTGTGATCGAATGTCTCGCAAGACTTGGCCATGATTGCCCGGCGATTCTACCCTCTCTTCGCTCTTCCCTCTTCTCTCATCGCCTTTTCAATTCACAATTCGCAATTCGCAATCCACAATGTCTTCATGCTTCTCGGTTCGCACCTGAGCATCGCCGGCGGGATGCACACGGCGCTGGAGAAGGCCCGCCGGTTCCGCTTCGACACGGTCGCCGTCTTCGTCCGCAACCAGAGGCAGTGGCACGTGCCGCCGCTCGCTGAGACGGCCGTGGAGATGTTCAAGGCGACCCGCCGGCGGCTCGGCATCTCGCCCGTGGTGGCGCACGGCTCGTACCTGGTGAACCTGGCCGGGACGGAGCCGGTGCGCTCCAAGTCCATCGCGGCCGTCGCGGCCGACCTGGAGCGATGCCGCGCGTTCGGCATCGAATACCTCGTGATACATCCCGGCGGCAATCGCGATGTCCGCGTGGGCCTGCGGCTCATCGCCGACGCCCTGAACCAGGTTCTGTCCAACCGTGGCATGGGCGTCTCGCTTATGAGTACCACGGGCGTCCCGCCCGTGGAAGTGCAGGGGCAAGATGCCCCTGCTACTCACGGGCAGGATGCCCGTGCCAGTTTCGCGGTCGGCTTCCCGAAGATTCTCGTCGAGACGACGGCCGGGGCGGGAAGCATCCTCGCCGGCACGTTCGACCAGATCGCGGAAATCCTCGCGCAGTTGAGCGACAAATCCCGCGTCGGCGTCTGCCTGGACACCTGCCACATATTCGCGGCCGGCTACGACATCCGCACGCCGGATGCTTACGCGCGGACGATGTGCGAGTTCGACCGCATCATCGGCCTGGCGAATCTCATGGCGATCCACCTGAACGACTCGGTCCGCGAGTTGGGTTCGCACGTGGACCGCCACGCCCACATCGGCAAGGGCCTCATCGGCCGCGAGGGCTTCCGCAACTTCGTCAACGACCCGCGCCTGGCGCAAGTGCCCATGATCCTGGAGACACCCAAGGGCATCCGCAAGTCCGACGGCCGGGACTGGGACGCTGTCAACGGAAGGGCGATCAGGTCGCTTGTGCGGCGACAGCTTTGAGTCGATGCTGAATACTAGAGAGGGAGGGGAAGACGGGAGGAAGGGAAGAGGGGAGGAGGAATCTACTGGAGACCGATGCCCTTCCTTTAGTCCTCCCTTCCTCCCGTCCTCCAGTCTTCCATTGCGCCGGTCCTCCCTGCCCCCCGCGCCACTTCGGGGCTATAATCCCGCTCGATGTTCAAACGGAAGGGCAAGTCGGCTAAGCGGCACGGCTGGCAGCGGGTGTACCGCGAAGGCGAGGAGATGGGCGAGGCCGCCCCGCGCCGCCAGCGCGTCACCGCCAAGGCCACCAAGCTCCCCGCCTGGCGGCCGGAGGGGGTTCCCGACAACGTCGAGGGCCTGCCGCGTCTGGATGGAATGGTCGTGGGACTTTTCCCCGGCGGAGCGATAGTCCGGTCGCCGGATCGTGCGGGGCAGCTCATCTGCGGCATCTCGGGCACCTTCCGCCCGCCCGAAGGCTCCAGCGCGCTTGCGGTCGGCGACACGGTGACGGTGGCCGTCACTGGGGCCCTGGCCGGCCCGCACGACGGCGACAAGCTCCGCGCGGATGGCATGATCGTCTCTCGCGCAAAGCGCAAAACGCTCCTTGCCCGCCCCCAGCCCCGCTCCGGCAAGCATCACGGCCGGTACGACGACGAGGGCTTCCTCAAGGTCATCGCCGCCAACATGGATCAGCTACTCATTGTCGCCTCGACGCGCCAGCCGGAGCTGAGGCCCGCGCTCGTCGAGCGGTTCATGATCGTGGCCGAGCGCGGCGACCTGCGGCCGATCCTGGTTATCAACAAGACCGACCTCGGCCCGCCCGATACCGAGAAGGTTGAGCGGATAGCTGAGCTTGGCCTCAAGCCCATCCTCACATCGGTGGTCACGCCCGAAGGGCTGGACGTGCTCCTGCCGCACCTTGTTGGCAGGAAGACCGTGCTCGCCGGACCGTCCGGCGCGGGCAAGAGCTCGCTGGTCAACGCGCTGGTGCCCGGCGCGTCAGCGGCCGTCCGCGAGATACGCATGAAGGACCAGCGCGGCCGGCACACCACGGCCGCTGCGGCCGTATATGACCTGCCCACAACAGAGGGCAAGCCCGGCGGCGCGGGCGGAATCCTGGTCGACACGCCCGGCGTCCGCGAGCTGGCCGTCGAGATGGACATCGCCGAGCTGCCGTGGTACTTCTCCGAGTTCGAGCGTTTCGCCCCCGCCTGCCGCTTCAACGACTGCACCCACACGCACGAGCCGGACTGCGCCGTAATCGCGGCTGTCGAGGCGGGCCAGATCCAGCCCTCAAGATACGAAAGCTATCTGCGGATGGCCCAGACACTGGAAGGGAAGAAATGAAGGCAAGAGGCATAGTGCAGAAGGCAAGAGGCGGAATCATAGGGTCAAGGCAGGAACTCGCCGTGCAGTGATCATCTGACTTCCGCCTTATTCATTGTGCATTTTGCATTCTGCCATTTTCTTTCTGGTCATCCGCGGGTTCCCGCCCGAGCCCCTCAGCACAGCGGTCGAAGAAGCTCTATCGCCGATTTGATGTCTCTGATCTGCTGCTCTCCTCCGATCTCGCGCTCGATAGTCAGCGCCCCGGAAAAGCCCAGCGACTTGAGCTTGGGCACGAGCGCGGGGAAGTTGACCTTGCCCTGGCCCAGCGGCGTTTCCTTGCCCAGGTGCCGGCCGTCGGTGGGATACAGGCCGTCCTTGGCGTGGACGCCGCGGACGTACCGGCCGAAGACGTCCAGCGCATCGATCGGGTTGGCCTTGCCGTAGAGGATGAGGTTGGCCGGGTCGAGGTTGATGCCGACGTTGCCAGTGCCGATCAGCTCGATGGTCCTCAGCAGGTTCACGGGCGTCTCCTGGCCGGTCTCGAACCAGAACTCGATGCCGAGCTCGCGGCACAGCGTCGCCAATTCGCGCAGGGCATCAACGGTGCCGATGTACTGGGCGTCGTTGGGATCCTCCGGCAGGAAGCCGACGTGCGTGGTGATCGAAGGCAGCTTCAGCGCGGCCGCGAAGCGCGCCGCCTGCTTCAGTTCCGCCAGGCGCTGCGCGCGGAACTGCGGCGGCACCAGGCCGATGGTCTTCGGGCCTTCGGTGAAGTTCCACACCCGCGGCCCGGTGTAGCCCGCCCAGAACGTGGTGATGGTCACGCCCATCTCGCGCGCGGCCGTGATGAGGGCCTTGCCGACTTCATCCGTCCACACGGCCGGGTCCCACGACGAGACCTGGCAGCTATGCAGGCCCAGGCCCGTGACCTTGGCAAGTTCCTTCGCGGGAGTCTTCGACACGCCCACCAGCACGCCGATGGTCAGTTTGCTCACTTCGATCTCCCTTCAACCGGATTTCTTCCGTCTACCCATTCCAGGCGCCTTGCTCAATGTCTAATGCCAAATGCCTAATGTCTAACCAATCACCGATGGCGAGCATTGAGACGCTTGCCCTTTGGCCTTCCTTAGACATTTGGCATTAGACATTGGGCATTCTGCGTCCAGCCATTCGTCATCTCCGCCAATGCGCAAAAAAGCAGGCGCTCGCCACATGCATAATGGTGTCGCGCGCCTGCGATGGCGTCAAGCGCCGCCCTTTCCTCGAGCTGCATGACGCCCGATCATGGCAAGATTTTTCGATTATTGAGGCCGCTCTCAACGCAGAGATCGCAGAGGGCGCAAAGGAATTTTCGAGCTTTGCTGGTCCGCCAGCGATGTCTCTGCGTCCATCCCGGCCCCTGCGTTGATGCACTTCACTCCAGGTCGGAGCCCTCGAGCATCTGGTCGATCTTGACGGCCAGAATGAAGTCGTTCTCGCTGAGTCCCTTGATCTTGTGGGTCGACAGGTCGATGGTGACCTTGCCCCACGACAGGTGAATGTCGGGGTGGTGGCCTTCGCGGTCGGCCAGGTCGGCGACGCGGCAGGCGAAGTCGGCCGCCCCGCCCCAGTCGGCGAACTTGTACGTGCGGGTGATCTTGGTGGAGTTCTCGACGCACTGCCACTGCGGCACCTGGGCCAGCATCTCATCCAGCCGCTCGCCCGACAGGGCCGCCGTCCCCGCGGCGCACGGCTGGCACTGCTTGCGGCCCAGCTCGCTCACGGCCGTGCCTGTGCTGCTCTTGTCCATGACTACACTCCTCTTTCCGCTTCTCCCATCCATCAAATCTTATGCGCAGGCGAAGGGCATTTCGGATTATGGAGATCGGATTTCGGATTGGCGCGAAGAGAGATGGACGGTCCCTGGCAGCCTGTGGCGCTTTGCGAAGTAACAAGGCAACAAATCAACACTTCCTGCTACTCCGGGTTCCACCAGCAGTTGCCCTTGCCCTCGATGGCCCTGGCGGCGCGGGCTTCAATCTCGGCCATCTCGGCCGGGGTAAGCGGCTTGAAGTCGGCGGCCGCCGCGAACGCCGCATCCTGCTCGTTGGGAAAGCTCATGCCCAGCAGCGCCACGTCGGGATCGACGCTCAGCGTGTAGCGGACGCACTCGCTGACCGTCAGGTGCGGCAGCGTCGGCGCGGGCGGCTCGTGCCCGCCGCTTGAGAACTTGCCGCGCGGGCGGGCCTCCAGCGGCCGGCCGTAGCCGGTCGTGTCGCCCAGCAGCTTGCCCGCCCCGAATGTCTTGAAGCACACCGTCCCCACGCCGCGCGAGCGGGCCAGCGGGAGTATCTTCCTGGCGTACCGCTTGTCGCACCAGGGGCCGATGGGAAAGAGCACTATATCGCACAGGCCCGACTTGATCGCGGCGTCCAGCACCTTCGGGTGGTGGCTGGATATGCCCACGAACCGGCACTTGCCCGCCTTGCGGCAGGCGTCGAGCTGGGCCATTAGTCCGCCCTCGATCATCCGCCAGGCCTTGCTCGTCGATGGGCCGTGGAAGACGAACGCATCGGCCGCCTCGATGCCCAGGCGCGCCAGGCTCCCATCCACCTGATCGGCGACCGGGCGGTCGAGGTGGTCGATCTTGTCGATGACGAACATGCTGTCCCGCCGGCCGGACTCGCGCAAGGCCCGGCCGACGATCTCTTCGCTGTACCCATCTTCGTAGCCCGGCGCGGTGTCGATGAGGTTCAGCCCGGCGTCCATAGCCCGCCGCACCGTCGCGACGCACTGCTCTATGGGCACCGACCTGTCGGCCACATCGCCGATGCCGAGGACCGTTGCCTTGAAACCTGTCTTGCCAAGTTCGCGTCTGGGCTCGAACATGCATGCTCCTTAATGGAGATCATCTTTCGCAAGGCCTGCTATCGTGGCTTCTCACCGATGCAATACAGGTTGAGTTCGCCCCGGTAATAGATCCTGCTTCCGCTGAAAACGGGGCAACTGATCGAGCACTCGTTGCGGGCCGACGCCCCCCCGGAGTGGACGCCCTGCTCAATCCTGTTCTTCGCGATCTGTCTGAACGCGCGCCCAGGTTCGATCACCACCGCGGCGCCCTGATCGCCCCAGATGTAGATATGCTTGCCGCCGAGGGCCGGGCTGGAACTGCACCCGCACCGTTTCACTCCGCTGTGGTTCATGAACGGCGACAGGTCCAGGAGCTTCTGGTACACGACCTCTCCCTTCGCGGCATCGATGACGGTCAGGACGCCATCGACGCTGACGACATACGCCAGCCCCTGGTAGAGAAGCGGCGAAGCGCAATGGTTGTAGGCGAACCAGGTGGGAAACGCCTTGACGTTGTACTGGGCCTGTTTCGCCTCCTGCATATTCAGGGGCTCAGTGAAGGCCTCGGGCAGCGTGTGAAACACGAAGTCCATGGCGCCTTCGGAGGGGGCTCCACCGCTGCTGCATAACGCCCTTCCCTCCACCGTCGCGGAGAGAAAGCTCTGGTAGTCGGGGATCTTGAAACCTTTCGTGACGACCTTTCCGTCGCTGGGTCTCGCCATGACACTCCCGGCGAAAGCCACTAGTTTCTGCCCGCCGACCGTCACCGCCAACGCGGTACCATACATAGCGTGTCTGTAAGGATCTGCTTCATCCTTTGGCGTGCTCTTCCACAACGCTATCGGCGTTGCGACTTCGCCCGTCCTGGCATCCAGCGCGACGGCGCCAGCATATTTCTTCGCGACCAGGACGAGATATCCGTCGATCAGGCAGGGGGAGGCACAATACCCGTGCTCTTTGTATTTCAGGTCCAGCGCCGTGGTCCATTTCCGGTTGCCGTTCAGGTCGAAACAGGCGACCACGCCCGACCCGAACACGGCATAGACGTTCTGGCCATCGGTCACCGGCGTCGGCGCCGACTCACCCGCCTCGCTGTCGCTCTGGCCGCAATACTTCTCGCTGTCCATCGTCCTCATGAAAGCATTGATCTTCTTCTCCAGTTGGACTCGCTCGTTTTTCGCCTTGACGTCGTCCGGGTACTTCCCCGGATCGGCGCAGTAGGCGTCCAAGGCGGCCTTGATCTTGGCCGCCATTGGCTCAATCTGGGTGAAGACCGCCGCATTCTGCTTTCGCTCCTGGGCGCTGGCGGCGTCGGCATAGGTGCTGGATCGCGCCCAGAGGGGCTTGCCGTCGCTGGCGCTGACGCACAACAAGACGCCGGCATCCGCCTCGAGGAAAAGCTTATCCCCGGCCAGGACCGGCGAACCGACGCCCGGGCCGTTGTCCGGCATCCGAAGTGACCAGAGGATGTTCTTGCTCTCGTATTCGTTCGGATCGGCTCCGTAGAGCGCGGCGGTGAAATGCCACTGGATCACGCCCTTGGCCCACCCCGTGTCCAGATGAGGCGCGACGCGCAGCAACAGCCGGTTCCATCCCTGGGGGAGGTCCAGTTTGAAGTGGCCGGCCGCGTCCAGTCCGTTTGAGTTGATGCTGCCGGCTGGCTTGCCGTTGAGCCAGATGCGCGTCGTGTCGGAGGCCATGACATCGATGAAGACCGGCTTGGCCTGGGCGGAATGGATCCAGGCGTGAGCGTAAGCGACGACGCCCTTGGCGTCCGGAGCGGCCTTGTTGTACATGGGCCAGAAGTGGAGCCAGCTTCCGTCCGGGGCGACGGGGCTCCATTTCAGGTCGCCGGCCTCCGTGCCTTCATCCGGCTCCCACTTGTCTTCCCCCGTCTCGAAATCGTCCTTTGCCGTCTTTCCGGCAGGGATGGGAACAGGGCCGAGCGTCAGCCACCCCCGGATCACCCCCTCCTGAACCGGCTGGCCCTTGTCCGACGGCTTGGGCTTTTTCGCCTGCGCGGATAGGCCTTTCACGACTGCGGATTCGCGGCCCCAGGTCAGTGGCGGCTTGGCGGCCGGAAACCGGCCGTTTCCGTCCCCGCGCCAACCAAATGGATGCTCGGGCGACGGCTGGAAGTCCGCGGAGCCGAGCAGCGCATCGCCGTTGCCCCCCTTTGCCTTCGCTCCGCCCTCAGGCGCTGTCGCCGGCCGGCCCATGGCGGGTGCCGGCGCGGCGGCCGGAGCGGCAGGAGCATCGGGTGCGGCGGCGTCCTGCGCGAGTGCGACGTGAATGGCAAGCGACAGCGCGGCAATGGCCGGCAGCGCCGGCAGGCCCGCTATGCCGAGGATTGCTGCCTTGGAAGCAATCCGTCCGAGCTCATGGCATAACCCAAACACGGGACCTCCTTGAAGGTAATCCGCAAGGGAAATGATTGTACCGGCTCTGGCTGGAAATCACATCACGGACTTCAGAACTGCCTTCGCTTCCTCGCCGGCGGGATATCCATCAGGTCGCGATACTTCGCCACCGTCCTCCGGGCGATCTTGATGCCGTGCTTCTCGAGCTCCTTGGCGAGCTTGTCATCATCAAGCGGCGCGGACTTGTCCTCGGCGTCGACCAGCTCCTTGAGCCGGACGCGGACGGCCTCGTAGGCGATGTCCTCGCCGCCCGCGGTGGTAGTGCCGCCGGCGAAGAACATCCGCAGCGGGAAGATGCCCCAGGGAGTCTGGACGTACTTGCCCGCCACCGCGCGCGAGACGGTCGCGATGTGTACGCCTACCTTGTTGGCCACATCCATCATCGGCAGCGGCCGCAGGGCCTGCGGGCCTTCGGCCAGGAAGTCGCGCTGGGCCTTGAACACCTCCTCGGCCACGCGGCGGACGGTCTGCCGCCGGAGCTGGATGGCCGAGATGAGCCACTGGGCCGAGCGGATGTTGCGCTGGAGGAACGCGCGGGCCTCGCGGGCGGTGCGGCGGTCCTTGGCCAGCTTGCGGTACATCCGCGAGATGTGCATGGCAGGCGCGGCGCCGTCGTCCATCGTGATGACCGGCTCGCCGTCGTCGCCCAGCCGCACTGTGATGTCCGGGGCGATCACCGGCGCCGCCCGCTGGCCGACCAGCGTGCCCGGCCGCGGGTTCAGGTGCGAGATCGTCTCCAGCGCCGCCTTGACCTGCTCGATGGTCTTGCCCGTCCGCGCGGCGATGGCAGGCAGGCGGTTCATCTCGATGTCGCGGAGGTACCGCTCCACGATCAGCCGCTCAAGCTCCACGTTGCGCCCGGCCGTCTCCTCGGCCGCAAGCTGGATAAGGAGGCACTCCTTCAGATCGCGAGCGCCCACGCCGATAGGGTCCAGCGTCTGAATCAGCCGCAGGGCCTCGCCGAGCACCGCAAGGTCCGTCGGCGGGGTGGTCTCCTTGGCGATGTCTTCCAGCGGCGTCTTGAGGTAACCATCATCCTCGATGCGGTTGATGATGAGCCTGCCCGCCTCCTTTACGGCCGGCGGGACCTCGACGAACGCCCACTGGCCCATCAAGTACTCGTCGAGCGGCTGCTCTGGCGCGGGCGTGTTGGCCATCGCGTCCATCTTCCTGTCGCGCTCGCCGGGAGCCGCGGACGCGCGTGGCTGACCGCCGCCGGGACCGGCCCACGGGTCGAACTCCTCCTCGTAGTCGGCCAGGCGCTGGAAGTCCTCCGTGTGGCCGTCGCCCTCCTTGACCACCAGCGGCCGCTCGCCGTCGGTGGCGTCCTGCTCCGCCGCACCGCCCGTCTCGGCCGGCGTGGTGGAAGGCTCCTCGTCGCCGCCCTCGCGAAGCTCCAAGACGGGGTTGGCCTGCATCTCCGCCTCGATCCGCTCCAGCAGAGCCATCGTCGGAAGCTGGAGTATCTCCATCGCCTGGATGATCCGCGGCGAGAGCCTCATCGACTGCTCAAGGCGAAGTTGTTGCGACGTATCGAGCCTCATGACGATTCCATTCTACGCCTTGAATCAGAATCGGACAACGGCCGGGGATGCTTCACCACAAAGGGCACGAAGATCACAAGGGGCATTCCTATGGAGTGCGGCGGCAAAGACGCGAAGCGACGCGACGCCGCTATGACTCGCCTCCTGAACGACGGAGAATACGAAAGCGGCGTCGAGTCCCTCCGGGACTGTGCCGCCGCACTCCATAGAAGTAGCGCCCTTGGCGCGGTAGAGTACCGTCGCGCGCCTAGCGCGGCCAGAGGTGATCCATGGAACCATCGGCTGATATCACGTCCAGGCACAGCATGTGGCCGTTGACAATACTGGGCGTCTTCGTTTGCTTCGCAGGAACGCTCACCGGCGCGTTCTTCGGCATGCTGGCAACAGCCATATACGATGCGCCGGATGGCCGTGCCCTTGGCCTGGCCCACTTCGGGGGCTTGATCGGCGGCCTGCTTGGCCTGGCAGCGGGCCTTGTCTGGTGCCGGCTGATGTTCCGCGCCTCGCTGCGCCTGGTGAGCCAAGGAAGGGCGGGCGTCGTCATGGTCCTTGGCCTTGGCTGGGGCACGGCCGTCGGCAGCGCAAGCGCACTGTGCGTCCATGTGGGGCTGTGGGCATTCCTGGGGCAAGTCAGGGCCAATGGCCTGCTTGCCGCGCTGGTCTTCGGCGCGCCGGCGGGCGTGGTCGTGGGATTGGTGTGCGGCGGGCTCTGTGCATTGGCGGCGTGGCTGGCGGTGCGGAGAAGGGGATAGTGGATCAGCAACAGGCATTCCGCCGCTGGCCGCTGGCGTTCCTTGTTGCGGCGGTGGTTGTCGTCGTTACGCCGATAACCGGGCTGATCGGATCCTTCGCATCCGCCTACTACAGGATCACCCTCTACATTCCCTACGCATCACACACGGCGACTTTCGACGATCCGGTATCATTTGAGCAGGCACTCGATGACACAGGGGTCAGGGCTGGGCTTTGCCTGGGCCTCCTTGCGAGTTCGCTCTGGTGCATCATCATGGTCCCCTTCGCGGTCAGGCGCGAGAGGAAGGCAAGAAGCACCGAAGGTAAGCTCACGTGGGCCGGCGCGGCCGCCGGCGCCTCGGTCGGGGTGGCCGCTACTATCATCCTTCACTGGGTCCTGCAATCAGTTATCGGCCAGGATGTCGAGGTCTGGTGCTTGGCGATGTTCGCGATAGTCCTAGGTCTGCCCGCAGGCGCGATCGTCGGCACGTTGTTCGGCATCGCACTGCAACTGGCTGTAAAGGTCGCGTTCAAGACGAGCGCGATGCCCGAAGGGCCCACATGAAGCTCCGTGACTATTTCCACATCGCCCGGATGTTCCTCCCGGCCGTCGGGAGGCTGCCGGCGAGGCACCTGTGGTATCTTCTGCGGCGGATGCGGAACGAGAAGCCGCACCACTTCGGCGGGCAGATGCGGATCAACACGTTTTTCCCGCCGCACCCGTCGGAGGCGTTCGGGCGGTTCCTCCGCGCGGTCATCGGGCGGAGGCGCGTGCCGTTCTCGACGTACCTGGCGGCGACATCGGGCTGCCCGTTCCGCTGCCCCCACTGCTCCTACGGCCGGCGGCGCGGCGGCCAGCTTACGCGCGGCCAAATGCTCGACCTGATATCGCAGATCAAGGCCCTTGGGACCTGCACGCTTGGATTCACGGGCGGCGAGCCGCTCCTGCGCGATGACCTGGAGGAACTCGCCTCCGCG
Organism: Phycisphaerae bacterium; assembly: GCA_041946855.1. GTDB lineage: Bacteria > Planctomycetota > Phycisphaerae > SM23-33 > SM23-33 > JBHGBE01. The sequence goes on along the minus strand of JBHGBE010000003.1, from coordinate 54,717 downwards.
TGCCGGCCGGAGATGGCGACGATTGTCTTCACCACCGGCCATCGCCTGGATGCGGCCCGTGCCCGCCGGCTGGCCGAGGCGGGCGTGGCGTGCGTGACCGTGGGCATAGAGTCGGCCGACCCCTTGCGGCACGACGAGGTCCGCGGCGCGCGCGGATCGTTCACGGAAGCGATGGACGCGGTGCGTGCCTGCCGCGACGCGGGCCTGTATGCCGCGATATCGACTATCGGCACGCGCGAGAAGATCGCCTCGGGCGAACTGGACACGATGTACAAGCTGGCCGATGGCTGGGGCGCTGTCGAGTTCCGGCTGCTAGCGCCTGTGGCGACAGGGCAGGCGGCCGGGTGCGCGGCGCTTATGCTCACGGGCGACGAGCGGCAGGCGCTGTACGACTTTCACGTGCGGCACAACTGCGGGCGCGGGCGGCCGGCCGTCGCGAGCTTCGCGTACCTGGAGTCGGACGCGATGTTCGGCTGCGGGGCGGGCTACCACCACCTGTTCATCGACTCTGGCGGCGAGGTCTGCCCTTGCGACCTGACGCCGCTTTCATTCGGGAACGCGACGGCCGAGCCGCTGGCCGAAATCTGGCGGCGGATGGGCCAGTGGTTCTCGCGCCCGCGCTGCGGGTGCCTCATGGGCCGCATCGCGGGCAAGTTCGACGGGGCGTGCGGGCTTCCTCTGCCTCGCGAGCGGAGCGAGGTCATGTGCCCGGCGCGCGGGCCTGGCGAGCCAATGCCGGAGGTGTACCGGAGACTGCTGAAGGATAAGAAAAGGATTCACCACAAAGGGTACGAAGAACACCAAAGTAGTAAGCAGCTCCTTTGAGACTTCGTGCCCTTTGTGGTGAGTCTTCAGACCCCAAAAACAAGCACGTCCAAGGCGGCGGCGAGGCCGACGATGAAGCACTCCGCGTAGACCAGGCGAATCGCGGTCCGCACGGGGACGAAGGCGGCAGCGACGGCCAGCGCCATCGCGACGCCCGCGCCGGCCATGTAGACCCACTTGCAGCCGAGTATGAACGGCCCGACGAGGAGCGCCGCGCCGCAGAGGACGGCGATGCGGGAGATTGCCCGCCACATGCCCGGCCTGCGGCGGATGGGCGAGGGCCGGCCGGCGATGAGCGGATCGCCGGAGACGTCGCGGATGTCCTTGAGCGTCTCGTAGCCCAGGCTCGTCAGGAACAGCCACGCGGGGAAGACCGCCAGCGTCGCCGCACGCGGCCCGGCGGCCGTGCCTGCCTGCGCGATCGCCAACGGGTAGATGCTCGTCATCAGCGCCGCGACGGCGACCTGCTTGGCCGGGCCCAGGCGCTTCGAGAGGATGTCGTACACGGTCAGCGCCACGGCAAGCCACGTCAAGCCGACAAAGAACCACAGGCTGCACAGCCGCGCCAGGCCTGCGCCGGCCACTATCAGCAGCACGCCCGTCAGCATCGCGGCGCGCGGGCTGACCCGCCCGGCAGGTATCGGCCGTGCGGGGGCGTTGGCGAGGTCCACCCGGCGGTCGTAGTAGTCGTTGAGCGCGTAGCCGCCCGCTATGACCATCGCCAGCAAGGCCGTCGAAAGGGCCGCGGCGGGCCACTGGCCGGCCATGTCCCCTCCGCGGGCGTAGTAGACGGTCAGCAGGTATGCCAATGACATGGGCGCTGCGTAGTACAGGCGGCAGAGGCGCGCCAGATTGAAGAGCGGCCCTGCCTTCATCGAGAGATTCCTCCGACCACCATTTCGGATTTCGGATTGCCATGCACGGCGCCTTGTCCGCCAACCGCAGGAATCCGAAATCCGAATTCCGAAATCCGAAATCGGCTTCTGCCCGATTGCCGCAATGTACCGATGCGTAATCGGCACTCCGTGCGACGTTGCGAACCGTGCCTCGAGGATCTGGGCGAAGCGGTCGAAGACTGCGTCGCGCTCGCTGTCCGTCGCGGCGAACTCGAAGCCGGCGGCCGCGCCGGTCGCGGTGAGGCGCTCGATGGCCGCCCGGCCGTCGCGAACGAAGTAGGTCCACTTGCCGCTCCATTGCCTCCGCACCGAAAAGCCGGCGAGGCGCATCAGTGTCGCCATCGCGCCGGAGGTCGGCAAAAAGCGGAAGTTCATCACGTGAGCCAGGGAGGATGGGCGCTCGGCGAAGGCGAGCATCGCCGACCAAAGCACCTCGGCAAGCGAGAACAGGCCGTTGTCGATAATGCCCACCCGGCCGCCGGGTCGGAGGACGCGGGCGATTTGCCTGATGACCGCCCACGGCCGTGTGTAGCCCAGGCCCCATGCGCACGTCACGACGTCGGCGCTCTGCGCCGGACAGGACCGCAGGTAGTCAACCGCGTCGCTCTGGATGAACGTGCAGTCGTGGTGGTTCTTCCTTGCCTCGGCGAGCATCCCCTCGGAGGCATCCACGCCGACGACACGGCCGGCACCGCGCCGCTTGAGCTCGCCGGCCACAGACCCCGTCCCGCACGTCAGGTCGATGCATTCCGCGCCCTGCTGGACTCCGAGCTGGTCCAGCATCTCGACTGACAGGCCGCGGTTGTGGTCCGTCCACGCGCGTTCATACCCGCTCGCGATGCGATCATAGCTGCGGCTGACCAGTTCGTCCGTCCGCTGCGGATGGCGGAACATGATCGAGACGATGCGGAACGCGAGGGCGGGCCAGTGCCTTTTGTTGTTGCCAGAATGCTCACAAGGTCTCTCCGCAGATTCCACGCGGGGGATTATAATCTGCGTGTGTTATAGCTTTGGATGCTATTGCTATCATTGTGCCAATGGCCAAGGCGTTGCCCCAATATCCGCGCGCCGACGCGAACGGCAACTTTCCAGCGCGCGAGGCCATAAATGTCTCAATCGCACGCGACTTGGCCGAGGCCCGCATCCGTCGCGGCTGGACGCAGACCGAACTGGCCCGCCGCGCCGGCGTCCGCCTGGAGACGATCAGCCGCATCGAGTCGGGAAAGCATGTTCCTCGGCAGGAAACCTTGCTGAAGATTGAGCGGGCGTTGGCGGGGAAGTGACCCGCAGTTCAATCTGCAATCTGCAATCTACAATCGGCAGTTCACAGCTTCTTCCTCTCCGTGATCGCGTCTGTGAGTATCGACTTGCTGGCGTACTCGATCTGTCCGCCGGCGGGCAGGCCGCGGGCCAAGCGCGTGATCTTCACGCCCAGCGGCTCCAGCAGGGAGGCGATGTGCAGCGACGTGCCGTCGCCGGAGACGTTGGGGTTGGTGGCGAGGATGATCTCGCTGACGCCGCCGGCCTTGACGCGGGCCACCAGCGCGTCGATGGTCAGGTGCTCGGCGTCCACGCCCTCAAGCGGTGCGATGTGGCCCATCAGCACGTGGTAGAGGCCGCGGTACGCCCCGGTCGATTCCAGCGCAAGCAGGTCCTTGGGCTGCTCGACCACCGCCAAGACGCTCGTGTCGCGCCGCGGGTCGGCGCAGATGTCGCAAAGCTCGCCCTCGGCGATGTTGAAGCACCGCGTGCATGGGCGAACCTTGGTCTTCACGTCGCGGATGGCGTCGGCCAGGCCCAGCGCCTCGACATCCGTCGTCTTGAGGATGTGGAACGCCAGCCGCTCGGCGGACCGCGCCCCTATGCCGGGCAGGCGGCCGAGTTCCGCTATGAGACGTTCTATTATGTGCGGATATCCGGCCAATCAGAACATCCCCTCCAGCCCAGGCAGAGGCATACCGCCGGTCAGTTCCTTCATGGCCTCCGCGGCGGCGCGAGCGGCCTTGTCCTGAGCGGCCGCCACGGCGGCCTTGACCAGGTCCTCGAGCATGGCGGCGTCGCAGTCGGCCAGGACGGCCGGGGCGATTTTCACATCCACCAGGGCCAGCCTGCCGTTGACTGTGGCCGACACCGCCCCGCCGCCGGCGTCGGCCGTGTAAGTGCTGGAGGCCAGCCTCGCCTGCACTTCGGGCATCTTCCGCTTCATCTCGCCGGCCAGCTTGAACATCTTTCCAATGTCGCCGAACATAGGTTACCTCACAGGTTCGGTTGGATTATAGCCACCGGACCCCAAACAATGTCACTCTTCCGGAGCGTCGGCGACTGCCGCGTCCTTGCGGATGTCAACCACCTCCCCGCCAAAGGCGGATAGTACAGCCTGGACTGCGGGGTCCTTCATGATCTCGGCCTTCTCGGCCGTGCTTAGGACGGGCATGGCGCGGGCGGGCCGGCCGTTGGCGAAGCCCGCCCCATTGCCCGCTGCGCCGGTAGAGAAGCCGGTGCCTCCGGCAGGCGATGCGCCGGCCATGGCGGGACGCGCGGCGCCCGGCGCGGTCCCGTTGACCGTGCTTAGAAAATCGCAGCGGATGTCTCGGCCCGCCATTGCGGACAGCGCAGCGTTGACGGTTGTGGCCATCGCGGCGGCGCGCTGGCGGAGCGTCTCGTTGGCCACGTCGAAGCCTAGCGCCAGCGCCGCGCCATCGAACGACTTCACCGTCGCCACGCGCAAGAGGCCCGCCACCTGCATTTGACGAGCGGCGGTCAGACCTTCGATCACCCGCGGCCAGTTGGCGGCCAGCCAGGCCAGGTTCCACTGGATCGGCGTCGCCGGCGCGCTTGAAGGCAGGGGAGGAGTTGTCGTCGACGGGAGCGGGCCGGCGGACGGGGCCGGCGTGGAGACGCTGGGGCCTGCGCCGACCGGGGGCGCGCTAAGTCCCGCGGCCAGGCTCACCGCGAAGTTTCTTTTTAAGTTCGCCGCCGAGGAGGGCGACAGGCCGTATCGTGTCGGCGCCGCGGCCGGCCCGGAAGCCGGCGAGACGCCGGCTCGACTCGCGGGCGGCACGCCCACGCCACCGCCGATCGCCTCCAGGCGCTCGAGCAGGCTCGCGGGGTCCACGAACTTGTCCGCCATCGCCAGCCGCACAAGCGCCGCCTCCATCAGCGCCCGCGCGACGCTCGTGCCGCGCAACTTGTACTGTAGCGACTGCCACAGGCCGACCATCTGCACGATGGCCGGCGTGGTGAACTTCTTCGCCAGCTCTCCGACGGCCGCACGCTGCGTGTCCGGCAGCTCGATCAGATCACTGTCCGCGCCGCACGTGGAGGCCAGCATCATGTTGCGGAAGATGTCGCCAATTGCGGCAGCCGCGCTGGCCAGCGAAATGCCGCTTTCGATCACCTCGTTGAGTCCCTTAAGCGCCGCGGCCGCGTCGCTAGCGGCGATGGCCGTCACGATGGCCAGCGTCTTTTCCTCCGCCGGCGTGCCCAGGAGTCGCACCACGTCGGCGTCGGCCACCTTTCCAGCGCCGGCCGCGATGAGCTGGTCCAGCAGGCTCAGGGCATCCCGCATCGACCCGGCCCCCGCTCGCGCCACGCGAAAGAGGGCGTCATCGTCCACCTCGACGTTCTCGGCCTTGCACAGCTCCTTCAGGTGCGCGGCGATCTTGCGCGACGGGATGTTGCGGAAGTCGTACCGTTGGCACCGCGAGAGGATCGTCGCGGGGACCTTCTCCGCCTCTGTGGTGGCGAAGATGAACTTCACGTGCTCCGGCGGCTCCTCCAGCGTCTTCAAGAGTGCGTTGAAGGCATCCCTGGTGACCTGGTGGACCTCGTCAATGTAGTAGATCTTGAAGCGGCTGCGCGCCGGTCGGAATATGGAGTTCGCGCGAAGGTCGCGAATCTCGTCGATGCCGCGGTTCGATGCGCCGTCCATCTCGATGACGTCGATGTCATCCCCGCGCATGATCGCTTGGCAGGACTCGCACTTGTTGCAGGGCTTGACGGTCGGCCCGTCGGAGTTCAGACAGTTGAGGGCCTTGGCCAGGATGCGGGCCATCGTCGTCTTGCCGACGCCGCGCGTCCCGGTGAAAAGGTACGCGTGGGCGACCCGGCCGGTCTTGATCGCGTTGGTCAGCGTCCGCGCGATGGGCTCCTGGCCCACGACTTCGTCGAAGGTGGTGCTGCGGTACTTGCGGGCGAGGACGAGATATCCGGCCATAGCGATTGCCGATTTACGATTGTCGATTTTCGATTGACCTATGCCGCCGCTTGAACCGGCGCGGAGATGATTATCCAGAGGCCGGCCGCGCGGTTCAATCGCCAATCGAAAATCGTCAATCGACAACAAAAAATGCCGTGCACTCCGCTTGGAATTGCTTTCCACGGGGTCCGCCAGGTCGAACGGCTCCAGTCAGGCGACCCTCCGGCACACGTCGCTGGCACGCTTATGGCTGCTTCCTTCCGGACCTGACCAGGTTCACGGCACGACGTTGCAGAGGACCCAACCTTCATCGCCGCCGGCAAGACGGATGATCCCGCGGACAGCAACCCGCGGCGGATATCGGCCCCGCTGAAGCGGATTGCGGGTCATCCCTTTCGGGACTCAGGGCACCGCTAGCGCCCCGCCTAGCACGGCAGGAATATCATAGGGCGCGCCGGGGCCAAGGGCAAGGAATAACGCGGAGGAATCGGCCGGCGGGGGAACGCCTTGCGCCAGGCGGCGGGCGCAAGTCACTGATCGACCCACTCGGTGGTGCGGAAGGTGCTCCAGACGCAGTCGGGCCTGGCTGGTTCCATCGCGTCGAGGTCCTGCGCGCGGTAGCTCAGGACGTATCCGCCGCCGAAAAGGCAGTTGACGCCAAGGTGCCTGTCCGCGAACCGCCGGGCGCTTATGGCATAGCGAGAGTCGTTGGGCGCATAGAGGTAGGCCGAGCCGGACTTGTACGGCGCCTGGGTCGGATAGGCCAGGCACGAATTGGAGGCCGCGCGCCGGCAGTCGGCCACGTAGACGCTGTTGACCCAGTCGTCCCAGGCCAGATGCGGCGCGGTCGGGAAGGCGTCGCACGCCTCGGGAGTGCCGGAGTATGTGTCGCCGGTGTACCAGAGGGTCTGGAACGCCGGCAGCGAGTATTGGACCACTATGCCGACGCCTCCGCTGTTTCCGCCGCCCACCTTGTCGGTACACTTTCCGGTGGCGTCGTTGATGTCATCGTTGGAGCGGAGCATCTCGGTGGGGTCCTTGCCGGCCGGGCAGTTGAACGCACTGTAGCCGCCCGTGTATTTCAGGAGGTTGGCGCGCCAGGACGGAAAGAAGTTCACGGCGCCCGGCATCGCAACGGTATTGGCGACGGAAACCGGCACGTAGTCGCGGTTGTCCGTAAGGTACTGCGCCGCGGCCGTTCCTATGCCCCTCATGCTCGCCGCGCACGCCGTCCTGCGGGCGATGAGCCTCGCCTGGGCGAGGGAAGGCACGAGGATGCTTATCAGAAGGGCGATGATCGCGATGACCACCAGCAGTTCAATGAGGGTGAAGGCGCGGGGTCGCCCGGTGAGTCCCCGCCCCGCCCAAGGCTCTACAACGGACCGGGCGACATATCCACGCATGGCGGAACTCCGTGCAACCAGCGTCGGACAAGCACTGCGGCGGAAAGTGTACCTCTTCCAACGTAACTGTCAAGGCCGGCAATAGTTTCGGAAGGAAGACGCGGGAATGCACAACACCTCCCGCCTGCGCGGGGCATTTGTAACAGAATCCGCCATTATCTCTTGCCAAGCCCCAGCCCGGCCGTATAATCCATACGCTTCAATTCGCACTAGCTGACGCACCTGGTCGGGTGCCGTTGCTGTGGTGTCTTGTCGTTGGCCGGGCCGGTCGGAGGCCTGCCCGGCCTGGAGGCGCTGTATCCGTTGCCGGAGCGGCGCAGGTTTGTGGCCTGCGCACACACGGACGGGACCGCGGACATGACAGAACCTTGTTTCGAGCAGATAGCCGACCAGGGCAGCGATGCCGGCCGCGAGTGGGAGACCCTCTCCCGCGACGAAGCGGCCCCGTTTATCCACAGGTTCCAGACGGCCCGCCGCAGTTACGTCTACGACGTCAACACCGGCCGGATAGTCCAGACCGGCCCGGTAGTCTGGGACATCGTCGAAGACTTTGCCCGCCTGGGCGACGAGCGCGTGCTCGCCGGCCACGTGGCGGCGCACGGCGCCGACGCGGTCGCCGCGGCCATGCGCGAGATAACTGCCGCCCGCGACAAGGGCCTCTTCCTGTCGCACCGCGTCGCCCAGATCGTCCCGTGCGACGCGGCCAAGGTCCGCGAGCAACTGGCAAGCCATCGCGGCCAGCTCATCCTCAACATCACCGAGCAGTGCAACTTCCGGTGCTCCTACTGCGTTTACGATGGCCGGCACGAGGCGCAGCGCTCGCACGCCCCGCGAAACATGCAGTGGGAGACCGCCCGCGCCGCCATAGACGATTTTCTGGCCCACAGCAAGGACACCAATGCGCCCGCCATAAGCTTCTACGGGGGCGAGCCGCTGCTGAATCTGCCGCTGATCCGCCAGTGCGTCGATCACGTGCGGAAGGACTGCGGCCGGGCGGATGTCCTGTTCGCCATGACCACCAACGGCGCGCTGCTCGAAGGGGAGGCGGCCGATCTGCTGGCGGCGGAGCGCTTCCAGATCATGGTCAGCCTCGACGGCCCCGCCGACGCCCACGACCGCAACCGCCGCACGCGCGACGGCCGGCCCACCTGGCAACGCGTCACAGAGAATGTGCAGCGATTCCTGGAGGACCACCCCGACTACAAGACCAACGGCCGTCTGCGGTTCAACGCCGTCGTCACGCCCTCGACCGACCTGCGGGAGGTCCAGCGGTTCTTCGAGACCTGGGGGCCGCTCACGGATGACATGGGCCTGGGCATCAGCCCCGAGAACCAGCCCGCCGACGGGCAGAGGCCCCTTTGCCCGACCGACCCGCTGGCCCAAAGCCGCGACGAGGTCTACGCCGCGTTCATCGCCCGCCTGAAGGGCGGCCAGGTCGCCCGCTCGCACAACAGCCGCGCCAACTGGGTCGCCACAGCCGCCTTCGAGCAGCCCTTCACGATGTTCCACAAACGCAAGTACCTCTCGCCGCACCTGCCGAAGAAGCTGCTGTTCACCCGGCCGTGCGTGCCGGGGGCAAGGCGGACGTTCGTCACGGCCGACGGGGACTACTTCGCCTGCGAGCGCGTCCCGGCGGATGGCGAGGGCATCATTGGCAACGTGCGCGAGGGCGTCATACCGGAGAAGGTCATCGCGCTGCTGGAGCGGTGGCATGCCGCCAGCGCCGGCCAGTGCCGCTGGTGCTGGTGCCTGCCGATGTGCATGGTGGGGTGCTTCGCGACCGTGCGGGAGGGCGGCAAGCTCACGCCCGCCGCCAAGCAGCGGGCCTGCGCCGCCCACCGCCGCAACATGCACAAGCTGCTGGTGGAGTACTGCGGAGTGCTGGAAGAGAACCCAAAGGCGTTCGACTATGCCAAAGAGATCGTTTTCGCTTGAGCATCTTGTGGAGCGGGCCCGCTCGCCCCCGCGGCCGGGAAGGGACCTGTTTTTCGGCCCGCCCGCGTGGCTTCAGGGAATGAATTATTTCGCGAGCGGGCCGACCGTGCCGGGGTATGAACGGAGGCTCATCCGCGGTAGAACCGTCCGAAGCTGTTGGCATTCGTAACGCGAGGAGCAGTAAGATGTCAGACACAGCCGTATTGGAAGATACTCTCGTTCTGGACACTCAGTTCGGCGAAGGCCAGACCACCTTGGTCGAGGACTACGACCTGGCGATGGAAGTCTGCGATTGCCCGTGCCTTTGCGGCAGGGCGAGCACAAAGGTAGTCTCGATGAACATGGCCATGATGGACTCGGCCACGCTGCGCCCCATGTGATAGGCGGAATTCGAATCTCGAAATCCGAGAGACCAAACAAGCGTCCGGCCCTTGAGATTCAAATGTCCAGTGAGGCGCACCCTAGGCCGTATGGGCCGATCGGCGAGATGCGTTTGACAGTAAGGTCTGGCTGCCGAATCAATATTCGGGCTTTGGGATTCGAGTCTGTGGCCCGGCGCAGGCCGCGCTGGGTCAAGCGGTAATAGGAACCACACAGGCGCCTGCAAGGAATGGCCCCCATTCCTTGCCATACACCTGGTCGGGACTGTTGTGGTGCGCGCCTGTGTGGTTTTCTTTTGTCAATCTCCGCGCGGCGGCTTTGCCGCGTCGGGAGCGTCCTTTGCCTCAAGCTGCCTTGCCTGGAGGTCCGCATAGACGGCCGTTATTGTGTGCGAGCCTGTCTTGCGCCACCAGCACAACATCCTGTCCTTGTCGCCCAGCTTCGCCCCAGCGCCGACATAAAGCCACTGACCGCCCTGTTTGAGACGCTCGATCGCAGTCAGCCCCCTCATACACACGCGATAGTATCCCTTGGCGACCTCGTCGGCGGCGATCATGCCGGAAGCTTCCTGCGTGGCGGAAATGGAGCCTGGATTTCGCCTCTTCTGGTCTGCTTGGACAAGACTGCTCAAGATTCCCTTGTCCAGCTTCTCAGGCAGGGCGCCATCCGCCATCGCGGCGCAGGTCCGCAGAAGGTCGATCACAAGTGCTTCATCCGTGGCCGAGGACGGCGCCTCATCCTTGAGCGTGTAGCCCGGCGGGAGGGCCAAGGAGAACATGGAATCGTCGAGGGGAACGTTCCAAGCGAAATTGTCCAGAGCGACGATGAACTCTCCCCCACCCCCAGTCTTCGCTCTAGACTCCATCCTGACAGGGCGGTCATCTTCTGGCTCTACCCAAATGCTCATCAGCTCGTCTTCGCGGACAACTTGGTAGAGCCATGCTGGCCTGCCGGCATGCTCAGTCCTGCCTATGAACCGGCCTTGTGTCTCCGCAAGTCCGCGCAAGTCTGCAAGCGGATCCAAGGCCGACAAAGATGCTGAATCAACGGACTTGTCAATTCGGGCCGTCATCTCGGAGGCCTTGAGAAACAGTCTGGTTCTCGACGGGCAATCGACTATCCAAGTCTTGCCATCTGAGAATTCCCAACGAACCTTGCCTGGACTGGCCATGAACACTCTTGATCGGCTATCCGGCACGCGGGGCGACTGAGCTAGCCGATCGAAAGCAACCGTCCTCGCCTTCTTGACCTTGGCGATCACGTCGGCGAAGGCGGCCGAGGCCTTGTGTGTGCCGGACCAGAAGAGCGCCCAGCAGGCTATTCCCACCGCGATCAAAACCACCGCAGCCGAGGCGACGCTCAAAACGAGGCGTCTTCGCATGTGCAAAAGCCCCCTCCCCGCGTTCAGAGCGGGCGTCCCGCGTGCAAGAGCCCCGGCCGGCTTGTCCGCGGAGGCCTTGTGTGCGGACGCCGCAGATGCTCCCTCAGCAGCGCTCACATAGCTGCCGGCCGTCTCGCGGGCCCTGACGGCCGCCATGAAACGTTCGCGCATCAGCTCCCTGAGCCCTTCATCCGGCACATCGTCGGCCCCGCTGGCCAGGAAGAGCTCGCGCATCTCGCGCTCCCCGGGCACAAGCTCGCCATCCGGGAGCATGGGAAACGCCTCGGCCGGCCTACGCGCGCCGCCGGGCGTCGGGCCATCGCTTTCCACCGGTCCGTGTTTTCCCGTGTCATCGACCACGTGTATTGCCCGCCTCTTTACGGTCCCTGGTGGTCCTTCCCTGTTCCGTGCTTGCCATCCCTGGAATGCCTTGGTTCGAACTCCGCCGCGAAAGGCCCCTCCAGCACAAGCTTCAGCGCCCGCATGGCCCGCGAGAGCATCATCCTCACCGCCCCATCGTCCATGTTGAGCACCTCGGCGATCTTGACGGCCGGTATGCCGCCGAAGAACCGCAGCACCAGGATGTCCTGGTCCTCCTGGTCCAGCATGCGCATGGCCTTGTGGAGGACCGGCCAGTCCATCTTCCGCAGGGCCGCAGGGCCGTCCTCCAGCCGCTGGGAGAGCCGCCTTTGCTGCTCCCTGGCAACGTCCATCAGGATCTCCTCGCGCCGCTTGTGGTCGCGGATCGCATTGGCCGCCAGGCCGCTGGCCGTGCTGTAGAGCCAGGTCTCGATCCGCTCGACGCCCAGGGCCTTGAGCTCGTCGTACCTCTGGACGAGGCGAAGGAAGACCTCCGAAGCCATGTCGGCCGCCAGCTCGGGCTTGAACAGGCGATACTTGCAGTACCGGTAGATCGGTTCGGCGAACCTGTCATATAGCTCGACGAGCGCAAGGCCATCGGCGGACAAGGGGCGGCTGTCCGCGCTCCCCGGGGGCCCCGGCGGTCCCGATCGCCGTTGGGTCATCATTCGCGTCCCGTCAATGTACGTAGGTTCGCCAGGAACACAAACGCAACAGGAAAAATCAGAGAATTCAACACGGCCGGGGGCCGGGCGGAGTGACAAATCAGGGGGCCGGAATGCGGGATGAACGCCGGCTGCCAGGCGTCAAGGGTCGCAGCCGGAGCCGAACACGCATCCGGCGGGTCAGTGCTGGAGCAACTGCTTGGCCTCGCCGACCAGGTAGAACGAGCCGGTCACGCAGATCAGGTCCTCGCGGCTGACGGCCGAGTGGGCGACGCGCAGGGCGTCGGCCAGCGTCTGGGCCTGCTGGGCGACGCGGCCGCTGCGCTCCTCGTAGGCCTCGGCCAGCATGCGCGGGTCGGCCGCGCGGGGATTGTTCCGGGCGCGGGTGAAGATCACCTTGTCGGCGCCCGTGGCGATCTGCTGGATCATGCCGGGGATGTCCTTGTCGGCGGCGCAGCCGAAGATGAGGACCATCGAGTCGTAAGGGATGTGCTGCCCGATTGCCCGCATGAGGGCCTGGACGCTGGCGGCATTGTGCGCGCCGTCCACCAGTACCCGCGGGTCCTCCTGGATGATCTCCATCCGGCCGGGCAGGTAGACGCCGGCCAGGCCTTTCATCGCCAGGGCGTCGTCGATCTTCATGCCCTGGGCCTTGAGCTGGTCGAGCAGGGCCAGCGCCAGGCCGCAGTTGATCGCCTGGTGCTCCCCGGGCATTGGAACGGGCAGGTGCTCGAACTTGGAGTAGGGCGTCGTGAGGCACACGCGGGTGTGGCAGCCGTCCTTCCGGCTGGACTCGACGCGGTAGCTGAACTCGATGTCCTCGCCCGTGAACATGAGCTGGGGCTTGAGCTCCACGGCGGCCCGGCGCAGCGCCCGCTTGGCCTCGGGGGCCTGGGGAACGCTGATGGCCGGCACGTTCTTCTTGAAGATGCCGGCCTTCTCCGTGGCGATCTGCCCCAGCGTGTTGCCGAGCTGGTGCATGTGGTCCATCGAGATGCTGGTAAGCCCGCAGACAAGCGGCGTCAGGACGTTGGTGCTGTCCAGCCGGCCGCCCAGGCCGGTCTCGACCACCGCGATATCGACGCCCTGCTCGACGAAGTACTCGAACGCCATCGCGGTGAAGGCCTCGAAGAACGTCGGGCGGTCGTCGCTCATCTTCTCGATGAGCGGCTCAACCTGGCAGATAAGCCGGGTCAGCGCGGCCTGGCCGATCATCTCGCCGTTTATCGTGATCCGCTCGCGGATGTCGCAGATGTGCGGGGAGATGTACAGGCCCGTCTTGAAGCCGCACGAGGACAGCATCGACGCCAGCATAGTGGCGGTGGACCCTTTGCCCTTCGTGCCCGCGATGTGGACGGCCTTGAGCTTCTCGTGCGGGTTACCTAACTTCTTCAGCAACTGGCGCATACGGTCGAGGCTGAACGTGTCGCTGTTGTACCGGACGCGGAGCATGTGCTCGTAGTCGGTCTGCGCGAAGAGGTATTTCAGGGCCGACTCGTATGTCCGAATCGGTTTCTTGACAGACATCCCCTTCCGCGGCGCTCTTGCGCGTGTCGCAGTCACCATGTTAGTCCGCAGTATAGCAGCAATTTGGCCCTTAGTCAAGGTTCTTACAGGAGCGTTTGGGACGCGGCCTTGCGGAGCCAGCGCTCTTACTCAATTAACCGCAAGCACTTGCGGCTTACCCAATTATTTTTCCCGCGTCGTTTCTCGACCGGATAACAGTTGTATCAGTATCGCGAACACATAACACCCGGAGACCTCAGAGCGAGACCGCGCCGGATGCCTGAGGAATGATTGAGCGTCGGCATCCATCCGCTGACTACTCAACACGCCAGAGTAGCGAGAGTTCCGTGCGGATGCAAGCTATTTCCGGTCGATCATCTCCAGGTTGTTCTCAAACTGAACGTCGTCAGCAATGGCTTGCGGCGGCATGAGCTTAACCAACTCGGAAAATAGCCCGGGAAGCCTCGGCATCGGTTTGGCGCGCTTCCATTTTGGCGTGCGTTGTGAGAGCATTGTTTCATTATGACAAAAGGCCAGCCATATTCGTTCAGCTTCTTCGAGTCCGTCGGCGCGGAGCTGGCGGGCGTGAGCCACTACTCGCTGCACGTGGACGTGGAGGCGATGGTCAAGTCCTCCGACGCGCTTGTGCCGCTGTGCGGACGGCTCGGGGTGCCGGTTCCGCCGCCGCACCTTTATGGCATGAGCTACGTCCACGCCTCGACCATCGGCGTCAAGATCATCAACGGGCCGGGGTTGATGGAGCCGTCGACCCAGCCATGCCTGAAAGGCCCGGATGACATCGACGGCCTCCACGAGCCCGATGACTACCTGGCGGCCGGCGTCGTCCAGGAGCGCCTCGTGACGGCCGCGCGGCTCAAGGCCCGCCGCCCCGACGCCAGCGAGCACATCGGCCACGAGTTCGAGGGGCCGGTGACGACGGCCGTGCTGATGATGGGGCCGGACTTCTTCATGCTCCCCTACGACGACCCCGCCCGCGCACACAAGCTGCTTGCGTTCTGCACCACCAGCGCGATCAACTACGCCCGCGCGATCCGCGCCCGCCAGGGCAAGCCCGTCCGCAACAAGTGGCAGGGCATGCCCGATGACTTCGCGGGCATGTTCCCGCCGGAGCAGTTCGGCCGGTTCGTCGCGCCGTACTGGGCGCAGATATATGAGAACCTGGGCGAAGCTGGCGGCCAGCGCGCCATCCACAGCGAGCTCTTGCGCGAGGGGCATCTGCGGTTCCTCGAAGACCTCAAGATCGACAGCTTCGACCCCAGCGTGGACCAGTTCCTGCCGCCGGAGGTGCTGGCGCGGTCCTGCCGCGTCGGGTACGGCCTGCGCATATGGCCGTCGGTGGTCCGCGAGTTGACGGCCGACCAGCTCGTCGAAAAGTACCGCTACATGGCGAGCTTCGGGACGCAGTACATCATGTTCGGCATGGAGCGCCCCTCGGACGAGCCCAAGATCGCCGCCCTTCTCAAGGTGGCCAGAGAACTGGCGAAGCCGCAAGATGACGGCTCCTGCTGACGCTCCGCAACGGCCCGGCGGCGCGCTAGAGCGGCCTGTCCATTTTGCGCCGGTTCATCGAGGGACCGTGGGCCTGATCGGGGTTGCGCTGAAAGCTGGCGGGTGATGTGTCGAGGGCCTCGCGAAATGCGCGACTGAATGCCTGCACTGTCGTGTAGCCCGTCAATCGGGCGACCTCCTTGACGGATCGGGCCGGCTGGCCGGTCAGCAACATAGCCGCCAGGCGCATCCGCGACTCCCGCATGAATTGGCGCGGGGTAAGCCCCAGTTCCCGCTCGAAAAGGCGCGTGAAATGGTCTGACGAGACGCTGCACCTGTCGGCAAGGTCCTGCACGCTGAAGGGGGCGCCGGGTGCGCCGGCGACCTCCGAAAGGACAGCCAGAAGTCTTCGACGGAAATCGCCGCCGGGCCGCGCTTGCAGGTTCGCCGGCGGGACAGCCGCGATGGCCTCCAGCACCAATATCGTGCTCGCCGTCGCCGCCCAGTCCACGTGGAAATCACGGCCATGGTCGAACATCGTGCTGGCGCGGATGACCACATCCCGAACGGCGGGCGGAAGGCCGAAGCGAAACGGCAGATGGCCCAGGGCCGCTGACGCGGGTGCGGACAGGTACAGTTTCATCGCGGCGTCCCAGCAGCCCCGCCGGCTGTGAGTCCGGTGCCAGTTCAAGGGTGGTATCACGATTGCGTGCCCGGCTCGGCTGGCCAGATGGGCCCGGCCGTCAAGATCATGCTCCAGCAAGCCCTCCAGCACGACGTCGATCTGATGGAAGGGGTGCATGTGCCGTGAATCGCTCCACCCCGCCGGGAGCGCCGACGAGTTGAAGCGAATCAACTCAGTCACGACGGGAACGACGACTGCCTCGGACCTGCCCGCTCTTATGCCTCCGGCGCGGGTTGGATTGTCGTTTTGCGCACCTTTGGCCATGTAGATTAGCATAACATTCCCCCAAGCGCCGATCAAAGTTCCGCGTGCATGCATCGGAAAGCGCTCAAACAACGTCGGAACAGGCCAAGCACCCGCCGGCCGGCGCCGGGTTAGACTGTGCAGAGAAAGGCAGGTGGACGACGCCCCGGCGGAATCGGACAGCGTCGAGGCCGACCCGGAAAGAGGAGATATGACCATGAACCGTTCCGTTCTGATCGCGTGTTGCGCCGCGCTGTTGGCCGGCACTGCCGTCAGCCAGGTGGCCGTGCTGCCTGGCTTCGAGCCGGCGACGCAGGGCGACTTCGTGTTCGTCGCCAAAGTGACAAGCGCCGTCGCGGGCGTCGCCAGCATGAGCGACCCGCCGCGATATCAGTTCACGATCAAGTTCGAGGACGTCGAGATGATCAACGGCGACAAGCCCGACAAGATGGTCCTCCGCTACACCACCATCGACGACAAGGCAGCGTTCCTCCGGGCCGGAGCAAAGGTGCTCGTGAAGGCGCAGAAGGGCGTGGTGATTGGCATAGAGCCGGCCACGCCGGAGGCGATAAAGGCGGCCGGCGGCAAGGCCACAAGCGGACCTGCCAGCGCCGCGGCGCAACCCATGCCGGCGGCCACGGCGACGGGTCCTGCCGCCACGCGCCCGGCCAGGGGCCTCGAGCTGGCCCGGCCGGGGACGTTCAAGGAGTACATCGACAGGTACACCGGCGACGACGTCGGATGCACCATCGGCGGGCAGGCGTTCCGCAACTTCAAGCTGGAATGGATCTCGAGCATCGACGAGACGCAGTTGAACGGGCAGCCGAACCCCGCTCCACGCATCAAGCCGGAGGAGATGCGGGTGACGCCGGTGAACTACGTCAAGGACGGCCGGCGATGGGTAGGCTTCAGATTTACCAACACGAAGGACGGCCTGGAGCTCCTGGGCGGCCCGAAGGACCCGATGGACTTCAAGCACGTCAAGGACCATCAGGGGGAGAACGCGGGCTACCAGACAGTCCACCACATCCGATTCGAGGCGCACGCCTCCGAAAAGTGGCAGTTCGGGAAACTGGCCTATGGCGGGCTGGTTACTGACAAACTCGTCGATGGTATCTGGAACGAGGAGAAGAACGTCGGCCCCGGGTCGCGCGGCAATCTCGGCTGGAGGCCCGGCCGAATCGGTCAGAACGACTTCCACGAGGCGTTCAACCTGTTTCTGCCGCTGGTTGGCCCGGAGACGCACCTGCGCTCGACCAGCCGCAACTTTGGTGGTCAGGCCAAGGCCCCGCGCGAGAACGAAGATGTCATCCAGTTCGAGCCGGGCAAGGAGCCGGCGGCTTTCGAGGTGCGTTTCACCTATGGCCCCAAGTATGCGCTGACTCATGTCATGTACGGCATCAACACGCGGATCAACTGCCATCACAACGTGAACACCCGGTGGAAGGTCGACTATCTCGAGTACTCTTTCTCCAATCCGTCGGTCACCGACGAGATCTGGACCGCCGACGGAAAGAACAAGGCGGCGCCGACCAAGGCGCTGACGCCGGAGGTGAAGGCCGACTTGCCCAAGCCGGCCTTCTCCGGCGAAAAGCTCGCGCTCGAACTCGCTGAGGGCGTCAAGCTCGACCTGGTGAAGATCCCGGCCGGGAAGTTCATCATGGGCAGCCCGCCCGGCGAGAAGGACCGATTTGATAACGAAGGCGTGCAGCGGATTGTGACGATTTCAAAGCCGTTCTATATGGGCGCGTATGAGGTCACCCAGGAGCAATACGAAGCGGTCATGGGGAAGAACCCGTTCACGTTCAAGGACCCCAAGCGCCCGGCGGACATGATATTCCAAACCGACGCGGCCGAGTTCTGCCGAAAGGCGTCGGCGAAGACCGGCAGGAAGATGAGGCTGCCCACCGAGGGCGAGTGGGAATACGCCTGTCGCGCCGGAAGCGCCACCCCGTATTCCTACGGCGCCGACGACACGCGCGCCGCGGAATTCGTGATCAGCCGGGAAACTTGCGTCGCCGCCAAAGAGAAGGGCTACCAGCCGGTCGGCAAGAAGAAACCGAACGCCTGGGGCCTCTATGACATGCACGGCAATGTCTGGGAATACTGCGGCGACTGGTACGAGGTTCCCACGAGTTCCGAGGCCGTCACCGATCCCAGGGGGCCGGACAAGGGGGAGTATCCCGTCGTGCGCGGCGGCGCTTGCGGCATGCCGGCGAGATACCTCCGTTCCGCCCTGCGCGTGCGGTTTGCCCCGGTCATGACCGACGGGGGCATGGTCGGGTTCCGCGTCGTCTGCGAGGCGGAGTGAGATCGAGCTATGGGACTGCACACATGAAGGAGTTGCCGATGGGTAGAAAGCACCGAATCGTCTGCGCCTTGATTGCCGCCTGCTGTATCGGCGGGTCCGGCGTCGTTCCCGGGGCAGCGGACAGCCGCCCATCGACCCAGCCGGGCACAGGGCCAGCCAAGGGCGTGGAACTCGCCAAGCCGCGCACGCTCAAAGAGTACATCGAGCGGTACAATGCCGACCATCTTGGTTGCACTATCGGCGGGCAGACGTTCCGCAACTTCCGCGTACACATCCAGACGAGCCTCGACCCGGCCAAGCTGGCCGCGAAGGGGATCGAGCATCCCAGCCCGCCTCTGCGGCCGGACCAGATATGGCTGACCCCCGTCAACTATGTCCAGGATGGGCGGAGGTGGGTCGGCTTCCGGATCACATCGTCGAAAGACGGCGGGCTGGAAATCCTCGGCGGGACGAAACTACCCAAGGACTTCAAGGATGTGACCATCGACAAGCACGAGATCGACAACTGCGGGTTCATGTCGAACTACGACATACGCTTCGAGGTCCATGGCACGGCCAAGTGGCAGCGGGGCAAGGTCGGATACGCCGGCCTGGCCACGGATCGCCTGGTGGACGGCCAGTGGAACGAGGCCAAGAACATCGGCCCAGGCTCCCGCGGCAACTTCGGCTGGTTGCCCCACAAGATCGGCCAGTACGGCGGCTACGCGGCCGTCAATCCCAAGACCCCTAGCGCTGGCGCGTGGGCGCGCCTGTGCTCAGTCAGCCGCGGCTGGGGCGCCGAAGCAAAGGCTCCCAGTGCCGTCGAGAACTGGTTTGAGTTCGTCGAAGCCACTGCACCGTCCAGCTTCGAGGTCCGCCCGGTCGCATGGCCCGACCGCCTGGGCGCGATCCACGACTGCGGCATCTGGTTCCGCATGAACTGTTGGGACCTGGCGCAGACCCGCTGGCGGGCGGACTATATCGAGTTCTCGTTCTCCAGCCCGGCGATAACGGATGAGATCTGGACGGCCGACGGCCGTAACAAGGCCGCTCCGCCCCGCAAGCTGCCGCAGGCTGATCCGGCGGAGCTACAGGGCGCGACGGCCGCCAAGCCCACCGGCGAGAGGCTGGATCTCGACCTGGGCGAGGGGGTCAATATGCCATTCGTGCTCATCCCCGCGGGCAAGTTCGTCATGGGCAGCCCCAACGACGAGCCCGGTCGGTGCGACAACGAAGGTCGGCAGCGGCTTGTCACGATCAGCAAGCCGTTCTACATGGGCGTCTTCGAGGTGACGCAGGAGCAATACAAGGCCGTCACGGGCAAGGCACCCAAGGCCCGAAGCCCCAAGCACCCCCTGGAGCAGATAAGCTGGTCCGACGCGGCGAGCTTCGCCAAGGCGATGTCAAAGAAGACCGGCAGGACACTACACCTGCCGACCGAGGCCGAGTGGGAATACGCCTGCCGCGCGGGGACGACGACGCGATACCCGTTCGGGGACAACGACAAGGAGCTGGGCGACTATGCCTGGCATATCCGCAACGTCAAGAGGACCGCGACGGCCGGGCAGGACGGCAACCCATGCTCCCCGGGCGAGAAGAAGCCCAACGCCTGGGGCCTGCACGACATGAACGGCAACGTGTGGGAATGGTGCGCCGACTGGTACGCCGACGCCTACGACTCGGCCGACAAGGTTGATCCGCAAGGCCCAAAGGCGGGACAGGCGCACGTGCTGCGGGGCGGGTCGTGGTCGTGCCTTCCGGGCGAATGCCGCTCCGCCTCGCGCTGGATCGGCTCGCACGGCGACACGCAGGATACGGGGACGGTCGGCTTCCGCCTGGTGTGCGAGGCCGGGGAGGCCAGATGAGAAGCTGGCTGCTGGCGATGGCTATCGGGGCGTGCGCGGCGTTGATGCTGCCGGCCGTGGTGGGCGCTGGGACCGTGGCGCCAGCCGCAGCGCCGGCATCAGCCCCAGCCGCCGCGCATGGCGACTGGCCCCGCTGGCGCGGCCCCAATGCCGACGGGATCTCCCCCGAAAAGGGCATCAACAAGGACTGGAAGAACAAGCCGCCGGCGCGTCTGTGGGAGGCGGCCATGCACGATCAGGGGCGCGCAGGAGCTTTTCCAGACGCCGAAGCTGGCGTGCAAGATGAGTACGCCGATCTACCACGACGGCCACATCTACGGTGTCGACAGCGGCACGGGCAGCCTGACGTGCATCGACGCCCAGGACGGCGCCGTCCGCTGGCAGCAGAAGGGCTTTGAGCACGGCGGCCTTGTCGGCGTGGATGGTGCGATCGTCGCGCTGGACGGCAACAGCGGGGACCTCGTGATGGTCGAAATGACGCCCAAGGCTTACAGCGAGTTGGGGCGGATCAAGCCGTTCTTCCGCCGGCCAGGCGGTTCGCAGCTTCGCGGCAATGTCTGGTCAGCCCCAATCGTCGCCGACGGTAAGGCCGTCATCCGCGATCGCAACCAGATGGTCTGCCTTGACCTGAAGTGACCTTCGCTGCGGTTCGCGCGCATACTCCGGCCGTGGGGAGGTGCCATCCCCACGGACCGAAGTACACGCGTGCGAGCACGTCTCAGGGAAGCCTGGTTTGCCTGCCCTGTTACGGCCGTTGAGAAGACCGCCACTGGCCCGCCCTGGCAGCCTGCGGAGTCCCGTCGCGCCGTCAGGCAGCGCAGTGTGCCCCCCGCGGCTCGGCCAGCGCCTCTTCATACCATCGCCTGCTGGGCATGGCTGTGTGCATCGGGTCGAACTCCTCATCCGGGTCGAGTAACACCGCAATGCGCCGCGGGTCGGCGTTGCGCGCCGGCACGGGCGGGCGGATCGTCCACGGCCGAACTGAGCTTTCGGCCGGCAAGTTTTCAAGTTGGCTCATCATGTTCATGTCCTGCCTTCGGCGCTTCAGGCGGGAGACCCCGCTACCGGGCGGCGTCACCTGTTGTTGGCGGAAATCGACGGAACGTTTACTCCCCGCCTGTCGCGAGCCGGTCACTTCATGTGTAGTAGACGCACACCGGCCCCGAATGTTTCATTGATTTGGGAAATTCTTCCGATTCGCGGACGGCAGGAGGCGCTGGGCTTCGGCGCGCCCGGCGCCGCCGGACGGAAAACGCTTGCGGAATCCCCACGGCAACCGACAATCAGCGTCATCCGCCCGCGATGGCGGCGGGCCGCAATTCGAACAACAAGAGCGTCACGGAAAGGGAGCCTGACATGAGACATATCGCGAAGATCGTCGGACCCGCACTTGCCTTCATGCTCGCCGGATGCGCCGCGGAAACGGGCGGCCCGGCCGTCGCGCCTGCCCCCCAGACCGGCCCGGACCTGAAGTTGACGCCCGCGAAGGCCAGGCCGCCGAAGGTCGACGGCGTGCTGGACGACGCGACCTGGAAGCAGGCAGCCGTGTTCACGGACTTCAAGCCGCGCGACGGCTCGGACCCAAAGGGCAAGGCCAGGCTGCTGGTCGCGCAGGATGACAAGGCCCTGTACGTCGCCGTCGAGTGCTTCGAGAGCGAAGCGGCCCTCAAGTCCCTGGCCGCCGACTGCACGCAGCATGACGGCGACGGCCTATGGAAGGACGACAGCGTGGAACTGTTCCTCGGCCCGGACCCCAAGACGGAGAGCTACTACCAGTTCATCGTCAACTCCAAGGGCGTGACGATGGACGCCTACTACGACCAGCCAGGCAAGGCCGACCTCGGCTGGGAGCCCAAGTACCAGTGCGCGGCGAAGGTCGGCAAGGATAGCTGGGTGGTCGAGATGGCCCTGCCGTGGGCCGTCTTCGACCGTACGCCGAAGCTCTCGGACACGTGGCTGTTCCAGTGCCAGCACGAGCGCACGGCCGGCCCCGGCGAACGACTGATGTTCGTGGCGTTCAAAGGCAGCAGCCACCAGCCGGACAAGTTCGGCAAACTGGCAGGTGTCATCGGCAGGAAGGGCGCGTAGACCCCCGTTCATTCCAGCAGCAGCTTGTTTGGTATCAGTGCCGCGTTGGCCAAAACCATCTCGCGGACCATCTCGCGGCAGCGGCCCATCGGCAGGCGCGAGCACAGCGGATCGGTCATCACAAGCGCCACAAGCTCATCGAACGAGCCGGATAGCGCTATGCCGATGACCGCCTCCTGGCGGATGATGTGCGGCAGCACCAGCGCCCGGAGGATTTCTGGCATTGGCGAGGCAAGCGGGTGTACGCCCGCGCCGTCGAACCGGCAGCGCGTCTCGACCACCGCGCCGAGCGGGAGCTCGGGTATCTGGCCGATGTTGGCATAGTTGCTGCCGTAGAGGAATGAGCGGTGCCCGGCCAGCGACTCGATGACGGCCACCACCGGGTCGTCGCCGTGACCAAGGCTCCCGGCCGTGCCGGAGGCGATGAAGTCCTCCAGCCTCTTGCGGGCGTGGTCGCGCCAGACGTACCGCTCGGCGATGCTCGTCCGCTTGATGCCGAATGGCAGCCTGTCGCTCTCGGCCGCCAGGAACCACGGCCAGTTCTCGCACGAGTGGCGGTCGGAAAGGCACGGCATGTAGCCGATCTCGCGCCAGACGGCGAAGATCGCCCTGCTGCCGGCCGTCTCGGCCATCGCGTCGGGAGTCTCGGCTCTTGTGGGCAGCTTGTCGTCGCTGCGGCACCAGCCTTTGGCCTTGAGCGCCGCCAGCACGTCGCGCCCGCCGGCCACGCAGCGCGTCAGCCACGAGCCGTGGTCGATGCCGGTGACGGTGCAATCGACCTCGCCTTCCAGCCCGGCCAGGCGGGCCAGCATCCGCGCATGGTGCTCGGCCCCGGGGCACATGCCGATGGCCTTGACGCCAAAGCACTTTGCCGGCGTGCGCGTCAGCACCGTCAGCGGGTTGGATACGTTGATCAGCCACGCATCCGGGCACAGCGACTTTATCCGCCGCCCCAGGTCGTGGAAGACCGGCACGTTCCGCACGGCCCTCAGCCAGCCGCCCGGGCCGACCGTATCGCCGACGGTGTGCCAGATGCCGTACCTCTCGGGGATCTCGATGTCGTGGCGCATCGCCTCCAGGCCCCCCGTGGAGATGCAGACGATGACGTAGTCGGCCCCGTCCAGCGCGCGATCCATGTCGCCCGTGTGCTCGACCGGCAGGTCCACGCCGCGGAGGGACTTGTACTTGTCAACCGCCTTGCCGACGAGGGCTAGCGCCTCGGGGTTGACATCCATCAGCGTCACCCCCAGCCCGTCGGCCCGCAGCGGCTCCGAGTCGATGAACTGGCGCATGAACCCGAACGTCCAGCCGTAGCTTCCGCCGCCGATGATTGTAGCCTTCACCACATCTACTCCTTTGTCATGTCAGGGCTCTGCAATTCGCCAGAACCTAGTTGACATCTTCTGTCCGCGTGCCGATAATTAAGTTAGACAGTAGCCGGTCCTTGTTGACCGGTTCCTTCAATGGACAGGCGTATACCTGTCGGCCTGGCGGGGCGACCCGCCAGGTTTTTTTATGGGAAGACTACGAACCCACGTAGCTTCCGGGATACGACTTGATAGGCGGGATTGTCCCACTGCTGCCTTACAACTGCCGCCCCCACTGGGTACGCCGCCAGATCTGCTAGTTCCAGTCCGGCCACAACCGCAGTCTTTTTCACGAACTCTACCCGATCGGGGAACAGCAGTCTTACTGTTGAGGCAGACCGGGCTTGGACTCCATCCGAGCTGTAGTTTATGCAGTCCCAGTCGCCGGTAGTTCTGAAACTCGGCCTGGAGTTGTTTGTCTTCCTTGGCTTGTCGGCTCTCGGCCACAATCCTGGCGACACGGGGTCGCCACGCTGAAGGCGTGCCAGGAGATCCGCAGACTAGGCTGAGCATCTGGCTCAGCGAAACGTCGTAAGGGTTGACCCGGACCAGGAACCGGTCGCGAAGCCGGCCCTTGTCAATCACGACTGCGAAGAAGCGAATCCGCAAGGAATCCACCAGCGCGCTCAAATCCTGGTAGAAGGCCTGTCGCCGCGCCTGGTCTTGGAGGAACGAAAACGGGCCTTCGCATCGTCTGATCTCTCGAGAGTGGAGCACGACCTCTCGATCCAATCCGTTTCGATCCTTGAGTTCCTTGACTCTTGGCACGAGGGTCTGCTGGTAGTGCTTCTCGCCCACAAGAAGCCCCATCAGGACGAAGACTGGCCAGCGTTCGTCCACATGCTGCATGTCATGCGAACCGGACTCGTCGACAAACAGCAGATGGCCTACAGATGGTCTCACTCCGCCTTGCCTGTGGACTGAAGCCTCATGCGAGTTGCCAAGGCGAGGTCAGAACCACCACGCCTTGCCGACGGGCTGCTTGAGCATGACGCCCTTGAGGTACGCGACGGCCTTCTCGAAGCCCTCGGACATGCTCATCAGCGAGTCCTCGTGCTCGATGGACAGCACGCCGTCGTAGCCGTACAGCCGCAGCATGGAGACCAGCGGCTTCCAGAAGTCGTCGCCGTGGCCGTAGCCGACCGTGCGGAAGACCCAGGCCCGCCCCTTCACGTCGCCGTAGCTCTTGATGTCCAGGTTGCCGGTGATGCGGGAGTTGCGCGGGTCGATCGCGCAGTCCTTGGCGTGGACGTGGAAGATGCACTTGTTCTCGCCCAGGAACCGCGCCGCCTCCACCGGACAGATGCCCTGCCAGAAGAAGTGGCTGGGATCGAGGTTGGCGCCGAGGTTCTTGCCGGCCGCGTCGCGGAGGCGGACGATGTCCTCGGGGTTGTGGACCGTCATGCCGGGGTGCGCCTCGAAGGCGATCTTCACGCCGTGCTTGGCGGCGAAGTCGTTTTCCGCCGACCAGAACGGAATGAGCACGTCCTCCCACTGGTACTTGGCGGCCTTGGAGTAGTCATCGGGCCAGGGGCAGGTGACGAAGTTGGGCGTCTTGTCGCCCGGCGCCCCGCCCGGGCAGCCGGAAAAGTTGATGACCACCGTGCCTAGCTCGGCCGCGAGCAGCACGCCGTCCCGATGGGACTGCTGGTGCGCCTTGGCGACGGCCTTGTCCGGGTGGACCGGGTTGCCATGCACCGCCACGCCCAGCGCCTCCAGGCCGCGGTCGGCGAGCTTTTGCTTGAGCTCGGCCAGCCGCTTCTTGTCCTTGTGTATGCCCGCAAGCTTCCAGGGGTCGCCGGGATACGCCCCGCACGGCAGCTCGATTGCGTCGAGGCCGACCTTGCGGCAGTAGTCCAGCGCCTCATCCAGCTTCATCTGACCGAACAGCGCGCCCATAACGCCGAGTTTCATGTAATGTCTCCTTCGGGGGCCGGATAGTTCTCGCGGGGCCATCGCCCGCCGCGCAGGACATTATGCCGTGTTCGCGAGAGGATGCAAGAAGCACTGAGCGGTCTAATCACGTGATAGCGAGACCAGGAGCAACGACTTGCCTACCGGCGTCTCTTAGAGCAGTGCAGAAGAAACCCCACCTCCATCGCTGTCCAGAGCACAATCAGCCCCAACGCGATTGTTACGTCACGGACGACAAACCGCATCTCGTCCTTGAGGTTGTAGACCTGCGTCCAGAGGTCCCAGAAGTCTCGCATGACCCCGAAGAACGCGGCCGCAACGGCCGTCCTGAGTAGCCACATGTTCATCGCGTACCTTTTCTGTCTAGGGCCTCAACGTCAGCCAAGTCTTTCTTCCTCGCCGAGGCAGCCTTGTTCTTCAGAAGTTCCTGCCGGCCGATATAGAAGACAGGCACGCCGCCATACTGACCGGCAACCTTGCCCCGATCAGCTTCCTCCCAAGAGACGCCGGTTATCGATGTGATCAGGTCCACCCGGTTAGGCTCAACGCCGATCTGTATGATCCTTCCAGGGAGGAGGAATTCATCGAGTGTCAGGCCGACGCTGCCGAATCCGAACGCCTCCAGTGCGGCGACAATTCGAGTGTAGTTCTGTTCCGTCGGCCTGACGAAGAAGTCGATGTCGGCTGTGAAGCGAGGGGCGCCGTGAAAACCGACTGCATATCCCCCGACGATAACGTACTCAGCTCCTTGGGAGTTCAACAATTCGCAGAGTTCTCTGAAGTCTTCCGAGATGTCCATAGTATCGCCTTCGCAGGAGGTCGACAGTGGCGACGCGCTCGGCAGGCGGGCGGCTGAGCCAGAACTCCAGATCGTGGTTGGTCCTGGCCTCTTCCTCGAATGTGGTCTTTCTGATGACTCTCTCGATCATGCTATCTCAATTATCCCACCCGCCGACAAGGATGTAAAGAAGGTCTATCCCGCCTTCCGCGCCGTCTTACTGCGCCTTTAGCGGCGAGTCCTTGAAGAACATGAAGAACACGGCCGCGAATATGAGCGCGAACGCCACGCAGTGGTTCCACTTGAGCGTCTGCCCGAAGTACAGGAAGCAGAAGACGCTGAATACCACCAGCGTGATGACCTCCTGGACGATCTTGAGCTGGGCCGGCGAGAAGCCGTAGAACTCCTGCCCGATCCGGTTGGCCGGCACCTGGAAGCAGTACTCGGCGAAGGCGATGCCCCAACTCGCCAGCACCACTATCCAGAGCGGCCACTTGGGAAACTTCAGATGCCCGTACCACGCGAACGTCATGAAAATGTTGGAAACGGTCAACAGAACGATCGTTTTCATCTTGGTCTTCTCACCTATGTGGATGGGGAACACGGATTACATTGACAAAGACGGATTCCACGGATTTCTTCTCAAGAAGCTTCTCCGTGAAGTCCTTTCTTGTCCGTGTAATCCGTGTTCCCTTGCGCTCGATCACTGCTCAACTTACGACGCGCGGCTACTTTCTGTCATCCGGCGGCACGTCGCCCCTTGGCGGCTCGCCCACCTCGCGGACGGCCCAGCGGGCGAACTTCATGCGGACGTTGTTGGTCTCATCCGTCTTGATCGTGACCTCGTTCTCGCGGACCTCTATGACCGTGCCGATGATCCCACCGATGGTGGTGATCTTGTCGCCCTTCTTGAGGCTGGCCAGGAGCTCCTTGCGCTTGGCCTCCTGCTTGCGGCGGCTGCGGCCGGTCCAGTAGAACATGAGTATCATCAGAACCACCAGGCCCAGGAGCATCCACATCTGCTGCCCTCCGCCGGATGTGGCGCCGTCGGCTGGCCTGCCGCCGGGGCCCCCGCCCGGGCTGCTGCTGACAGCGGGGCCTTGCTCGTTGCCCTGATGGGCAGCTCCGGCGGTTGGGCCGGCCGTTGGCGAAGGCGCGGCTTTCGTCCCCGCTTCCTGTGCAAGGGCACACACCGGCGCCAGCGCGATCGCGGCGATGGCGACCCGGATGAGACGATTGGTCATGATCGGTCCTTTCTGAACTCTCTCGTCAGCAGCTTGTCGGGCACGGCCGTTGGACCGCGCCAAGCATCGCAGTATGCGGTATTTCGGGGGGCGGGTCAAATGAATCGGTTAACCGGTCGTCTCTTCTTCCGCCCGGTCGCCCCGCGGCGAATAGATCCCGTCAACCCATTGCCGCGACCGCTCCTCCAGGCCGCCCTCGGCGATGGCCTTGCGGATCGCGGCCATGAGGTCGCAGAAGAAGTGCAGGTTGTGGATGCTCACCAGCGTCGGACCGAGCATCTCCTTGGCCATCAGGAGGTGCCGCAGGACGCCACGCGAGAAGTTGCGGCACGTGTAGCATCCGCACGATTCATCGAGCGGCGCGGCGTCGGTGGCGTGGCGGGCGTTGCGGAGGCGCACCGGGCCGCGCCAGGTGAAGGCCATCGCGTTGCGGCCGTTGCGGGTGGGCAGGACGCAGTCGAACATGTCCACCCCCCGAGCCACGGCCGCCAGTATGTCACGCGGCTCGCCCACGCCCATGAGGTATCGCGGCTTGGCGAGCGGGAGCTGCCCGTCGATACCGTCCAGCGTTGCGATCATCGCCTCGTGCCCCTCGCCCACCGACAGGCCGCCGATGGCGTAGCCGGGAAGGTCCAGCTCGACCAGGGCGGCGGCGCTGGCGGCGCGCAGATCGGCGTGAACGCCGCCTTGTTGAATCCCGAAGAGGGCCTGCTCATTGCGGATTCCAGCTTGCGCGAGCCAGGCATCCTTGCACTGGCCGGCCCAGCGGGCGCTGCGCAAAACGGCGGCAGCCACATCATCCTTGGAGGCATCGCCAGATGGACATTCGTCGAGCTGCATGATTACATCGGCCCCAAGCAGGCGCTGTATCTCGATGGCCCTCGCGGGCGTCAGGCGATGCTCGCTGCCGTCCAAGTGCGACCTGAACGTCACGCCGGCGTCGTCGATCGACCGCCTGGACGCCAGAGAGAAGACCTGGTAGCCGCCGCTGTCGGTGAGGATGGGACCGCTCCAGGCCATCATCCTGTGCAAGCCGCCCAGGGCGGCCACCGCCTCCGCTCCCGGCCGGAGCATGAGGTGATACGTGTTGGCCAGCACCATCCGCACGCCGGCGGCCGTGAGTTGATCGCTGGTGACGCCCTTGACCGCGCCGGCCGTCCCGACGGGCATGAATATCGGCGTGTCCACCGCGCCGTGCGGCGTCGTCAGCCGGCCAAGGCGGGCCTTCGCGTCGCGCCTCAGAATCTCGAAGCAGAACATGACGAAAGAATACCGTCGGACCGCCATAGGGCCAAGCCGCGATTGGAGAAGGGAGGACGGAAGGAATGGAGGAAGGGAAGACAAGAGGATGGGAAGCCGGGCTGCGGCACCGGCTGATTCATCTTCCCCTCATCCCCTCCTCCCGTCCTCCCCTCTCAGTACTTGGCGTCAGGTCCTTCGTACATTGGTCGCTCCGGCCACCGCCCTGATGTCTATCATCCTCTGTAGCGCGACGCGCGCATCCGCCGCGATTGCCTCCG
Organism: Phycisphaerae bacterium; assembly: GCA_041946855.1. Lineage (GTDB taxonomy): Bacteria > Planctomycetota > Phycisphaerae > SM23-33 > SM23-33 > JBHGBE01. Next base: position 25,664 of record JBHGBE010000003.1, on the reverse strand, counting down.
GCACGGTGACGCGGTTGATGACTCGGCCTTCGGCCAGGTTATCCAGCACCCACAGCAGGTGGCCGAGCGTGATGCGGGCCATCTGCACACAATGGGCCGGCCGGTCGGCAAGCACGCGGACCGTGCGGTCGGGCAGGCGCTGGGCCAGACGGCGGACGAGGTTCGCCTCGGTGCCGACGGCCCAGTGGCTGCCCGGCGCCCCGGCCGTGACGGCCGTGATAATCTGCTCAGTGCTGCCGGAGGCGTCGGCCAGGCGTACTACCTCGCGCGGGCACTCTGGGTGGACGATCACCTTCACCTGCGGGTCGCGCTCGCGGGCGGCCGTGACATCTTCGGGCCGGAAAAGCTGGTGCACATAGCACTGTCCGTTCCAGAGGATGAACGTGGCCCGCCGCACGTCCGCCTCGCTCAGTCCTCCGCCGGCTTGCCGCGGGTCGTAGACGACGCAGTCATCTTCCTTGTAGCCCAGGGCCAGAGCTGTGTTAAGCCCAAGGTGTCGGTCGGGAATCGCAAACAGCTTATTGCCGATTGCGGATTGCGGATTGCGGATTTCCAGGGCCCAACGGAAGACGTTGGCGACATTGCTCGACGTGCAGCAAGCCCCGCCCGCGCGGGCCGTCACCGCCTTGGTGGCGGCCGAGGAGTTGACGTAGGTGATCGGAACGACCTTCGCCCCCCCGGCCATTGCCGCAATTTCCTCAAGCGCCGTGGCGACGGCCGCATCATCCGCCATGTCCGCCATCGCGCAGCCAGCCAGTATGTTCGGCAGGCAGACGGCCTGGTCGGGCCGCGTGAGTATGTCGGCCGACTCGGCCATGAAGTGGACGCCGCAGAAGACGATGTGCGCGGCTCGCCTCTGGGCGGCCGCCGCCTGGGAGAGCTTGAGGCTGTCGCCGACGAAATCGGCGAACTGCACCACCTCGTCGCACTGGTAGTGATGGCCCAGGATGCACAGCGCATCGCCAAGCTCCCTCTTGCGATCGGCCGTGCGCCGTACCAGCTCCCCAGCGCTCAATGCGACGTATTCATGCGGCAACGCTCGTTCATCGGCCATCCCCTGATTATACAGACTGAGGGCCGGGCCACGCGAAGCATCAAACGCCGGGCACTCAGGCCGGCAGGTCCGCGGCCGGCCTCGCGCGGCGCAGCGCCCCGAACAGCTCGCCCAGTTCCGGCGCGCGGAGGAACCACGCCGTCAGGAAGAACACGGCCGCGCCCGACGGAACGCAGACCGCCACGACCACCCAGTTCTTGGCCGCTTCCCCGTGGAGCGCGGCGCCGAGGCCGACCCAGTCGCGGAGCATCGGCCCAACGCCGATGACGTTCGGGACTATCCACGCGGTCGCGCCGCGAAGCTCGGCCATCAGCCACGCGACGACGACGGCCATCGCCCCGCAGGCGATGACCGTCCGGCCGATGCTGACCGCGATCCTCCCCGCACCGATCCGTCCCAGCCGCCTGCGGAGTATCACGGCCAGGATCACGACGCTCATTGAAGCCGTCAAAGACGTCGCGGCCCCGAACGCCCCGGCCTTCAGCGGCGTCCAGATCAGCGCGACCACCAACGCCATGTTCAGCGCCATCAGCGCGCACGAGACCTTCAGAGGGGTCTTGGTGTCCTTCATGGCGTAGAAGGCCCGCGAGAATATCTGGTACGCGCAGTACGCCCACATGCCCAGGCAGTACATCTGGAGAACGAACGCCGCGGCGGGGATTTGCGCCTCGTGGAAATCGCCGTGCCGGAAGATCAGCCGCGTGATCGGCTCGGCCAGCACGAACATGCCCGTGCCCGTGGCCAGGCCCTCCATGATGGACAGGCGGATGGCCCGGTTGACGCTGTCGCGGAGGCTGGGGATGTCCTCGCGGGCGGCGTAGAGGCTCAGCAGCGGGAAGACCGCCACGCCCAGCGAGATCGCCAGCACGCCCATCGGGAACTGGTAGAGCCGCTGGGCCGCGTAGACCTGCACCTGCGTGGCGACGGCCAGCGGGTTGGTCGAGCCCGGCTCGGAGGCGGTGAAGACCCAGATGATGATGCTGTCGAAGAACGGCGATATCTGGAGGAACCCCAGGCCCAGGAGCATCGGGGCCATCAGGCGGAGCATGGGCCTGATGCCCGGCTCCACCGGCCGCAGCCGGGGACGCGTCGGCAGGCCCGACCGCCTGAGCATCCATATCACGCCCGCAAGCTGCACGATGCCCGCGGCCGTCACGCTGGCGGCGATGACGTACAACTGGCGCGGCAGTTGGCCTTCCCAGGACCGCTCTACCGCGACGGCCGCCGCGATGATGAGCACGTTGAGGATCATCGGGGCCGCCGCGGGATAGGCGAAGTGTTTGCGGCAGTTCAGCGCCGCCGAACCCAGCGCCAGCAGGCATATCGTGACCATGAACGGCAGCATGACGGCCGTCAGGCCGATCAGGAGCTGCCTGTCCGCCTCGCCGGGCCAGACGACGGACCACACAAGCAGTACGAACTCGATCAGGAGCATCAAGGCCAGCAGGAACACCGCCAGCAGACCCAGGGCGTTGGCCAGCAGGCGGGCGGCCTTGTCCGGCCCGCTCTTCTGGCCGGTCTCTGTGAACACCGGCACGAACGCGCCCGCGAGCGCCCCTTCGCCGAAGAGCCGGCGGAACAGATTGGGGATCTGGAACGCCATCACGAAGGCGGCGTTGGCGCGGGTTGCGCCGAGGGACGTTATGGCGATGTCGCGGACCATCCCCATTACACGCGACAGGAGCGTCAGGCCGGCCACCAGCTTGGCGGCGCCAAAGAACCCCTCCCGCTCGCGATGCTGCTTGTCGTCCATGACGGGGGGATTATCGCCGGGCCGACGGCATCAGGCAACACATGGGGCCGTCACGCGCTTTTCCGGGCAGGGACCTTGAAGAGCAGGACCAGCGCCGGCCCTTTCGTGTTCGCGATGTAGACGTAGTAGCCCGTTGGGACCGCTGCCCCCGGCGACGTGGTCGCGGGCGCATGGCCTGGAACCCGCGGCTGCGCCTGGGCAATCGGATGCACGGCAACCTGCGAAGCGCTAAGAGTTCCGCGGGAGATGTATCGGCCGACCTCCACCGGCCTGGACGGGTCGGAGATATCCAGCACGCGGACGCCATTGCCTCCGGCCGCGACGAACGCGTACCTGTCCTTCACGATGACGTCGGTCACGCCCTTTAGGTCGACGGACGCCGCAAGCTTGGGATTGGCCGGATCGTTGATGTTCACGATCACCAGGCCGTTCACGGATGTGCAGTATGCGTAGCCGTTCTCCACTTCCACTTCGCCCTGGTTGAACGACCCCTTGTCGTGCTGGTAGACGCCCACCTGGCGCGGCGTGGCCGGATCGGTGATGTCCACCAGGACCAGGCGGCTTTCCCAATGGCCGTAGAGGACCGCATAGTCCTTCCAGAGCGCCAGGCCGTCGCAGTCGATGCGCGGGTTGAGCCTGCCGACGATGGAGGGTCTGGCCGGATCCGCGATGTCCACAACGGTCATGCCCGCTGAGTGATTGGCGATATACGCCAGTTTCCCGCGTATGGTGATGTTCTCGGTCATGGACGGCATGGAGAGCTGTGCCACCTCTTGCCGTTGCCGGTCGCGCAGGCTCCAGACCAGCAACGTTGTCGTGTAGTCGCACACGAATGCATGATCGCCGGCGACTGCCACGTCCCATGCCCCGGGCAGTGTCTTGTCCAGCAGGACCGGCGCCGCCGGGTCCGGGTCGATATCGAACCAGAAGCCCGGCTGCTGGGCCTTGGGATTGACATCGCTGGTCAGGAAGAGGTATCGCCCTTCGACGCGGACATAGCCTCCTCTCGCGTCGAGCGCCCTGACGACATCGACGTTCAAGCGATCCTCTCCAGCGGCGGGCGCCGTCGCGGGTGACGATGCCGGCGGAACGGTCGAAGGGCCATCGGACAACGCGAACGTCGCGACCGCGCACACGGCGAATATTGCGGCACAAACCACAGCGCTATCCATTGGCACATCTCCTTAACGCAGGTCGGTCCAGTTTGTCGCTGCTGACGGAAAACCGGCCAGTTCGGGCCGCCCTCTGCTCATTCAGGCTCCGACCATCGCCCGCAGCGCAGGAAGGAAACCCTCGAACATCTTGTAGGTCGCGGCCAGGATCATCAGCCCGAAGGCCGCTCGCACGAAACGCAACGGCAGCGAGTGCGTCAGGTGCCCGCCCGCGTAGCTGCCGATCATCGCCGGAGGCGCCAGGAACGCGGCGATAATCAGGCTGCGGACCACCGTGCCCATTTCCGGATGATGCACAAGCTGAACGTTCTTGGTGATGGCCCCCAGCCACGCCATCGAGGCTATCAGCGCCGAACTGTTGGCTATGGCGTTGCGGATCGGGATGTTGAAGATGTACTGCTGCGCCGGCACCGCCAGGGCCCCTCCGCCCAGGCCGGTCATGCCCGCGAAGAGCCCAACCCCGGTCCCCAGTGAGAGCTTGGGCAACCACGAGGTCTTTTCCACATGGTGCCGGCTGGCACGGTTGGACTTCGAACCGCGCCAGGCCCGAAGCAGGTTCTCGGCCGCCACATAAACGAAGAAGAAGCCCAGGAACCATCGCAAGTACTGCCCGTTGACGAACTGGCTTGCCCAGACGCCAACCAGCACTCCGCACAGGCCGCCGACCATCAGGTACTTCACGAAGCTGGGCCATATTGCCTTGTTCTTCCAGTGGGCCAGGACCGACGGGACCGACAGGAGGAAGTTCACGATCATGGCGACGGCCATGTACTGGTGCGTCTGCTCCAGGCCGTTCAGGTGCGTGCCCAGGATCACGACCATCGCGGGAAGCATGATGCTCGACCCGCCGACGCCGAGCATCCCGCCCAGTACGCCGGTAAGCAGTCCCACAGCCGCCAGAATCGCGTATTCCATCGCCTCACGCACGGCCGGGCCGCCGCGGCAGAAGCCTGTCTGGAGGACGCGCTCTGACGGGGCCCGGCGGAAAGTATCTACACTAGCAACTCGCCGCCGCGCGGCCAAGGTCAAAAACGTCGCCATCGCCGCGTCGACGTTCCCGCGCCCGTGATTTCGCGCTGCTCCGGCCCGCCGATACGCTAGGATAGTCTTGTTCTCCACGCCAGGCTGCCGCAGTGCCGCGTAGGAGTCAAAGGCAGACTGGACGGTCTATCGAAATGTACTACTTGTCGTTGGTTCTGCTTGGATTTGGCGTCGGCGCGTTCGGGACGTTGATCGGGGCCGGGGGTGGCTTCATCCTGATGCCGGTCCTCCTCCTGATCTACCCGCGGGAATCTCCCGACGTGCTGACGGCCTTTTCCCTGGCGGTCGTCTTCTGCAACGCTGGGTCCGGATCGTACTCCTACGGGCGGATGCGCCGGATCGACTACAAGTCGGGCCTGCTGTTCCTGACGGTCGGCATCCCCGGGGCGGTGCTCGGGGCGTATACTGTCCAGTACATCCCGCGCGCCACGTTCAACCTGATCTTCAGCGTGCTGCTGATGGCGGCGAGCGTTTTCATTATCCTGAGGCCGGCCGGGGCCAGGAGCCAGGAGGCGCGGCTCGCCACCCGGTCACGCCGGCTGATCATCGAGGCCGACGGCACAAGGCACGAGTACGCCTTCAACCTGCCGCTTGGCATGGCGATGAGCTTCCTCGTCGGCTTCGCGTCGAGCCTGCTGGGCATAGGCGGCGGGATCATCCACGTGCCGGCGATGGTTCACCTCCTGGACTTTCCCGTTCACGTCGCGACCGCCACGTCGCATTTCATACTTGCGGCCATGGCGCTGGCCGGGACGATAGTACACGTGGCCAGCGGGACGCTTGCGGGTCATCCCTACCGCTTGGCCAGCCTGGTCATCGGCGTGGTACTCGGGGCCCAGGTAGGGGCCAAGCTCTCCAGCCGCATACACGGGCGGTGGATCATGCGCAGCCTGGCCGTCGCCCTCGCGCTGGTAGGCGTGCGGATACTCTTGCAGGCCCTCTGGCGATAGCGCTCGATAGATAGGGACGCACCCGACTTATCGGTCAGGCAGGCCGAAAATGGGGTGCGTTCCTATTTTGAGACGGGAGCAAGGAGGATATCTTGGGAGTATGCGAAGCCAGTCGCCTCAGCATCTATCGCACGGCCGGCGCAAGGCGTGGGACACCGCCAGCGTCCTGCTGGATGAGCCCGCCGCCACGGGCACGGCGCCTGCTGAAGCCGGGCCGGCGGCAGGCGCTGCGGGAGGAGGCGGCGGGCGAATGGACTTCGCCGCGATCTTCGGCAACGCCCGCCCCGTGGAGGTCGAGGTAGGCGCCGGCAAGGGGACGTTCCTGCTGGCCCGCGCCACCGCGCGGCCGGAGATCAACTTCCTGGGCATCGAGTGGGCCAGAGCCTACTGCATGTACGCAGCCGACCGCGTGAGGCGCGCGGGCCTGACCAACGTGCGGATGCTCCGGGCCGACGCCGGGCCGCTCTTCAAGGACCGCCTGGCCGATGGCAGCGTCTGGCGCGTCCATATCTACTTCCCCGACCCCTGGCCCAAGACCCGCCACCACCGCCGGCGGCTGATCCAGCCGGCCTTCGTGGGCGAGGTCCGCCGCGTGCTGCGGCCGGGGGGCGAACTGCTCATCGTGACCGACCACCTGGGCTACTTCGAGCACATCCGGCGGGTCTTCGCCGAGCCGGCCGGCGCCCGCGGTTTCGTGCCGATTGCCTTCCCGCAAATGGCCGACAAGTCCGGCGAAACCGTCGGCAGCAATTTCGAGCGCAAGTACATCGCCCAGGGCAGACCGGTCTACAAGCTGGCGTTTCTGCGGAGCGGGTAGGATTGATCAGCTTGGGAGCAAAGGAAATAACGCCTCGAAACCGAAATGACGGTCGAACACTCCTGTACAAGCTTCGGAGGCTGCATCACGCCCGCCCGTTTGAGCCCCTTGAGATACTGCTTACGGATGGGCGCTCCTGGTCTGTTGATCGTCGGGAATGGCTGAGTATCTTCCCCTCCGGCCGAAAGATCATGGTTGCTCAGAAAGACGACACTTTTGACGTCGTCGATATGATGCTGATTGCTCGCTTGCGGCCGAAGACCAAGAGAGCTAGGCGCCGGGCATCGCGAGACCGGCAGTAGCCTCCCTGTCTGTCCCTTAGGAGTTCTTCTCCCGCTTGGCCGCTACGCTGCGGCCCATGATTCGTCCCGCAATCGAGCAGGCGTAGGCAGCGCCCGCTGTGGCGAGGACCTTGACCGAATCCGCCGTCGACGTACCGGCAACTGCCACGCCTGAGATGGCGAAAGGCAAGACAAGGGACGCACCGAGCACGAACACGTTGAACTTCCCCAGCCCGCATGCGAGCAACCCAGCCAGCCAGGCGGTCAAGGCCAGCAGGAAGATGCCCGGCGCGCTGATGGCCGTGGCGCAAATCAACTCCAGATAGCCAATCGCGGTCAAAACAGCGGCCAAGATGGCCGTGAAGAGGAATCTCGATGCCCGCGTCATCGCCATGCCTCGCCTGCGCCTGGGGATTATCCCCCATTGCCGCCTGCGCCCATCTCCGAGGCCATCTGCTGGATGGCCGCCGCGGACCCGCGCTTGCCCACAAGGATGAGCGTATCGCCAGCCTCCAGCTTGTACTCTGGAGTGGCGTGATAGACCGCGCTGCCATCCGCTCGGCGAACGGCCACGACATGGACGCCCACCTGCCGCGGCAGCGACAGCTCCTGGAGCGTCCGACCGACGAGCTTACACCGCCCGTTCAACTCAAGCTGATCCATCTCAAGATCGACGCCCTTGTGCGCTATCTCGAAGAAGTCAACGACGGCCGGGCGCAGCACGATGTCCACCAGCCGTGCCGCCCCGATGGTCAGCGGGCAGATCACCCTCGTAGCCCCGGCCAGGCGCAGCTTCTCACGGGATGCCTCCTGTTGGGCACGGGCGATCACACGAATCCTGGGATTGGCCTGCCTGGCCGAGAGCGTTATGAACGCGTTTTCCGCGTCGCTGTCCAGGGCAGCCACCAAGACGTCGGCCCGCTCGATGCCCGCGGCCCGGAGGATACTCTCCTCCTGGGCGTCGCCCTGAACGTACAGCAGGCCCTGCCGGTTCGCCAATGCGATTCGTACCGAGTCATCGTCCACCACCACGACATCCCGGTCGGCGGCCGTGAGTTCCGCGGCGACCACGCTTCCCACACTCCCATAGCCACAGACGATCACGTGACCCCAAAGGTTCTTGATCTTGTGCTCCACGATGTGTCTCCCAAAGACCCTGCGCAGCCGGCCCTCGATCATGTACGAGCCGACGAGGCTGAGGACCGTGCCGCTGGCGATGAGCCCGCCGACGATGACGAAGATACTCCACGCCTTGGCCGGATCGCTCAGGTCGTGCCGGGCGGCGCTGTAGCCGACCGTGAAGATCATCATGACGGTCATAAAAAGCGAATCTAGCCAGGTGAAATCAGGCTCGATGTACTTGTAGCCTATGGTCGCGACAAGGATGAAGACGGCCAGCACGACCATCGGCGTGCCGATGCGAACCCACCACGGCCGCTCATGGTGACGGCCGTCCGCGATGGTGCTTTGCTGCGGATTCTGTTGAGTCATCCGCCGGCTATTATACTGTTCGGCGGTCTAGCCGCATCAATGGCTAGGCGGAGCGCGGAAGCTATTCTGCTATGTTCAACTTTCACCGTAGCAGTATCTACTAAGGGATGTGCGTTGTGTTGATAGGCCGCCGGATCCCACTGTAACTTCTTCTCAGCACAGGTGCTAAGGCCAAGCCCGATCATGTCGGCCTTGTGGAAAACCTGTGGCGCACCTTGTCCGCGGAGCCCTGCTGTGTGCCGGGTAAACCCTGGCTGACTGCCCGGTGGAACCCCGACGGTCAGACGGAGCTGGCCTGTCAATCGCATCAGACAGGTTCCCAGGAAGTTATCCACAGGTGCTTGTGGACAATCAGGCCCCGCCCCGAATCTCTTGCGCAATGACCTCCAGCCGGGCCTGGAACTGCGGGTCGCCGTCCCGCATCTCTTTGATGGTTCGCTCAGCATGAAGGACAGTTGAGTGATCGCGCCCGCCGAAGTAGCCGCCGATCTCCTCCAGGCTGTGCCGCGTCAGGCTGCGGGCCAGGTACATGCACACCTGCCGCGGCAGCGCGATGGAACGGCTGCGCTTCTTTGACTGTAGGTCGGCCAGGCGGACGTTGAAGCGAGCGGTGACGGCACGGAGGATGTCGTCGATCGTGATCTCCCGGCTGCCGACCGTCGGCTCGGCGCCGAGGGCCTGCTCGGCCAGGTCCAGGTCGATGGCCCGCTCGGAGACCTGCGCGAGCATGGCGACTTTGGCGACGGCGCCCTCCAGCTCGCGCGTGTTGGAGTCCATCTTGCCGGCGATGAAGCAGACCACGTCCTCCGGCATCTCAATGTTCCTGAGCTTGGCCTTTTTGCGCAGGATGGCGATGCGCGTCTCGTAGCACGGCCGGTCGATCCGCGCGACAAGGCCCCAGTTGAACCGGCTGACCAGGCGCTCCTCCAGGCCCGGTATCTGCGCCGGGCCGCGGTCGCTGGAGAGGATGATCTGCTTCTGCGCCTGGTAGAGCGTGTTGAACGTGTGGAAAAACTCCTCCTGCGTCTGCACGTGGTCGGATAGGAACTGGATGTCGTCGATCACCAGTACGTCGGCCTGGCGGTAGCGGTAGCGGAACTCATTGAGCTGGCCGTGCTCCACCGCGTCGATGAAGTGGTTGAAGAAGGTCTCGCACGACAGGAACACGATCTTCGCGATGGGCTGGTCCTGCGCGACCCGGGAGCAGGTGGCCTGGAGCAGGTGCGTCTTACCGAGGCCGACGCTGCCGTGGATGAACAGGGGGTTGTAGGTCCGGCCGGGTGACTCGCTGACGGCCAGGCACGCCGCATGCGCCAGGCGGTTGCACGGACCGGTGACGAACGTGTCGAACGTGTACTCCTTGTTGAATGCCGCCGGCGCCGGCCTGGACGCCCCGGCATTCGACGCCGCCGGCTCGGCGCCCTCTTCCGCTTCGGCCTCCGTTGCGCTCGTCAGGAAACATACGCCCACGAGCCTGCCTGTCGCGGCCTGCGCGGCCTCGGTGAACAGGCGCGTGGCGTGCTGCCGGCAGTATTCCTGCTCGGCGGGTCCGGGCGCCTGGATTTCCAGAAGACCCCTCTCCAGTGAGATCGGCTCAAGCTGCGTGAACCAGGGCCGTATGATATTTCCGCCGGCCGCGACCACCTGTTCGATGATCCGCTGCCAAAGCGCGCGATCGACCGTCGTCATTTCTATCGCCTTTCACCGCGCGAACGAGCGCGCACAGTGAAGACTTTACGGATAACAGGAGTTCGCCTTCGGTGCGGCCGGGAAGCTTACGCCATCCCTGGCGCTGACTTGAAACTTCCCTGTGTCGGCCGCACGTCCGGCACCGAGCGACAATCTAATCGTGACTCGCAAGTCTGTCAAAAAGAAAACCGGAAAAGCGCGCACTTTAGCGCGGATTATCGTCTGCGGGCGGCGCGGCCGGGACCGTTGATGCCTGGATAAAGGCGCGTCGCGACTTGTAGAGCTCCATGCGCGCGCGAACCTCGGCGGCCCCGGCGGCCTTCGCCTCCTGGGCAAGGTCCAGCGCCTTGCCGGCCGTTGCGACGGCCTCGTCCCATCTTCCGTCGCGCGCGTATGCCGCCGCAAGCGTGTCCAGGATGGTCCAGCTCTTGTTCCGGGTGATGCGGCAGGCCCTCTCCGCCATGCCGACGGCCTCGCCTTGCCGCGCCTGGCCAACGCGCGGGTCGGTCGCCAGCAGCCAGGCGAGGTTGTTGAGGATCATCGGGTCGGGATTGTCGCCGGCGCATTCGAGCGCCGTTCGGAAGTGCTTTGCCGCGGCCGCGCCGTCGCCCTGGGCGCCCAGCGCGTTGGCCAGGTAGTAATGTGCCGGACCAAGCTTGGGGGCCGCTTGGAGCAGCGTGCTGAAGATGCCGATCGCCCGGTCCGTCTGGCCCGTCTTTTCCAGGCACCTGCCCAGCGTGTCCGCGGCCTGAACGTGGTCGGGCTTGAGTTGCAGCGCCTGAAGTTCGTACGCGATCGCCTCCTGCGGCTTTCCCTGCTGCATGAGGACCAGGCCGATGCTGTAATGCGCCTCGGCGTTGGCGGGATCCACCCGCGCCGCGTCACGGTAGGCGGCCATCGCCTCGTCGTTCTTCCCCTGCGTCCACAAGGCCTTGCCCAGGTTGCAGTAGTACCGGCCGGAGGTCCGTTCGCCGGGCTGGAGGGCGATGGCCTCGCGCAGCAGGGCGATCGCGCGGTCGAGCTGCCCGGGATCGCCCATGTCCATCAGGGCGCGGCCCTCGTTGTTGAGGAAGTCGGAGCGGCTTGGCTTGTAGCCGGGGAAGTCGACCTTGGAGGCCAGGCCGCGATGATACGCCTCGATGGCCTCGGCGTAGCGCTTCTCGTGGCCCAGGGCGTTGCCGTAGTTGAACTGGGCCCGGCCGTTGTCGGGCGCGTGGCTCACGACGTCGCCCCAGGCCGTGAGTTCGCTGACGTAGATGCGATTGCGGAAGTGGGTACACACGCCCAGCACCATCACGACCACCGCGGCCGCCGTCCATGCGGACCAGCGCCACGGGGCGGCCTTGTCCGCATCGCCCCGCGCGATCATTTGAAGCAGTCGTCCGCTCGCCTGATAGAGCAGCACCGCGACCAGCGCCACGACGGCCGCCAGGGGCAGGTACATCCTGTGCTCGAAGATCAGGTCGGCGATCGGCATGAAGCTGGAAGTGGGGGCCAGCACCAGGAAGAACGCCGCGCCCGCGAAGCCCGCCGCCGGCCGCTTCCGCAGGGCCCAGGCCGTCGCCGCCAGCAGCCCGGCCACCAGGATCGCCGGCGGCACGATCCGCCAGAAGCCCCGCGCGATGGGCCAGCCGTAGTCCATGCACTGTCCCGCCGGCCAGAATACAAGCTCGAGGTAGCGAACGATCACGCCGGGCTGGGACGCGGCGTACTCCCACCACCTGACGGTCCTGGTCCCGAAGCCGGCGGATGCGTCGGCCGGGCTGGACCAGATCAGGGCGACCAGTATCGCCCACGTACCAGCCATGCACACGTAGACCCACACTCGCGGCCGCAGGTCCGCCCACCGCTTGGCCAGGAACACACGGTCGTAGAGCAACACCACCAGCGGCGCGGTGACCATGACCTGCTTGGTTCCCATGCCAAGGGCGCACGCGACGATAGCGAGTATGTACCAGAGGTAGGGACGGCAGGAGAAGAGGAGGGGAGGACAGGAAGACGGGAGGACGGGAGGACGGGCGGAAAGACGGGCCGGTTTCGTGTCCGGAATCCTCCCCTCTGGCCCTCCTCCCATCCTCCCCTCTCCGTACGCTCTGCCAGCCCCCCGTATCACGCAATACAGCGTCAGCAGGTAGAACAGGGCCATCATCGACTCGGCCCGCTGGACGATGTAGGTGACCGCCTGGGTCGCCAGCGGGTGGGCCAGCCAGATCGCGCTTGCGGCGAGCGCCAGGGGCGTGGCGGCCCGGCCGAACCTTTTGATCATCCGCCATGAGAGCAGCGTCCGCCTCAGCACGCCAAAGAGCGTCAGCCCGGCGGCGATGTGGGTGGCCAGGTTGAACGCGTGGTACTGCCAGTTTCCCGCCCCTGCCGGCGTGCAGAGGTAGTTGAGGGCCAGCGACGCGTTGACCACCGGCCGCATCCCCGCGACGAAGAACGCCCCGAGCTTCTCCGGCGGCCAGAGGTTCTCAAGCTTGACGCTGTCGACGATGACGTGCTTGTCGTCGAATATGAACGCCCCGCCGAAGCTATTGGCGTAGCACGCGCCGCCTACGGCCGCAAGCGCAAGCGCCGCCAGCGACACCTGATGCCGCCGCACAAAGGCCCGGATGCTCACCTCTGCGGCGGTCTGCGTGGCCGCCTTGTCGGAGGTCTGAGTGCCTTGGGCGGATTCTGCGCGCTTACTCCTGCTCACGCCTCCATATTAAATGAAGAATGCCAGTGTCTGGCACGAAATGCAGGGGGTCATCTTGCCCCTCGCACGGGCGGAACGCCTTACGGCGTAACTGCGAGCCGTCAGAGCCACCTGCGTAGCATGTATGCCAGCACCTCGAGCACCTTCTGCACCCACGGCCGGCGACGGTATGAGGCGAGCTTGACCTCGTGGCTGCGGGCCATGTCGTCGAGCGTCCGGTCGCGCAGGCGAATGGCGAAGGCTGGGTCGGCCACGACCGCCACCGCCTCAAGCTGGTGGAGCAGGCTTCGGGCGTCGAAGTTGTAGCTGCCGACGATGGACCAGGCGTCGTCGATGACGGCCGTCTTGGCGTGCAGCATACCCTCGGGCCACTCGAATATCCGCACGCCGCGCCGCAGCAGCTCGCCGTAGAGGTGGCGGCTGGCGTATGCGACGGTCGCCACGTCGCTCCTCCGTGCGACGGCCACCGCCACCGTCACGCCACGCCTGGCGGCCCGCTCCAGCGCCCGCCGCACCGCGCGGTCGGGAATGAAGTAGGCGTTCTCGATGAGCACGTAGCGCCTCGCGTTGCGAATGGCGTACATGTACGCGCGGTAGATGCGGCGGCGGTATCGGAACTCCTCGTTGCCGATGATCGCGACGGCCGCCCCGCCTGCCGCGCAGACCGGGCAGGCGCCAGGCCCGCACTGGCCGGGAGGCGGCAGGGCCTTCCGGGCGCGGCCAAGGTCCTCTATCGCCTGCCGCCATCGCCGCCGCACGCCCGCGCTCAGCCGCGACCTGCGAGTGGCCACACCGGCGTGCGGCACGGCCTTCCGCCAGCCGTACTCGAAGAGCGTCCCAAGCCGGTGCGCCACCTGGAGGCCCTCCAGCCGCACGTGAGTGTCGCGCCAGCCGCGCCCGCCCTCAGAACGCGGGGCGAAGTCGTCGGTTATGTTCAGCCCGCCGGTGAAGCCAACCCGCCCATCGACCACCAATATCTTGCGGTGGTCGCGGCGGTTGATCGCCCAGGACGGCCGGGTGATCGCCAGCGGGTGATAGACGCGGACATCAACCCCCGCCCCTATGACATCCGCCATGAATCCCTCGCTGATGCCCAGGCTCCCGACCCAGTCGTACAGGAGCCTCACGCGGGCGCCGCGCCTGGCGGCCCGCCGAAGCGCCAGTGCGAACCGCCGCCCGGTATTGTCGTCCCGGATGGCGTAGGTCTCAAGGTCGACGGTCAGGGCAGCCGCGTCGATGGCGGCCAACATCTCGCTGTATGCCTGGTCGCCGTTGACCAGCAGCCGGGCCGAGTCGGCGCGGGCGAAGTGCGATGGGTAGCGCACGTACCGCGAGAGGGCCTGCTGGCAGGTCGGTGGGGACTGGCTCAGCTCGGCCTGGGCCGCGCTCGGCGTGCGCAGGGCCTCCAGCGGCGCGCTGCGCAGGCTGCGCCGACGCCGTCGCCACCGGCGCCGCCTGGCCTGGCGCGACATCCCCCACACGATCCCGGATAACATGTCAATGAGGCCCATTTCGTCTCAGATTGTAGATTGCAGATCGCGGATTGGAAATTGCCTTGACCGCCCGCCACGGCGGGGCAGAATCAGGCGGCGAAAGAACCGAGGTGACACTATAGACGCCAGAGTGTTCCTCTTGATCTCCGCGATGGCGGCGCTGGTGCTGACGATGTCGTACCAGTTCGCCGCGGCTCAACCAAGCCGGCCGCCGGATGAGAGCATCAGTAAGGCCTGGCCAGTAAGGTCCGCCCACCCGTTCCACGATGCTCTGAAGGCTGGCAAGGGCTTCTCGTGTACGCGCGGCGGATCGGCCCTGGCCGTCACGCGGCAGGTACGGGCCTTTCCGGAGTTCGAGGCGGTGGAGTACACGGTCAGGTTCAAGAACGAGGGCAAGGAAGACCTGCCGGCCCTGTCGGCCGTCAACGCCATCGACCTGACCTTCGAGGGCGACATAACCAAGGGCCTGTCGGTCATCACGTGCGGAGGCGGCGGGGCGGAGGACAAGTTCCCTCCCAAGGACTTCGCCATGGAGACAACGGCTCTTGGCCCGCCGCCGGCAAAGGCACAGGTCGTGCTGGGCGGCGACAAGGGCAAGTCATCCCTCGCGAACCTGCCTTTCTTCTTCACCGACAACCCGGCCAAGGCCGCGGGCATATTCGTCGGCGTCGGCTGGACGGGACAGTGGAAGGCGTCCATCCAGCTTGACGCGGCCGCCGGTACGCTTCGCATCCACGGCGGCGTGGCGGACATCGACATCAAGCTCAAGCCGGGCGAGGAGATCGCCGGCCCGAGCATCCTCGTCGGGTGCTACCGCGGCACGAGCCAGGACGGCACGAACGCCCTCCGCCGGCTGATCCGCGACCGCTACCTCCCGACGGGCGGCAAGGGGCCGCTCCTGGCCCCCGTGGTCTACAGCACGTGGTTCGACATAGGCGCGGACCTCGACGAGAAGATGCTCAAGTCGCTGGCGGATGTCGCCGCCGAGATCGGCCAGGAAGTCTTCCTCGTCGACGCCGGCTGGTACAAGGGCACGCCCAAGGCCCCGTACACCGACATGCAGACCACGTGGAAGGCCATCAGCGAGCCGCTGGGCAACTGGGAGGACGGCGCGGACCCAGCCCGCTTCCCCTCGGGGCTAGCCAAGCTGGCCGACTACGTCCGCTCCAAGGGCATGCGGATGGGCCTGTGGTTCGAGCCGGAGCGGTGTGGCCCCGATTCGCGCCTGGCGAAGGAGCACCCGGACTGGGTCATCTACATCCCCAAGCGGCGGTGGGGGCAAGTTGACTTCGGCTCACCCGGCGTGCCGGAGTACTTCTGCAAGGTGCTCGACCGGTACATCAAGGAGCTTGGACTGCGGTACATCCGCTGGGACATGAACCAGGACGCGACGCCGTACTGGGCGGCCCGCGATACTGAGGGCCGCAAGGGCATCACGCAGATCCGCCACCTGGAGGGCGTCCACGCCGTAGAAGACTGGCTCGTGAAGAATCATCCCGACGTGATACTGGAGAGCTGCGCCGGCGGCGGCAACCGGATCGACCTGCCGACCATCCAGCGCCGGGGCACCATCTGGATCAGCGATCAGATAGACGACCCGCAAATATGCCGCTTCCACGTGGAGGGCCTGAACCGATTCATACCGGGCAACATGCAGTGCGTCGCGATGCCGCCCAATGCGGCGGCCTGCCGGAAAGCCGACTACAAGTTCCCCGATATTACGTTCCAGACCTGTTTTGCCGGGGCGTTCGGGTCCCGCGGGCGGCTGCACGAATGGCCGCAGGCGATGAAGGACCAAGTCAAGAAGAACGTCGAGGCGTACAAGAAGGTCCGCAAGTACCTGTCCGAGGACTTCTACGCACTGGCGGGCCAGCTGCGGACGCTGGACACGTGGTCGGGCTGGCAGTTCCACGACCCCAAGGCCGGCGAGGGCTTCGTCCAGGTATTCCGCCTCAAGTCGGCGGAACAGAAGCGCAAGTTCCCGCTGAAGGGCCTGGACGCCAAGGCCATCTACGAATTCACTGACGTGTACACCGGCAAGAGCTTCACGGCCGGTGGCGACAAGCTATGTTCGGATGGCCTGGAGTTCGACCTGCCGGAGATGTCGTCGCGAGCGCTGCTGTACCGAGTTGTACACAAGCCATGAAAGGAGCAGTCTGTAATGCGCAGTAGGACCAGGCTGTCGCCGTTTGCAATTCGCGGGCTGATGCTGGATGTGTCCCGCCAGATCGAAAGGCACGAGTTCTACTTCAGTCTGCTGGACCACCTTGCCCGATGGGGCTTCAACACGCTCTGGTGGCACTTCGCCGATGACCAGGGCTTCCATCTGAAGCTCGATTCTCACCCGGAAATCGCCTCGCCGTTCGCATTCACAAAGGAAGAGATGAGGCGGCTGGTCCGCAAGGCCGAGCACCTGGGCCTTGACGTGGTGCCGGAGGTTGAGTCGCTGGGTCACGGCCGGTTCATCACTCGCCTGCCGCAGTACGCGCACCTGGCCGACGGCGACACGACTCACTTCAACGCGGTCTGTCCGTCGCGGCCCGAGACAGCCAAACTGCTCGGCGAGATCATCGAGGAAGTGGCATCCATCTTCCCCAGCCCTTACTTCCACGCCGGGCTGGACGAGGTGAATTTCGGCGGCTGCCCGCGATGCCGCAGGCGCGGCCGGGGTCGGCCTGAGTGGTGGATATACGCCCAGCACACGCTGGCAATACACGACATCGTCACGCGCAATTGCGGCAAGCGGATGATCATCTGGGCGGACCACATCGAACGCCAGCCGGCCATGCTCAAGGTGCTGCCCAAAGACATCATTATGACCCAGTGGCAGTACGACGAGTTGCGCCTCGACGCATTCGCACGGAGCACACGCGCAGGGTTCCAGTCCATCGCCGCGCCGGCCCTGTGCCATCACTCGGACCTGGTCCATCCCAACGCGCAGAACTTCCGCAACATGGACGACATGGTGACGGCCGTCGCGAAGATGGGCCGCCGCAAGGTCCTGGGCATCGTCAACACGTGGTGGACAAGCTGGCGCGGTCTGCGCGATGCGTACCTGCCGGCCGTCGCGTACACGGGGCGAATGCTCACGGCCGGCAGGCCCCTGGACAAGGTCAAGACGATGGCGTGGTTCGCGGAAGACTTCTTCGGCTTGCCCGAGGGCGAGGCGGGTCAACGCAGAGGGCGCAGAGTTGGCAGAGATGATGAGAGGGAGAGCCTGAAGCTCTCTGCGTCCTCCGCGTCCTCTGCGTTGAGTGCCACCTCCGTCGGCCGGGCGATCTGGCGCCTGCACGAGCAGGTGCTCCAGGGCGAGCGCGAGATGTCGCTGACCTGGGCCTCGCCGCTGGCCATGCACGTCGCCGCGCAGGTGGCGGAGGAACCTGGCTTCGCAGCGCGGAAGAATATCGTGGATGATTGTTTGGCGGTTCTCAAGGCCGCGGCCGGCAACGTTCGCCGCAACCGCCCCGCGTTCAACGCACTCGTCCTGGCCGCACGGATCGACGCCTTCGGCCTTCAGGGCGCGGCCGACGCAAAGGAGCTTTACCGCCTGCTGGCCAACGCCGAGGGCCGCTGGTGCCGCGGGGCGGACCTGAGGCCAAACCGCGACTACATCGCCCGCTTCTTGGCCCGCCGGCTCCGGGTCGCCCAGCGCCTGTGCAGGCAGGCAGATCGCGAGTGGGACCGTACGCGCTTTGCCGACGACCCCAACAAGTTCGGCGACGACGGCCGGGGTTCGCTGGACAGGCCGTGCTACTGGGACGCCATGCTCGGCAAGCTCCATCGCCACCGCGCCTATCTGGCGAGGCTGATCGACGACATGGGGCTGCTCTCGCCGTGCTTCGCCGCGAAATAGCGAATCCCCTCAGCGGCGGCGACGTTCCATGTATGATTGCGAGATGAGCCTGCCGCTCGCGCGAAAGGGCGCACGATGAACGTGAACCGGACGCTGTTGGCTGTCGCCGCGGTGGCGATGTGCTCCTCCGTCGCGAGGGCCGAGGACAAGCCCGTGACGGTGGTCTTCCAGAATGGCCTGGACGGCTACAAGGGTGGCTCGTGCGACACCAGGTCGCCCAAGGGAATCAAGCTGACCGAGGACAAGAAGCGGACCATCGACGAGTGGACCGAGAACCAGATAAAGCTTGGAAGGGCCAACCGCGAGGCCATCCTCGATGAGTACAACTCCTACAGGCACCTGGTGAAGTTTGACGGCCTCGACGCGCGGATCCCACCCGGCAAGGTCAAGGTCCTTTCGGCCGAGATGACCTTCTACTACTTCGACGAGTGGTGGTCGATGACCACCTACAACATAGTCCTCGAGCGTTGCCTCGACGGCGACAAGGACCACATCGCCGACAAGGCCGACGCCGAGATGGTCCTCAAGGGCGACAGGTTCCCCGAAAAGGAGAAGACACTTCGCCCCAGCTACGTCACGTGGAAGCTGGACCCAGCCACCGTCCAGAAGTGGATCGACGATCCCTCGTCCAACCACGGGTATGTCTTCCGCATCAAGTCGATGACGCACGATCCCAAGGACGGCGGGTGGGGCCTGTGGTTCAGGGGCTTCAACTGGAGCGCGGTGAAGGAGCGGCCGGCGCTGAAGATCACGTATGTGCCGCTGGAGAACCTGCCGCCGTTCGCACCGACGTTCGCCTCGCGCCTCGACGGCATCCGGGCCGGGACCGAGCACGTCGTCCGCTGGACCACGCCCGACCCGCCGGATGCCAACGGCGACAAGATCCACTTTGAGCTCGAATACGCCGACAACGCCTCCGCTGGCGACAAGGCCGAATGGAAGCCCCTTGCGGCGGACATCCCCGGTGAGGCCCGCGATTACGCCTGGGACACATCCAAGCTGGCGGCGGGCGATGCGTTCTGCCTGCGGATCCGGGCCGTGGACGACAAGAGGGCCGCCAGTCCCTGGACGCGGAGCGAGGGCGCGTTCACCGTCGTCACGAAGAAGGTCCCGTTCCAAATCGGCATTGAGTCGCCTATCAGGAAGCGGCCGCGTGAGGAGCCGTATCGCGGGCCGCTGTGGAATGACGCCCGGATCGAGCTTGCCCGCGGCGAGCATGAGGCCGTGCAGGTGTTCATAAGCGGCGTCGGGCGCGATCTGAAGAACCTGTGCGCGGCCGTTGGCGACTTGAAGTCGGCCGACGGCAAGGCCGTCCTGTCCAAGGACAACGTTACGACGAACTTCGTGGGCTTCGTCCACTGTGTCTCGCCGGAGAAGTACACGCCCGAGGGGTCCGGCCTGTGGCCCGACCCGCTGCTGAACATCAAGCAGGCGGACGTGCCGGCCGGCAAGGTCCAGCCGATCTGGGTGAGCGTCTTCGCGCCGAGCGGCACGCCGGCTGGCGACTACACAGGCGCTATCACGCTGACGGCCGACGGCGTCGACCCGGTGGCCGTCCCGCTGAAGGTCCACGTCTTCAACTTCGACCTGCCCAAGCGCCCGGCGTTTTCGACCATGACGCTGGACGGCGGGCCGCGGGCCAAGTTCTACGGCGTCAAGGAAGGCACCCCGGAGTACGACAAGCTCAAGGAGATGTACTTCGACTTCCTGTGCAAGCACCGCCTGCCTCCCGGCGGATACGCGATGAAGGCATGGGGCTGGCTCAAGCCCGGCTACCCCGCCAAGGCCAACGCCGACGGCGCGTGGGACTTCTCCGAGGCCGAAAAGTGGGGCAAGTTCCTCTTCGACCGCGGCATGACGACGTTCGTAGCGGCCGGGTTCGTCAAACTCGGCAAGTATGGCTTCCCTAAGGAATACTCGTCCGAGTACCGCGCCGACTTCAAGAAGTTCATGGCCGCCTACTGTGATTTCCTCAAGTCCAAGGGCTGGCTGAAGGACGCGGTCGTCTACAACATCGACGAGGCCCCGAGCTCCATGTGGGACGCCTGCAAGGAGAACTACCGCAGGACCAAGGAGGTCAGCAAGGACCTGACGGTCTTCCAGTGCCTTAACGACCCCAAGGGGGTGGAGGCGCTGACGGGCTTCGCCGATGTGTGGGACGTGAACATCTCGCAGTTCAACCAGGGCGCGGCCCCCAAGCGCCTGGCGGCCGGCGACAGGACGTGGTGGTGCGTGTGCGTCTGGCCGGCGGACCATCCCAACCTCCTCCTGGACTACCCCGTCATGGACGCCCGCATCATCGGCTGGCTTAGCTGGAAGATGGGCGTGCAGGGCTTCGAGTACTGGGACACGGATGCCTGGGGCCCGTGCGTTAAGTCGCTGGGCGACAAGAAGTGCGTCGATGAGGTCGAGAGCCGCTGGCAGGCCAACTCGTTCACCAGCCACAACGGCGAAGGGTACCTCGTCTACCCCGGCCCGGACAACACGCTGCTTTCGTCCATCCGCTTCGAGGCGCTGCGGGATGGTTTCGAGGATTACGAATACCTGGCGCTGCTGAAGATCCGTCTGGAGGGCAAGACCGGCCCGGCCGCCGATGAGGCCAGGAAACTCCTTGATCTGTCGGATGACCTGTGCAAGAAGGACCTGAGCTACACGAGCAACCCGAAGCTGGTGCTCGACACGCGGCATCGCATCGCAGAGGCCATCGAGAAACTTGGAAAGTAGTTTCGAGACACGAAGCACCCTTGAGGTTATGGTAGTGGTCGTCTTGGCGCAGGTACGAAGGCGTTCTTTACACGAGGAAGCGACATGAAGATTGGATCCGCGTTAGCAGCGATCGTGGTGCTTGTGGTGGGACTACCCGCCCTTGCCGAGAACCTGGTCCCCAACGGCTCCTTCGAGGACGGCAAGACGAAGGACATGTTCGCCGGCATGGACGCCAAGATGCGCGACTACTACGGCGGCACCAGCCAGTCGCCGTTTGAGGGCTGGGCCTTCGGCGGTAAGTGGGACAAGGGCGACTACACGGTGGCCGTGTCCAGCGACGCCCACACCGGCAAGCAGTCCTGCCAGATAACGTGCGCCAAGAAGGGCCGCGGCGGCATCGCCTGCTCGCCGGTGAAGCTGAAGGCCGGCGAGATCATCAAGGTCTCCTTCTGGATGAAGGCCAAGGACGCCAAGGGCGGGCGGATATTCCTCAACTTCGAGGGCTCCCCCGGCGACGGCTGGGCCAGCAAGGACCTCAAGACCGGCTCGTTCGACTGGACGAAGTTCTCGCAGCGGGCCGTCGTGGCCGGCGGCAAGTCCGGGGGCGAGCAGACCATCGCGGTGTTCATCTACAGCACGTGCGAAGGTTCCGTGTGGATCGACGACTTCACCTTTGAGAAGGTCGATGTGAACGCCATCGCCGAGTCCCCCGATGAGCCGGCCGCCGGCCCCAAGCGGCCCAGGGCCATCCCCGAGCCGCAGGGCTCCATCGGCTATCGCGTCAACGTCGTCTCGGCGCTGGAGAAGATATTCCAGGGCGACGACTACGCGCCGTCGGTCAAGGCCGACAAGATCGACATCGCCGCCGCGCGCAACGAGTACGAGTCGGCCCAGGTCGTCATCGAGGCCCCGTGGCGGCCCGTGACGGTCAAGGAAGTGAAGTTCAGCGACCTTACCGGCCCGGGCGGCGCGTCGATCCCCGCCTCGGCCCTCAAGTGGGAGCGCGTCGATTACATCGAGACGACGGTCATGCCGCCGTACTTCGCCGAGCGCGGCCTGGGCAGCTATCCCGACCCGCTGATGTCTGCGGGCGAGTTCACCATCGACAAGCTCTCGCGCGTGCCGGTCTGGATCACGCTCAAGACGCCCAAGGAATGCCCTGCCGGCGCGTACACGGGGACTGTGACCATCACCGTCAGCCCCGAAAACCTCAAACCGACCACCATCCCCCTGAACCTGAATGTCTGGGACTTCGCCCTGACCGACCAGACGCACCTGCGGACGCTGACCTGGCTGGGCGGCGGCGTCATCCGCGCGTTCTACGGCAACCAGTGGAACGCCGCCGGCGACAAGAGGCAGGGCGACATCGTCAAGATGTACGAGGACTTCCTGCTGGAACACAGGCTTGGCCCCGGCGGCGAGGTCGTGGCATACCTGAACAAGGGCAAGGACGGCTACGACTTCAAGGGAATCGACGCCACGCTGGAGCGGCTCATCGGCAAGGGGATGAACTCCTTCATCATGGGCATAGCCCCCAACCTCCGGCGCGCCGGGCAGAAGGAGTACACCGAGCAGTTCGTCAAGGACTTCAGCGAGAAGATGAAGGCCTACGGCGACCACCTCCGCGCCAAGGGCTGGGCCGACAAGGCTTACGTCTACGTCTACGACGAGGCGCCCAAGTCCGCCTGGCCGGAGGTCAAGAAGATCGACAAGGCCATCAAGGCCGCCGCGCCGGAGGCACGCATACTCCAGTGCCTCAACGAGCCCGAGGGCGTCAAGGAGCTTACGGGCTTCGCGGATGTCTTCGACGTGTACGTCACGCAGTACCACAAGGCCGGGGTCGCCGAATCGCAGAAGAAGGGAGCGGAGGTCTGGCTGGCGATCTGCTGCTACCCGATGGACCACCCCAATTTCTTCATCGAGTACCCGCTCCTGGACATGCGGGCGACGTTCTGGATCTGCTGGAAGTACAAGGTCAACGGCTTCGAGTACTGGTCGCCCAACGCCTGGGGCACCAATTGGCAGGCCAAGGGCGACAAGTGGCCCAAGATCCCGTGGAAGGCCAACGCCTTCGGCCGTTATAACGGCGATGGATACCTCGTCTACCCCGGGCCGGACGGCCCGCTTTCCTCCATCCGCTTCGAGGCGTTCCGCGACGGCCTGGAGGATTACGAGTACCTCTGGACGCTCAACGACCTGGTTACCAAGGCGGAGGCGGCCAAGAAGGCCGGCCCCGCCGTCGATGCGGCACGCAAGCTCCTGGCGATTGACGAGCTGGTCAAGGAGTCGGGCGCTTATGACACCGACCCCGCAAAGTACGTCGCGTACAGGGCGAAGATGGCCGAGGCGATAGAGAAGCTCAAGTGATTGCGGATTGTGGATTGTGAGTTGCCTGCTGGACCCGAACCAGCGCAATTCACAGTACACAATCCACAATGCACCCAATGAGGACATCGAATGAGATACTTGTGGACAGGCATCGTAGCAGTGTCGGTCATCGTCAGTGCGTCAGCGCTCGTTGCCCAGCCGGGGGCAGCGCCGACGACAAAGCCCGCTGCCTCATCCGCCCCCGCGGCGGCCGGCGCCAACCTGCTCTTGAACCCATCCTTCGAGGACCGTAGCGGGCCGCCGAAGGACGACGAGCCGTGGGGCAAGGGCTATCTTGACGGCGTTGCCCGCAGCCCGTTCGCCCACTGGGGCTACAGCGGCTTCTGGGACGGCGGCGACTACGACATCAAGCTCGGCGCCGGCCACACGGGCAAGCTCTGCGCGCGCCTGGTCTGCCGCGAGAAGGGCCGGGGCGGCATCGGCTCCGAGGCCGTCAAGGTCGCCGCCGGGTCGAAGCTGCACTTCACGAGCTGGTTCAAGGCCGTCGGCGGATACAGCGGCACCTGCCGGGTGAACTTCGAGGGCGATCCGGGCGACGGGTTCGCCAGCATCGGCCTGCCCGTCAAGCCTGATTACGACTGGACCGAGGTCGCGGGCACCATCACCGTCCCCGTTCCCAAGAACAAGAAGGCCGGCGACATGGTCGATGTCCTGGTCTTCATCTACATCCAGACCTACGGGGAGCTTTGGATCGACGACTTGTCCCTGACGCAGGCGACTGATTGAGGAGACGCAAGAGGGCAATGACATGAAGCGGCTGAGCGCAGTCGCGGGCGTGTGGGTTGCGGGGCTGCTGGCGCTGCTTGTCGCCGGCGTGCTGGGCGAACGCGAGTTGATGAGCGGGCCGGCCGGCGCCACGGCCGCCAGCGGTTCTGCGACAAGCCCGTCGAGACCCACAGGCCGTGAGTACTATGTCTGCACCCGGCCAGGCCCTGGCGCGGGTACGAAGGAAGACCCCTTCGGCATGGCGGACATGCCCGGCCCCGACGGGAAGCTGACCAAGGCCCTACAGGTCCTTGAGCCCGGCGACACGCTCTGGTTCAAGGGCGGCCAGTACGCTTTCCGCACGGCGCCGGCAAAGACGCTCTACTACCTGGGGTACATTCGGCCCTCCAAGTCCGGCTTGCCCGGCAAACCGATCTCCTTTCGGGCCTGTCCCGGCGAGACCGTGACGCTGGCCCGCGCCGAGGGCGGCCAGCCACTCCTGGGCAACGCTACTTCAGGTCCGCCGCTGGACTACGTGAGGTACGAAGGCTTCATCGTCAGCGGCAACGTTTATCGCATCTCCGGCAAGGGCGCCGAGGTCGCCTATTGCGAGGTCATAGGAGAGTATGTCGACACTGCCGACAACCACTGCGGCATCCGCCTGGAGCACGCCGACGGCGCGTGGATACACCACAACGTCATCCACGGCTGGAAGGGCAAGTCAGGCAACAGTTGCGCGATCCAGGCCTACACGACCGAGAACAGCATCATCGAGGACAACTACGTCTACGACAACAACGGCGGCCTTCGCGACAAGGATTCGGGGACCAACAACACGTTTCGCCGCAACTTCTCCACGCGGAACTCCGAGTACGCATTCCTGGGCAACAACCAAGGCAAGTACATGAAGGACCACATCTACGACAACGTCCTTGACGGCGGTGTGGCCTTGGGGTACATCGTGGACGGGACCGACGTGCATGACAACCTGCTCCGCGGCAACGTGCTTGCCGGGCACTGGGCGGGCCAGATGTGGAATTCATACCTCTGGAACAACATCGTCATCGCTTCCGGCAAGGAAGTAACCGCCTACAACGACTCCAGCAACGAATTCATAAATGATGGTGAGCAGCGGCACCTCCGCTACATGGACTACAACCTCTACACGGCCCCGCCGCGGTATCGGTTCGCGCGGCA
Organism: Phycisphaerae bacterium; assembly: GCA_041946855.1. Lineage (GTDB taxonomy): Bacteria > Planctomycetota > Phycisphaerae > SM23-33 > SM23-33 > JBHGBE01. The sequence goes on along the minus strand of JBHGBE010000003.1, from coordinate 379 downwards.
GGTGTTCAGTCTGGACCAGATGCGGGAGAAGGGATTCGAGCAGCACTCGCAGGCCGTGAAGAGCGCCGCGGACATCTTCGTCGACGAGAAGTCGTACCGCCTGCTGGACAAGTGGAAGACCGCCGGCCGGTATCAGGACGCCCCGGGGCCGGACAACATCGCGGAGATACTCGACCTGAAGCGCTACGGCCCCGCCGGCCGGCCCGCCCGGTGATCTCAGTCGTCGCCGCACAGGCGCAAGATGTCGTCACCTTTCCGAACGGCCGTTCCGTTTGACACCCGGCTCCCATCCGCGTACAGTGTCGCCGGAGCGAACCAATACTAAGAAACTATCTCAAAACCGTTAGTCGGTGCAACCGGCGGTACCAGAACAGAGCAC